>NZ_CP109049.1:0-53466 GCF_045161545.1 Streptomyces sp. NBC_00637 | reverse complement strand
GGGCTGCGCCCGTCACAGCGAGCCGGGTCGCTGCGCTCCCCGGCCGCTCCCGCTCCGCGTGAGCGGATGCGGCTCGCTCCGCTCACCGCCGGGCGGCACGCGCTCCGCGCCCACCGTCAACCGCAGGGCATCCGGCCCGCGTTGCGGGCCGGGGCCGGCCTCCGGCCGACCCGTGGCCTCCGCTGCGCTCCAGCCACACCAGGCGCGCCCCGCTCTCCCGTGCGGGCCAGGCGTGCCACGCTCCGCGCGGCCCACCCACGGGCCTGCGGCCCGAGCAGCAGCAAGAGGAAGGGGAGGTGACAGGTAGTCGGGCGGGTGACGGATCGCGGGGGCCGACCACCCGCAGAAAAGGAGCGGACTGAGGGGGCGTCAAGGCGCTGGATTGGCTTGCGATAAGGCAAGACTAGCAGCTTTCGGCCACGTTAGAGGGAATCTTGCGATTCTATGTGCTTCATTTTTAGAGCCGAGATAAGCTATGGACTCAGAGCACACCACCCCGGACCGCTCCGAAGGGTTATCGAGATCCATCCCACGGCCTTGCTGGTGCTCCGGTGAGGCAAAGCAACCAGCCGATCGCGTCAGTCCAACCGTAGCCCTTGTGGCTCCCCTACGTGCAGGTTTCCCGTTTCCCGCCGCTCGAATCGACCGGACGGCATCCCAGCAGAAGGCAGGCGATATGTCGAGCACAGACCGCGTTGACCAGCGCGAGGCAGCCCAGCGAGAAGCCATTGACGCGGTCGTGCGCGCCCTCGAATTGCCTGCAAGATCGCTTGTGCCCGAACGGGGGCTTCGAACGCAGGTGATCATGGCGACCGGGTCCGGGAAGACCCGCGTGGCGGTCCGCAGCGCGGAGGAGCTCCACGCGGGCCGTGTGCTGGTGCTCGTGCCCTCGCTGGACCTGCTCGCTCAGACCGAGACCGCGTGGCGCGAGGGCGGCCGCCGGGGGCCGATGATCGGGGTGTCCTCGCTGCGGGGTGAGGAGGTGTCCTTCCCCAACACCACGGACGTGGACGAGCTGGTGGAGTGGACGCGGGGCCTGGACAAGGTGACCGTGTACGCCACGTACGCCTCGCTCGGTCTGGGCACGCTGGAGCGGGCGCACGCCGCCGGCCTTTCGGCTTGGGACCTGATCGTCGTGGACGAAGCCCACAGGGTTTCGGGCCGGATCGGGAAGCCGTGGGCGGTCGTCCACGACAACCAGAAGATCCCCTCCCTGCGCCGCCTCTACATGACGGCCACGCCCCGGCTGTGGCAGCTCGGGGACGAGGACGAGGCCGGCGCCCCCGGCGAGCTGGTCGCGAGCATGGAAGACGACCCCGAGGGCCCCTTCGGCAGCCGCTGCTTCACCCTGACCCTCTCGGACGCCATCGACAGGGGAATCTGTGCCCCCTACCAGGTCGTCTGCGTGGACGTCACCGACACCGCGCTCCAGGCCGCGCAGCTCCTGGGCGCCGAAAGCCGCTCGGCAGAGGTCCGCGGGGCCCGGCTCGCCGCGCTCCAGACCGCCCTGGTGAAGGCGTCCGCGGAGGAGAACTTCCGGCGCACGCTCGTCTTCCACCACGTCGTCAGGGAAGCCGAAGCCTTCGCGGCCGGCCTCCCTGACGTCGCTGCCCAACTGCACGCCAGCGACCCCGAGCTGTACCCCAAGACGATCTGGGCGGACTGGCTGTGCGGCGACCACAAGCCGCTCCACCGCCGTCGCCTGCTGGGCGAGTTCGCGGCCGGGATCGCCACGGACGGCACCGTGGTGGAGAAGTGCTTCCTGTGCTCGGTGAAGGTGTTGGGCGAGGGCGTCGACACCAAGAACTGCGACTCCGTGTACTGGGCGGACGTGCGCGGGTCGATGCCGGACCTGGTCCAGGCCGTGGGCCGGGCGCTGCGGATGCAGCCGGGCGAGGGCAAGGTGGCCTCGCTCGTGGGGCCGGTGCTGCTCGGGCCGGGCGAGACGGCGGACAACATGCTCACGAGCCGTGCCTTCGGCGGGCTGGCCAAGCTGCTGGAGGCGCTGCGGGCGCACGACGCGCGGATCGTGGAGAGCCTCGCGGAGCAGCAGGCCCCGAGCCGCTACAAGCCCGTCAGCAAGGACAACAGCGGGAAGAGCACGGGCGGGAGCGGCGAGGGCTCCGGAGGCGTCAGCGCCCCCGCCAAGGCCCTGCTGAAGTTCTCCACGCCCCGCGACCCGGCCGCCCTCGCAGCGTTCATCAACCTGCGGGTCCTCAACCCCGAGCACGAACACTGGCGGCGCGGCGTGGAGGCCGCCGTCATCTACGCCCGCGAGCACGGCGACCTCCGCGTGCCGTTCACGTTCCGCGTGCCCGCCGTCGACCAGGAGGCGGAAGCCACCGGGTGGCCGGCCTCACTCGCCAACTTCCCGCTCGGGCAGTGGACCGCCGACGCACGCCGGTTCTACGCCCGCGGCGACATGGACGAGGACCGCGTCGCGCAGCTGGAGAAGCTCGGCATGATCTGGAGCCACTTCGACGTCGCGTGGGAGGAGGGCCTGTCCGCCGCGCGCGGGTGGGCGGCCGAACACGGGCACCTCCTGGCCCCGCTGGACGCCACCTTCCAGGGCGCGAAGGTGGGCATCTTCCTGAAGAACGCGCGGGCCGCCGCCCGCAAGGCTGCCGAGAACGAGCAGCGGCGTGCCGAGGGGCTGCCGGTGGAGTCGTCGGCCGGGGCGCTGTCGGACGAGCGGCGTGAGCAGCTGGAGGAGATCGACGCGTCCTGGTGCCCGAGCTGGCCGGTGACGTGGCAGCGGGCCTTCCACCTGGTCCGGATGCACCTGGACGCGGGCGAGGCGCTGCCCACCGAAGTGGGCGACGTCGTGCGCCAGGGCGAGGATCTCGGACGGTGGGTGCAGTCGGTCCGGCTCGGCTGGGACGAGCTCACGGCCGTGCAGCAGTGGATGTGCGAGCAGGTTCTCGGGATCACACCCGCCAGCGAGGACGAGAAGCCCAAGCGCCGTACGCAGGCCGACAAGTGGGCGCTGAACTACGAGGCCGCCCGCCAGTTCTACGAGCGTGAGGGGCACCTTCAGGTCCCCAGAAAGCACGTCGAGCGGATCGTCGGCGAGGACCAGGAGGAGCGGGAACACAAGCTGGGCGCCTGGATCGGGAACCAGCGCAGCCGGGCGGCGACCCTGACGCCGGAGCGGATGGAGCAGCTGTCCGCGATCGGGATGCGGTGGTCCTGATGGTGGGCGTCCTCGTCACCGCGGCCGCCGCGCTCGCCGCCGGCTACCTGCTCGGGCGGCTGCGCCCGTGGCAGCGGCTGGGCGACTGGGCGGCCGATCAGGTCCGCTTCACCGGGACGTGGGTCCGGGGCGGCGCCGCCCGCCAGGCCGTCGTCGTCCTGGTCCACGCCGTCACCGCGCCGCGCACCAGCTGGCGCATCATGCGCGCCCCGGCCACCGAGACCCGAGCACCGACGCCCGTACGCGATCCGGACTGGGTCGCCCACCGCACCCACCACGACAAGGGAGGCACCGCGTGAGCACCGAGCAGCACGACGCCGACGCGTACGGCCAGGAGCTGGCCCGCATCAGCCACCACCAGCACGAGGCCACCGACGCCCGGTTCACGGTCTTCCAGGCCCTGGCCGCCGTCGGCATCGGGCACGAGCAGGCCGACGACATCGTGGCCAAGCTGGAGGCCGGGGCGGTAGCCGGCGCCCACACCTGGATCTCCGAAAGCAGTCCCCCGCACGGGTCCGAGCCGCGGTTCGAGGACGGCTGGTTCGCCGGTGTCCGCGACGTCGCCAGCTACCTGCTGCGCATCGCCGACACCACCGCCACCGCCGGGCGAGGGCGCGCCGCCTCCAGCGCCATGCTGGTCGCCCACCTTCAGCAGCCCGCCTCCCCCGCCCCGCAGGAGGCTCCCGAGCCGGAGCCGGAGCCGGGCCCGGCAGCCCCGGCGCTGGACGCGAAGGACGTCCTGGCGGCCGCAGAGCGCTTCCCGTGGGCCGTGGCCGCGCCGGGTGAGCGGCACTGGCCGGACGGCAGTGACTTCCTGGACGCCGCTCTGAGCGCAGTGCGCCCCGAGGAACGCGAGGGGTACATCGAGCGCCTGGAGGCGTTCGTGGAGCAGCACCGCGGCCGCCTGGAGGAGATGCTGCGCACACACGGGCCGGGCAGCAAGCCCGCCTCGCACGGCCGGTACGCGCTGATCGGACAGCCGGAGACCCTGGTCATCGTGGAGCGGATGGAGAGCGCCCCGTTCCTCCTGCGTGGCCAGTGGGAGAAGGAGCTGGAGACGGTCTTCCTGGACGACCTCGAGTTCGTGTGGGGGCCGCGGATCCGCCTCAGCCGGTGAGCAGCCGGGAACCAGCAGCGGGGCCGGGCAGGGTGATCCTGGCCGGCCCCGCTGTCGTCGGTCAGCGCCTCAGCCGCCCGCCGACTGCGGGCTTGCCCAGGGTCGCCTTGGGCTTGCCCAACACCGACCGTGCGGGCTTGCCCAGGGTCGCCTTGGGCTTGCCCGCTTCAGCCGCGCAGCCGGGAGAACCAGCCGGTGCCCTTCTGCTTGGGCACGGCCTGGTCCTGCTCCTGGTCCTGCTCCTCCTGCCGGGGACTCACACCCCAGGTCAGGTCCAAGTCGGCCTCGTACCGCTGGTCGCAGTCCCCGCACAGAGACGGGCGTTTCGCCGGGGACCGGGTCCAGCCGACGGGCTTGGTCGCCTTCCATCGTTCGTCGGTGAACGCCGCACCGCATTCGGTGCAGACGGGGCGCTGGGGGTCGGGCCAGAAGTCGTCCCGTCCTGCCTCGCTGCGCACCGGCTCCTGGCGCTCTCGCGTGTCAGCCGCTGGGCTGACGACGGCGCCGGCCTTCTGCTTGCAGGCGTCGCACAGGTGCGGGTGGGAGTCCTTCGGGGTGCCCCAGTCCGTCGCCTGTGCCGCCTCCCAGCGTTCGTCGGTGAACTTCGCCCCGCAGTCGGCGCACACGGGACGACGCGCCTCACGCTCGGCTGCCTTCTTCGCCGCCTGCTCCTGCGCCGCGCGCTGCACCTTCGCCTGGTACTCCCGCTGAGCACGCGCGGTCTCTTCCCGGGCTCGGGTGTCGGCGGCCTCGCGGCGGGGGTTGCCGATCGCCTCCCGCAGGGGCTCCATGTGGTCGCGGCCGAAGCGGAGGAAGACCGCGCCCGTCGGGCCGTGCTGGCTCAGGTTCTTCAGGCCGGTCGCGATGATCGGGATCCGCCCGTCATAGCGATGGTGGCCGGCCTTCTGCCGCTCGCCCTCCCACAGGTGCCGGGTGAGTTCCATCAGGCGCGGGACCGTGCGGTTGGGGTTGCGCTCGCCGACCCGGTTGAACACCAGCAGGACGGGCGGGTGCGTCTTGTCGCCGGAGATGGCGTCCGGCGCCGTCCAGCGGGTGCGCCACATCGGGCGCTCCTTGCCGTCGGTGTCCTTCACCTTCCGCTTGAAGAACCGGGCGTACTTCTCCAGCTTGGCGGCGAGCTCCTCCGCGGTCTCATGGCAGTTGTCGACCTCGATGAACAGCAGCGGCACCCCGTCCTGCGGTGCGGTGAGAACCAGATCGGCCTGGGCGCCGCCCTTGCCGGGCGCGTTCCACGTACCGGTCGCGGGCAGCGGGACCTCGGTCCAGTACGAGGCGATGGTGCCGATCCCGTCGGGTCCGTCGACGGCGGCCTGGGCGGCTGCCTGAACGTGCGGCGGGTCGTCGGCGAGCTTGGCCAGGTTCGGCTTCGGGCGCAGCATCGCGATCACCGTCTCGTTGACGGCCATCGGGTGGGAGGCGCCGCTGGAGCCCGCGCCGCGCGCGGTGGAGCCCATCTCCGTCGCCGGGCGCCGCAGCTCGTGGGAGGCGGCTTCCAGGCCCTTGGTGGTCAGGTTCCGCAGGGCGTCGCCCGTCTCGGTGGAGCCGCCGTTCTCGGACAGGCCGTGCTTGCGCATGTCGGAGAGCGCGCCGGTGTGCGAGGCGGTGCGGGCCTGCTTCTGCTTCGACGGGGTCTCCTTGTCGGCGTGCCGGAACGTCAGGTGCGGAGCACCGATCCGCTGGATCTGATCAGCCGTCGCGACCTTCAGCGCTCCGAGCACGCGCAGCACGTCGCCGCGGTAGCTGTTCGTCGACCCCGCCGGGTTGGTCTTCCTCTTCCCCGCCATCAGCTCTGCTCCCTCGTTGCTCGCGACCGGTCGCCGGCCGACCGGCGCCGCTGCTGGCCGCGCCTGGCCTGGGAGGGCGTCCGGGCCCCCCGGAACCCGATGATCTCCTCCACTACGGACATCAGGAGGAGAGAAGAGGGTTGTGACGACGCAGTTTTCGCGCGGATTACGGCCCTGACAAGGGGTTTTCCCCCGACCCCGGGTGCCGGGCACCAAAGGGGGTTCCCGAGTGCCCTTCGAAGGGGGCACCCAGGGAGTCCCCTTGGGCTTGCCCGCCACGGGCCAGCCTTCCGGTGTGATCGGCCCGAGCGGAGCCGGTGCCCGGCCCTCGGGTGGGTGTTCGCCATCGTCTCGTCTCCTTCGCTGCCCCGGCCAGGGCAGTCGTCGCGAAGGAGCAGCGTGCAGGGGACCCCCTTGTCCGCGGTCTAACCGTGGCCGGTAGCGAGCCTGGTCAAGGAGAAACGCGGCGGCGGTCGGGCGGTAGCAGAGGTGGACAAGGGGTCAGGGCCGGGTGCGTAGTCGGGCCGACCATGCTGGACAAGGGGGCCCGGTTTGGCCCTTGCAGCCCCAGTTCGTCCCGTTCTCTTGCAGCAGGGAGAAATCTCTGGCCTCTGTCCACAGGCCCGCACGCCAACCATGCGATGAGCACGCCGCGAGTCGCGCGGCGGCCATCGTGAGGAGAGCTTGATGCCGTACCTGATCCCGTCCCGTACTCCGCTGACGCCCGACCAGGTGGAACGGGGCTTCGACTACCTCCTGGCGCTCCAGATGGGTGGCGGCGGTGCCGTCGCCGGGCGGGCAGAAGCCGACCCGGAGCTGGCGTTCATCCTGCTGCGGCTCGCAGAGGACATCGTCTGGCCCGTCACGGCCGTGGACGCAGAGACCGACCTGTGCGCCGACTCCTTCGCCCTGGACGAGGTCGGGTGCGTACTGCTGTCCACGCTGCGCGACTGGGCGCGGGACTCTCCCACCACGGCGGTGCCGGGCATCGCCCGCAGCATCATCCGGTTCATGGTGAGCGTCGTCCCTGACCCCGACCACGAGGACTTCGCCGACACCTTGGAGGCGTCGCGCGACGCGCACCTGGGGGTGGCTCACGCGGTGCTCTCCGCACCCGGCGCGCACCGGTAACCGCACCACCGCACCAGCTGGGTGCGCACCGGTGCGGTGGTGCGGTGCACCGGCGCGGTGCGGTGGTGCACCCGGGTCCATCCGGTGCGCACCACGATGCGCACCACCGTCCATCCGGTGCGCATCCACTCGGTGGGCGGTGCGCACCGGGTGGGGTCGGTGCGGTGGAGTGGAGCATCTGGGGGCGGCGCGTTTCCCCTTGACACGGGCCGAGGTCAAGGGGAAATGCGGCAGGCGCGCACCGGGTGGATGCACGGCATCGTCCCCGGCGATGTTGTCCACTCCCGCCCGATGGCGTCCGCTCCACCGAGTGGGCTCCACCCGGTGGAACGGATGCCGCGCACGGTGGTCTCCACTGCGGTGCGGTGGCCTCCACTCGGTGGAGTGGGGTGCACCGCACCGGGTGCGCACCACCGGGTCCACTCAGTGGCCAGCCTCGCGGCCGCGGTGCGGTCCGGGCTCCTGCGGGCGGTGCGCCTGCTGGTCGTCCGGGCGCACCGGGCGCACTACGTCGGCGTCGGCCTGTGCGGTGTGGCGGTCCGCGCGGACGCGGGAGTCTTCGGCCATCTTGGCGGCCACCTCCTGGAGGCGGCGCAGTCGGTCGGCTGTGAGATCGAGGGCTTCCACGTCCGTACGGGACTCCCGCAGGGCCCGCACGGACGTCATGTCGATCGCCTCCTGGCGGCCCGGCTCCGGCTCCTGGTCGTCGTGCTCGGCTTCGGCGGCCGGGGGCGCGAGCAGCTGCTCGGGCATCGCCGCCTGCTGGTGGGCGACGACGTCGTACGCCCGGCCCCGCACGGCGGCGGTCGTGGTGGCGCGCAGCTTCTCCCGGACCACCGCACCGGCGAGGACGGCACGGTCGTACTGGAGCGGGATGCGGGGTATCTCCCACTCTCCCGCGTCCTGGCCCGGCGGCCGGAGCGCAGCCGGCTCGCCGGGATCGGCCGGGGGCTGCCGGTCCAGGTCGGGCGCGGGAGTGGGTGGGCGGGGCCGGGCGGGGAGGTCGGCCATGTCCCACCGGGCGGTGTAGAGGCGGTAGTCCGCCAGCAGACCGATCGTGGTCTTCGGCTCGCTGATGTCCAGGCAGTGCTTGGAGATGGCGGCGGCCACGATCTGGTCGTCCAGGCCGGGGTCGCGGCGGCGGCCGCGCAGGACCAGGGCGAGGTGACGTCGGGCTTCGGCGAGCAGGTGCCGACGGTGGAAGCGCCCGCCCTCGTTCATCACGAACACCGTCGCGGTGACGTCGACGGCCGCCAGGGCGACGTCGACCACGGCGGCGACCCGGGCCCGGATCGCCACGGCTGCGGCGCGGGCGTGCTCGAGGAGGGAGTTGATGACGTCGGCGGCGACCTTGGAGGTGAGGATTGCGCTCACCTTCCACCAGACGCGCAGCTGCGCGAGCGGCTGGGTCTTCCGCTTGGGCGGGCGGGTCTTGCGGGCGGCGATCTGGTTCATCTTGGCGCGGGCCCGCTCGGAGACCACAGGCAGGAACTTCAGCTCACCGTCGTCGTCGACGGCGGTGACGTACTCGTGCTCCAGCTCTTCCAAGCAGGCGGCGATCTGGTCACTGCGCCGGGCAGTCCAGCGGATCAGCTCGTGCGGCACCCCCGCAATCTCCATCACAGGCCGGCGCCCCGGGGTGACGATCCGCGGCTCGGTCGCCAGCCCCAGCGCCTCGCAGACCTCCGCAGCAACGAGCTCGTTGTAGAGCGCGGACGCGGCCACGGTGTTCTCGTACAGGGCCGTGGAGTGGATCGACCCCCACCTCCCGTCCAGACGCTGCCCCTTCACGGACAGCAGCAGATGGTCGTGGAGCAAGGGCCGCCCGGAGCGCGCCTCGTAGTGGCGGAAGCGCGCGGCGACCAGACCGCCCGGCGGCCGCACCCGGTAGATGCCGTCCTTGCCGTACCGGATCACCGCGACCTCGTCCTCGATCCACTCCAGCACCCGCTCGATCGCCCGCTCGTGCGCGGCCTCGATCACCCGCCGGGTCTCCTCATCCCCCAGAGCCCACAGGAGGTAGATCGTCGGCTGCGGCCGGAACACGAAGTCGACGCCGGTGACCGTGACCCGGCGTCCGAGGGCGCCGGCCTTGAACGCCTTCTTCGCGGAGTCGCCCGCGGCGAGCCGGTCGGCCTCGATCCGGTCCGCGTACGGGTGGCGGCCCCGCTCGCCGAACAGGTTCCGCAGCTGCGCCTCGGTGACCTCCTCACCCGGCGCCAGTCCGAGCACGGCCAGGCCGCGTCCCATCCATCGCCCGACCGGGACCCCGGCTTGCTCCTGGGCGACGCGCAGCGGTGTGCGGGCCGGGCGCCGGCCGTCGCCGACGACAGTCTGACGCAGGTAGTAGCGGTACATCTGACCTGCCCGGATCACCTTGATATCCACTGTCATGGAGACCACGCCACACGGCTCTGACCTGGAAGAAAAGGCCGATCAGCGGTACGTCCCGCCAGGCGGGAGCAGCAGCCGAACTTTCTTCTCGGGTGCCCGCCGGGCGGGAAGCGGCCCCGGGCCGAACGCAAATGTCATCGCTCTCCGGCAGCACTCACACCACGGCCCGAACGACACCATCCAGCACCGCCGAGCACCATCCAGCGCCACCGAACGAACACCACCAAGGAAGCACCGCCTACAGCAGCCCCCGGCACCCGCCGGGGGCTTCGTCGTGCTGCCCGGAGGAGACCACCGTGCCCACCTTCGAGACCTGCCCCCGCTTCACCGCCGACCTCCAGCACCTCACCCCCGCCCAGCGCCGGCGCTTCCGCCGCGTCGTCCTGGACGCCTTCGTCCCCGACCTGCGCACCGGCCGCCAGTTCCGCCCCGGCTTACGGATCAAGGGCGTGCGCCGCGCCCCTGGCGTCTACGAGCTCACCTGGGCACCGGACGGGCGCGCGACGTGGTCGTACGGCGGGGAGAAGGTCGCCGGGCTCCCCCACGTCATATGGCACCGGATCGGGACCCACAGCATCCTGGACCGCCCGCTGGCCGAAGGCCGTCTTGTGGGCGCGGGTCACCAGTTGGTTGGCTGATCGTCCCGTACACCAGGAGGGGACACCGCGTGGCAGCGAACGAGACCGTGACCGAGTCGGATCATCTGAAGTCGTTGATCATCAGCACCGCCCAGGAGCTGTGGGAGGACAAGGACGCGCTGGGCAAGTTCCTCAACGTCGTCCGACGCAGCGAGGGGTTCGCCCCGCTCGCCGACACGCTGGAGCAGTCCGAGGTCCGCCCCGCGAAGCCCACGTTCTACGGCGTCAAGAGCACCGAGTTCCAGGACTGAGCAGGGAGCGCACAGCTCCCCAACCAGCCGTACCCTCAACGCGACGGCCCCGCATCCTTCCTCGATGCGGGGCCGTTGGCGACTGAACAATTGTTTAGTCGCTCGGGGGCTGCTGAGGGAACGCAGCGGCGGCGGCCGCCATGTGTCCCCGGATTTCCGCGAGCAGCTTCTCAGCTGCTGGGGCGTCCTTCTTCGCAGCGTCGGCGTACGCGTCAGCGAGTCCTTGTACCTGCTGGGCGAAGGTCTCGACGTGGCCGACGTACCCGGCGAGCCGCCGGACAGGGTCGACCGGCGCAGGTGCCGGAGCCTTCCTGCTGCGAGGCACCGTCCGCTCAGCGTCGTCGACGGCGACCTTGATGTTGAGCTCATCGCGTGCGGCGGCCAGCGCCTTCGCGGTGACCTTGCCCTTGGACTCAGCCGCGCGCCAGATCTTCTGAACCGTGGCGGCGTCGTGATCGCGGGCGACCGGCGCGAGCTCGCGGCACTGCCCCTCGTTGATCTTCACGGTGGCAACACCCTTGAGGGCCGCTATCACCGGCACAGCCCTGATGAGCTGATACGCCCGCTGCTCGGTGTACTTCCACTTCTTCTCGAAGTAGTCCTTGAAGCTGGTGTACCCGCCCGCCTGCCACAGATCGTCTTCCTTGATCTTGATGAGGGCGGGGCCGGCCTGCATGACGAACTCGTTGTGCGCGACGATCAGGCTGGTCTCAGCTGCCGACTGCGCCGCGGAGATGAGCGCTTCGAGCTTGGCCAGCCGTTCAGCCGGGGAGCCCTGGTCGTACTCGGGAGAGAGGAAGACCGGGTTCTGGTGGCTCTTGGGACGGCCGCCGGGGCGGTGGGTGGCCACCGCCTTCTTCGCCGCGGCCTCGTCAGCCTTGTAGTCGGGCCGACGTCGGCGGCTACCGCGCCGCGCGGCGGGCGCAGCAGGCGCAGCAGTGTCCTTCTCGGTCACGCGTTGTTCTCCCGCGCCTTGGTCAGGTACGACACCAGCTCGTCGTAGGTGGTGTCACGGGTCTGCCGGATGCCGAGTTCGACCAGGAGCTGGTCGTACTCGCCGCCTCCGGCTTCGATGGTCTTGCCCCAGGCGCCCTGGAACTCGGTGACCATGGGGATGGCGGTATCGAAGACGTTCCACCCTCCAGAGACCAGGATGTTCCGGTAGAGCCTGTTGTGCCGCTTGGCCTGGGGGATGCAGCGGTTGAGCAGGACTCGGGCGCAGATGCCGTTGAGGGTCAGCGGGCCCAGGTCGTTGATCTCGTCACGGATGTCGCCCATCCGCTCGGTCTCCATAGACGACGGAGCGACGGGGATGACGCTGAGGTCTGCGTACCGCATGGCAGAGCGCGCGATGCCGGGCTGGTTCTCCAGCGGCGGGGCGTCGATGACGATGCGGGTCTTGGGGTCGGCGAAGGTCTTCGGGATGTCCTGGTGCAGGGTTACCGACGGCATCTGGAAGACGCGGAACGGGAAGCCGCCGATCGCGTTGTGCCAGCCCATGACGGACTTGCCGTTGACGTCGCCGTCGATGAGGACGACGTCCTGGCCGTCCTCGTGGAGGGCGAGCGCAGTGAGGACGGCAGAGGTGCTCTTCGCGGTGCCGGGCTTTTCGTTGACGAAGACGATGCTGCGCGGGCCGCCGTCGGGGTGGGTGTTGGGGATGGGCAGGTTACCCACGGGCTCGGCAGGCACCGGGGCGTCCTCTTCGGACGGGAATGGTTCGGTCATGACGGGCACGATAGCGCTGCTTCAAGGGCGCCAAGCCCTCCGCGGGCGGTGTCGATAGGAGCAGCGGCGGGGGCCGTGGCACGGGACAACCCGAACGAGGGAGAGCAGGGTCCAGAACTGCGGGACGCCCGTGCGGCGTTCGCGTCGGGGGCCGGTTCTTCCCCGTGGAACGCAAAAAAGCGGCCCTCGCCCGCCCGAACCGAGGTCCGGGAAGGCGAGGGCCGCTTCGTGTGCACTCAGGCGCTCAGGTCGATGCCGACCGGGAGAACGCGCCCGGCGAAGGCGTGGGTAAGGAGCCGGTAGGGGTCGGTCCAGGCGCCGTGGATTCGGGTCCGGGCGCAGTGGAGTGTGCTGGTGAGGGCGGTCTCGGTGTCGGGGTGGATGAGGACCAGGGCGAGCGGGTCGGTCTCGGGCTGCTGGTCGGGGAGCGGGCGTCCGCGCTCCAGGCCGCGCTCGCCGATCTGTACGGCGATGTCGCCGCGGCCGGTCCACGGGGCCGGCCGCTGGCGGGCGGCGAGCATGGCGGTGAACTCCGCGACGGCCTTCTGGTCGCCGGGGTGCATCGGTCCGCTGCCGTGGCCGCATCTGCGGAAGCGGGCGGTCATGAGCGCGCCTCCTGGTGGCACAGCCACTCCTGCCCGTCCGGTCCCAGCGCGTGATGCGGGAACGGCTCGTGCTCCACGACCTGGACGTCCGGGTCCCAGAACCACCGGAAGGGGAAGGAGCGCACCCCCAGTTCGAGGGCGATGACGGCCCGGTGGTGCCCCTCGAAGACGAAGACGAGCCGGTCGGCGGCGCGGACGCCCAGCAGGAGCGGCTCCCGGATCCCGTCCCTGGGGATCGAGGCCCGCAGCTTCTCCAGCACCTGACGGTCCCGCCTGTGCCGCTCGTGATAGCGGCGAGCACCGGCCCACGTAGAGAACTCGGCAGGCCGGACCAGCCCCGGCCGGAGCGCCGCAGTACGCATGCGCCCGGTCCAGGGCTTGCCGTCGACGACGCGGGCCGTCACGAGCGCATCCCCCGGCGCCGCAGCAACGTCCCGAGCCGGTAGCGGAGGGAGGCGCGCTCCTCGCGCTCCTCGATGGCGTCGGCGAGCAGTTCCTCGAGCTCGGTCATCTGCTCTTCGGCGAACCACTCCGGCTGGAAGTCGTCGCCGCGGCAGACCGGGCACACGTGATCGTGTCCGGCGAACTCAAGCCACGACGCGCAGCCGACTTCACCGCAGGTCGGCTGAGTGGGGTCCTCGCCGATGCCGGAGCAGTACGGGCAGCGGGTGAAGCGGTAGTCGATGCGGGCGCCCGCGTGGAGGTCGGAGTGGAGCTGGGCGAGGCCGCGGACTCCGAGCTCGCGCAGCAGGGCGTCGGCGGCGAGGACCTGGCGGTCGATGCCGGTGTGGTGGTGGTCGGCGAGCATCGTCACGGCGGTGCACCAGGCGAGGCTGGAGCGGTCGACCGGCACGGCGTAGTTGCTGGCCCACGGGTCGGCCGGGTTGAGGTCGGCGGGCGGCGGGGCCGGCGCGGTGAGCGGGATGCCGAGGGTGGTGAGCTGGGCGGTGACGTCGGCGGTGCGGCGGGTGAACTGGTCGAAGACGGTGGTGGGCATCGGCCCTCACATTCGACGGGGCCGCCGGGACCATGGTGGTCCCGGCGGCCGGAGCGGGTGGGGTCAGCGGGAGGCCGGGGCGAGGGCGGCCTTGTGGCTGTCGCGGTGCGCGCTCTGCGCCGGTTCGGCGAGGACGCGCAGGCCGTGCGGCTCGCCGACCGTGCCGCAGGAGCTGCACACCACGGCGTAGTTGCGGCGGCCGGCGCAGCCGGAGTCGGCGTCGCGGGGCTTGCCGGAGGGCCGGACCGCGTGGGTGCACTCGGTGCCGTCGGGGTGGAGCGGGGCGATCTTCACGCTGATGCGAGCCATGGGCTTCTTCTCCTGGTCGTGGTCCGGGAAGGGCAGCTGGTGGAGCGTGGCCGCAGGGGCGCGGCCCCGGGTGGGGCGCGGCGGGGTGGGCGGCTCGGTGCGGACGAGCGTGGTCTCGGGGAGGAGTCCGAGCTGTCCGGCGGCGGCCGCGCGGGCGGCGAGGGTGATCGAGCGGGTGACCCGGTGATGTCCGTGGTCGATCCGCAGGTGGCAGAGCTGGCAGGCGGCGAGCAGGTTCTCGTCTCGCACGTCTTCGGGGGTGTGGTTGAGGTGGGCGGTGGTGAGGCCGACCACGGACCCGGTGTCCGGGTGGATCTCCTCATGGACGGCGGGGCAGCGGCCGCCCAGGTGCGTCAGGCCACAGTGGCCCGTGCACTCGCAGCGGCCGCCCGCTCGCTCGAACCGGATCCGCGCGCTGATCTCGTTCCAGTCGCGCGGATAGCGGTGCAGGTTCTCGGGACGGATGGGCACGGGCTCACCCGCCGTCGGCGGCCTGGCGCTGCTCGAACGCCTCGATCAGTTCGCCCAGCGCACCCGGATCGCCGGCGGTGCCCACCCAGACTCCCGCCTCGGTCCACACCGGCACCTCACCGGAGTCCTCGGAGTCGAACCAGCAGACGTACGGGCCGTACCGCTCGATGACGGCCGTGGCGACGGCGGCCGGGTCGGACAGCTCCGGCGCGGTCTCCAGCACGGCGAGCGTGCTGACGGCCAGCCACATCGGCTCGTCCGGCGTGCGGGGCAGCCGGAGGTAGCCGGTGACGCGGAGCTTGTCGCCGGGGACCAGGTCGTGGATGACCGCGTGCGCAAGCTCAGAGTCGGTGACGCTGCAGGGCAGGATCATCTCGTCCGCGCGCTCGTCCGTCGGGGAGACGGTGAGGCGGAACCGCGCCGTCGACCCGTGCAGGTCGCCGGGCACGGTCTCCTCGTCCAGGAATCCGTCCAGGGCTATCGCGTCGTCGTCGGCCACGGTCAGCCGGCTTTCCGGACCGGCGCCTGGTGCGCGGCGTCGTACGCCTCCAGAACCCGCTTGGGCACCATGCCCGCGTCGGCGACCTGGTGGCCGTTGGCGCGCGCCCACGTCCTGATGGCGGCGAGCTCCTCCCGGCTGCGGCCGCTGCCCAGGCCCGCCCGGATCGGGGTGGGCGCGGCGGCCGCCGTGGTGGTGCGGGTGCCGGCCTTCACGGTGCGCAGCTCCTCCTGCGCCTTCTCCAGGTCGGCCTTGGCCTTGGCGACCTTCTCTTCGGCCTCGCGCTGGGCGGCCTCGCTGTCGCGGCGCTCGGACAGCTCGGAGAGGTCGGCGGTGATGCGGTTGGCGCGGCTGCGGACTCCGGCGGCCGGGTGCGCGGCCGCCCAGTCGAGCAGCTCCTGGACCGCGTTGGAGACGGGCAGCGCGACGACCGGGACGTCGATGGCCGGGGCGTCGGCGGCCGCGCGGGGCAGCCCGAGGACCCGGTCGGCGATGAGGTCGCTGAGCTCGCTCTCGCTGAGGCCGGTGGCCTCGCGGATGGCCTGCTCGCTGTCGCCGTTGTTGTGCATGGAGATCGCCATGGCCTCGTGCGCGGACAGGGCCGGGGCGGCGGGGGTGTTCGTCATGGTGGGTGCGTCTCCGGTTTCCGGGATGAGGGGGAGCAGGGCGGTGACGGTGTCGGTGTCGGTGGGCAGCCCGAGGACGTCCAGGAGCAACGCCATGTCGTCCTTGTCGCGGGAGCTGCGGGCGGTGACCCGGGCCGCGGCGGCGAGCTGCTGCGCCGGGTTCGGGTCCAGGGGCAGCGATTCGGCTTCGAGGGCCTCGGTCCAGTCGGTGAACATCACGCGGCCTTGCCGCTGGCGACCAGGGCCAGCACGCGCAGGTTGGACGCCGCCTGTGCGGGGGTGATCGGCTGCTTCCAGCGGTTGTACGGCGCGGGCCGGGTGGGGATGGACTCCAGCTGCAGCCGGGCGAGGGCGATGTCGCGGGCGGTCGGCGGCACGACGCGCGCCGCGCGCTGCCGCTCCCTGCGGAGCCGGTCCTGTTCGGCGACCACGCCGACCCAGTCCTCACCGAGCCTGGCCACGAGCTGCTTGCGCAGCTGCGTGCGGTCGCGCTTGGTGGTCGCCGCCCACACGCCGGTGTTGGTCAGGCCGGGGTTGGCCAGCGCCCACTTCAGGCAGTCCTTGACGATCGGGCAGCCGGAGCAGGCGTGCTTGGCCTGGACGAGCGCCTTCTCGCGGGCGCGGGGCTCCTTGTCGGTGTTGTGGACGTCCTCGATCGCGAACAGGTCCGGGCTCGTGCGGCAGCGCAGGACCTGGTCGGTCTCGGGGAAGGGGATCCGGTCGTCGGCGAGGACGATGGCCGGCGAGTTGGCGACGCCGGTGCGGTTGCCGCTCATGAGGTGCCCTCCGGAGCGAGGTGGGGGAGCTGGAGGAGGACCTGGTCCACGAGGTCCTGCGGCGGGCGCCACGGCCCGAGCTGTCCGCGCAACCACGGGATGGGCAGCGCGAGCTCCTGGACGTCGGCGAGGACCAGGTGGAACGCGTCGGCCTGCGCCCACTTCGAGCACGGGGCGGTGCCGGCGGCGTCCTGGTGGCAGTCGGTGAGGCGGGCGACGCCGATGACGGCCCGGGTGTGCAGGGCGCGGCCGCGGATGGCGGTGGCGACCAGCGGGTCGCGCATCGGGGCGCGCTCGGTGGCCTGCCCGGCGTGCAGCAGCACCAGGCCGCGCCAGGACCAGGGGGCCGGACGGTTCTCCACGTCCTTCCCGGCGAGGATGCAGGTCGTCCAGGGCTGGCGGATCGTGATGCCCCGGATCCAGGTGCCCGGGTCGACGGTCGGGGTCTCGCTCATGCCGCCCGCCCCAGGGAGTTGGTGCCCGGCCGCCCGGCGCGGCGACCGTTGATGGAGGGCACCGTGGCGTGCTGCGGTCCGGCGAGGACCGCGCGGCCGGTGTGCTTGCCCGCGTACATCGCGGCGTCGGCGGCCCGCTGGAGCACGGACAGGTCCGTCGTGCCGAGCACGTCGGGACAGGCCGCGCCGACCGACGCGGCGACGTCGACCAGGACGCCGCCCTCGACCTCCACCGGCTGCGCGAGCAGCTGCGTGAGCTGGGCGAGACGGAGCTCGCGACGGGCCGGACCGATCCGGACCGCGACGGCGAACTCGTCCCCTCCGAGCCTGCCGACCGCCCCGCGGCTGCCCGCCCATGCGGTGAGCCGGGTCGCGGTCGCGGCCAGGACGCGGTCGCCAGCGGCGTGCCCGCCGGGCCCGTCGTTGATCGCCTTGAAGTGGTCCAGGTCCACCAGGACCACCAGGGCGCTGTGGCCGTACCGGTCGGTGATCTGCCGGGCCTTGGCCGTGTAGCCGTCGCGTCCGAGCAGCCCAGTGAGCGGGTCGCGGCGGGCGGCGGACAGCTTCCGGTGCAGCGCGAGCGCGTGCACGGTCCAGCCGGTCAGCGGCACGGCGAGCGTGGTGATGAACAGGGCGCGATTTCCCGAAGGGGCCTGTACGCGCACGGTGGAGGCCATACTGGTCTCTCCCTCTCGTCTTGTACGGGATGGGTGGCCCGAGGCAGGCGACGGTTTCCACACCTGGTGCGCCTGCCTCGGGGCGTATCTACAGCTCGTAGGGCTTCGTGCGGGTCCAGCTGTCCGGGTTGGACCAGCGGCCGGCCTTCGCCGCCGCCCAGTCCAGCTCCCAGCCGTCGCGGACCCCGCGCGCTCCCCAGCCCCCGTCCTGCTGGCCGGGGATCTCGAGTCCGGCCTGCCGCGCGGCGTTCGCCGCGTCGTAGACCTGGTGGGCGCGGGCCAGGGCCTCGTCGACCGAGGACGCCTTGCCGGTGAAGACGTGCACACCGTGCTGCGCCCGGCTGGTGTCGTGTATCGGGACGTCAACCTCGTAGAACTCCAAGTGCGGCATGACGCCCTCTCCTTCCTGTCGCTGGTCGTGGCGGAACACCGCGACCGCCCCGGCCGGGAAGGCCGGGGCGGCACGGAGGAACGCCGCGTGCGCGGGAGGGGTCAGCGCTTCACGGCCTCCGCGACGATCAGGGCGTGGTCGAACGCGAGGTCCGGGAGGGCGGCCAGCGGCCACCAGCGGGCGGCGGTGGCGTCGTCCCCGGCCGTCGGCTCGACCAACTCGGGCAGGGTGGCGGTGTAGGCGACGCTGACGTAGCGGCCGCGCGGGTCACGGCCGGGAGCGTCGTAGGCGCCCACCTGCCGCAGGTCGGCGGCCGGGACGCTGATGCCGGTCTCTTCCTCCAGCTCGCGCGACCCGGCGGCCAGGCTGGTCTCTCCCCTGTCCACATGACCACCCGGCAGCGCCCAGCTGCCCTTGAACGGGTCCCAGCCCCGCTCGATCAACAGGACGTGCCCGGCGGCGAGCAGGACGACGTCGGCGGTGTAGCGGATCGTCTCGTCGGTGGTGACGGTGGTGGTGTCGGTGCTCAAGAGGTGTCTCCTGGTTTCGGGTCGGGGCCCCGGCCTGGTGGCCGGGGCGGGGCAGCAGCGTCAGGCCGGGACGGGGGCCGGGGTGTCGAGTGCGGCACCGAGCAGCAGGGCGCGGATCGACTGCTCGTACTCGCCGTTGCGGATCCGGTCGAACATGAGCTGACCGGCGACCAGGCAGCGGGCCCGCAGCTGGATCAGGGCGACGGCGTGCGGGTCGGCGCCGGCAGCGGTCGCGGCCTGCGCGGCGGCGTCCCCGGCGAGCTGGTTGGCCGCCTGGAGGCCGGCCTCGCGCCGGGAGTACTGCGCCCGGCAGTACGCCCAGGAGGTCAGGGCCCGGGTGTCGTCCACCCGCGTCTCCCACGCCTTGTACGTGCGGCGGGTGCCTTCGGGGTCGGCGGCCCACTCTTCGGCCCACTGCCGGGCGAGGTCGGGCAGTTGGGCGAGGACGGCCAGGGTCTGCGCGCCGCGGTGCCCGAACGCCCGCCACGCCTCGGTCTCCTCGACGACGCGGATCTGCTGGGACATCAGCCAGTACGGGTAGTAGTCGCCGCCCCAGTTGCCGGTCTCCCCGAGCGGCTCCACGATCCAGAGCCGGACCGGCCAGCCGTCCTCGATGCGCTCCAGGATCTCGCCGGGCCGGGTGTACATGTGGAAGTAGCTGAACGGCTTGTCGGTGTACCACTTCTGGCCGGGGCTGGGGTGGTCGATGGTCTCGCCGATGTGGTCGGCGAGGTTGACGGTCGGGATGGTCTCGCCCAGGCCGCTGTAGTAGCGGGCGAGGTGGTTGTCGGTGGGCGGGACAGTGCCGTCGGGCCGGGTCGCCATGTAGTGGACGACGGGGCGGGCGCTGCGTGCCATGGGTTCCTCCAGGTCGGTCAGGACGTGCAGGTGGGTGGGGTCAGCGGCGGGTGCCCAGGCGCAGGGCGCCGGACGTGGCCAGGAGTTCGGAGATCGGGTGCACCGCGGTGAAGCCCTCGCGGTGGAGCTGGTCGGCGTCGGGCAGCAGCTGGTGGTGCTCGCGCACGATGTGCAGTGGGACCACGCGGTCGCGTCCGGCGTTCTGGGCTTCCACCGTCGGCAGCGGGACGTCGAACAGGACGGCGACGGCGGGCCGCTGCCAGTAGCGGGCGCGGGCGAGCAGACCGGCCCTGACGTGCGGAACACGTTGGTTGAGTCCACCAGCGCGTTCAAGCCTCGGGAGAGGCGGGCGTCCAGGAGCAGGTTCTGGATCTCGGCGGCGACCGGGGTCGCGGACTGGTCGGCCTCGGAGTCGGTGGCCAGGCGCCGGTAGACGTCCAGGCAGACGCGCCAGCTGTCGGGGTAGCGGGCGGCGAAGGTGGACTTGCCGCTGCCCGGAGGCCCGACCAGCGTGCAGAGGACGCCGTCGGGGAGGTTCAGCAGGTCGTTCATCACAAGGGGCCTCCTGCGGGACTGCGGCTGATGGGTCACCGCGCCGTCCCGGCCGGGAAGGGCCGGGGCAGCACGGTGGCGCGTCAGATCACAGGCGCCGGGCGAGGTCGGCGGTGATGCGCTCGGCTTCGGCTCCGTCGACGAGGATCTGCGCCTGGAGCTTGTTGGCCTGCCGCTTGCTGAGCGGGTTGACGTTCATCTCGTGCCGGACCCAGGCGATACGGCGTTCGCGGGCGCCGGAGCGGATGAGCTGGTCGACCTCGACGAAGCCGCGCAGCAGGCTCAGCTTGAGCTGCTTGGGGTCGCGCATCTTCGGGGCGTTGATCAGCATCCACATCGCGCCCTTGGGGGCGATCACCGTGGCGACGCGGAAGTCCTTGGGCTTGCCGATGATGCTCTGCTGCACGCCGACGGACTTCCACGTGTTCTCCGGGACGCCGGCGGCTTCGCCCTGCGCCTCGTTGGCGAGGGAGAGCAGCAGGCGCGGCTTGGTCAGGATGATCGTGACCGCGCCCAGCGGGCGGCGTCCGAATTGGTCGTGGACCAGCTTGCGGACGGACGGCGCGTAGGAGGTGACGCGCTGTTCGGCGGTGCGGGAGACGAACGCGCCGTAGCGCAGCACGCTGAGCTGGGAGGGCCTGCTCTTGGTCGCGGGCATGGTCGGTCCTCTCGATGGCGGGGCAGGGGGTGGGCTGATTGGCCACCGCACCGCCCCGGCCGGGAAGGGCCGGGGCGGAACGGGTAGCCCGTCAGGCTTCGAGGGCCTTCAGGTGGTTGTCGAGTTCGGCGATCGTGTCCGCGACCGTGTCCTCGGTGTCGCCGGTCACCGGGACTGCGGGGAGACCGGCGGCGCGGGCGGCGAGGCGATGGCGGATCTGCTCGACGTGGGTGATCGGCACCGGCTGGTCGCCGTCACCGGTCAGCAGCGTGAAGCGCGCCGCGTCGCGGCCGTAGTCGTTCTTCTCGGTGCGGTAGTGCAGCCAGACACCGGGGGCGAGGAAGAAGGACGCCGTGGCGTCCTCGTAGCCGCGCCACCGGTCCTCGGTCCGCAGGAAGCCGTCACCCTTGTCGATCCCCCACGCGTCGTCGGCGGCGCGGGAGGCGGCGTCGTTCTCGGTGGCGGTGGCGACCTGCGCCAGGCCCTCGGAGAGGGTGGCCGGCGCGGCCGGGGCGGTGCGCCTGCGCGTGGTGATCGGCTGGGCGGTGCTGCGGGCCTTGGTGAGCAGGCGGCGCAGCGGGGTCAGGAACAGTTCGGCCAGGGAGTTGACGGCGACGGCGGCCACGACCGCGACGCCGCCGGCGAAGGCCAGGCGCCAGTCGCCGGACCAGGTGTCGGGCGAGTAGGTGTAGCCCGCCCAGGCGCCGATGGCGCCGCCGATCACGACGGTGACCATGTCCAGGCCCTCGGTCGCGGCGTCGGCGACGGTGAGGGTGGCGCGGCGAACAGCTCGGTTCATGATGGTGGGGCTCCTTCTTCTGTCGGATGCGCTCTGGTGGGGGAGGGGGCGTTGCTCCGGGGCGGCCGGGTTCGATGCCTGCGGCCGCCCCGGGCGCTCAGCTGGCCGCGTGGAGAGCGGCGGTGGTGCGGACGGTGTCGGCGAGCAGCACGGTCATCTCGTGGCCGTGGTCGACGGCGTCCTCCAGGCGCTCGATGAGCTCCGGGGGCAGGCCGCGGTTGCGGGCGCCGACCAGCAGGCCCTCGAGGTAGAGGACGTCGGCCAGGACGCGGCCGCGGACGTCCAGGACGCAGGGCTGCACGTGCAGGACGTCGCCGTTCTTCGCGGTCGCCAGCTGCGCGTGGTCGGCGGCCTCGGTATACGCGGCCTCGGTCTGCTCGATCAACAGGCCGTCGGCGTCGGTGGTGTCGGCGTAGGCGCGGCGCCAGCCGAAGCGGGCGGCGGCGGCTTCCATGAGGGAGCGGCGGGCGAGGGACACGGTGACCTCCGGGGGAGGGCCGGTCGTCCGGTCTCTGCTGACCGGACGGACACCGCGTCGCCCCCGGCCGCCGTCGTGCGGCGGGCGGGGACGCGCGGAGAGCGCCGGTCAGTTCTCCGGGAGGCGGCGGGCGTAGTAGGAGACGTAGTCGCTGTACTGGCTGCGCTCGATGCGTGCGATCTCCGGCTCGTCGACGACCAGCTGGTTGAGCACGGCCACGATCCAGTCGTTGGTGCGCTGGAGGGTGAGGCGGATCAGGTCCAGGTCGGACACCCACAGCTGCGTGTCCTCGTCCCGGCGGCGGGACCTGCGGACCCAGGCGTGCAGCTGCTCGCGGACGGTGTCGTCGTCCGGGCGGGCGGGGATGTCGCGGGGCAGCGCCCGGCAGGCCGTGGCGTGCTCGTTGGCCACCGTCGCGGCGTCGGGGAGGCCGTAGCGCGTGCTGCAGGTGCGCTTCCGCTTCGCGGTGGCGTAGTGGCAGCCGAGGCAGGCGACGGAGTAGTAGGTGCCGGACGGGCCGTCGTCGGTGGTGTACACGAGGACGACCGCGTGCGCCTGGTTGTAGTACCGCTGGGCGATGGTGACGCCCTCGGGCTTCCAGGTCTCGCCGATCTCCGGCCACGGCTCGGGGGCCGGCGCTTCGACGGGCTCGGGGCGGCGGGCGAACAGGGCGAGGGACATGGTTACTGCTCCTTCTGGTCGGCCTGGGCGTGGATGCGGGCGGCGGTGCGGCGGGCGGCGGCGATCACGAACGGGATGGCGAGCGCGCCGGCGATGCTGGCGTAGCTGATGACGAAGCTGGCGGCGGTGCTCACACCAGCACCCCGATCGCGGCGACGGTCAGCAGGGCGAGCGCGGCGAGGATGACATCGACCGCGAGGGCCAGGCGCCGGAACTTGCGGACCGCGAGGGTCGACAGCGCCTTCACACGGGCGGGGCGGTGGTCCTGGCCCATCGCCTCCTGGAGCTCGTTCTCCTCCAGGCGTGCCCACTGCGGGAAGGTGCCCGGCGCGGGGCGGCCAGGCACGGTCAGGCAGGGCCGGACGACCAGGAGCAGTAAGACCGCAGCGGCGGCGAGGGCGAGGACGGCCAGGGCGCCGACGACCTTCGTGAACACGGGCAGGTCTTTGTCGGCGACGCTGGCCAGACCCGCGAGGACCGCGCCGTTGAAGGCGAGCAGCAGGCTGGCCTTGCTGTCGGTGCGGGCGATCTCGCCGCTCACGGTGGCGCAGGCGGCGTCCAGGTTCCGGTCGCCGCTGATGGTGAGGGGGGCGGTGGTCACGTGCGACTCCCATCCGGGCCGGGCTGTCCGGCTCCCCGTCACCACCCGGCCCGCAGCGTGCGGGGCGGGTGGATCAGGCAGCCGTCAGACCAGGTCAGGCGGCGCGCTGGAGAGGGAGGGCGACGGCCCGGCATGTCTCCGCGTGCTCCTGCGCCCAGCGCTTGAGCTTCCCGCCCTCGTACGTGTTCTCCAGGAAGCTGGTGCGGGCGTCGGGGGAGTCGCAGACCTGCTCGCGGGTCTCCTCCTCGCGGTAGCCGCAGCCGGAGCAGAGGCTGATCAGCTTCAGGTCGACGCACTTGGAGGAGTACCCGTAGCTGGGGGCCTCGTTGGTGTCCTCGGTGACGAACAGGGTCAGGTCGATGGGCGCGCCGACCAGGTTCTGGTACCGGGCGACGACTCCCTGCGGGTTGGGCGTCGGGTGGGGCAGCTTCGCCTTGAGCTGCTCGATCTCCGCGTTCAGCTCCCGGACCTTCTGGTCGGCCCGGCGTTCGATGTCCTTCGCCCGCTTCGCAGCCCCGTCGATCAGGGCGGTGGCCTGCTGCTGCGCTCGTTGCACCGAGGTCCTGGCTTCGGCGACGCGGGCGTCGGCCTGCTGGTTGAGGTCGGCGAGCTCCTGGTGGAAGCGGGCGGTGTCCTGCTCCGCTTTCGCGGTGATCTCCTTGGTGCGGCGCTGCGCCGTCTCCAGGTCCTTCTCCAGGCGGTCGCACTTGCTCCGGACCGTGGGGAACGCGGAGGCGAGGTTGTCCAGCTCAGCGAGCCGGGCCGTGCTGATGATCCGGAACATGACGACGTCCTCTCAGCGAGCCGGGTGGTTGTGGTTGTGGTTGTGCAGGTTGATCAGCGGGCGCAGGGACAGGCCGCGCAGGGCGAAGAGGCTGCCGATCGTCCAGGCCAGGACCGCGAGGGCGGCGGCGACGGGGCGGCCGGCGGCGGGGGCGGCGTCCCAGACCATGAACACCGAGCAGGCGCCGTGTGCCGTCCAGGTCAGCCGGGCACCGACGGCGCCGGTGATCCAGGACAGGACCAGGGAGACGATGCCGACGCCCTGCCAGATGACGAACGCGCTGCTCGCCGTCAGCGGCAGGCCGACCGTGTGCGCGCTCAGGTAGGCGTGGACGGGGTCGGCGACGGTGGCGGTCCACTGTGTGAACCACGCCCAGTCCTGGTGGTGGTACCAGTCGATGCCCTTGGGGATGCCCCACTTGAGGGCGAGCAGCAGGGCGACCAGGGCGACGATGCCGAAGGCGGCGATGGCGCCGGGCGGGACGTCGGCGGTGGCCTTGATCGGCTGAGGCCGGGGCGGGGCCGGCCGCCGGGGCGGCGGGATGCGCTGGCTGTCGTCGATGGTGTCCAGCGGCGGGATGGCGGGGTCGGGCTCGTGCTTGTCGGGCTCGCTCACCGGGTTCTCCTTCACGGTGGTCGACGGCTGCGGGGTGAGGTGGTGCTGTATGTGGGCGGGCCGGGCTCACCGACTCCCCTTCACCACCCGCCGACGGGCGGGTGGATCAGGCAACCGGCAGACGCGGGAGGGAGGTTCAGGCCGCGGCGGCGAAGTGCTCGCCGGGCGGGCGCATGTAGCTGCCGGGCGCGGCCGGGGTGCCGTCGTGGCACTCCAGGCACGAGCCGAGGGTGCGCAGAGGGAGGCAGTGGTAGTACCGGCGCGAGCACTTCGGGCAGGTCTGCCGGGCAGCCATCGCCTTGTCGAGCGCGACCTCCTTAGCGAAGGTCATCGGCCGTATCGGCTTGGCCTTGGCGATCTCGTACAGGAAGGCCATGCGCTTGCCGCCCCGGCACTCGATGACCGCGACCGGGTCCTGGCCGCCGGGCCGTAAGCGCCGCTCCCTGAGTTGCCGTCTGGTCGCGAGCCCTTTCGGGGCCTGCCTCCAGCGGTGTACGGGGAGGGCGCCGGTGGGGTCGGCGTAGATGTCGACGTCCCGGACGGCCGGCGGGGACGCAGGGTCAGCGGCGGCGGCCACGGTTGTGCCCGCGGCCGGTGTGGACCTGCACCTTGGCGCGGCCCCGGGCGTTGACGTTGATCGACCGGCCAGCGCCGGGCCCGGTGACGAGCATCTTCAGCAGGACGAAGCCGACCAGGGCGACGCCGACGATGATGGCGAGCGCCTTGGCGAGCTCGAGGATGGCGGCGGCCAGGAAGTAGACGCCGACCCCGGCGACTCCGACGATGAACGCGACCAGCGCGGCCTTCACCAGGAGCGGGGAGATGTAGGGCTGCGGGGCCGGGGCGGGCGGCGGCATGTAGTACGCGACCGGCTGGCCGTTCGGGCCGGGCATCATGACGACGCCGTCCAGGCCGGCGGTCGGCGGGTAGACGACCGCGCCCTGGGGGAGCGGGACGACGTGCTGCCCGTACGCGGGGGCGGGCGGCTGCCCGTACTGGGGCGGCAGCGGCGTCGGGTAGTAGGTGGGCTGGGGCTGCTCGCCGTGAGACGGCATGATGGGGTCTCTCCTCTGCTTGGGGAGCTCGGGCGAATGTCATTTGGCGTGAGATCGCCCGGGGAGGCTTCGGCCTCTTCACCGGCCCCCGAGGTGCTTGATTCATCTCGGGGGCCAGTGGAGCCGTCGAAGCTCGGGGGCTGCGTCAGTCGGTGAGCTGGCGCCACCGCGTGGGCAGCAGCGCGTCCCGGCGCAGCAGGATCGTGGGCGGGTGCTCGGGGCCGGCCTTGGGGAGCAGGGCGACCGGCTCGGTGCCCAGGTGGGTGAAGTCGAACTCGAAGTCCGTGTCCACGGTGTCCTCTTCCTCTTCTTCGGGCCGGTGGGTCATGCCGCACCGGCGCTGTCGCTGTCGTCCTCGAAGACGTCCAGGGCGTCGGCGATGACCGACTCCTCGAATCCGTCCTCTTCCGCGAGGCGGCGCTTCGCGGTGCGGACGCGGTCTCCGACCCACGTCTCGCCCTTGCCGTACTGGTTTGCGAGGCGCTCCAGGTCCGGCGCGATGCCGGACAGCGAGCACTTCGCGATGTACCGCTCGGCTTCGTCACGCTGCTTCTCGCGCACTTCGCGAGGGACCCGGCCGCCGTTTTCCGAGGCGGTCAGGGCGGGCACCGCGCTGAGCGCGACCCCACTTTCCGAGGTACGACCGGAAGAAATCGAGGCGCGGGCGCCTGCACTTTCCGAGGTTCCGCGAGACTTGGCGGCGGCCCGCTCCAGGGCGCGCTGCCGCTTGATCTTCTCGGCTTCCTCCAGGGCGCGGGCCTCAGCCTCAGCCCTGATCCGCTCAGCCTCAGCGGCGGCTTCGGCCTCCTTGCGGAGCGCCTCTGCCTGGGCTTCGGCTTCCTTGCGCAGCGCCTCTGCCTGCGCTTCTGCCTTGACGATCTCCGCCTGGCGGGCGGCCTCACGGTCCCGTTCGGCCTGCTCCCGCTCCCACTGCTCGCGGAGGCGGCGGTCCTCGATCTCGGCTTCGGTCTTGCGACGCGTCGCCTCGATTTCTGCGGTGCGCTCGGTCAGTGCGAGCCGCTCGCGTTCTGCCTCGATTTCTTCGCGGCGGGCGCGGGAGGCGGCCTCGATTTCTGCCTGTCGACGCTCGTTCTCGAGCCTCGCGTTTTCCGCGCGTTCACGGCGGTCGGCCTCGCGTTGTGCCTCCTGACGCTTCGCGGCGGCCTCGCGTTCTGCCTCCTCGCGTTTGGCGGCGGCCTCGCGTTCTGCCTCCTCGCGTTTGGCGGCGGCCTCGCGTTCTGCTTCCTCGCGGGCTCGCTTTTCGGCGGTCTCGCGTTCCGTGGCCTTCGCGCTCTCGAACGTCGCGATGATCGCGGTCAGTTCGCCCCGCCGCCGAGTCGCGTACTTGCGGTAGCCGGTGGCGGCCTCCGCGAGCAGGATCAGCAGGGCCGGGGCGACGGAGTGGAGCAGGATGCCGCCGGCGTCCGGCTTCTGCGGGATGAAGTGGAAGTGGCCGTCGGGGTAGAGCGACGTCCAGCAGTTCATCACCCAGGTGGAGAGGCCGGCGGTCCAGCGCAGCAGGAACGGCCAGCCGCCGGGCTTGTAGTCCCCGCCGTGCTCCGCGAGGACACCGTCGACGTACAGGACGGTGATCAGGGCGAGGCTGGCCAGCGGGTCCAGCATCCAGGCGATGTACCAGGGGATCTCGTGGGAGACGCCGAACCGGGTCACATTCACACAAGTGAAGATCAAAGCGCCGCCCCCGAGGGTCAGCAGCGCCTTGGTGACCATGGCCAGGACCTCGTCCAGCTTGGCGATGGACTTGCGGGCCTTGTTGGCGTCGTCCGCACTGACGGGCGCGGCGATTTTGGGCGGCCCGGCCTGCTTCGGCCGGGGAGCGGTCGGGGCGCTCATTGGCTACCTTCCGTAGTGTGCGGAGGGAGTGTGCGGCGCACACTGCACAGGGTGCAAACCGGGATCAATCACCTGTGTGCGGGTCTGCACACTGGAAATTCCCTAGGGGAGGGAGGGGCCGCACAGTGCGGTGTGCGCTGTGCGACCCCTCCCGGGGATGGTGACTCTCAGTTGCCGTTTTCGAGCGGGGAGCGGATCAGGTCGTACGATCCGTAGCCCTCCTCGGACTCGTCCTTGGCGATGACGCCGTCGTCCAGGAGCTGCTTCTTCAGGCGGTTCCACCAGTCGCGGGCGCCCTTCTTGTTGACCCGCATCCACAGGTCGTTGAGCTCCTTGGGCTCGAAGTTGTCTTTGCCTTCGCGCACCCAGGAATCCAGTCGGGCAAAGATGGCGTCCCTGGTGTCCTCGGGGGAGAGCTTCTCCTCGTCGGCGACCGCGCCGGGCAGCTGGAAGACCGGGGCGTCGGCGGCCGGGGCCTCGATCTCGGTCTCGACGCTGAGGTGGTCGTACGCGCCGGGCTCGGGGTCGGCCTCCAGGATCTTCCGCAGTTCCTCGTCCAAGTCCTCGGTCTCCTTCGCGAGCAGGTCCGGGTCGATCTCCACGTCCTCGTCCTCCTCGTACTCGTCGGCGTCGTACTCGGAGGCCGTGTCCGTCGCCGGGGTGGCGGGGGCGGCCGGCTGCTGGGGGAAGGCGCCGGATCCGTCGGCGTCGCCCTCCAGGAGCGGGGTGGTGTAGAAGGTGCGGTTGGTCCACAGCGCGCCGAACGCCTCAGCGGTCGTGGCGTCCATGGGGGTGCGCACGTTCATGCCCGCGGTGACGGCGGCTGCCAGGGTGGGGCGGTCGGCGTTGTAGGTGCGGGCGGTGACCGCCCAGCGGTCTTCGGCGATGCCCATCCCGGCCGCGTACAGGTAGCCGGGCTTCCTGTTCGCCCAGCCGGGGAAGGCGCCGGCGTCGATCGCCTCGGGCGGCAGGACGTACTGGGCTTCCGCGCCGTCGGACAGGCCGTAGGCCATACCGGCGGGGTGGTTGGAGCGCGCCGTGGTGTCCATCTGGTCGTGCGTGGCGCGCTGGATGGAGGAGAGGAACCAGCCGCCGGTGGAGCGCAGGGTGCGCAGCACCTTGCCGTACGCCTCACCGTCGGCGAAGTCGGCGGCCTCCTCACCGATGATCAGCAGGAAGTTCAGGCCGCAGCCCGGCTTCCACTTCGCCAGGCCCTTGGCCGCGAGGTACTCGCCGCGGGCCTTGATGACGGTGTGCATCTGCTTGAAGAACCGGCGGGCGTCCTTCTCGTTGGTGATCACCATGTCGGCGGCGTGCCGGACGTGCCCGTAGTCCTGCATGAACTTCGAGCAGTTGATGACGATGACGGACACCTCGGTGCGGGTGGCGGCCTCGGTCACGATGATCGAGTTGCCGACCGTCTTGCCCGCGCCGTTGACGCCCTGGGCGACGCAGTGCTCTACGTTCTCGCCGCCCTGGACCTCCTGCGGGTCGTTGAGGATGCCGGGCAGGTTGAGCTTGAGCGTCTCGCCGTCCTCGTACCGTCCGAGGTTGATCGGCAGGTCACCGAAGCCGGCGCCGAACGCGGACGGGCCGGGCCAGGCGAAGCCCTCCTTGAGGAGGTCGGCGACCTGGACCCGCATGGTGATCAGCGAGGCGTCGTCGTCGTCGACGGTGTGGGTGATGCGGCCCTGTCCGAGCTTGAGCGCGGAGGTCATGGCGGGGATACGGCGGGCGAACTCGTCCGCCGTGGCCCCGTCCTTCGCCTCGATCTTGGCGACGACCGTGCCCTTGCCGTTGGACTTGGCCTCCTGGAGCTCGTGCTTGGCCAGTCCGATCTCGGATTCGAGCTTGGCCCACTTGCCGTCGGCCTTCTCGCCCGAGCCCTTCTTGTACAGCGCCGACCAGAGGTGGTTGGCGATGCACAGGCCGGACCCGGCGAGCATCCAGGCGCCCATCGTGGCGCCGGACTCCAGGCCCACCACGGTGCCCAGGGTGACCCCGGCCGTGGTGGCGACGGCGTTGACCTGGTGGAGGTAGCGCACGTCCTTGTCGCGCTTGGCCTTGTGGTCCATGTGGTTGATGAACTTCGACAGGGCCGCGCCGGTGCCGGCCAGACCGAGCGCGGCGAGCGCCAGGGAGGCCGGGGTGGTGGCGAGCAGCACGTGGGCGGTCTCAGCGACGATGCAGCCGCCGATGTTGATGCCCCACGGCCCGCCGTAGGTGACCCATGCCTTCTTCGAGGACTCCTGCTCCTCTTCGGTACGGGTGTCGATCTTCTTCGCTCGTGCGGAGATACGGCGAGCCATCACGCTGCCCTTCCGGCCTCGCCCGGACGCCCGGCGGCGCCCTTGGGCTTGTCACCGATGGAGAATCCGGGCTTCTTCGAGCCCTTGCCCTCGCGCGCCTTCCGCTCAGCCTCGATCTCGGGCTGGATGAAGTGCTTGACGAAGGAGGCGTACATCTTCACGCCGCTCAGCCCGAGGACCTTCGCGGCGGACGCGCCGCCCTTGAGGTGGGCGGAGACGAGCTTCGCGCGGATCTTGGACTGGGCACCGAAGGTCCACCACTTGCCCTTGTACTGGGCGAGGATGGCGCCGACCATGTCCGCGTCCATGCCGATCCGCATGTGGAGCTCCAGGCCGATCGCCCGCAGGATCCGGGCGTACTGGTAGAGGTCGCGGTCGCTCGTGAACTCGATCTTCTCCAGCTGCTTGATGAGCTCCGAGAGGTTCGAGCCGAGCTTCTCGCCGCTGTCGCTGTCACTCATGTCGGGGTGGTTCCTTCCAGGTCGGGAGTTGTGCGGGCGGGTCGGGGGCTGTCACCTCCCCGCGGTCCCGCACCTCGCGGTGCGGAGCCACGGGCAAGCGGCAGGAATCACTTGCTGTCAGCGGCGTTGGCGTTGGAGATCGCCGTACCGATGCCGTGGCCCATGCCGTCGATCGCAGCCGCGAGCGGCGACGTCGCCAGGGCGTAGCCGCAGATGAGCGCGGCGATCAGGACGCCCGCTCGCATGTCGGAGCGCCAGAACAGCCAGGTGGCGCCACCGGCGAGCAGGAAGAGGGGCAGTGCAATCACGAGGTCCTCCAAGGACGGGGAGTCGGGGAAGTGCTCTCCAGCCGCGAGGGCCGAACAGAGCTGGGGAAGCGGGTGCTCCTTCGCTCTCCACCGCCACCGGACCGCGCGGGGCGGGCCGGTGGCGACTGGGCAACGCAGGAAGCGGAGCGGGGTCAGCGGGCCAGGAGGACCGCGGCGATGACGATGAACGGCCCGGCCATGCCGAGCAGGTAGAGGAACCGCATGTCGCCTTCTTCCAGGGGGAGTTGACGGGGTCAGGCAGCGGAGCGGGCCCGGTTGCGGGCGGCGCGGCGCTTCATGGCGCGGCGCTCGTCCTCGGACAGGCCGCCCCAGACGCCGTCGTTCTGGCCGGCCTCCAGCGCCCACTGCAGGCACTGCTCCATGACCGGGCAGCGGCGGCAGACCGCCTTGGCCTCCTCGATCTGCAGGAGCGCCGGTCCGGTGTTGCCGATGGGGAAGAACAGTTCGGGGTCTTCTTCGCGGCAGACCGCGTTGTGGCGCCAGTCCATCGCGGTCACTTCCCGCTGCGGGCCCGGCGCAGGGCCTCTTCGATGATCGGGTCGGTGGGCTGGTCGTTCTGTGCGACGCTGAGGGAGTTCAACAGGGCCTCCATACAGGTCCTGGACAGCCCCGGGGGGTCCGATCCCTGGGGCTGTCGCGGTTGGTAGAGCGGGGTTCCTCCGCGCTCTCCACCGCCCACCGAACGACCCGAAGGCCGGCGGTGGGCGACTGGGCAGCGCGTGGCTGCAAAACAGGGGGCGCGGCCTCTGCCGCCGCGCTGCTCGCCTTGTGTGCTGAGAGGGAGAACGAGGTTCCCTCAGTCCCGACGCGGCTCCTCGCCTCGGCTGGGACCGGGTGCCGAGGGTCTGGGAGTGTGTCGCGTCGTTCTTTTACGTCGTGGGGATGTCTGCCCTCCGTGCTCTCCATCAGTAATGAGCGCCCGGTTGGTACTGCACCGGGCCGCCCCCAGGAACTGAGCGCCTGACGGGTCATCGCACGTGCTGACTGCCACCACCAGCGGTAATGGCGCCACACGACGGGTTTCCACTCACCTCCGGCCGGTGTGGACACGGCCGGTACTGCGGTGGTGGATCACGCTGTTGAGTTCTCAAGGACCAGCCGCTGCCTTCCAGAGCCAGCCCAAGGGCTGGATGTCCGGGCGGATGTTGTCGGGAGTCGCGCTTCCGGCTCCCTCATCCGGCGCCGCCCGCAGGGGCGGTTCCGGGTGGGGGAGCCGGGTCCGAAGACCCGGCGGGTGGGGCGGGGAGGATCAGGCCGCGATCGGCAGGGGGGCCGCGGCGGCCGGCCGCGTGATGCGCAGCTGCGCGGCGTAGGGGAGGAGCACGTCGACCAGGCGCTCGCGCACCAGCTCGGTGGCGGTCGGGTCGGTGGCGAGGATGTCGCGGGCGGCGAGCATTCGGTTCTCGCGGGCCTCGATCGCGGCGACGGCGGCGGTGATGTCCAGGCCGTCCAGCCGCTCGTGGGGGAGGGGGCCGGCCTCGAACATCTCCAGCGGCGTACCGAAGGCGACGTCCAGGTCCAGGTCAGCGAAGTCGGGGAGCGGCACCTCCACCGCCTCCAGGAGCGCGAGCGTCTCCGCGTCGAAGGTCTCGGTGGCGAGGCTGGCGGCGGGGCGGCTGGTGGTGTTCATGGGGTGGTGCTCCCTTCGGTAGGAGCCCGCACAGAAGCGGGTCAGGTGCGTTTGAGCAGGCCAAATAAGCGCCTTCTGGCGGTCCATCCCTTGCGGGGTGGAACACCTTGGACAGTAGTAGCACTGCGAGTGCGAGTCAACACTATGGCTGCGACCTAGCACCCTGGCTTTAGGTGTGAGAATGTGTGCATGCTTACGCGACGTGGAGAGGACGACTTCGTGACCAGCGGATACGCACTCGTGGTGCGCTTCACCCTCCGAGACACTTCGGCAGCCCGGCAGTTCGACGACCTGGTCGCCCAGACCATCGAGGGGATCCGGACCGAGGCCGGCACGCTCGTCTACGCGGTGCACACCCCGGTGGACGAGCCCCTGGTGCGGGTCTTCTACGAGCTGTACGCCGACCGCGACGCGTTCCAGGCACACGAGGACCAGGCCCACACCCAGCGCTTCCTCGCGGCCCGGGAGGAGCTCCTGAGCAACGTCGAAGTGACGTTCCTCAACGAGCTGGAGGCTCTGAGCAAGCGCCCCGGAACGGAGCAGTCGTGAAGCCGAGCGGCAAGGACGTCGATCCGCAGGATCGGGCCTTCGGGCAGCGTGTCCAGAGATTCCGGAAGGAACGGGGACGCACGCAAGCCGAGTTCGCGGCATCGCTCGGGAAGACCAGCAGCTGGCTCTCCCAGGTCGAACGCGGTGTGCAGCCGGTCCAGCGAATGGACCTTCTCCAGCAGATCGCAGACGAGCTGGGCGTGTCCGTCCAGCAGCTGCGTCCCGGCGTTCCGGCAGACGGGCCATCACAGGCACCCACCGCCCAGTCGCTCTCCAACGATCTGGACGAGACGCGCCGGCTGCTGTCCGGCCACCCCGCGCTTCAGACTCTGCTGGCCGACGCGGACGATTCCGGGCCGACGCGATCCCTTGACCTTCTGAAGAGCGACGTTGATGACCTCTGGGACCTGACCCACGCCGGTCAGCTGGCGCAGGTCAGCACCCTTGCGGTTCAGCTGCTTCCCGAGTTGGAGCGCACGGTCCGGATTGATTCCGGCGAGCACCAGGGCGAGCTGTACCTGCTGCTGTCCCGGGCCTACCAGGCTCTGTCCGCGGCGTTCGTGCGACAGGACGAGGCGGATGCCGCCTGGGTAGCCGCTGACCGCGCGGTCCTCGCGGCCGAACGGTCCGGCGATCCCCTGCACGTCTGTGCCAGCGTGTTCCGCATGGTGCAGGCGTTCGTCCGTCTGCGCAGCCTCGGCCAGGCCGAACACGCTGCCCAGACCGCGATCGACGCCCTGGGAGAGCAGGGCAGCCAGTCGCCGGAGTCCTTGTCCGTCCTTGGCTCCCTCCACCTGGCCCTGGCGCTCGTCCGAGCCCGTGCCAGCGCGCGGACCGAAGCCAAGGAAGAAATCGACAAGGCCCGCGCCATCGCCGCGCAGCTCGGTGAGAACCGCAACGACTTCAATCTGGAGTTCGGCCCGGTCAACGTCGAGATCCAGGCCGTCAGCACCGCGGTGGATCTGGGCGACGCTGGCGAGGCACTGGACATCGGTCTCGCCATCGACGCCACCGAACTCTCGCCCGAGCGTCAGGGCCGACTCCTGATGGACTTGGGTCGCGCCCACGCGCAAAGGCGACACGGCGGCGAGGCTCTCCGCTGCCTGCTGGACGCTGAGACCATCGCTCCCGAGATCATCCAGACCCACCAGGCCGCCCGCGCAGCCATTCGAGAGCTCGTCTTGGTGGCAGGTCCGAACGCATCGCGTGAACTGCTGGAACTCGCGGAGAGGGCGGCCGCCTTGGACTAGTTCGGATCCGCTGTGATGGTCGATAGCCACTGGTCTGCACCCCCTGCCAACCGCGTCGTTGTGTGGGGGCAATCACACCGGCGGCGGCAGAGATGGAACATCACAGAGGCTTGTCGAAGCCCGTGCACACTTCCGTTCACGGGTTTTCAACATCCACGTACACATGGGATTTGGGGCCCGAGCTCTAGGCTCGCGCCCATGACGATGACGGAGGGGCAGAGGGTGGGGAAGCAGCGAGCAGGGTGGAGGCCGGACCGGCTTCGAGAGCAACGTGAGGCCCACGGCCTGACCCTGGAGAAGGCCGGCGAGCGCCTCCGGGCGGTTGCCGAGCAGGCCAAGCTCAAGGGCATCCCCGCCGCGAATCCTCAGACCCTGTGGCAGCACGAACAGGGCGAGGTCTTCCCTGGCCCCCACTACCGGCGCGCCTACTGCCTCCTCTACCGGGCCACGGAACCCGACTTGGGGTTCCGCACTGCCTTGCCCGGTGAGGAGTCCTCCTTCAAGCTCACGCCGCTGGACGACCGCCTCAACGGATCGCACGTTTTGGCTGTTGAGCGCGCAATTCATCGCATCGCGCCGGGCTCCGACGAGGCCGACCACTTCGACCTGCAGCAGCGAATCATCGACGCATGGAAGCGCCGGCACACGGGTGGGGACCCGCACCGCCCCGTACTCATCCTGGTCGGTGGCTTCGCCGGGAGCGGCAAGACGGAGCTGGCGAGGTTTTTCGTTCAGCTCACCGGCTGGCCGCTGCTCGACAAGGACCCGCTCACCCGCCCGCTGGTGGAACGCCTCCTGGTCGCGCTGGGCGGCGACGCGAACGATAGGCACACCGACCTCTACCGCGAGAAGGTCCGGCCGGTGGAGTACGACTGCCTGATGCAGTCGGCCATGGCCAACATCAAGTGCGGCATCTCCACCGTGCTGACCGCTCCGTTCATTGCCGAGATGACCGACCCGGACTGGATGCAGCGCCTGGCCAACCGCGCGGGCTCGATGGGAGTCGACGTCTTCCCCGTATGGGTCCGCTGCGACGAGGAGTCGATGCGCGAGTACATCGGATTCCGCTCCGCAGCCCGGGACGCGTGGAAGCTCCAGCGGTGGGATGAGTACATGGCCACGATCGACCTCGACCTGCGCCCGGCAGTTCCGCACCTGGTCGTCGACAACCGGCTGGGCACCGCGGTGACGCTCGCGGACCAGGCCCGGCAGGCGATGGGGGCGATGTACTCATGACCGGACGTCAGGGCGTGATCCTGTACGGCCCGCCGGCGGCGGGCAAGGACACCGTCACCGCCGCGCTCACCGAGCTGAACTCGCGGTACGCGCAGTTCGCGCGGCTCAAGGTCGGGTCCGGCAAGTCGGCCGGCTACCGGATGGGCACCGCGGAGCAGCTGCACGAGCTGGAGGCCGCGGGCGACGTCGTCTATGCGAACACCAGGTACGGCAACACCTACGTGATCGACCGGCCCGGCGTCGACGCGGCGCTCACGGCCGGGGTGCCCGTGGTGCACCTCGGGCAGATCGACGGCATCCGTGCGCTGGTCGACGGCTACCCGGCCGACTGGTCGGTGGTGCTGCTGTGGTGCCCGCGCGAGGTGACCGAGCAGCGGTCGGCGGGGCGCGGCGACAGCGACACCGCGGCGCGCTTGGCGGCGTGGGATGCGACCCGCGAAGACCTGGATGCACACCCGGATACGGCCTGGGACCTGACCGTGGACACCACGGCGGCGGCCCCGCAGGACGCGGCTCGACTCATCGACCAGCTGCTGGCGCAGCGAGCGGGGGCCGCGTCGGCATGAGCGCGGGCTACGGGTGGGCGAGTCGGTCCAGGGCGTCGGTGAGCGTGAGCTCGCTGTCGTCCTTGACCTCATGCCACCGTGCCAGCGTGGACGCGGCCGCGCGCAGCATCTCCGGGGGGAGGCCGGCGGCCGCGAGGGCGTCGGCAGCTTCCTCGAGCTCCGGCCCCCAGCGCCAGGCGCGGGCCGCGGTCTTGGCGACGTACTGCGGCTCGGACAGGTACGAGTCGGTGCGCTTCGAGGCAACCTCGATGAGCTCCTGGTCGACGCCGTGCTCGCGCGCCATCCCGATCGCGAGCGCCACCAGTACCCGGCTCGTCTTCTGGAAGCTGGCGTACGCCAGCTTCAGCGCGGATGCCTTCCCGATCTCCGTGCCCAGCACCGTCGTCTGGACGGCGGTGCCTGTGAACAGCGCCTCGATGCGCTCCGTCGCGGCGGCCGGGCCGGACAGGTACAGGGTTGGCGTCTTGCCGCGCACCGGCGGGGAGCCGACGACGCCGCCGTCCACGACGGTCGCGGTCGGTTCGAGCAGCCCGGCGATCCGCTTCACGCGTTCGGGGTTGATGGCGTTCGCCTCCACGTACACCCCGGCGAAGCGGTGCCCGGCGACGTCGCGGGCCAGGTCCTCGGCTGCGGCCGGCGGGCAGAGGCTGATGGCGATGTCGCTGCGGTCCAGCAGGTCGGACAGCGTGGCCACGGGCGTCAGGCCGAACCGGGCGGCGCGCTCTTTCGACGCGGCGCTGCGCCCGGTCTCGCACCACAGGACCTCCACCGCGTTGGTCGCGGCGCAGGCGGCGACGGCGGCGCCCATGCTGCCCGGATGGAGGATGCCGACAGTCGGCTGGTCCACGGCGCTACTCCCAGGTCTCGTTGAGCAGGATGGCGATGGCGTCGGTGACGTCGTCGACGACGTGGTTCGCGGCGGGAAGTCCGTCGGGCCAAGGGCGGCCGCGCAGCCAGATGGTGCGCAGACCGGCCTGGTGGCCACCGCCAATGTCTCCGGCCGGGTTGTCGCCGACCATCCAGCCGCCCTCAAGGCTGACGCCGCACCGCGCGGCCCCGAGTTCGAAGAGGCGCCGGTCCGGCTTGCGGATCTCCAGGTCGCCGGAGGCGGCGACTCCGTGCACCAGGTCGGCGAGGCCAGTCCCGGCGAGCTTGGCGCGCTGGATGTCACCGGCCCCGTTGGTGATGACGCCGATCGTCCACGCGGCCGCGCGCAGACGAGCCAGGCCCTCGAGGACCGCGGGGCGACAGGTGACGGCGGCAGCCATGAGGTGGACGTACTCCTGCCACAGATCCCCGGCCGACACTTCCAGGCCGAAGACTTCCCGCAGTCGGGCGAAATCGTCGGCGGTCGCGCGGTCGGCCAGCGCGGCGCGCAGCCACTGTTCGGCGTCTGGGGAGAGCGAGTGGGAGCGGCAAAGGCACGTCAACGCGTCGCTGAGCGCCGACTGTCTGTCGGCCAGCGTGCCATCCAGATCGAAGAACACGAGGCGGGCCACGGGACCGGACCCTACCGGGCAACCAGCGAAACCCAGTTCGCGGCGACCGCTTCGCACACGCGGAGATCAGATCGTGTATCTTTCGTAGTTACAACGATCATGGAAGGCGTGGCTATGTCCGACTCGGACCGCTCGCAGCGGGTCGACGCTCTGCTGAACGGCCTGCCCGAGGCTCTGCCGTCTCCGCAGGTGTGCGCAAAGCTGCGCCTCGCGGCCGGCCTCACTCAGCAGGACGTCGCGGACGCCGTGGGCGTGAAAAGGGTCGCGGTCACGCGCTGGGAGTTGGGCCAGACCAGCCCTCGACGCCCGCAACGCGAGAACTACTTGCGTCTCCTCAAGGGCCTCGCGGAACGCTTTCCCGAAGCCGCGAAAGCGGATGAGGGCATGCCGACGCCGGCCTCTGAATCCAGGGGGTCGGGATGACCTAGTGGCCATCGGCCGCGCGCGCCAAGAAGCGGATTAACCACCCGCTGGCCTCGCGCGGCCCGTCTACCGACCGGCTAACCACCGTGTCGGTCGCCCAGGTCCCAGTTACCGCTGGTCCTGAGCCGCGGCTCACCGAGCCGCTCGTTTCACCTCGGCCCCTAACCAGGGCCTCTTGCACCACCGGCCACTAACCACGGCCACCACAGCCAGATCAGTACCGCCCCGCATCACCCGCGGTGCCCCCACCACAGGGGCCACGCGGTTCAGCAGGACCGGGAGGGACGGAGAAATCTCCCCCCACCCGATCGGTGTCCGCCCTCTTCTCACGAAGGGGGCGGCCCCTGACACATCCAAGGAAGGTCGGTCCAGCCCCGAGGGGCTCTGGTCCGTCCAGCTATATGGAAGGCAGGTCGTTTCTCATAGTGCACGAGAGTGGTGTCCCCTGTCAGCTTGACCTTGTCCGTTTCACCCCGGTTCAGGCGCGGCGGTCGTCCCGTGTGACGGGATCGGCGTACGGTTCCTCCTTCTTTTTCCGTTCCGTACCGGAAGTTGGATTTCCGGTAGGAAGCTACAAGCGCGGGGCTTTCGGAGCGGTCTCGCCGGGCTCGGTCACGGCACCCGCCGCCCGGCTCGTGCACCGGCTCGCGGACGTCGTCCACAACTCCGTCGACGGGGGCGTCCTCGCGGGCGGCTTCCCGTGTGGCGGGACGCGATCTGAAGTTGTTGCCCGCCGTGCGGGAGGGCCGGGGGCAATCGGGGCTCGCTGGCCTCTGTCCACAGGCCGACTCGTGCAGGGTCGTCGGATGGATCACGAAGCACGCGTTTTGCCTGCTGAGGGGGGTGTCCGCTTTGGCGTGTACACCAGCCTGATGACGACACAGGCGATCTTCACCACCCCGGCCGGGACGGTGGGCCGATGAGCAGCACGGCGGCACCGGCCGTCGCGCTGATTCCTGCCCCGCGTCCGTCGGTCGACGACGACGCGGTCTCGGTGCTGCCCGCGACGCTGTACGTGCCGGAGGCGTCCCAGTGGCTGACGACGTCGACGGGCCGGATCGCGCTGGACGGCTACTCCTGGATGCAGGCGGTCCACTGGGTCGCCGAGTCCGGGCTGTACGAGCCGCGCCGCTACCGGTCGCACGGGCCGCGCTCGTTCGGGCCGACGACGGTGCGCGTCGCCCAGGAGCTCGCGCAGCTGTTCCCGTGCCGTCCGGGGATCGAGTACCTGGTGCGCCGCACCGGGCTGTCGGAGCGGTCGGTGGAGTACCACCTGGGGATGCTGCGGGAGGCCGGGCTGCTCGCGTACGTCGTGCGGGGCACCCGGGTCCGCGGTGCGGCCGCACAGGCGTCGGAGTTCGCTCGGATGGTGCCGGTGGAGTTCGACGTGGCGCTGGGCGTCCGTACGGCCGGTGAGGGCACCGGGCGGCGGATGACCGGGATCGCGGAGGCCGGCCGGGAGCTGATGGCGGCGCTGTCGAAGAAGGCGGCCCGCAAGGTCCGTAAGCGGCGGGCGAAGTCGTCCTCGAAGGCCCCGTCGAAGGGTGCCCGGAAGGGTGCTGACCAGGGCGCTGTGACGGCTGTTTCGGATGAGGTCCGTTGCACCCCAATGGGGGGTAGTTCCCGCAGTGTTTCTTCTGCGGGTACTACTTCCTTCCCCCCTGAGAGCAAGCTCGCAAGCGGGCAGAGCGATTCCCCCACCCCGAAGAAGGTCAAGCGCGGCCGCCGGAAGCTCAACAGCGTCGGGCGCCGTTTCCAGCTGGCCTCGGAGCTGATCCGCCAGGTGCCGTGGATGGGCCGCGCTGCGGTGCCCCGGATCGCCTGGATCCTCAAGGAGGTTGCGGACGCGGGCTGGACGGCCGACCAGGTGATCGCGTTCCTGGACTGCGGCGACGCCCCGGGCATCGTCCACCGGCCGTCCGGGTTCCTCGCCGGGCGGCTGAAGGGCGCGGTGGCGCTGTGGCCGACCGAGGAGGGCCGCGAGCGCGCCGTCCAGGCGTACCGGGACTCCCGCCGCGCGGAGAAGGCCCGCCACCAGGAGTGGGAGGGCGCCTGGCAGGCCCCGCGCAGCATGGCGGTCCGGCGCATGGTCGCTGAGGCGTTCGCCCCGCAGACGCAGACGCAGCCGTCCAGCCAGGGCGAGTCGCTGCCCGAGCTGGGCGGTGTCGAAGACCTGAGCGAGCAGGACGTGGCGGACATGCGGGCCACGGGCTGGGGCGAGTTCATGGCGGGCGACATCACGCTCGTCATGACCACCTACGACGCCCTCGGCCCGGCCGCCGCTGAGTACGTCTTCGGCGCTGACCTGGTGCGCCGTGCTCGCAAGCTGGCGAGCGGCAGCTCGCTGATGACCGTCGGACGCCGGTAGGAGGCCGTGATGACCGAGACCCTGAACACCACCACCAGCAGCAGCGAGCAGCCGGCCCCGGAGCTGTCGGGCGTCGACCTGGCCCGGGTCGCGCTGCACCAGGCGCGCGAGGCCGCCAAGACCCGCGGTGAGGGTGGCACCCGCAAGACGAAGCGCCCCTTCCGGACGACGGTGCAGCGTGACGGCCGGGAGCCGAGCGGGTTCGCCGCCGTGCTCCAGGGCCTGATGGCCGACCGGGCCTGGGACATCCCGGCCGCCGGCGGAAGCATCCTGGACCAGTGGCCGGCCATCGCAGGCGCCCTCTCCCCGAAGCTCGCCGCGCACGTCCAGGCGGTCGCCTTCCACGCGGAGTCCGGCCAGCTGGACCTGCGCCCCGACTCGCCCGCGTACGCCACGCAGCTGCGCCTGATCACCTCCCGGATCGTCGCTGCGGCGAACGACGCGGTCGGCACTCAGGCGGTCCGCACCGTCCGGGTCCTGGCCGTGGGCGCCCCGGCCGCCCCGGCCCGCGAGGCGGTCACCGCGACGTCGGCGGCGGCCGCGCCCGAGGCGCCGGTGAAGACCCGCGACATGGCCCCGCCCGGCTTCCACCGCGCGCTCACCGCTCACCAGGCCGTCCCGCGCGTCCAGCACGTCAGCTCGGGCGTCACCGAGGCGATCGAGCGGCAGAACCGGGCGATGCGCGAACTCAGCCGCCGAGCCTTTCCCGAGCCCGACGTCGTCCCGGACGACGGCCCGACTCCCCTCGAGGACGCGCGTGCCGAGCGGCGGCGAGTGTCCGACGCCTCCCATGCTGCTGCACTGCGTCGGGCGCGAGCCGAGCGGGCGGGCGTAGCGTCCGGCACGACGGTGCCCCAGAGCTTCGCCAAGACCGCGTAGGATGGCGCCCCGCACCACGGCAGAGGTTTCAGAGGCTCTTCCAACTCCCTCACCGCCGGCACCAACCCGTTTCGTCGTGCATTCGGCGCGGGCCCGTGACCACCCGGTTTGACCGGACGTCACGGACGCTGCAACGATGCCGCCCCACAACCGCATACAGAGGCACTGAACGTTCGAGGTCGTAGCCGAGCTCTCTCACGTACGGTGCAAGCACCAAGGCGAAGGTTGATAGCTCCACCAAATCCCTCGCTGGCTCCACCCGCTCGAAGGCACACCCGCGCCCGGACTCTCCGGGCGCGGGTCTCTTTGTATGCCCCGCCCCCTCCCAGCCCTGCTCGTCCCGTGTCCGAAAGCCCCGGCAGCCGCCGGGGCTTTCCCTATATCCGGAGGTCCCCGTGACGGAACTCGCTTCCGCCGTACCCGCCTACGTCCTGCTCGCCGCGCTCGCGGTCATCGTCGTGCTGCTCACCGTGGTCGCCATCGTGGCGCGGGCGGTCGTGGCGAAGGCGCGGCCCGAGGACTTACAGCACATCCTTCCCGGCCTAGGCCAGGTCCTGGCCGCGCTGTCCCTCTTCCTCCCCTGGGGGCGCGGCACGCGGGGCCCGACCGTCGCGCCGCCGCTTCCCGCCCGGTCCGAGCGCAGAGGAGGCCGGCGCCGGGGATGAGCCGGGGGCCGGACTCGCTCGGCCGGCTCCCGTTCTGCAACGTCGCCATCGCCTTCCGCCGCTGTAGGTGCAACGCGCAGTGCAACAGAGGGCTGCAACACACCCGTGTTGCAGCCCTGACCTGCACAAACGCCTGTTGCGCCGCTTACCCGCCCGCGTGTTGCAATCCTGCCAATCGCGCGATTCATGCGCGATTAAGTGCGCGAATCAATGCGCGATCCGCTATGATGTCTATTGGAGGTGACCTCTGTGTCCACTGAGAACGAGCTGTTCAGCGCCGTCGATGCGCTGCTGGAGCAAGTCGCGCAGGACGACCTGCCGGTCCCTGCGGAGCGCAAGCGTCTGCGTGAGGCGGCGGGCCTGAGTCAGGCGCAGATCGCCACGGCGCTGGACGCCCGCCGGGAGGCCGTGGGGAACTGGGAGACCGGCAAGACGGAGCCGCGGCCGCCGAAGCGCGCCGCGTACGCCCGGCTGCTGGAGGGCCTCGCCGCCCGCTTCCCCGCCCCGGCCGACGACGCGCCCGCCGCTGCCCCGGCGCCGGTGGTCCCGGAGTCGTTCACCGGTCCCGCTCCCGTTCCCGCCCCGGCGGCCGAAGCGCTGGCGCCCCCGGCTGCTGCCGTTCGACCGGCGCCCGCCGCGAAGCCCGCTGCGTCGTCGCGGCGCCCGGGTGCGAAGAAGGCGGTGGCGAAGAAGACCACGGCGTCGGCGGCCGCCGTCGACCCGCGCTTCGAGAACGGTCCGCTCGCGGTCATCGACGCCGACGCCGACGGGCAGGTGTCGGCGTACTGCGTCGGCGGCCTGGTCCTGGACGTGCCCGCCAAGACGATCCCGGCGCTGGTCGACTGGACGCTGACCGAGGGCCGCCTCGGGCAGGCCCGGCTGCACCGCAACGGCCGCGACGCCGACCCGATCCTCGTCCTCACCACGTCCGCGCTGGAGCGCTTCGGCCTGCCCGCCGCGCTGTCGGAGCAGGAGCGGCACGCGGGCCGACTCCCCTCCGGCCACAAGGTGGTCAAGCAGATCGAGAAGGCCGGCCTCAAGATGAGCCAGCGCGGCTTCGGCCCATGGGCCCGCGTCTACCGCGACCCCGAGGGCTCGAAGCGGCGCTGTGTCCAGCTGTGCATCCTGCCCTGGAACGCCCTGGAGGCCCGCGAGTGGGACGAGAAGGACAACCCGCAGCTGCCGACGATGCACCCGGCCGACCTCGTCCAGTACCTCGGTCTGTACGCGGCCCGGGTGATCACGCCGCGCGGCAGCACCGCGACGACCGGCCTGGAGCTGATGACCGCGCTGCGCCCGCCGACCCGCGCGGAGAAGAACCCGGCGACCGGCGCGTTCGAGCCCGCGTTCAACGACGACGCGATCACCGCCAAGTACGACGTCGTCCCGTGCGAGGTCCCCGACGAACACCCGAAGCTGAAGGGCAAGTTCGAGCGGCACTACATGCGCACCCCGGCAGAGATGCTGATGGAGGAGCCCTACGACTGGTGCCGGCCGCTGACCGATGAGGAGTGCGTCAACCCGTACCTGGTCGTCGTCGACATCAACATGTCGTTCGCCGCGGCCGCGAACGGGCTCACGGTCGGGCTGAACGGACCGACCCACCTGGAGAACCACCCGGCGTTCGATCCGGCGCTGCCCGGCTCGTGGCTGGTCGACCTCTCCCACGTGGACCTGTCCCGCGTGCGGATCAACGGCCGCACCGTCGACGGCTCCCGGCTGCCGTCCCCGTTCACGCCGAAGGGCGACCACCCCGAAGGCCCCGCCTGGTACGCCACGCCCACCGTGCAGTACGCGGTGGAGCTCGGGTTCGATGTCGCGCCGATCGAGGCGTACGTGCGCACCCAGACCGGCCGCTACCTCGACTCCTGGTACAAGCGGCTGCGCGACGCGTACGTGGAGACGATGGCCGACATGGGCGTCACCACCGACCTCCAGGGCCAGGAGTTCCTCGAGGCGATGGCCCGGCGCAAGCAGGTCGACCCGACCATGAAGCTGCTGGAGACCGCGATCAAGGCGACGGCGAAGGGCGCGATCGGGAAGCTGCGCCAGCGCTCCCGGGGCCAGGTGCCGTACTACGAGCCGTACCCGGCGCTGGACCGGTGGACCTGGCGCCCGGACATCCGGGCCGCCGTGCTCGCGAACCAGCGCACCGGCCTGCACCGCAAGCTGATGAAGACGGCGGCCGCCGCCGACCTGTACCCGGTCGCGATCGGCACCGACGCGATCGTCTACCCCTCGCCGGGCCCGTCCCCGCTGGACGTCCTGCCGCAGACGCCCGAAGGCAAGCCGGTGCCGGGCGGCTTCCGGCTCGGGGTCTCGCCCGGGATGGTCAAGCACCAGGGCACCCAGACCGTCCTGTGGGCGGAGCAGCAGTTCGAGGAGCGCGGCGGTGTCTTCAACATCTCCAACCTCATCAAGACCGACCAGAGCGCCGGAGAAGGGGAGTAGCAGGTCATGGTCGATTCGCTCGGGGACAGCCTGGACCGCGCACTGGAGGGGGCGTTCACCCGCCGCATCCCTCAGTCCGCCCAGGCGCAGATGAAGTACCTGGTCAAGCAGCTCAAGGGCACCAAGGCCGCCGCCCAGGCGCTCGGAATCTCCCAGCGCACCGTGGAGCGGTACGTGACGGGCAAGCTCAAGCGGCCCCGCCAGGAGCTGCGCGCCCGCCTGGAGCGCGAGGTCAAGAAGAGGTGGCAGCCCCAGGTGAGGGCGAAGGCGAAGAAGAAGGCCGCGACCACCGGCGGCATCGTCGTCTCCACCCGCGCCCGATTCGGGTTCACCGCGGCCTCGGGCACGACCGACGACGCCCGGATCCGCGACATCACCCAGGCTCTGCCGCCCACCTTTGCCGACCAGCTGTTCACCGCGCGGGAACAGGGCGCCAATGAGGACCAGCTTCGGCAGATCGCCGCCGACGGCCTCGCGAAGATGTACTTCCGCGCCAACGACAGCCGCGCGCACGGTCTGGGCGTGGAGTTCACCGACGTGGAGCGGCTCGACATCGAGTTGTGATCACCCGCCCATGACAAGGGGCCCCGAACCGCCGCGGTTCGGGGCCCCTTCCATATGTCGCCGCCGGGTCAGCCGGCGGCGGCCTTCTCTTCGGCGAGCGCCTTCTTGGCCTGCTGGTAGTCCTCGTACGTCACGGCGTTCAGCGCCTCGATCCGGGCGAGGGTCTCCACCATGTCGTCCTGCTTCATCGCGGTGTCCATGAACTTCAGGAACAGCTCCACCATCGCGTGGCTTTTCCAGGTGCGCAGTTCCGCCTCGTTCAGCAGCTCCGGACCGCCGGCCTCCATCATGTCGACCAGCCGCTCCCGGGCCTTCCACTCCCGGCGCCGACGCCACCAGCTCCCGCCCGGCCGGTTCAGATCCCGTAGCTTGCGGATCTGCTCCACCATGGCTTTGATCTGCGTCTCCTGCTCGGGCGTCCATGCCTTCCCAGAGCCGTCAGCGAGCGCCTGGACGGCCTCCTGGACGGCTTCGCTGCCGTCGCCCGGCCCGTCGCCGCTCAGCTGCTCCACGGCCTTCCTGAGCGCCGCTTGTGCCGCCGCTGCGCCGTCATGTTCGGACACGTTCTCCCCTTCCTCCGGAACGCGCAGCATGCCTGCCGCTCGGCGCCCCGGGCAATCGGACGGCCGGACTACTGGGGGTCCACCTCGCCGGGCGCGGCCGCCGTTCGGCGGGAGCGCCGGCGGATGACGTCGGGCAGCTGGCGGGAGGCGGCGGCCGGGATGAAGAACAGCCCGATCATGCCGAGCCCGGTCACGACGGCGCTCAGCAGGCCCACCGACACCGACGGGTCCTCGACCGAAGCCACCCCGCAGAACACCGAGCTGACGACCACGAACGCCAACGACGCGACGATCCACCGATCCCGCAGCGGCGAGCGGGTGCCGGCCACCACCGCGCCCCACCACACCCATCCCGCCGCCACGCAGAACAGCACGGCTGCCGGCGGCAGCAGCACCGGCGGCGCCCACCGCGCGACGTCGCCGCGGGGCAGCTCCTGCCCGGCCTGGTAGCCGACCTGGACCAGCCACACCAGATACACCGGCACCTCGACGGCGATCACCACCCACATCAAGATGCGCAGCCCCCGTAACGCGCCCCGCTGCTCGCCCATCCCCACGTCTCCCCCCTCGGTCATCAAGTCAGGGGGAACGTACTGGTCGGCCGGCCTCGCCCACCAGGGCGCCCTCACCCGAAGGGGTGGAGATCAGCCGCCCTCGATGTGGTCGAAGCCGCGCAGCACAGGGTCCAGCTCCTGCGCTGCGCCGCACAGGGAGCACAGGCGGGTGCCGGGCTGCTCCGCGACGTCCAGCGCCCGCTCCAGGGGCAGCAGCGGCGCGCCCTGCGGGGCCTCGGCGCAGTCGACAGCGTGCAGCACGGCGCGGCCGGGCCCACGGCCACCCGTCTTCTGCAGCACCCAGCCCGAAGGCCGGCGGGGCCCCAGCACCTCGCGCACCGACGACGGCGGCGGCAGCCGCTCGGTGGGCACGGCGTCGTAGGAGACGCCGTCGACCGGCCGTACGTGCTCGGGGGCGCGCACCCACACCCGGTACTCCGCAGCCTGGACGTCGCCGTCGGCGGTGTTGCGGTACGCGGGCAGCCCCACCTCGTACAGCCAGCCGCGCGGCGTCTCGCGTCGGGCCCACAGCCGGGCGGTGAGCTCCTGGCCGTCCGGCAGTACCACCAGCACCGGCACGGGGGCGGCCGGGCCGTCCGAGGGCGTCGTCGTCATGCCGACCACGGTAGGCAGACCCGGCCGCGACCCGGCGGTCCGCCGGGCGCCGGACTCTGTCCACAGGCCCGGCCAGGCGGAATGATCACATGACTGCTGACGACGTGACGCGCGCGGCCAAGACCCGCGCCAAGATCCTGGACGGCTTCGCCCGCGCGGAGCGGGCCCTGTTCACCCGGCCCGCACCGAAATCCGCGCGAGCACAGATGAAATTCCTTCGCACGCGGGAGAAGGGCTCCACCAAGTCCCTGGCGGAGCGCCTGGGCGTCTCCCGCAAGACAGTGCAGCGCTACCTCTCGGGTGCCTCCACCAAGCCGAACAAGCGCCTCCAGGAGGCGCTGGTGCAGGAGACCGAATCGGAGTGGCAACCGCAGGTCAGGGCACAGGCCAGGCAGCGCGCGGCGTCCTCGGGCGGGCTGGTCATCTCCTGCCGGGCGTACTTCGGATTCGGTCCGGAGGGCACCTCGGACGCGGGCCGGGTGCGGGACATCAGCGTGGCCGTCAGCCCCTCCCACGCGGCCGCCATCATCGCCGCACAGGAGGAGGGTGCGACGGAGAGCGATCTGCATGACGCGGTCGCGGAGGCCATCGCGGACGCCTATTTCCGTCAAGGCGGTGGCGGCCGTGCGGGCCTGGAGGTGAAATTCGCGGACGTGGAGTGGTTGAACATAGCGTTTTAGCAGCGCGTAATTCGGGCGTGCTGTAGACCTGTGTGACCGGCCCACCGAGTCGCATTACCGGCCGGGCCCTCATTTCCGTATCCGAGCTGAAAGCGAGTCCTGATGAACACGTCCGACGGGTGGCGGCCGCGCCGTGTCCCCGAGGCCCGCGGCCGCGCCGGCGCTCCGCGCACGCCGATCGACTACGCGAAGGTCGGCCGGTCCTCGGTACGGCGACGGGCGCGGGGCATGACGCACAGCGAGGCGCTGGCGGCGCTCGAAGAGGCGGAACTGCAGGCGCACCTGGACCGCCGCGACGAAGCCGCGTCCGACGACGGCGGCCGCCGTGCTGCGGAGCTCGCGGAGTGGCAGCGCGTCGTGCAGCTGCTCGCCGCGACCGGCGGCCCGTACGACCCGGACGCCGACGCGGTCGTCCAGGAAGAGCTCGCCGAAGACCGGCGCCGCGAGGAAGCCGAGCAGCAGCGCCGCCAGGAGCAGCAGCGGGTAGCCGACCGCGCCGAAGAACTCGCCCGGCTGGGCGGGGCCGGCCGACTCGATCGCAGCGTGCCGAGCCAGGCCGGGGACGAAGCCGCCCGCGACCTCCTGGACGAGAACCGCGACTACCGCGCCCCGAAGGTCGACGCCTGGCTCGCCCGCGCCCTCGCCGACCACTCCGGGCACTACGCCGACCCGGCCGCCCGCGCCGCCGCCGTCGGCCTGCTGCCCGTTCCGGTGCGCGCCCGTGCCGCGCTGCTCGCCGCCCTCGCCCGCACCGGCGCCCCGGTCGACGGCGACCTCGAGTTCGTCGGCCGCCTCGCCCAGGCCGACCCGGACGCCACGAACGCGCTCGCCGCGTGGCTGGAGACCGCCCCCGCGGTGAAGGGCGGCCCGGCATGAGCGCGGCGGACGAGGTGGTGGTGGCCACCTGGAGCGAGCACAGCGAGATCGGGCACCACTACGAGGACCTGCTCGCCAACGGCTCCGTTATCGCCTGGACCGAGCCGCCGTTCGGCGAGAGCCTCTACCCCGGCGACGACGACCCCGACTACAACCCGATCTGCCACTGCCCCGGGCAGTGGCCGCGCCAGTTCTGCATGGAGTGCGCCAGCTGCGCCGCCTGCGGGCAGTGCACCGGCCCGCACGTCTGGCCCCCGCTCAAGACCTGACAACCAGTTGTCACGCTCACCGAGAGTGATAGTCGGCTGTCACGTCGCCCTGTCACGCCCCCTGTCACGTTGCCGGAAGACCGCGTGACAGCCCACACTCGAAAACCCTTCAATTCGGACATACGGGCGTGGAAACAGCCCGGATACCCCCCTCCGGGCCGTTTCCGCGTGACAGGCGCGACAGCGTGACACCCCACCGGCGGGTGATCACACTCTGTTCGCCAACGAAGCCTGACGAGCGCTAGTTAGTGTCGGCGAAGGTTGAGCACCGCAGGCCAAGGAGACGCGATGTCCGAGCCCATCCCCGACGATCTGCGCTGCCCTCGCTGCGGTGACCTGCCGGAGCCGCTCCTCTGCCTCGGCCACAAACCCGACGGCACACCCTCCACCGATACACCCGCTGCGATGCTCGCGCTCGAAGCCGAACTCGGCCTCGCCGATGACGCGCGCCGCCGGGCCACCGGTGCCGCGCTTACCGATGCCCAGACCGCCGCGATTCTGCGCGCCATGTCCGACGACCCCGGACTGGGCACTGGTGGCAACGGGGAGCACGGGCACTGACCAAAGGGCCGGTTCGTCCGTACCCGGCTCCCGCGCCCCGCCCCGGCGCTACCGTGGTGACACACGCCAGATGACAGCCAGGAGCCCCCGGATGAGCGAGCAGCCGGCCCTCGTGCCCGACCGCCAGCCCCTCGATGAGCACGCCGCCGCTTCCGCCCGCGCCTACGCGGCCGACCAGCGCGCGCGAGTCGACGTCCTCGCCTCGGTGCTGGAGGACATCGCCGCCAACGGCTACCCGTCCCCGGAGACGGGCGTGCTGTGGGAGGAAGCCCGCGACGCCCACCTGGACCGCCTCGCCGGTGAGCAGCCCCGTGTCGCCTGACCACGCCCCGCGCCGCTCCCAGGTCGTCCTGGTGGAGCCCGCGCTGAGCCAGCTCGCGAAGCTCACGGCGAGCGAGACGCACCGCCTGGACCGCGCGATCGTCGCGATCAGCGTCAACCCCGAGCTGGGCACCCCGGTGCCCGACACCCTGCTGCGCGACTACGTCGACGACATCGACGGGGTCCGCGTCATCTACTACGTCACGGCCCTTCGACAGATCACGATCGTCGCGTACGTCGAAGCCTGATCAAGTAGCAGCGCCCCGGATCCGCTTGGGTCCGGGGCGCTGCTGTGTCTGCTGCTCGGTTGCTGTTGTGGGTGGTTCGGGGTGCCGGAGAGCGATGACATTTCGAAGGCCGGCCCCAGGCGCCGCACGGCTGCTGCTCGGGTAGCAGGCCGTGCTACCCCAGGGCAGCGGGGCCGTGCAGCAAACGGCCGTTCGGCTGCTGCTCGACCCCGCTGCATCCGGTCAGTCGGTGCTGCCGGTGGCCCACCGCTCCAGGTTGCCCACCGGCTTCTTCAGCAGGGTGCGACGGCGGGACTGCGCGGTCGCGCGGCTCTCCAGGTGCATCGCCTTCGCCAGGTCGGCGTGCGAGACGTCCTTGGCGGCGGGCTGGCGCAGCGAGGCGTCCCGTACGGCCTCCAGGCGCTCCAGCAGCCCCGTGGTGCCCTCGATGGCGGCCGCGAGCTCCGCGGCGCTCGCCCCGCCCGCTCGCAGCAGCGCCAGGCCGTGCAGCGAGGCGGCGAACAGCGCGGCCAGCTGCTCGCCGTCGCTGCCGAGCGCGGCGACATCCTCGGCGGCGAGCGGGACCAGGAGCTGCTCCTGGTGGTCGTCGTGGTGCGCGGGATCGGTGCTCACCGCGGTCTCCTTCCTCGGGTGGATCGGTCAGCGGTCGGCGACGGTCCAGCCCTCGCCGGGCCAGTTGCGGATAACGCCGCCGGGGGTGTGCAGCTGCCCGCCGCCCGCGCCCAGGCCCAGCGCGTCGATCTGGTCCAGCAGCATGGCGGCCTGCTCCGCGAGCTCGCGGGCCTGCGCCTGGCGGGCGCGGAGTTCTTCGGCGGTTCCGGTGAACACGGTGTCTCCCTGATGGTGTCGGGTGGGGCCGGCGGGCGAGGGCGGTCTACAGCCAGCGGAAGAGGTCGCGAACCTGGGAGGCCGCGCCCGAGAGGTTGTCGGCGTCCAGGCGCGCGTCGAAGTCGAACGGGTCCTCCGTCTCCTCCATGACGTCCTCGGACGCGGCCGCCAGGACGTCGGCGAACCGCTCGTGGACGGCCGCTTCCTTCAGGGCCTGCACGACGGACTCGCGGTCAGCGGTGCCCCGCTTGATGGCGTCGGCGAGCAGCCCCAGCGCGGCGGCCGCCGCCGGGGCCAGGTACGCGAGCTCGCTGTCGACGGCGCCCCGGTCGGCGCGGGTCTCGATGGCGGTGATCTCGGCCTTCACGATCTCCGTGGACGTGCGCTCCATGACGGGCTCCTGTCTCGGCTGGCGGGGTTCAGGCGGTCCGGCTGAGGTAGCCGGCGGCGACGTCGACGAAGGCGTCGTGGGCGACCTTCGCGGCCTCGCGGGCGGCGGTCAGGGCCTCGGTGGTGGCGTAGGCGTCGCGCAGCGCGTACGTCCGCGTGACCATCTCGTCGGCCGCGGCGCGCACCGCCTGGTCCTCGATGAGCACCCGCAGCGCGACCAGCGGGCGGGTGACGGCGGACCGGGTCATGTGGCTCTCGCCGCGCAGGGCCTCGATCCGCTCGGAGCCGACCTCCTTGAGGACGGCGTCGCCGCGCATCCACATCGCCCGCCGGTGGTCACTGACGGCGCAGGCGAGCGCGGTAACGGCCTCCAGGCGGTCGCGGCGGATCGCCTCGCCGTGGCTGACGCGGACGGACCGTTCGGCGGCCCGCTCCTGGAAGCGCCCGCTGACGATCGAGCCGAGCAGCGTGCCGACGATGGCGAGGGCGGCGGTGACGAGGGTGACTAACACGGTGGATTCCTCCCCTGGTGTATGACTTTCAATACAGCCACTGTATGGAACTTCATACACCTAGGGAAGGGGGCCGCTCATGATTCTTTTCGCGCTGCTCCTGACCTGCGCGTTTCCCGCCTGCGGGAAGCGTGCGTACGGATCTGACACTCGCTGCCCGCACACGAAAGCGGCGCCGCACCCCTCTCGGAGGGGATGCGGCGCCGCTGATGTCGTGTCACCCGGCCGGGCGGGCGGCCGGGCGGCCGGTCAAGCGCTGCGACGTGTAGGCACGGCGGCCAAGTGCCGCTGCGGAGCGGGCAGAGCCGGAGCGGGCAGGGCGCCGGCCTTGATGGCCTCGGTCGCCTCGCGCAGCGCATCCTCCATCTCCTCCTGGGAGGCGTACCCGGCGAAGTACGGGTGGATGAAGTAGCTGCGGTAGCGGCCCTCGGGCCGCAGGACGATGTTCCGTTCGACCAGGTGGTTCATCGCGATGGACGTGCGGTTCTTGCTGAGGCCCACGCGCGCCCGCAGTTCGGCCTGTGAGGCGTTCACCTCGCCGCCGGGGCGCTGGACCTCCGTCATCGCGCTCAGCAGGTCGTAGTCGGCCTTGGAGAGCTCCAGGCGGTGCAGCTGCGCGTACCCGAGGTGAGCTTGGATCAGCATGCCTGCTCCTCCACGTCGTTGTCGCCGAACGCCAGCTGCCGCGTGCGCGGGGCCGGCGCGGCCGGGGCCGTGAACTCCGGGAAGCTCTCGCTCGCCGCCTTCTCCAGCGCGACTACATCTTCCCGCATCTCCGGGAAGTGCTTCCTGAGCGCGGCCCTGGCGTCCTGGCGCAGCTGCTCCAGGGCTTCCTGCTGGAGGTCGCCGTTGCCCTTGAAGCAGATCAGCGGGTTGACCACGATCAGCGAGTTGGCGCGGCGCTGGAGCATGTGCCAGTTCTCCAAGTTGCCCAGCGCCCGGGTGACGTTCGCGCGCTCGACTCCGAGGTGCCGGGCGACCTTGATGTGGGTGATCTTCAGGCGGCCCTCGACCTGGCGGCCCATGCAGAACAGCAGGACCGCCGACTGCACGGGCGACATCCCGTACCGGGCGATCAGCACGGCCAGGACGTCGGAGAGGAACGCGTTGCTGACCATGCTGTAGCCGCTGCGTCCCCACGCGTTGTGGGGCGCCCGGTACGTGTACTCGACGTTCGCGGACCGCACCGGCCGACCGGGCTTCGGCGGCGTACGGTCCAGCGCCTGGGCGAAGCTGTCCGCCAGCGGCGACGTCACGGGCTCACCGCGGTCCACCGACCGCCGGCCCCTGTTGGTGGAGCGACTCGCGTCCCCGGGCACCCTGGCTCCTGCTCCTCGATCTCGTGTGGTCCCGGGAACCCTAGCCGAGATTGTCCCCGTGCAGAGGGACCTTTGTCCCTGTCGGCGTGGCCCCCTGGTGTCGACGCCGACACACCGCCTCCCATGCGCAGAGGACCGAATGTGGGCCTGACCAGGCCGAACGTTTTTTGTCCCTCTTTCCGGGACCAAATCAGGTGCGGCTGTGTCGGAGGAGGCACAAAACCGCAGGTCGATGTGTCAGGGCTAACACATCGCCTCTGACAAAACCGCAGGTCAGCGCACCTTTCCGCCCGGTGCCCTTTTATCAGTAAGACGCGCACGCGCGCGCGAGGACCACCACGACTCACCTGGCGCTCACCGACCCGCCCGCTGCCGACGGCTCCGATCACCCATACCCCACCGTGCGCATCTCTCATCACCACCCGCACTCGAACGCCACCCGGCCCATTTCTGCTAATCACCAGCGAGCGCACCCAATCGAATTCCGCGCCGTTTTTTGCCCTGCTATTCTGGGGCCACCATTCACTAATCGCGCGCCCTTTCTCTATTCCTCGCGCGCTGCACGCGTGAAGTAATCCGCAACCCTATTTTTCCTGGTCAACGGTGGTGCGGGCCCATTCCAGTCTTAAGCTAGCTGGTATCTTTGAAGCACGCGCCCGGATCGCCCACCCCCGCCCTCTCCTACCTCTGTTCGGCTCGTCACCCGCCCGACTGCCTGTCACCTCCCCTTCCCCTTGCTGCTGCTCGGGCCGCAGGCCCGTGGGTGGGCCGCGCGGAGCGTGGCACGCCTGGCCCGCACGGGGGAGCGGGGCGCGCCTGGTGTGGCTGGAGCGCAGCGGAGGCCACTGGTCGGCCGGAGGCCGGCCCCGGCCCGCAACGCGGGCCGGATGCCCTGCGGTTGGCGGTGGGCGCGGAGCGCGTGCCGCCCGGCGGTGAGCGGAGCGAGCCGCATCCGCTCACGCGGAGCGGGAGCGGCCGGGGAGCGCAGCGACCCGGCTCGCTGTGACGGGCGCAGCCCGGAGG
>NZ_CP109048.1:0-151664 GCF_045161545.1 Streptomyces sp. NBC_00637 | reverse complement strand
GTAATGCCCCGGCTTGCCAGGGCATAGAGCGCGCATTGCGCAAGCGCAATGAGGATTCCCGCGTAAACGCGGGAATGAATTCCGTAAACGGAATTATAGAGCGAGCCTCTTCGCGCAAGCGTGAAGAGGCGGTATTCCCGCAAGCGGGAATCCGGGCGTCCGCTGCATTCCCGCCCTACCGGCCCCGCCGGGCAACAAGGAGTGAGGGTGCATCAGGTCGTAGCTGTGTAGTGCCTGGGATCCTGGCCCACCACCCCCGGCCGGGGCTGAACCACGCCCAGACTGTGCGCTCCCCTCCCGGGCAATCCCACAACACGCCCCGCCATCCCCCCTGACAGCCTTTCACACACCATGGCACGAGATCCAGAAACCACCAGAGAATACCGGCAACAGGTGGTTCAGCATGCATCGTTGACGGAACGCGGCACGCCCTCAGAGTTCGCGCATCATGCGTCTACATCACTTGATGCTCTGTGTAGAGTCTGGAATTATGCCCCACTACCCTGTGTCCCGCTCCTTTTCAGGACGGGGCGCAGCCCGGCTTACGCGGCAATCGGTGCTTCGAGCGCCTTCCGGGGCTATAAGAGCGAGGTCGGTTCCGCCGTTGTGCGCAGTCTCAATCAGGACCCGAGCCGCCACTGTCAGAGTTCTGTGTCCTGAAAATCAAATTCGAGCTGATCATTCGATATTGGGCCATAACGACCACTCAATGTTGCAGGCCGGAAAGGGTGCAGCGGATTGCAACGTGCAGTCGGCGTGCAGTCGGTTGCAGCAACGGTGGTCATGGCCGTCCGGCGGTGTGCACCGGGCAGAGGCTCTGGTTGACTGCCCGTCAGTCGGGTAGGGAGGGGCGGCACATGGACTGGTTCCGGCGCGGGAAACGGTACGAACGGGCCCAAGCTGCCGCAGCGGCCGCCCGGGCGGCGGAGTGGGGCGGCGGCCCGGAGGGGGAGGCGCTGGCCGACCTCCACATTTTCCGGGACGAGGTCCTGGCGCTCACCGCCCTCCCCCCGGACGTCGAAATCCTGCTGTCGGACCTGGCCGTCGGCTGGGAGGACGTCACGCCGGAGCGCCCCGCCCTGACCGTCCTGCCGATGATGGAAAGCCGGGGACTCGTCGCCCTGCCCCGGGGCGGCGACGGACTGCGGCGGATCACGTTCCCCGGGCGGCTGCACGCCCTCATCTCCTCCCACCGCACCCCGGAGGAGATCCGCGCCGGGCACCGCCGCGTCCTTGCCCGGGCTGTCACCCTGCCGCCGGAGGGCGGCCACTGGTGGCAGCTGCCGGTCGCCGAGACCTACCTCTGGCACCACCTGCCCTGGCACATCGCCGCCCACGACCGCGCCGCCGCCGGACGACTGGTCCAAAACCCCCGCTGGCTGGCCGCGAAGGTCAGGGTCTGCGGCGTGGCCGCACTCCGCGCGGACCTGGCGATGTTCGACACCCCCGAGATCGACGCGGCCCGCCGGGCCGTGGACCGCGTCGCCCACCGCCTGGAGCGCCGCGCCTGCCCGGACCCGGTTCTCCGGGCCGGGCTGCTGCTCGACGCCCTGGCCGGCGAGGCCGTCCTGCGGGCGGGGGCCGACCACCTCCGGCAGGAGTTGCGGGAGGAGGCCCCGGGTCGCGTCGCCACCGACCTGACGTCAGCCCTGGTGGGCGTGCTGCCGTCCCCGTCGTACGTCAAGGACGTCGCCCTGGCGGCGGACGGCAGCTGGCTGGTGACGGCCTCGGGCCACAAGGCCAGCCGGATCCACGACGTCGCCGACCGGAGCGTGCGGCACGTCCTGGGCCCGACCGAGGGGATCCACGAGGTGTGCGCGATCACGCCGGACGGCAGCCGGGTCATCACCGGGGACTACGACGCCGCCCGCTGGTGGGACGCCGCCACCGGCCAGCACCTGCGGTCGGTCGACGGCTGGACCACCCAACTCGCCCTCGACCCAGGCGGTGCCTGGGTCGCCACCGACACCTCGCCCCGCCCCGCGGTCATCGACAGCACGACTTACGCGATCAGACGGCTCGGAAAGAAGTCGGACCCCCGCACCTCCATCAGCGCCATGGCCTGCTCCCCGGACGGCCGGACCGTCGCCGTCAGCGACCTGAACGGGCGGATCCGGCTGTGGGACCCCGTCTCCGGCAAACTGCGGGCCGAACTCCCCACGTCACCGGGGGCCGTCTACCGCCTGGCCTTCGCCCCCGACGGCAGCTGGCTGGCCACCGCCACCCCGGACGGGGTCCGGATCCTGGGTCTGCCCGGCGGCCGGGAGCGCCTGCACATCCCGGGCTCGCACCGGTTCGCCGTCGGCGACGGCGGCCGCTGGCTCGCCGTCCCGGGGGACACCGTCCGCATCCACCGGACCGACACCGGCGAACTGCTCGGCGAGTTCACCCCGGACCGCCGCGGCAGGGACCACCACGTGCGGACCTCGCCCGACGGCCGTTACCTGGCCACCTGGCACCTGGGCAGCGCCTCCATCCTCGTCTGGGACGCCCGACGGCTCGTCCGCTGACACACCCCAATAGTGGTTAGTACAGATAGCGGTCCTGTGCAGGTAGTAGATCCCTCCCCCCTGAGAGCGGAGCTCGCTCCGGGGCAACCATGAACCGCAGCGAGACGCCGGCGGCGAGACGATCGCGGAGCCACTCCAAGGGATCAGCGGCGCCTTCGGTCCTTGGAGGCGCTGTACGGCGCTGTGAGCGCCTCTGGCCGCCTTGACCGCCGCTCAGAGGGAGCCCGGAGGGCGTCAAGACGCCGCAGGCGGCCGTACGGGGCCGGGAAGGATCATGTGCGCCGGATACCGGCGGTCCGTCGTCACAGGCGAGGGCAGATGATCGGTTCCCGCTGCGAGCTCTGCTCTCAGGGGGAAGGAAGAACGACCCGCAGGTAGGTACTACAAGTACCTACCTACATTGGGGTGCAACGGCCGTCCTCGGGCCGGGCCCGGCGGGAGCCAGTGGCGCAGCACCAGCCGCGGCCCGGAGGCGGCAGCCGGCTGATGGGTGCAAGACCGGAGCGGACGTGCGGCGTGGCCGCGGTTACAGGCGCTGGGCGAGGGTCTCGCAGTAGGCCAGGGGAACGGTCGCTTGGTACAGCTTGCCCTCGGCTGCGTTCCGGGAGGCCATCGCGAGCATCATCGCGAGGCTGTGCAGCGTCTCGTCTCCGTCGGCGGTGTCTTCGCCCAGGCGGGCGCGCAGGACGCGGTCGGCCTGGTCCAGGACGTCAGGCCAGACTCCGGCGTACGTCTTCGGGTCCACCCCGGTCAGGGGCGTCAGCCACAGGTCGGCGTGCGACTGGAGCAGCTGCTCGGCCGACCGGTAGTCCAGGACGGATCCGCAGGACAGGCTCAGCCCGGTGTCGGCGGCGGTGCCTGGCCACCCGGGCAGGGCCTCGGAGTGTGCGGTGCACAGGAGCGCGAGCCAGTCCGGCGCCTCCCCCGGCGCGGCGGGGCCCTGGCGGAGCACGGTCGCCGTGGCGGGGCAGTCCAGCACCTGGCGGAGCCCGGTGACCTATCGGCCGGCGGTGAGCTGGTTGATGTCGGACGGCACCTTGGGCTCCTTCGGCGGCTAGACCTCGATGTACGCCACGACCACGACGGTGCGCAGGGCGGTGACGAAGTACAGGACCCGGACGGCTTCGACTTCGTCGGCGTACTGGCGCACTTGGGGGCCGGCGGTGTCGCCGGGGATCGGCTCGCCAACGTCCGGGTCGACGGAGATGACGACCAGGGCGCGGTCCAGGGCGTGAATCTCCGCCTCGCTGGTGATGTTCTCCAGCTGCTTGGCGGCGGAGTCGGAGAAGGCGATACGGGCGCGGCGAGGCCCGTGTGCCGACGGCATCAGGCGACGGCCGGGCGCTGCTTGGCGAGCCGGGCGAGGTGGGCCTCGCGCAGGTCCTCCCACGGCGTGCAGTCCTCCACCGAGGGCAGCCCGTTGGCCGCGATGTCCTCCAGGACCGCGGCGAACTGGTCGGCGTTCTCACGGGTCCTGGCCGCGTACGCGCGCACGGCGTCGGCAGCCGCGGGCTCCAGCTGCTGCCGGGCGTGGTCGGCGGGGGCCGGCTGTTCGCTCATCGAGGGCTCCAGAGGGCGGAACTGGCGTCGACTTCAACGGTATCGGCCGCCGCGGCCCGTGGGGACCACTCCGGACGAACCCGTCCGTACGAGGGTGCGGGACCCAGGGACCCAGGCGGACCCAGCAGCGGTTGCGTTCGTATCCATTAGGGAAAACACCGGTGTGGGGACCCAAGGCCCCAGGTTGTGGGGCGGTTGCAGGATCCACCTGGGTCCGTGTCCTGCCTCATCAAAGTTCGACCAGCACCGAAGTTTGACCGGCTATTAAGAGGTCACTCGACCGCGACTTGCAGTGGCGTAGAGGCCAGTACAGTGACAGCCGTCCGTCCGCTCAGGTTTCGGCAAGTTTGTCATCTGTTGTTGCCGGCTGCGCCTCCGTGGCGAGCACCGGGAACCTGGGCCAGGTGATGTGATTGAGCAGCCAGGCCGGGAGAGACCAGATGCCGTGGCGTTCGTGGAGGTCATTGCCGTACACGGCCACGGGGTAGGCATCGGGCCCCTGAAAGCCGTCCCGGCTGCCGCCCCACCAGGTATCCGCGTTGTACTCGCACTCCATGCCGATCGTGCCGACAAGCTCCTCCTCGTCGTCGTCGCCGTGCCAAAGGTTGATCTCCGCGGTCCAGTCCTCGCCGTCGCGGCTCACGTCGATGTCGACGTAAGCGCTCGTTCCCGGGATGTCGAACCGCTGTCGCTCCTCGAGAGCTCCCTCCTCCAAGGCGATGCCGGGAACCGTGTTCAGGGCGTCGACGAGATCAATTTCCGCTTCGTGGCTCTCGTCGAAGGCCCGCTCAAGGAGCATGGCGGTGGCGTCGGTGTCGGCCGACATGGAGGTGATGACCCCGTCAGCGAACTGGAAGGTGAGGTTGGCGCGCACCAGGACGTTGCTGATCGGAACGACTGCTACCTCGGGGTCGCCGCCGTGAAGCAGTCCCTGGATGGTTGCCTCGCCGGTCGCCAGGAAGAAGACCATCGCGTCGGCGGTCTCCCGATTCGCCGTGCCGGGGTCGGTGGGGCTGCGCCTCCGGTCGGATGGCACCTGCTCTGCACTCTGGCCCGCTTCTACGCGGACGACCCCGATGCCGGCCAGCGCGACGATGCCGGTTACGGAGGCACCGTAGCTGCTGAGGCTGCTGAGGCCGGTGTCGTCCTCTTCCAGCTTGCGGGTGAAGGCCGCCTCCAGCCCCACGATGCGGCCGATGTCGAGGGCATCCTCGTCCTGCTGATCGGCGGGAAGACGGGCGGCCAGGTAGCGGATGATTGCGGAGCGCGCGTGCCCATCGTCCACGCTGAGGTCGAAAAGCGTCGGACGCAGCTCGGCCAAGGTCCGCAGATTCGGTACGGGCTTCTTCCACGCCTCAAACGCTGCGCGGACGTCACCGTCGCTGGTGACGATAAGGATCTCTTCTGGGGCAGCGAGTTCGAGGACGTCGCGGAGCCAAGCGCTATCGCTCGCGCCTGTCTTAGTGGCCTTGGCGGGGTCTTCCGCCCCCTTGTGCTTCGCTGGGGGGCGGAGGAGAACCTGGTCCTTCAACCCCTCGATCGCACTGCGGCCGGTGAGCTTGATGACCTTCACGTTAGGGATTTTGGCGAGGTTTTCCAACACCGCCGCGATCACGTCGTCGCGAGTGACGTACCCGGCTGGCGCTGGTACATCGAGGCCCGCGCTCTGCAGCCGCTTTCTTTCGCTGCTGGCTGCCCCCTTCAGGACCTGCCAGTCGCGAGCGAGGTGCTCCGCCCACTCCCAGGCGACGGGTTCTGGCACCCAAGTCTCGATTTCCATCCCGGCGAGGCGCTGAGCCCAGCGGCTGAGTTGGTCGAGGTCGGGCCGCGCGTGGCCGTAGGCGTTCGCGTCGAGCACCACGGCCTTGAGCCTCTCGAGACTTCGAGGGGTGAGGCGGACCTGCGCTTCGTCCGCCGGGCGCGGTCGGGGGGTGCGTGCCATGCCGACATCCTTCCAGGGCAACCTGGCTGTGCAGTCCAATCAGTCAAGATCACCTAACACTGTCTCTCCCGCAGCCTCCGCAATCGCGACGCCGAGCTGGCTGTGTCACGCTCACATTCCGTCAGCGTGACATCGCCCGAGCCCGGTCTCAAAGCGGCGGACACTGCCCCCAGCGCCGCAGCTCCCGCGACAGCTCCTGGTGCCACGCCGTATATGGCGTTCGGGGCCGCGGCGGCGAGCACTCGCACCTGAGGTCGGCGGCAGCGGATCAGTCGGTTCCGGGCGCCTTGCGGATTCAGCCCGCTCCTCCTGGCCCCGTGGCGCGGCCCCTACGACGCTGCGGCCCTTACGGTGTTCGCTGGACCAGGCCGGCAGCGAACCACTGCACGAGGGTGGCAGCCAGGTTCACCGCCATCTCGGCCTCGCGCTGGCTCTCGAACCGGGTCGGGTTCTGCGAGCCGTGCCGGGCGGTCTGACCCTTCCATAGCCGCTGCATCATGACGGACACGAGCTCAACGTCGTTCTCTCCACTGGGTGCAGGGATCGCCGTGGAGAACCGCTGCGGCGAATTCCTGATCACTCCCAGCATCGACCCGAGTGTCGCCTTGTCGTTGTTCGGTTCGATGACAGACTGGGAAGCCGACTCCACCGCCTTGAACGCTTCGCTGTACGCCTTCGTCGGATCCGGGTCGCGCCCGTACGCGCACTTCCAGGCGGTTGCCAGGTGGTCGGCCGCCGATCCGCTCTGAGGGGCGCGAGCTGCTGCCAGAGTACTGACGACAGCCCGCTGTGCCGTGGCGTCGACCCGAAGCTCCAGCCCGGTGCGAGCGTCGTCGACGCGGTACGCGGATCCCGCGAGCGTCAGCATGTCCTCTAGCTCCGCGATGGCCAGTTCGCGGGCGCTGTTCCCATGAGTGCCCAGGTATTGCCGCCGACCGCTCCACGTGCCCGGGTTGGGATAGTACGTCTGCGAAGTCGACGGCATGCTCAAGTGCAGCATCGCGTTCACGACATCGAGCAGCTGCTCCTTGGTGGTACCTGCGGCAAGGAACTTCGCCGGCGAATACTCCCGGGGGCCGGTGTCGACGCGCAACTTCAGGTGCAGGGCGATCCTCTGTGCGTTGGCTTCATCGTCTTGGAGAAGGCCCATTACCCATTGGCGCAGAGGAACTTCCATGTAGTTCGGGACGCCCTCAGCAGGCGGCGCGTCTACCGGTCCTCGTAGATCCGCCGCCTGCGGATCACGCCGCTTGCGGCTGCGCATGAACATGAACAAACGGTAGCGCCGCCCACTGAGCGTTTTCAGTGTGGCCACTGATCGGGTGACGGGGGCGGTGCGAGGTCGGGGTGCGCAACGGACAGGGCTCCCGTGCCGTTGAGGGAGGTGTTCGACGTCTCAACTCAGCAGCACAGGAGCCCTGTTGGTTCCCTATCCTGCCGCACTCGACCTGCCCCACGCCTTGGTCGAGTGGGTCACGATGCTCATCGTCACCCGTGAGGGTGACCGGCGGTGCAAACTCCCGCCGCACCGCCGTGCGCTGGTCGCACTCGTGTACCTGCGCCGCCATGACACCCTCGCCCGTATCGCCAGAGCCTTCGGGATATCCGTCGGCACCGCACACGCCTATGTCACCGCGGTCACTGGTCTGCTCGCCGAGCAGGCCCCCGGCCTGCTGAAGACGCTGCGCGTGCACGACCCGGACTTCGTCCTCCTGGACGGCACGCTCGCCGAGTGCGACCGCGTCGGCGACGGCAGGGCCGACTACTCCTCGAAACACAAGCGGCACGGGGTGAACGTGCAGGTCGTCACTGACCCGGCCGGTGAGATTCTGTGGCTGTCGCCGGCACTGCCGGGCCGGACCCACGATCTGACGGCCGCCCGCACCCACAAGATCCTCCGGATCTGTGCGCGCCAGGGCGTCCCGATCCTCGCCGACATGGCCTACACCGGTGCAGGCGACTGGGTCACCACCGCCAAGCGCCGCCCGCCAGGCGGTGAACTCACCCTCACCGAGCGGACCGAGAACCGGGCCCTGTCCGTGGCCCGGGCACCTGTCGAACGAGGCATGGCACGGCTGAAGTCCTGGCAGATCTTCCGCAGATCCCGCATCAGCCCCAACCGCATGAGCGTCATCACCAAGGCCGTCCTCACCCTGGAGAAGCAACGCTGAAAACGCTCACTGACACGCGCCGAAGATTTCCCCGCCTGCCGATCTTGAGCGCCGGGTGAGGCTAAAACGAGCAGGTTCCCGTGACCAACAGGCCCGGTGGTCGGGTAGCCGGATTACAGCTGCAGGGCCTCGAAGAGGCGCGCCGCGTCCTGCGGAGGCAGGGCGACGGTCAGGTGCCGGATGCGTCCTGATCCGTCGACCCGCTTGGCGCGGTGTAACCGAGGTGGGCGCGGGTGTCGATGACGATGCCGCCGGTCGTCGTCGCCTTCTCGCCGGCCTTGGCGCGAAGCTGCGCTGCCACCGGGTCTTCACCCGACGCTCCAGGCGCGCGGCGAGGTCCGGACGCGGCTTCTCTCCTGTGCCGCAGACGTAGCTGATCGCGGAGGGCGGGTCCTCCCCGCCGTCGCGAGGGTGCTCCGTCGACGCGGGCGCGGGAAAGGGCGGTCGGAGAGTGCCACATCGACTTTGCAAGATAAGGCCGGCCATAGCGAGGACCGCGCCAGACCGATGCGTGAGGCGCAGGTGTAGTTCAGCAAGACGACCAAGTGCTGGTTGACAGTCAGGTCAGTGATGCCCTGCACCGCTACGCACCCCTGCTTCATTCTGGTGCCGGACCTGCCAGGATGAGCCGATGAGGACCACCCGCCGCCCTCTGGGCACCGGTCCTCAGCAGCTCCCCGCCGTGCCCGTCACCGCCACCGTGCGGCCGGGAACTGCCGCAGAGCGAGCCGCTGCCCAGCAACCGCCCGCCGCCGCCGAAACCGCGGAGCCGGCCACGCAGCGGCGTCTGCTCGGTCCCGGCCCGGACCGGCCGGCCTGACCTCACGACAGCAGCCCGAAGTCGATGTAGTCGATGTCGGTGAACTCGACGTTGAGTCCGCCGGCGCGGCGGCCGCCGTCCTTGAAGTAGATCTCCTGCAGTCCTTCCGCCGTGATCGACGACAGTTCGCTCTCGGTCGCGCCCTGTTCGCGGGCGGAGAAGAGCCTGCCCGCGTACTCGCCGGGCAGGGACTGGGTCAGGCGGCGCATGCGTCCGTCGTCGGTGGTGCCGGGGGCGGCGGTGAATCCGAAGCGTGCGCGCGTCTCGACGACGATCCCCCGCGCGGCCGCCGCTTTGCGTGCGCGGGAGCGGACCACCGGCTGCCAGCGGGCGCGCACGGCGTCGGCCAGCCGCTCGGCCAGCTCGGCACGCGGGTGCTTGAACTGGTCCTTCACATAGCGTTCCACGGTGCGCTGGGAGACACCGAGCAGGTCGGCCACCGGGCGGGTGCCGTCCAGCTGCCTGACGAGGTACCGCATCTGCGCGCCCGCGGTCTTGGGGATGGGCCGGGTGAACGCCTGCTGCACGGCCCGGTCCAGGCCGTCACCGATGAGACCCATCGGAGCCCCTTCCTTGATCGTCTGTATGGCACCGTGAGGGCCGGTCTCCGCGCTACTCGCGCCGGTCGGAAACCTGGGGGCGCTCGTCCGGGCGCGTTCCTGGACTTGCGAGCTGGAACAGGGCGATCCAGGCTACGCGCGTCTGTGGGGCGAGCGGTACGGGCGCGCTGTTCGCCTGTCAGGAGTCCATGGGGTTCAGTGGGCTGACGCCGGTTCCCGCGTACAGGTCCGGGTCGAGGGAGAGCAGGGTGGCGTCGTCGCCGTTCTGGCGGGCCACGATGATCGCGGAGGCGGGGTGCAGGATCCGCCAGTCGGCCTGCCTCCACGTTCCGGCCACCAGGGCGTGCGCATGGGTGAAGTCGGCGATGGTGGTGAACCGCCGGCCCAGGACATCCGCACCGGAGCCGGGCCTGTGCCGGTCGGCGACCGTGGCCGACAACGCCGGGATCACGATCTCGGCATAGCCGTAACTCGCCTCGACATAAAGGCCGTTGAGGAACTGGTCGCCCTCGGCGAGGGCTTGGACGCAGGTGTGGTCGAACAGGACACGGATCACGCGGCGTGGTGCTCCTGCCCGAGGTGCTGCAGGAACGCGCGGGCGCGGGCGCGGGCGTCGTCGGAGACCGTCACGCCGGTCGCCCGACGGATCTCCTCCAGCGCCTGTTGCACACGCTGCTGCTTCTCCTCCTCTGTCAGCTCACGCGCCACGAGCTGCGCCAGCAGGTCGTTCATCGTGGTGCCCCGCTCCCCCGCCAGCGTCCTCAACCGGTCGCGCACTTCACGGGTGGTCTTGATGCTGGTGTCCTGGTCTCCCATCCCCTCATTCTACCAGCGGTAGAATGAGGGCGCGGATCATCCTCAAGGCGGACGGGGACCCGTCCTGGGCCGGCCCCGGCGCGGTGGCCGTGCTCGCCGATCGAATCGAAACGAGGCACCTGCGGTCTGCGACGTTCGCCGCCGGCCCTCCGGGGCTCAGGAACGGGGCGCGAGCATCTCCAGGGCGCCGGTTTCGGTGTCGTAGCTGCGCAGGGTGGTGAGCCGGGCCGACAGCGGCGGTGGCGGCAGCAGCTCGGGGACCCTGCGGTCGGCGAAGGCACCGGCTCGCCGGGTCCGGCCGAGGGTGACGTGCGGGCTCCAGCGTCCCGGTTCGTGGAAGGGGCTGAGGGTCTCGGGCGGACTGTCCGATACGACCGCCTCCCACACCCGGCGGTGCAGTCCGGCCAGCGCGGAGTCGAGGTCCAGCGCCCAGGCCAGCACCGAGGTGGGCCGCTCGAAGCGGACCACGCCGGTGAAACGCACCGGCAGCGGCAGCGCGGCGGCCACCTCCGCGAGCTCCCAGCGGATCGGGGCGGTCAGCTCCCCGCAGGCGGCCAGGGTGAGGTGCGGGCTGTTGGTCGGTGAACGGTGTCGCGCCTGACTGGGCAGCCCCGCATCCGCCAGCCGCCGCCAGGCCTCCCGGACGACCAGGTCCGCCGCCTCGTCCAGCAAGAGTTCGACCGTACGCACCGCCGCAGCCTAGCGGCGAGATCGTCGGTCCGCCCCTGCCCAGATGCGCAACGCCGCAATCGGACGTTCCAAGCGCCACCGGGACGGCACCGAGCTTCTCGTCGTCCACATCGAGGACAAGCGAGATCCGCGGCCCCACGTAAGTAGCCGCGCGTCATCGCTGCTGGTCGCCTGGGGCGTATCGGCTCCAGGTCCCGCCGGCTTCGTTGACCAGACGGGTGGCGGTCTTGTCGTGATAGTCGAGGGCCTTCGCGATGACGGGGGCCGGGGCTTGGAGGACGAGCCGGCGGACGGCGGAGGTCCTGCCGCGCTGCGGAGGGACGCCGATCTCACGCAGGTGGACTTGCAGGCTGACGGGGTGACGGCGGCCGGGGCCTGCCCTACGGCGCCGACCGCCGTACGGCCAGAGCTCGGGCCCGCTTCGCCGAGTTCTTCGGACGCGACGTCGACGTCCTGCCCGTCTCCACCCGGTCCGCGGCCAACGCCCTGAGCCTGGCCGCCTTCCGGTGCCCCGGGTCGGCGGACGCCCCAGCGTCGCTACCGAGGAAGTCATCAAAGCCGCCCGCGACCTGCTGCCCAACCCGGCCGCTCCCCGGCCGGGCAGCGCCACGGGCAGGCCGGGGTCAGCCGCCGCCCGAGCCGGCCGAGGCCGAACCGCCGGAGGTCCAACTGGAGTTGCGCTGCGGCCGATCGCGCGTGCTGCGCTCGGTGCGCAGCTCCACGACGACCCCAGCTGGGCCGAGCAGGGTCTCCAGCGCGTCGGTGAGCCGCTGCGGGTCGCCGCCGAACGGGAGCGTGAGCCGCTCCCGGACGCCCTGGAGGGCGAGTTCCAGCGTGAGCGTGGAGGCGGCCGGCTTGTAGTCCCCCTGGTACGGCTCCACCACCTTGTGCGTCAGCCGTACCTCGCGCAGGGTCTTGACGGGCAGCCAGTCGTCCGGCCCGGCGGCCCGGACCAGCCGCAGGGACGCGGGCACCCCGGCCGGCGCGAACTCCACCCGCAGGATGTCCCGGGCCCGGGAGAAGGCCAGCGCCGGCCAGCCGATCAGGTACTCCATCCCGGCGATCACCCCCACCACCACGAACACGGTCGACGCCCGCGCCCCGGCCAGCGCCATCCAGAAGGCGACGAGCAGCGTCGGCACGCCCAGGACGAGCGGAGTGAACAGCGCCGGCCCCGCCGAGGTCAGCACGTTCCACGCCGGCCCGGCCGGGGCGGCGCGCAGGACCAGATCCGTCGAGTCGGGGCCTTGTCTCAGCAAGGGATCGGTGGCCATGCCTCCAGCGTAGGACCGGTCCACAAGAGCGCCTCGACCATATCCGGACCGTGGGGCACGACTTCTGACGGCCCGTAACCCGCAGTCGGCGGGCGCGGCGGGCTCCCAAGGCTCGAACCACGCGTCGGGCCACTGCTCGGCGGCCGCCATCAGTGGATGGAGGGCAGAGCCGTTCGGGCTCTCACGGATGATGTCGACGCGGCCGCCGTGGCGTGCGGTCTCCTCGACCAGGTGCAGCAGCCCCACCGCACCGACCACTCCGAGCAATGCGGCGCCACCGGGAACGGCTCGGCCCATACCTGGTTGGCAACCGGGGAACCGGCGACGCGTGGGGCACGGCACGGCACCACTGTGGGCGTGCCTCGGAGTGCGAGGTCGCGGGCTACAGGGGCAGCGTTATGCCGAGTTCCTGCATGGCTCTGGAGGGGGGACCGCCTTCGGAGCGTTCGGTCTTGTACCCCTTGACGCAGGGTCCCAGAGTGCGGGGATCGACCGCTTCGGCGGGCGCGCTCTTGGCGTACAGGCCGTCGGGCTGGCTGTCCCGGTCGTGGGGCAGGAGCCAGAAGACGCGACGGCGGAAGGTGCCGGAGGCCCGGGAGGCTTTGGCGTCGGGGCCGAGGAGGGCGTAGCCGACCATACGGCCGTCGCGGTGGTAGGCGGGCTTGCCTTTGCGTGTGGGCAGCCGGTCCAGGCTCTGGCGGACGTAGTCGAGGTGTTGGATGTCTTCCAGCCACACGATGTCGGCTTCGCGGCTGATCTCGTCCTCGGAAATCAGGGAGCTCATGTGCGTTCCCTCTCCTGGTCGGTGAGCAGTCCGATGCCGGGGTAGTGCTTGCGCTGGTTGGACAGGATCATTTCCTTGGGTGAGGCCAGCCCGACGAGTTCCCGGGTGCGGGTGGCGAACGCCCGTGAGGACATGGCCGGTGCGCCTTCATTCTGGCACCAGGCCCGGTAGGCGGCGTAGAGGGCGGTCTGCTCGGCGCGCAGATCGGGGCCGAGGGTGCAGCACTCGTCGTAGAAGCGGCCGGTGTGGTCCTCGGTTTCGGCGTACGCGCTGGTGGCGATACGGACGCGTTCGGGGCCGGTGAGGTCGCGGTCGCCGGCGAGGTAGCGGCGGGCTCCGTCGACGAGCCATGTGAGGATGCCGGGGCCTTCCTCGGTGACGAGGATGTCGGCCAGGTTGTCGATCTTGCGGTGGTCGGGCACGACCCGCTCGAAGGGGATCAGTCGCATACGGCGCCAGAACGCGAAGCCGCCGGTTCCGACCTCGGGGCGGTGGTTGCCCAGCAGCCACAGTTTGTGGGTCGGGTTGAACCCGAAGAAGTCCTGCCGCATGCGGCGGGCTTTGATGCGGTCGCCGCCGGTGAGCAGCTTGACGCGGCCTTCGTCGAATTTGTCGCCTGGCTTGACCTCGGAGCAGACGATGACGCGCCGGCCGTGCAGTTCCGCCAGGTCCGTGGGATGGCCTTCGTAGGGGCGGGCCATCAGGAAGCCGGGCGGGGCGGCGTCCGCGTAGTCGCCCAGGAGTTTCATGAGGACGTCCAGGAGGACGGACTTGCCGTTCTTGCCGGAGCCGAAGAGGAAGGGCAGGACCTGGCCGCCGACGTCGCCGGTGACGGAGTAGCCCAGGAGCAGTTGCAGGTAGCCGATCATCTGGCGGTCTTCGGTGTCGGCGCCGAAAGTGTCGGTCAGGAAGCGTTCCCAGCGGGGGGTGGGCACGGACCGGGGGCCGACGGTGGTGGAGCGGGAGTGGAAGTCCTTGTTGGGGTCGGGTGTCTTGAGCAGGCCGGTGCGTAGGTCGACGATGCCGTCGGGGGTGCACAGGGCGTAGGGGTCGGCGTCCAGCAGGGCGGCGTTGAGGACCATGCCGGGCGCGGACTTGGCCTGGGTGAGCATGGCGTTCATGCCGGTGGTGGACAGCGCACGGCGCCGGTGTGATTGCAGCGCCTGGGTGGTGAACAGGCCGCGAGGGTCGTGGGTGGCGATGGCTTCGGCGAGGTCACCGGCCGCCCACAGCACGGTGTCGTCCTCGTCGATCTGCCAGCGGGTGGTGTCCCACCGGTACCAGCCCATGCCGGGGACGTGCCGGTAGTCGTTGGCGTACAGCTTGACGAAGAGCTTGGCGTTGCCTCGGTCGGTCAGCGTGTCGGGCAGGAGGCCGTCAGCGGTGGCTTCTCCGACGGCAACCCGGGCGGCGTCCGCCTGGGCGGGCAGGGCGACAGTGGCGGTCGTGGTGGAGCGGGCCTGGTCGCGGATCTGGGCGGCGACGGCTTCGGGGTCGAAGTCGAAGAGTGCCTCGGTCTCGTTACCGGGTTTGGTCATCGCGGGCCCCGTCGCGTGTGGAGGGGGTGTTGACGGCCTGCGGCCATGCCGCTGCGAATGATCTGAGCAGCACGGCGCTCCTGACCCGGGCGGACGGCCGCGGCGGCCTGGGTGAGCGCGAGTTCGGCTTCTTCCTCGGTGAGACGACCGGCCGCGACGAGACCACCGAGGGTGTAGGCGGCACGGTTGAGGATGTCGGAGAATCCTGCGCCTTCGGCCAGTTGGCCGCAGGCCTCGATGGTCGCCAGGACGGAAGCCAGCATGCGCTGGGTGCGGTCCCGGCCCCCGCCCGCGGCGAGCACGGCCTGTTGGGCGCGCGGCGGCACCGGCCGGGGGGCGGGGATGCTCGCGGCGGGCAGATGGCCCGTGCGCTCGAGTTCCTGAGCGAGCCAGGTGGGCAGGGCCGCCGGCTCTCGGACGCTGCCGACCGGCGTGTAGGTGCCGTCGCGGGTGGTCGTGCCCGGAGCGATGATGTAGCCGCCGTGGGCACGGACGTCCACCTGCCAGGCCAGCGCGGCACCTTGGCTGGAGCCGGACGAGCAGCGCCAGCGCCGGTTGTCCGCGGCCCGGTACCAGACGTGCAGGCCCCCTGAGGGTGTACGGACGCGCAGCGTGGTGTCGTCTTCCGCGGGGCTGCGACGGCCGCGCAGGGCGGCCAGGACGGCGAGGGTGTGGAACCCGTTGGCCAGGCCGGTGAGGTCGACGTGGTCGCCGATCGCGATACCGGGCAGGATCCGGTCCCGGGTGGGGGGCTGGGTGCGGTGGGCGTCGATGTCGATGACGACCAGGCCGGCCGGGCCGCAGGCGATACCGACGCCGAACTCCGGGTGGTCTCCCCACCACTGGGTGATGCGGCGCTGGTCGAGGGTGGCGGCGTGGAAGCCGTGGCACCACCGTCCCGCGGGCAGGCACGGGCATTCGCTGGGCGCGTGGGAGTTCGTGCGGCAGTGCGTGCAGTTGGCGGCCGGGACCTTACGGCCTGCGGCGAGGGGGTGCACCGGCCAGCCGCGGCGCGCGCACCAGCTGGCGCTCGCTAGGGAGACAGCGACTGAAGGCTCGGGGGCGGGTTTCCGTGAGTTGTTGCCGGAAAGGCGCAGCTCAGCAGGCATTCGCACCCCCTATCAGCGACTGAAGCGACTCAACGACGGACACAGCCTAGCGAACGTGGCTCGTCAGGTCATGGAGCACATGCGAAGGAACCCTGATGCCGTGTCGACGATGCGGGCCTGAAGGGACCGGCAGCGACTCAACCGAAAACGCAGCGACTGAACGCGCTTCGGTCGCTCTGGACGGGCCCGAAGAAAACCCCAGGTCACATGCCATCCGACTACCAAAACAGCGACTGAAGCGACTGAAGGCTCCTATATATCACGCACACGCGCACACACTAAGTCCTTCATATACCCCTACCTTGAGTCGCTTCGGTCGCTGTCTGTGTCTCGTCAACCTCCTGACCTGCAGGTTCATACGACTCAAGCGCAGCGACTGAAGAGTCGCTGAGTAGCTGCGCTTGAGTCGCTGCCTCCGAGAGCCCTTCAGCGACCCAGCGACTGAAGCGACCGAAGCGACCGAAGCGACCGACCGACGGACCACCACCTCGTGACAGTCGTCTGTGACGGGACTCCGACGATGAGTCGCTTCGGTCGCTGACGGCCCGGGGACGGACACGCCCGAATCGCTCTGTGCCGTTTGTGAGAAGTCGCGGTCTGAGAGCCGTGCCCGAACCGCCACCCGTTCCTCCTCCCCCGCGGGCCCGGTAACCCCGCTGAACGCTTCTGTAGTCGCCTTTCGGGGCCCGGCGGTGAAGACCCTCGTCGGATGGACCGGCAGGCCCTCAGAGGGCCACACAGGCGATCAACGAGTCGGAGGCGGGGACGGCTGACCGGGCCTGCCGGTTCACTCGCTGCTCGACCGGTCTCAGCGCATCCCGGGCAGGCGACCCAACTCGGCGACCTTCATCAGCCGGGCGAGAAGGACGTACCCCAGAGTCGTGGCGAGCGTTCCGACAGCCAGTGCGACGGCTGTGGGCCAGGTTCCACTTCCCAGGCCCCCGCACGCACGCGCTGCGGCCCAGCCCAGCGCCCCAGCCGGGCCCGCGGCGCAGAACAGCTTCACGTAAGTGCGGCGCAGGCCGTCGTCGTCGTCGATACGGCCCCCGAGCCGCTTGCGCAGCAGACAGGCGGTGAGGGCGAGACCGGCCATGTAGGAGAGGGTGTAGGCGCCGGCCATGCCCACCACCGCCCAACGGGCGGGCAACAGCACATGGCACGCGGTGGCCAGAGCCATGTTCACCCCCGCGATCCAAGCCGCCATGAAAAAGGGAGTGCGGGTGTCCTCGAAGGCGTAGAAGCCCCGCAGGAGCAGGTACTGGGCGGAGAACGGGATGAGCCCGAGCCCGAACGCCTGCAACATGTACCCCAGCGGGCGAACCGACGCGGCGTCCGCCGTTCCGTGGGCGAACAGCAGCGAGGAGAACTGAGGTCCGAGGGCGAGGAAGAGGAAGGCGGCGGGCACGATGACCATCCCGCTGATCCGCAGCGCCCGGGACAGATCCGCGCGCAGATCCTGGATGCGCCCCTCGGCGACGGCCCGGCTCATGCGCGGCAGCAGCGCCGTCACCAGCGACACCGTCACGATCGACTGCGGCAGCATCCAGATCGTCTGCGCGTAGGTGTAGGCCGAGTAGCCCGCGCCGGCATGCGGCAGCTCCTGGTCGACGGCGTTGGCGTAGTTCGTGATCACCGTCAGGGCGACCTGGTTGGCCAGGACGAACAGCAGCGTCCACTTCGCCGCGTGGACGCTCTTCCCCAAGCCGGTGCCCCGCCAATCGAACCGCGGCCGGAACCGGAAGCCTGCCGCCCGCGCGAACGGGATCAGCGCCAGGGCCTGCACGGCGATGCCCGCCGTCGTCCCGATCCCCAGCAACCGCACCTGATCGGCGCCGATGTCCTCCACCCGGTCGGGCAGCGTCATCAGCCCCAGATAGGCGGCGAACATGCCGACCAGCACGACGTTGTTGAGCACCGGCGTCCACATCATCGCGCCGAACTTCTCGCGCGCGTTCAACACCTGGCCGTAGATGCTGAACAGCCCGTAGAAGAAGATCTGCGGGAGCAGGAACCGTGCGAACGTCACCGTCAGCTCGAACGCTTCGTGGCCGTCCGGGGTGTCCCGCATGTACAGGCCGACGATCTGCGGAGCCGCCCACACCGCCAGCGCCGTCCCCAGGCCCAGTACGCACACCACCAGCGTGACCAGACGCTGTTCATAGGCCCGCCCGCCATCGGGCTGCGTCGTCCTCGCCCTGACCAACTGCGGCACCAGCACGGCGTTGAGCGCGCCACCGATCAACAGCGTGTACAGGCTTGTCGGCACGGTGTTCGCCGTGTTGTAGGTACTGGCCAGCAGGCCCGTGCCCAGCGCCGCGGCCTGCAACACCTGACGGATCAGCCCCGTCGCCCGCGACACCACCGTGCCTACGGCCATCAGCAAGGACGAGCGAGCCAGCCCGCCCCTGTCCTTCGTCTGCCGGGCGGTGTGCCGCCCCCTCGTCTGCTGCTCCTGCGGCATGGTCTGCGCCGCGGAGCTCTCCCCCTCCACCATGCCGTCAACCTATGCCCCAAGCTTTCCCATTCCCCCATTCGGTTGTCTCGCAGCGGAGTTCAGCGAAGGTTCTCCGGCCGTGACCGTCGACGCCGTCTCCGCTCTCGGCATGCACCGCAGCGATGTCACGCGGGACGGCGGCGGCCCACAGCTCGCCCGCCGGCTTCACGCCCTGAACACCGCGGAACAGCCGACCTGGGCCCGGCCCCTGTTCGGCGGGGAAGGCCAATGGCGTCGCATCGCACGCGAGGTGACCGCCGACCGGGGCTGGTTCCGGACCTGAGACCTCCCCTGCCGTCGCGAGCCCGGTTCGTCCATATGGAGGAAGCGATGGTCGTTACGGGCCACCAAAAAGGCCTGTGCGGGCCCCTGACGGCCTTTCGTGTGCTTCAACGACCAATCACCCCGGCCCTCCTGAGACAGCCCCCTCAGGGCCCCGTTCTGGAGGTCGCATTTGGTCGCTTTGGCGGTTAAGTGGCATGCGACTGTCAAGCGTGCCCCCCGGCGCCGTACCCACTCCCCCGGGCAGGGTCCGGCGCGGCATCCTCGTCCCTCCTGGCACGGTCGGTCTCGAGGCGGGAAAACATCGGTGAGAAGCGAGAGCGGCGGTGCCAGCAGGCCGCGCTGGGCCGACTCCGGCAAGCCCGCTAATCCCGCCGCGCGTTCCGATGCCGGGCGCCCGCCTGTTCCAAAACGGCCTCGTAGGCGTGCAGGGCGGTGATGACCGTGGCGCGATCCGAAGGTTCCCAGGCGGAGGCGCTGCCGGAAAGCCATTCGCCGATCGGTGCGGCGTAGGCGGGGGCGATGGCGGCGATCCGGCGGCGGCGGTCGGCTGGATCGGCGGTGCGTTGCAGGACGCCCGGCCGTGACAGCTCGCTGACCATGAGGCTGACGGTCGTCGGGCCACCTCCAGTCGAGCGGCCAGCTCGTTGATGCTGGCCCGCGATCTTGGCGCGGTGGCGGCATCGTTTCTCGAGGGAAGAGCGCCTCGTAGTCCCCGGGCTCCTGTGGAAGGCGACGAACTTGGGGGTGGAGGCGGAGAAGCGCCGCTCAACCCATTGGGTCAGAAAACCCTTGCAACCCTTGGGGGCGTAGCCGAGAGATCGGGCCGTGTGATCCGCCGCAGTGATTACGGCGTAATCACTGCGGCTGTCGCGGTGGTCGAAGGTGGGGCGTCACGACGGCGTTCAGTCGCGGCATGCGGAGGTCGGTCTCCAAGGTCTCCCCCGGGGGCCGATCCTGTTGCTTGTGCGGCGGCCGAGGGGTGGCACGGAGCGAGGGTTGTCCGGACTGTCCTGTGCGGCAGTCAGATGCCGTGGAGCTGGGGGTGATTACGGCGTAATCACGCGGGGGTGTGCAGCAGCTTGGTCTAACTAACGTGTCGATGGTGCTATCGATCATGGACGTTAGTATGGTGTCCTACATGAGTTCGCCAGCCACCTCCAGTGACCGCGAGAAGGTCGTTTCCAAACTGCCGGGATGGCTCCGGCAGAACCTCAAAATCAGAAGTGCCCAGCACGGCATCGAGATCCAGACCGCCGTGGAACAGGGCATCAGCGACTGGTGCGGCCTCGCCTCCGCCACCGCGTCCGTCGACACCGCCGGGGCCGATTCCTTCTCCACTTTCCTGCCTCCCGGACAGTGGGAAGGCTTCCGTCAGGTCGCCGCCGACCGAGGCGTCTCCCTCATTCAGGGACTCGCGCAGTCCGTCCAGCTCTGGCTCGACACCAACCCGGCGCCCGACATCGAACGCCCCACGGTCACCCGACGTGTCATCGTCTGCAACCAGAAGGGCGGCGTCGGCAAAACGGCGATCACCGCCGGTCTCGGGGAGGCCCTCGCCGAGGACTCCAACGTGCTGCACTCCGTTCGAGTCGCCAAGGCCCTCGCCAAGGCCCTGCGGGCGAGCGACGCGCACCCCGACGCCGAGCCGGCGGGCGACCCGCTCGACATCGAGAACCTGCCCGGACTCGGACTGCGTGTCCTGCTCGTCGACTTCGACCCGCAGTGCCACCTCAGCAACCAGCTCGGCGCCGCTCCCCTGCCGATGAACGGCGACAGCCTCACCAACCACATGGCAGGCGACGCCAAGGGCGACCTCCGCGACCTCATCGTCTCCATCGACGACGACACTTTCGGCGGCCGTCTGCACCTCCTGCCCGCCTGCAACGACGCCTTCCTCCTGGACGTGCGGCTGTCCGCCGTGCGTGCACGCGAAGCCGCGCTGGAGCGCGCGCTTGCCCCGCTCGAAGCCGACTACGACGTGATCCTCGTCGACTGTCCGCCCAGCCTCGGACTCAGCATGGACGCCGCCGTCTACTACGGTCGCCGCCGCGACGGCGAGAAGCCGGGCCAGTCAGGGGCCCTCATCGTGGTGCAGGCCGAAGACAGCTCCGCCGACGCCTACGAGCTGCTCACCACACAGATCGACGACCTCCGCGGCGACCTGCAGGTCGACATCGACTACCTCGGCATCGTCGTCAACCTCTACGACTCCCGCCGCGGCTACATCGCCACGTCCTCACTTCAGGGGTGGGTCGACATAAAGGATCCACGGGTCGTCGGCCTCATCGGCGACCTCAAGGAGCAGAAGGAAGCAGTCCGTATGAAGCAGCCCCTGCTGTCGTACGCCCCCAAATCGCAGCAGGCGATCGGCATGCGCGCACTGGCCAGGGAGATCGCATGAGCAAGGCCGACCAGTTGGGCGCCGGCCGCTTCGGAGGGGCGGTACGCCCGGTCAGCGCGCGCCGGCAGGCCGTCGCCGCCGCCACCGGCGTTCCCACCGAGGGCATCGCCCCGCCCACCCAGCTCTCGCCGCACCGCATCAGCCTCAACCCCGACAACCCGCGATCCAAGCTCGGTGACCTCACCGATCTGGCCGGCAGCCTTGTGACGCACGGCCAGAAGCAGGCCATCACGGTCATGAACCGCGACGCCTACGTCAAGGTCAACCCGGAGCGCGAGGCCGATCTCGAAGCGGATGTCACCCACGTCGTCATCGACGGCAGCAGTCGCCTCGCCGCCGCCCGCGAAGCCGGACTCGCGACGGTCAAGGTCATGGTCAGTGACGACGAGGGCACCACCTCCGAAGAACTTCTCGAGTCCGCCCTCGTCGCCAACATCCACCGCCAGGACCTCGAGGAGCTGGACGAAGCCCGCGCCCTGCAACGGCTCCTGGTCATTCACGGCAGCCAGAGGGCCCTTGCCAAGCGTCTGCACCGTTCCCAGGGCTGGGTGTCCCAGCGTCTCGCGCTGCTGAACCTGACCCCCGCACTGCAGGCCCGCATCGGCGAGGAACCCATCGACCTGCTGCGCGCCGTCGGCAACAAGCCTGCCGACCAGCAGGAGACAGCGCTGAAGGAGCTGAAGGCGGAGCGTGCTCGCAAGGAGGACGAGAGCCGCGCACGCAGGCTTACGGACGAGCGACCCGCAGCGAAGATTGTGGACGCCGGTGACAGTGGCCGCATGGGTGATTACGGCGTAATCACCCACGCCCCGGACGGTGCCCCCCCTGCCGGGGAGACGCCCGGGGATCCTGCCGGTGATTACGCCGTAATCACCCACGGGACGGAATCCCCTGTGACGGGCGAAGACTCGGGGACGCCTACGGCAGCGGAGGCGATTCCGGAGCCCCGGGCAGACTCCCCCGCCTCGGCAGTGACGGCCGGGGCCGTCCGGGAGGAGCGGGCGAACCGCAAGGTGCCCTACGACGAGCCCGGTTCCCTTGCCATGCTCCTGGACATGAAGATCCCCGGAGACGACGTCTTCTTCGACCTGCTTCGATTCCTGACGGTGAAGGGTCTGAAGCGCGATCCGGGTCGCCTGCACGAGCTGGTGCGGTCCTTCGCCGAACAGGCTGAGGCCCCGACCGACTGACGACCGACTGGTTGACCGACTGACTGCTGTGAACGGTCTCGTTTCCCGCCGCGTCGGCGCGAAGCGAGACCGTTTCGCGTGCCGGCCCCGGGTCCTGGACGGCGCAGGCGGGGGAGTGGACCTCGCCCCGCGGAATCCGACGGTGAAGTCAGCACTGCAGAAGTGGTGTGCGGGGACGCCGAATTCCTACGGTTCTGTCGACTGACGAGCGTTGTCACATCGGCCGATGCCCCAGGAGGAACGCACGTGGATCACGCGCCCGGAACGCATGGAATGCCAGGGATGCCTGGAATGGGAACCGCCGTGTCCACGGTGGACACTCTCGGTGCCGTCCTCTTCATCGGCTGGGCGGTGGCGATGTGGCTCGCGGTCGCGGTCCTCGCCTACGCGAACGGAAGATGGGTGCAGCCCTGGCTGTACAAGGCGGCGGTGGGGCTCATCGGCCTGGGCGTCGTCGGGCAGGTGGGTCATTTCCAGGAGCATGTCGCACAGGCCGGTTACTGGATCGCGCACCCCTACTCCCCGGCCTGGATGACTCCTTGGGCCAACAGCCTCTCCCGGGGTATGGGGCAGATCGACATGACCAAGCCCTCGCTCGGCATGGAGATCCTGCACCTGACCGGAAACTTCATCTTCCTCGCCGGTCTGGTCGGCATCGCCCAGATCACCAGGCGGGTCGGTGGCGAGCTGAAGAGCCGCAAGTGGGCCAGGATGGGCGTGTGGATGCAGGGCTTCCACGGCGTGGAGCACATCGTCCTGACCGTGTCCGTCGCGCTGGGGGCCAGCCGGGCCATCGGCTTGTCCACCTGGTTCGGGGCGATCGAACCCGGGCCCGCGCTGGTGACCTACCGGATCTGGTGGCACTTCGTCTTCAACCTCGTCGGGACGATCATTCTGATGCTCTCCGTCTTCCACCTGTGGCGGGAGCGGCGTGAGGTGAGGGCCGCCTACGGCCGGCACGAGGACGCCCCGGTCGCCGTCGCGTCCCACGCCGAGAAGGCGCCGGACGCCGTTCGGGAGCCCGCGCTCGTCGGGGAGGAGTAGGCGGGTGCGCCGCCCTCGTCCGGGGGCGGCGCCACCTCCTCCACCCGACATCGCCAGCACAGGCCATGGGGAGCCATCCGGGCACAGGCTCCGGCTCGTCCCCGGCAGGGGCTGATCACCACCCGCTCCGGCGCAGACGGTGCCTCCTGCGGGGAGCCGCTGTGGCCGGGGTCGGCGTGGGGGAGGGCGTCGCCGGTGGCCCGGGGGAGCCGCCGACGAGCCGGGGGAGACTGCCGTTCGGGTTCGCCGCCTGCCGCCACCGGCGTCGGGAGGCTCCGGGCCGCGGCGGTCGCGCGCCGGTCGGCGATCGCCTCCTGGCAGGTCCGGCAGGGCGCGCCCGTCGACCACAGCATCCCCCTTTCGCAGTCCGGGTCGGCACAGCCCCAGCGGGGGAGGGCCACCCCGACCAGCCAGCGGCCCACGTCGCGGATGTCGGTGAGGAACACCGCGGCCAGTCGCCGGGTGAGCCGGCCGCGCAGGCGGTCGATCGCCGTGCCCCTGTCGAGTTGCCGCGAGACCTCCCGGCCGATGAGGCGGAGCACGTAGGGCTTCAGCCCGTCCAGCAGGAAGCGCACGGGCTCCAGCACGGTGTGGACCCGCTTGCTGAAGGTCAGCGGGGGCCCCGTGTAGGGGGGTTTCGCAGAGCGGTCGGTCGCCTGCGGGACCGGTTCGGGAGTCTCCCCTCCGCCGTTCGAGCCGGACGTCGGGCAGGGTGTCGAAGCGCCGCCTTCGGCCTCGACCAAGGGTTTCTCGCCTACGGCGGGTGGGGAAGGACGCAGTTCGTTCTCGGGTCGGTCAGTACAGAGGTCTTCCTCATACACGAGCGATTCCTCATGAACACGGGTACCTGATCGGTCATCAAGACCGGTGGTGGGGACGAGTTCCCGTGGTGCCGGAACCGGCGGTGTGCGGCCGTCGTGAACCAGGAACAGATGACGTCCGCGCTCCCCGGCCCGGCGGTGAACCGTGATCCAACCGGACGCGGCCAGCTGATCGATGACGCGCCCGGCCGCCTCCGCGGCGATGGGCAGGCCCGCGCGTCGTCCCGAGTGGTGGCGCAGGAGATCCGCGAGCAGCCCCACCGTCAAGGGGTGCCGTTGCGCCACGGCGTAGGAGATCACCGCGTAGGCGCGCAGCAGGCGTGGCCGCAGGCATTCGCTGGTGATCACGGGGACCCAGATGAAGCGCTCCGTCGAGGTCATCGGCCTGACGCGCCGCTGAGCCGTCGTACCGCGGCCGCCGGGGAGCGATCTGCGCCGGCTGTCGGGCAGTTCCACGATGCCGTCGGGCCCGGGGGAGCGGAGTTGGGCCAGGCCGCGCTGCACGGTCGACTGGGACAGGCCCAGGTACGACGCGAGGGTGGCGATGCCCGCCGTACACCCCTCAGGGCGCTGGGCCAGGGCTTTGACCTTGATGTAGACGCTGAGGGCCGCGTCGGAATAGTGGGCGGAATCCACCAGCCGCATGGGCACCTTCACCCGCTGGCGCACCCAGTCCGGCCCGGTCCGCGCGGGCGCCGGGAGCGTCGTCGTCCCCATGGGGCCGGAGTCCGGGGGTAATTGGCGAAGAAGGGTCTTGCTTGATACCGCGGACTGCAGGGGCTGGCGGATTTCGAGGCTTTGCTTCATGATGTGGGCAAGTCCTAGATGGTCGGGCTATCTCTTGTGCTGACGCGAGTCGAAACAGGTATGAGAGCGCTTCCTCCGTCGTGGGACTCCTCCCGTTCGGGAGGCCTCCTGGTGAGGACCGCCTTTCGCCCCGGCTTCGTCGGGGCGTGGCAGGGGCAGTGCTTTCCTGCTGGGCCGGGCTTGGCCCAGATGAGGTATTGAAGCCGCGTACGCGGCTTCGTGGTTCGGGCAGAACCGGATCGACGCCCGTGCGGGGTGGCACCCGAAACGGGTCGATGCCCGTCGAGTTGGCAGCTCGACGGGCGGTATGACAGCGGGCCGCGAACCCAGTGGTGGCACACTGGGTCCGGCTGCGGCACGTTTCTCACCCGCGCAGGAGATTCACCACATCGAGCGATGTCTCCCGTGCTTCTAGAGCGGGGTGGCGTCCGCCATCTCGGTGGTGGCGGTGAACACGAAGTCGTCGCCCTGGAGCGCGTTGACGCGCACCGTGCGACTGCCGTCCCGGGCCGACGCGGTCTCGGCGACCGGCTTGGCCTCGATCCAGCATGGTTCGTCGAACTCGACGTAGCGGTTGAAGGCGACGTCCATCGATGCCGGCATCATCCCGATCGAGGACGGTTGCATGGCCTGGCCCGCCTGTCGCACCGACTCCAGCAGCAGCATCCCGGGCACGTGATCGACGGCGTGGTCGAACAGCACCGGATGCCCGGTGTCCACGCGCAGCTGCCAGCGTCGCGGCTGCGGCGTCGGCGCGAGGACGATGTCCTGCAACCGGTGGCGGTTGACCTCGGTCCGCGCGACGGGCCGGGGCGGCTTGGGCGCGTCCGCGAACACGGCGGCTACGCCCGCACGCCCCGCGCGCAGGCGCCGGTACACGGCGGGGGAGTGGCAGCCGAAGCGCGTGCTGACCACGGCGAGGAGCGCACCGTCACGGACCACCTCGATGTGCATGGACATCGAGGCGGGCAACGACCGGGAGAAGCGTATGTCCGAACAGGTGACGTGCAGTTCGATCTCGGCAGGTCTGAACTCCACCCCCATCGCCTCGAAGTTGACCGCGTACTGGAAGCGCGACCAGCTCAACTGGTGGCCGAACGGCACGTCGTAGGCGACGTGGATGAGCAGAGGAAACGTTTGACGCACGGTCTCGCAGAGCAGCAGTGGGTCGTACAGACCGTTCTCGCAGCTGTAGAAGCTGTGGCTGCGGGGCCACTGGGCGTTCACCTTGAACGCATCGGGGCCGACCTTCGCCCAGCTCGTGAGGAACACCTCCGCGAGAGCGGCTCGGTGCACGTACTCCTTGGCTACGGTCGTGGTCAGGTTCGGTCTGTCGGCAAGAGCACTTTCTGTGGTGACGAGCATGCCGGTCCCCCCGGGGCGTGCGTGGTGGAAGCCCCCTGCCTACCGGCCGAAGGCGTTGGTCTGTAAAATAAGGGTGTTCGTTTTTTTTGTCGAGAGCGATCGAGGCGAGTAATGGGTGAGCCGAAGCAGGAACGGGCGGTGAAGACGCGGGAAGCGATCCTGCATGCGGCCGCACAGATCTTCGACGAGTGCGGATACAGCGGAGCCAGCATCAGCAAGATCATGGCTCGGGCGAACGTGACGCAAGGCGGGATGTACTTCCACTTCAAGTCCAAGAAGGGCCTGGCCCAGGCCGTGCTGGCGCACCAGCAGGACTTCGTGCACTTCTCCACGGAATCGGCCGGACTGCAGAAGCTGATCGACCTCTCGTTCGGCCTCGCGTACGAGCTGCAGAGCAACGTGCTGTTCCGGGCCAGCGTCCGGCTCGCCGTCGAGCAGGGCGAGTTCGGCCTGCGCGACGACACGGCCTACCAGGAGTGGGTCAACGAGTTCTACGGGCTGCTGTGCGAGGCGCGCGGACGGGGCGAGCTCCTGCCCGAGGTCGACGAACGCGAGTTCGCCAACGTTCTCGTGGGCGCCTACAGCGGTACGCAGATCTTCTCCAACGTCTCGAGCGGACGCGCCGACCTGCCCGAACGCCTCGTGTCGATGTGGCGCTACTTCCTGCCCGGTGTCGCCACCCCGCAGGCCAGGGCACGGTTCAGGCTGCCGACGAACGTGCAGCGGCTCGCCGCGTGAGACCGGTGCGGGTGGTGCTGACGGGCGCCACCGGTTTCATCGGCTCGGCGGTGTTGCGCGAACTTCTGCGCCGGGGCGACGGGTCCGACGCCCCGGACGTCGTTCGTGCGACCGTGCGGGTACTGGGCCGTCGTCCGCCGGACACGGCCGACGGCGGGGCCTTCGAGTGGGTGCGCGCCGACCTGGCGCGTCCCGAGACGCTGTCCGGTGTCTGCGAAGGCGCCGACGTGCTGCTGCACATGGCCGCCGCGATCGGATCCGACGCCGCCGAGTGCGCCGCGGTCAACCGGTTCGGCACGGCCGCGCTGATGGAGGAGGCCACCCGGGCCGCGGTGGGCCGCATCGTGCACCTGTCGACAGCCGCCGTCTACGGCCCCGGCCCCCACCGGGGGATCGGCGTCGACGAGGTGTCCCCGGCGCCCGTCTCGGTGGTGAGCCGGACCCGGCTGGCGGGCGAGGCGCACGCCCTGGCCGCGGGGGCGACGGTACTGCGCCCCGGGTTGGTGCTCGGCGCGGGGGACCGCTGGGTCGTCCCGCTGCTCGGCGACTGCCTGCGCGCCGTGCCCGCCGTATGGGACGGCGGACGGGGGAGGGTGTCGGCGGTGGCCGTGGAGGACCTCGCACGGCTCGTCACCCGCCTCGGTCTCGCTCCCGGCCGGGCCGGCGGCCGCCGGATCTGGCACGCCAGTCACCCCGAACCGGTGCGCGTCGGCGATCTGCTGACCACGCTCGCCCACCACGGGGTGCTGCCGCCGGTGTCCGCGAACGTGCCCTGGCAGGAGTGCCTGGCCATGCTCCGCGCGGCCGAGACCTCCGTACGCGAGCGCCAGTTCGCCCTCGTCGCCACGGATCACTGGTACGACAGCCGTGACGTCTGGGAAGCCGCGGGGTGCGCCGCGGGCCCCACACCACTGGCGCGGCTGGCGGGAGCCGCCGCCTGGTACCGGTCGGCTCTCGCTGCCCGGCCGGCCGCCTGACACCGTGTCATGCGGTGGTCTCGGGTTCCGGGGACGGAGCCGGCCTCGCCGCCTCCGCCGTGCTCCCCAGCACGATCAGCGGGTCCTCGGCCGGGTGCGCGGCCTCCGGCGCCGGGGCGGCGGACACCCCCGCGAGGGCCAGGTTCCACACGCGCTTGAGACGCTCGATCGTGCTGCCGAACTCGGTCTCGGTCCCGATCTTGCTGCGGATGTACGCCTCCGCCCCGCTGGTCAGATGCTCGACCAGGGTCACCATGTCCGCGGGCGGCGCACTCTCCTTCAACTGCCCGGCGGCGTACGCCTGTTCCAGCAGGTCCCGCACGGCGGGCAGCCACGCCTCCGACCAGGATGCCGTGCCCGGACGTTCCCGGCCCAGGCGGACGGCGGAGCGCACCGAGGGCTCCTCCTCCATCAGCCGGGCCAGTTCCAGGGTGAGATCGACGACCTGACACAGCGCCGGCTGCGAGGTGGTGGCCCGGGCTTCGAGGGCGGCCAGCGTGACGGAGCGCCCTTCGAGCTGTACGGCGTCGGCCAGCTCCTGCTTGGTCGGGAAGTGGAACGTCACCGCTCCGATGGAGATGCCGGCCAGTTGGCTGATCTGTGACAGCGAGGTGCCGTCGTAACCGGCCCGGTCGAACTGGACGGCAGCCGCCTTGATGACGGCCGCCCGGGTCCGCAGGGCTCTTTCCTGTTTCACCATGTCGTCTCCCCGAGAGGGTTCGCCGTCGTCGAGGACCCGGTGGGCGCACCCGCGGCGATGGCGTGTTCCGGCCGCGAGGGCGGCCCTTGCGGTGCGCGGGCGGGCTCCCGGCCGCCGCCGGAGCGCAGGTGGGAGCGGCTCCGGACGGGCGGCCCCAGACCCGGGCCGCGAGGGGCCGGGCCGGCCGACTTGGCGAAGTACATACGGCAACTCCCCTGAGTCGCGAAAAAAAAGAGGGTGTTCGCTATTATTTTAGCGCGGACAGCAGCCGCAGGTCGATCAGGGAGGGGAACTTGCCATGGCTGGACGAGCGTTGGCGCACACGGGCACCTCGATACCGGTCTTCACCGAGCGGATCTTCGAGGGCCTGCCGCGAGCCGATCAGCGGCGATGGGCCCACGCCTACGTACAGGCTCTGCTGACCACCCCCGGCAAGAAGTCGGTCCGGCGGCTCGCCGAGACGATCTCCAGCTCGCCCGCCACCTCCCAGTCCCTGCACCAGTTCGTCAACGCCAGCCCCTGGGACTGGAACCCGGTCCGCACGGAGCTGGGCAGATGGGCGGAGCAGCAGGCGGCCCCGATGGCATGGGTGGTCGACCAGGCGGTGCTGCGCAAGCGAGGGGAACACTCCTGCGGCGTGCACCGCCGCTTTCTGCCCGCCACCGGCCGGTCGGTCACCTGCCAGGTGGGCATCGGCGCGTTCCTGGCCTCGACGGGACCGACCGTGCCGGTCGACTGGCGTCTGCTGCTGCCGGGTTCGTGGACCAGGGACCCCGAGCGCCGCCGGCGCGCCAGGATCCCCGCGGACGCGGCCCTGCGCACGGCGGAACAGCACGCCCTCGACCTGATCGACTCCCTCGCCCAGGGCGCCGGGACGGCGTCCCTTCCGGTCGTCTGCTGCCTGGACCCGGCCACCGGCTTCGGCGTACGGACGCTGCTGCACGGACTCGCCCTGCGCGGCCGCGATTTCGTCGCTCCCGTGCCCGGCAACCTCCAGGTGATGGTCGGCCGCCACCTGCGGCTGCAGCGCTCGCAGAGCGGCGACGGCCACGGCCTGGTCCTCACGGCGGGCGCCCTCCTCGGGGCGGGCGGGGGCATGTCGGCCCACACCGAGATGGTGGCCCCCCGGGACGGCGGCGGCCGGCACACGACGGTCGTCTCCAGCTTCGTACGCCTTCCCGGGCAGGGTCTGTCCGGGCCGCACGCCCAACGCACCTACCGGCTGCTGGCCTTCCGGCCCGAGGGCGAACGGCGTCCGGCGCAGTTCTGGCTGACGAGCCTCGTCCACGCCCGTACGGAGTCCGTGCTCGCACTCGCCCGGATGCTGCCCCGCGCGGGGGAGGCCGTACGGGACATGAAGGACGGCTTCGGCCTGCTCGACTTCGAGGGCCGCTCCTACCCGGGCTGGCACCACCACATGACGCTCGCCTCGGCCGCCTACGCCTACAGCCGCTTCCATCTGCCGGCCGGTGCCCCGGCCGAGCGCCCGCTGCTGGCGGCCGCGTGAACACCGCCGAACACCGCGCTGTTCACGGGCAGCCACCGCGAACGCCTCGAACCCGTCGGAAAGTTCACCGGAGCCCAGTGTGATCACATGCTGAGATATACGTACGAGGGGCAGGACTGCAACCTCGCCCGGACGCTCGAGGTCATCGGCGAACGCTGGACGCTGCTGATCATCCGCAGCGCGCTGCTCGGCACCAGCCGCTTCGAAGGCTTCCTGGAGAGCCTGGACATCGCCAGGAACGTGCTGGCCGCCCGGCTGACCCGGCTGGTCGACCAGGGTGTCCTGGAGCGGGTTCCCTACCAGGACAAACCGGTCCGCCACGAGTACCGGCTCACCCCGGCCGGCAGGGACCTCACCTGTGCCGTCCTCGCCCTGATGCAGTGGGGCGACCGCAACCTGCCGCAGGAACTGGGCCCGCCCCGGCGCGCGGACCACATCGGCTGCGAGAGCCCCGTGCACGCGGAACTGCGCTGCGCGCAGTGCGGACGGGCCGTGCACGACGAGGAGGTCCAGGTGCGCCCGGTGCGCTGAACGCGCGGAGCGCACGGCCGAAGATGCCCCGCGTCGTCCGGCTCGCCCACGATGACTCGTCGGCCGCCGGTGGAGCGGCTCGTACGAGGAGGCACACATGCCCGTACTGGGAGCCCTGCGCAGGCAGCTGATGGCCCCGTCCCTGGAGGAAGTCAGTTTCTCCGGCCGAGGCTTCGCCGTGGAGGCCACCGGGAGCACCCGGAAGCTGGAAGCCGTACCGCAGGCGGTCGTCACCGGTTTCGAGTGGGGCATCGAGGACCGGGACCTCGCCACCACCGAACGGCGCCTCGCCCTGATCGACCCCGAGCAGCGCGGCTTCGCCTACGAGGGCGCCACCATGGCCTGCGCCATCCGAGACGCGATGGGACCGCGCCGCGACCGCACCCGGGGCCTGCTCACCGGCGGCGGCAAGCGGCACATCTTCCTGAACTACATCGGCATCGGCTTCGCCATGGCCAAACTGCCGCGCCCGCTGTGGAAGAAGCTCGTGCCCGACCTGTCCGGCGGCGAGTACTACCCGGAAATGAGCTGGCTCTGCGTCGACGGCTACGGCTTCGACCGCGCCTACTTCGACACCGACACCTGGGTGAACAAGCAGCGCCTGGACACCCCCTACGCCTGGGACGGCGACGCCTCCTACTGGCAGCGCGCCTTCGACCAGGGCGTCGGACGCGCCCTGTGGTTCATCCACGGCGGCCACGCGGAGCATGTCCGCGCGGCCGTGCACGCCTTCGCCGGGGAGCGGCAGCCCGATCTGTGGAGCGGTGTCGGCCTCGCGGCGACCTTCGCCGGCGGGAGCACCCCGGCCGATCTGGTCACGCTGCGCCAGGAGGCGCGCGACCACCGGGGGCACCTGGCGCAGGGGTCCGTCTTCGCGGCCAAGGCCCGCCACCACGCGGGACACGTGCCGGAGCACACCGCCGCCGCCGTCCAGGCCTTCGCCGGGCTGTCGGCCGAGGCGGCCGCCCGGCTCGCCGACGACTGCGCTCCGCTCGCGCCGGGGACGGCCACCGGACCCGCGTACGAGGTCTGGCGGCGAAATGTACGTGACCAAATCGCTTCGGACTCCTTTGTAGAGCACGTATGAAGTAGACGGGTCACCCGTCCCCCTGGCTCAATTTGATCCGCTGGCTCATTCATGGATCTGAGAGGGGCGGGTTACCGTCGTGGCCACAAGTTTTGGCGTTTTGCGGCGCCGGTTGTTCACACCTCCTATTTCGGAAACGACCATGGAGGTGCGAGGATTTCACGTAAAGAACGCGGAAGCGAAAGCGCGGCTCGAAAGAATCGGTGAGATCTTTCTCCAGGGCTACGCCTACGCGATGGAGGCGTCCTCGGCGGCCGAGAGCGAGGAGATGCTCGAGACGGTCCCGCGGGACATGCGGGGCTTCGCCTACGAGGGCGCCGGGATGGGCGCCGCGGTCCACGACTCGCTCCCGGGCCACAACGGCCGGCTGGCCGGCCTCCTGGCCGGCCGGGGACGGCACCACGACTACATGATCTACGTCGGCATCGGCTGGGCGATGGCACGGCTGCCCAAGCCGCTGTGGCCCGACATCCGCACCACCGACCCCCTGCTGCGCTGGCTCGCCCTGGACGGATACGGCTTTCACCAGGCGTACTTCAAGACCGACGCCTACGCCCGCACGCCCGAGGTGCAGCATCCCTTCCGCTGGCGCGGCGGTCACAACCACTACACGCCGAACGCCATCGACCAGGGCATCGGCCGCGCGCTGTGGTTCGTCGGCGGCACCGACCCCGACGTCGTCACCGACCTGATCCGGGCCTATCCCGAGCGCCGCCACGCCGACCTGTACGCGGGCGCCGGCCTCGCCTGCACCTACGCGGGCGGGGTGGACGAGGGCGAGCTGCAGCGCTTCGTGGACGGCGCCGGTGAGCATCGCTGGGCGCTTGCCCAGGGCTCCGCGTTCGCCGTCGAAGCACGCGTCAAGGCGGACACCGTCATCGAGCACACCCACCTCGCGGCCCGCGTCGTGTGCGGCACGACAGCGGAGCAGGCCTCGCGGGTCTGCCGGGAGCGCAGGCCGTCCGACGGCGGCCGGGGAGCCTCTCCCACCTACGAGACCTGGCGGCGTGACGTCGCCGCGGACCTCGCGTCCTTCTCCTCCCTCTCGCTCGCCCGGAAAGGTGCCGACCAGTGACGGTCACGAAGAACTGGGTACGCAGAAACTCTCCGGGAATTGTCGCCCTCGCGCTCATGGTGGGGACTTTCTACGCCGTGCAGCTTCCCCAGTCGTCGGCCGCCGAGGTCGATAAACTGGCGAAGAACTTCGCATTCGAGCCGCTCTCCATAGCGATGCCCGCCGGATTCGAGAAGCAAGAGGTCCGGAAGGTCAACAAGGCGTACAAGCACATCGAGGCGTGGATTTCCTCGGTCGGTGCCGGGATCGCCCTCAACGACCTCGACCAGGACGGACTGCCGAACGACCTGTGCGTCACCGACCCGCGCATCGACCAGGCGGTCGTCACTCCCGCGCCGACCCGAGGGAAGGCCTACGAGCCCTTCGCGCTCGACCCCGCCCCGCTCGGCACCAGCACGACGATGGCCCCGATGGGCTGTGTGCCCGGCGACTACGACGAGAACGGGTCCATGGACCTCCTCGTCTACTACTGGGGCCGCACCCCCGTCATCTACCTCAACGAAGGCGTGAAGGGCAGGCCGCTGACCGCGGACTCCTTCCGGCCCACCGAACTGTTGCCCGGAAAGCCCGGCGAGAAGTACACCGGACCGCTGTGGAACTCCAACACCGCCGCCGTCGCCGACTTCGACGGAGACGGCCACGAGGACATCTACGTCGGCAACTACTTCCCCGACAGCCCCGTCCTGGACCCCTCCAAGGACGGCGGCGTCACCATGAACGACTCCCTCTCGCACGCCCAGAACGGCGGCGGCGGCCACTTCTTCCGCTGGACGAAGGACGGTTACGAGAAGACCGACGACGCCATCCCGCAAGGCATCGACAAGGGCTGGTCACTGGCCATCTCGGCCGCCGACCTCGACGGCGACCGGCTGCCGGAGGTCTACCTCGCCCACGACTTCGGCACCTCGGCCCTGCTGCACAACGTCTCCACCCCGGGCCGCATCAAGTTCAGCGAGGTCAAGGCCGAGCACACCGGAACCGTCCCCAAGTCCAAGGAACTGGGCCGCAGTTCGTTCAAGGGCATGGGCGTCGACTTCGGGGACCTGAACCATGACGGCCTGTTCGACATGTTCGTCAGCAACATCACGACGTCGTTCGGCATCCAGGAGTCCAACTTCGCCTTCGTCAACCAGGCCGGCAGCAAGGCCGAACTGCAGGGCGACTTCCTGGACGGCGTGGCCCCCTACAAGGACGAGTCCTCCTCCCTCGGGCTCGCCTGGTCGGGCTGGGGCTGGGACGTGAAGATGGGCGACTTCGACAACGACGGGAACCTGGAGATCACCCAGGCCCTCGGCTTCGTCAAGGGCAAGAAGAACCGCTGGCCGCAACTGCAGGAACTCGCCACCGCCAACGACGCCCTGGTCCGCAATCCCGCGTGGTGGCCCAACGTCAAGCACGGCGACGACCTGGCGGGCAGCCAGCGGATGCGCTTCTTCGCCAAGGACGAGGAGACCGGCAGGTACGCCAACCTCTCCCAGGCACTCGGCATCGGTGAGCCCGTCCCGACCCGCGGCATCGCCACCGCGGACGTCGACGGCGACGGCCGCCTCGACATGGCGGTCGCCCGGCAGTGGGGCGAGCCCGTCTTCTACCGCAACACCAGCAAGAACGCCGGTTCCTCCGTGGACCTGACACTGACCCACCCCGACGGCGCACCCGTCGTCGGCGCCGAGGTCTGCGTCGAACTGCCCGACGGCACGATGCGCGTCGCCCGCGTCGACGGCGGCGGTGGGCACTCCGGCAAGCGCAGCACCGACGTGCACATCGGCCTGGGCAAGGGCGTTCAGGGTCCGCTGTCCGCACTGCTGACCTGGCGCGACCGCAACGGCGATGTCCACGAGCAGAAGCTGCGGATCGAGCCCGGCCGGCACGCCTTCGAGCTCGGCACCCAGGCCAAGGAGAAGTGATCATGCCCTCGTCCCAGACCGCCGCCCCACGCCACACCCTGAAGGTCGTCACCGCGCTGCGCAGATTCGCGATCTCGATCTCGGTGCTCAACGTCTTCGGCTACGCGGTCCTCGGCTTCGAACAGCCCTGGACCTGGCCGTTCATCGCCCTGGCCACCGCGTACTCGCTGGAGATCGCCCTGGAGGCGATCAGCGCGCACACCGACGGCCGTACCCCCCGCTTCCGGGGCAACGGCTTCAAGGGCCTGATGGAGTTCCTGCTGCCGGCCCACATCACCGGGCTCGCGGTGAACATGCTCTCCTACGTCAACGACGTCGTCTCGGTCATGATCTTCGGCGTCGTCGTCGCCGTCGGCGCCAAGTGGGTGTTCAGGGCCCCGGTCAAGGGGCGCATGCGGCACGTCATGAACCCCTCGAACTTCGGCATCGCCGTCATCCTGCTGCTCTTCCCCTGGGCCTCCATCGCCCCGCCGTACCAGTTCACCGAGTACCTCGACGGCGGCTTCGACTGGCTCGTCCCGGCCATCATCCTGAGCCTCGGCACGATGCTCAACGCCAAGCTCACCGAGCGCATGTGGCTCATCCTCGCCTGGGTCGGCGGCTATGCCCTCCAGGCCGTCGTGCGCGGCCTGCTGTTCGGCACGTCCATCCCGGCGGCCCTGGCGATGATGACCGGCGTGGCGTTCGTGCTCTTCACGAACTACATGATCACCGACCCCGGCACGACCCCGTCCTCGAAGTGGGGTCAGATCGCCTTCGGCGGCGGTGTCGCCACCGTGTACGGCGTCCTGACCGCCATGAGCATCGCCTACGGCCTCTTCTTCGCCACCGCACTCGTCTGCGCGATCCGTGGCGCCTTCCTGTGGACCGCGGACATCGTGGCCCGCAGGCGCGCCGAGGAGGCGCTGGCCCTGGCCGCCGTCGAGCACGCGATGAACCAGGACACGCCGGCCTGCGACTGCCCGGCCGGCGCCTGCGCCTGCGCGGCCGCGGCCGAGACCCGAAAGGTCCCGGTGACCGCATGACCAGAATCGCCGTCGTCGGGATGGCGTGCCGCTATCCCGACGCCACCTCACCGACCGAGCTGTGGGACAACGCCGTCGCCGGGCGACGCGCCTTCCGGCGGCTGCCCGACGTGCGGTTGAACCTGGACGACTACTGGGACGCCGACCCGGCCACCCCCGACACCTTCTACGCCCGCAACGCCGCCGTCATCGAGGGCTACGCGTTCGACCGGATCGCCCACCGGATCGCGGGCAGCACCTACCGTTCGACCGACCTGACGCACTGGCTCGCCCTCGACACCGCCGGGCGGGCCCTGGCCGACGCCGGCTTCCCCGGCGGCGAGGGCCTGCCGCGTGAACGCACCGGCGTGGTGGTCGGCAACACCCTCACCGGCGAGTTCTCCCGCGCCAACGTCATGCGGCTGCGCTGGCCGTACGTACGGCGGGTGATGGCCGCGGCCCTCGCCGGCCAGGACGGCTGGGACGACTCCCGTGTCGCCGGATTCCTCGACGACGTCGAGGACGCCTACAAGGAACCGTTCCCGGCCATCGACGAGGACTCGCTCGCCGGCGGACTCGCCAACACCATCGCGGGCCGCATCTGCAACCACTTCGACCTCAACGGCGGCGGGTACACCGTCGACGGCGCCTGCTCCTCGTCGCTGCTGTCGGTCACCACCGTCGCCACCGCGCTGCTCTCCGAGGACATCGACGTCGGCGTCGCCGGCGGCGTGGACCTCTCGATCGACCCCTTCGAGATCATCGGCTTCGCCAAGACGGGTGCGCTCGCCAAGCGGGAGATGAAGCTCTACGACCGCGACTCCAACGGCTTCTGGCCGGGCGAGGGCTGCGGAATGACCGTCCTGATGCGCGAGGAGGACGCACTCGCCGGCGGCCACCGCATCTACGCCACCATCGCGGGCTGGGGCGTCTCGTCGGACGGACAGGGCGGCATCACCCGCCCCGAGGTCAGCGGCTACCGGCTGGCCCTGCGCCGCGCCTACGAGAGAGCCGGCTTCGGCATCGAGACGGTCCGGCTGTTCGAAGGACACGGAACCGGAACCGCCGTCGGCGACGCCACCGAGCTCACCGCACTCACCGAGGAACGCGCCGCCGCCGACCCCGACGTCCCCGTCGCCGCCATCACCTCCGTCAAGGGCATGATCGGCCACACCAAGGCCGCCGCCGGGGTCGCGGGTCTGATCAAGGCCGTCATGGCCATCGACACCGAGACGCTCCCGCCCTCCATCGGCACCGTCGACGCGCACGAACTGCTCACCGGCGAGCGGGCCAACCTCAGGGCACTGCGCAAGGCGGAGCCCTGGCCCGAGGACGCGCCGCGCCGCGCGGGCATCACCGCCATGGGCTTCGGCGGCATCAACACCCACGTCGTCCTCGACGAACCCGCCCGCCGGCGCCGCCCGGCCGCCGATCGCCGGCCCGCCGAGCACGCGGCCTCCCCGCAGGACTGCGAACTGCTGCTCCTGGACGCCGACTCGCCCCGCGCCCTGCGCGCCCGGATCACCGAGGTCGCCGACTTCGTGGCCCGCGTCTCCTACGGGCAGGTCGCGGACCTGGCCGCCACCCTCCAGCACGAACTGCGCGGCAGAAAGCACCGCGCGGCGGTGGTCGCCTCCTCCCCGGAGGACGCCGAACGGCGCCTGCGCCACCTGGCCGGGCTGCTGGAGACCGACGAGGGCACGCGGCACACCGCCGCGGACTCGCGCAGCTTCCTCGGCACGGTCGCCGGACCGGGCCGCATCGGTTTCCTCTTCCCGGGGCAGGGCTCCGGGAAGGGCACGGGCGGCGGCGCGCTGCGCCGCCGTTTCGCGCAGGCCGCCGACGTGTTCGACCGGGCCGACCTGCCCACCGACGGCGACATGGTCGCCACCGACGTGGCCCAGCCGCGCATCGCCACCGGATCGGCCGCCGGCCTTCGCGTCCTGGACGCCCTGCGCCTGGAGGCGGTCGTCGCGGTCGGCCACAGCCTCGGTGAACTCTCCGCCCTGCACTGGGCGGGCGCCCTCGACGAGCGGACGCTCCTGGACGCGGCACGCGTACGGGGCCGGGCCATGGCCGAGCACAGCGCCTCGGGAGCGATGGCCTCCCTGTACACCTCCGCCGAGCGGACCCGCGAACTCATCGCCGGCCTCGACGTGGTGATCGCCGGGTACAACGGCCCCGAACAGACCGTGATCGCCGGCCCGCCCGAGGCGATCAGCGCGGTGGAGCGCATGGTCGGGGCGTCCGGCGTGGGCTGCACCCGGCTCGCGGTCTCGCACGCCTTCCACTCGCCGCTCGTCGCCCCGGCGGCGGAATCGTTCGGCGGCTGGCTCGCCGACGCGCCCCTCGGGCCCGTGAACGGCAGGGTCGTCTCCACCGTCACCGGCACCGAACTCGCCCCGGACACCGACCTGTGCGCGCTCCTGAGCCGGCAGATCACCGCCCCCGTCCGTTTCACCCAGGCGGTGCGCGAAGCGGCCCGGCACGTCGACCTGTTCGTCGAGGTCGGCCCGGGACGAGTGCTCAGCGGCCTCGCGCAGACGGCCACCGGTGTCCCCGCCGTCGCCCTCGACACCGACGACGAGTCGATGCGCGGCGTTCTCCAGGTGGCCGGCGCCGCCTTCGTCACCGGTGCGCCCGTCGCGCTCGAGCACCTGTTCAGAGGCCGGCTGATCCGGCCTCTGCGGCTCGGGCAGGAGTTCTCCTTCTTCGCCAGCCCCTGCGAGCAGGCGCCCCGGGAGGTGGCGCCCGCGCGCCGCGCGCCGCGCACCGCGGCCGTCCCGGCGGACCCGTCCCTCTCCCCGCCCCCGTCCGCGCAGACCGCGGCCGTCGCGGTGTCCGCCGTCTCCGTCTCCGCCGGCGTCCCGGGCGAGCCGCCCGCCGTCGCCGAGGACACGACCGCGGCGCAGGAGGCCGAGCGGGAACCGGCCCTGGACATGCTGCGGGCCCTGGTCGCGGACCGGGCCGAACTCCCGGTCGAGCTCGTGGACCCGGACAGCCGGCTCCTGGACGACCTGCACCTCAGCTCCATCACCGTCGGCCAGATCGTCAACCAGGCGGCCGCCCGGCTCGGCGTCGCCCCGACGCAGCTGTCCACCAACTTCGCCACCGCGAGTCTCGCCCAACTCGCCGAGGCCCTCGACACCCTGGTCGGCACCGGCGCCGCGGCGGCCCAGGGCGCGGCGGTCCCCGTGGTGGCGGGCGCCGCCCCGTGGGCCCGGGCGTTCGCCGTGGATCTGGAAGACGTGGCGGCACCCCGCCCGGGCGCCGCCGAGGACGACGGTGACTGGGAACTGTTCGGCTCCGGCGACGGAACGTTCCGCCAGGACCTCAGGGCGGCGCTGCGCGGCGCCGGCGCCGGTCGCGGCGTCCTCGCCGTCCTGTCCCGCGGCTGCTCCCTTCGCGAAGTGGACGACGTCCTCGCCGCGGCCAAGAGCGCCCTGGCCGGAGACCAGGAGCGGCGGTTCGTCCTGGTGCAGGAGGACCGCGGCGCGGCCGGCCTCGCCAAGACCCTGCACCAGGAGGCCCCGCACCTGCGCACCACGATCGTCCACACCGCGCTGACCGACGACGCCGTGGGCCGGGTCGTGGCCGAGGTCCGGGCGACCGACCGGTTCAGCGAGGTCCACTACGACGAGAGCGGGGTGCGGCGGGTGCCCACGCTGCGTGCTCTGCCGGTCGAACAGCAGAGCACCGATTTCCCGCTGGACGCCACGGACGTCCTGCTGGTCACCGGCGGCGGCAAGGGGATCTCCGCCGAGTGCGCCCTGGCCGTCGCCCTGAAGACCGGGGCGAAACTGGCCGTGCTCGGCCGCTCCGACCCCGCCGCCGACAGCGAACTCGCCGAGAACCTCGAGCGGATGGCCGGCAGCGGGGTGAGCGTGCACTACGCGCGCGCCGACGTCACCGCCGCCGGACAGACCGCGGCGGCCGTCGCCGAGCTGGAGCGGAACCTGGGCACGATCACGGCCGTCCTGCACGGCGCCGGCCGCAACGAGCCGGCCGCGCTGTCCGAGCTGGAGGCCGAGGACTTCCGCCGCACGTTCGCCCCCAAGGTCGACGGCCTGCGCACCGTCCTCGACGCGGTGTCCACCGACACACTGAAGCTGCTGGTCACCTTCGGAAGCATCATCGGCCGGGCGGGCCTGCGCGGCGAGGCCCACTACGCCACGGCCAACGAATGGCTGGCGGCCCTCACCGAGGACGTCGCCCGCGCCCACCCGCGGCTGCGCGCCCGGTGCATGGAGTGGTCGGTGTGGTCGGGCGTGGGCATGGGGGAGAAGCTCTCCGTCGTCGAGTCGCTCTCCCGCGAGGGCATCACGCCCATCTCGCCGGACCAGGGCGTCGCGATCCTGCTGCGCCTGATCTCCGACCCGGACGCGCCCGTCGTCACGGTCGTCAGCGGCCGCACCGAGGGCATCGAGACCGTCCGCCGCGACCTGCCGCCGCTGCCGCTGCTGCGGTTCACCGGCAACCCGCTGGTGCGCTACCACGGCGTCGAGCTGGTCACCGAGGCCGAACTGAACGCGGGCACCGACCCCTACCTCGCCGACCACCTGCTCGACGGCAATCTGCTCCTGCCCGCCGTCATGGGGATGGAGGCGATGACACAGGTGGCGACCGCGGCGACCGGCTGGAGCGGCACCCCGGTCATCGAGGGAGCGCAGTTCCTGCGTCCCATCGTGGTGCCGCCGGACGGCAGCCTGCGGATCCGTGTCGCCGCCACCGTCACCGGCCGCGACACCGTCCACGTCGCCGTGCACGCCGAGGACACCGGCTTCGTGGCCGAGCACTTCCGCGCCCGGCTCGTCTTCGACGGCAGCCGGGCTCCGGACGGGCCGCCCGACCAGGTCCCCGAGGGCACCTCGGTGGTCCCGCTCGACCCGGCCGCCGACCTCTACGGCGACCTGTTGTTCCAGGGCGCGCGCTTCCAGCGGCTGCGCCGCTTCCACCGCGCCGCCGCCCGCCACGTCGACGCCGACGTCGACGTGCAGCGCGAGCCCGCGGGCTGGTTCGCGGGCTACCTGCCGGGGCAGCTGCTGCTGGCCGACCCGGGGATGCGCGACGCCCTCATGCACGGCAACCAGGTCTGCGTGCCCGACGCCACGCTGCTGCCCTCCGGCGTCGAGCGGATCCACCCGCTCGGCTCCGGCGGCCACGTCCCCGAGCGGCTGCGGTACACCGCCGTGGAACGCAGCCGGGACGGCGACACGTATGTCTACGACATCGCCGTGCGCGACGAGAACGGCACCGTCGTCGAGCGCTGGGACGGGCTGACACTGCACGCCGTACGCAAGACCGACGGGTCCGGCCCCTGGGTCGCCCCCCTGCTCGGTCCCTATCTGGAGCGCACGCTCGAGGACGTCCTGGACGCCCGTATCGCGGTAGCCGTCGAACCGCACGGCGCGAAGCCCGCCGGATCGGTGACGCAACGCCGGGGCTTCACCGCGGACGCGGCGGCCCGTGCCCTGGGCACGCCCGTGACGGTCGGTCACCGACCCGACGGGCGCCCGGAGCTGGAGACGGACCGGCACCTGTCGATGTCCGCGGCGCACGGTCTCGGGGTGACGCTCAGCGCGGTGTCCCGTGCGCAGGTCGCCTGCGACATCGAGGCGGTCAGCATGCGCTCGGACGCCGAATGGCGGGGGCTCCTCGGCGACCACGCCCCTGTGGCCCGCCTGGTCGCCAAGGAGACGGGCGAGGCGCCCGACACCGCGGCCACCCGGGTCTGGAGCGCCGTCGAGTGCCTGCAGAAGGCCGGGATCATGGCGGGGGCGCCGCTGACCGTGCTGCCCCGGCGCAAGGAGGCGTGGGTGGAGTTCACCGCCGGCGGCATCCGCATCGCCACCTTCGTCACCGCGCTTCGCGACGCCCTGGAGCCCGCGGTCTTCGCCTTCCTCGTGCACGAAACCGACCGAACCGAAGGGCGGCCCTAGACCATGACGCGGGATTACTTCGAGTACCGGCACACCGTGGGTTTCGAGGAGACCAACCTCGTCGGCAATGTCTATTACGTCAACTACCTCCGATGGCAGGGGCGTTGCCGGGAACTCTTCCTGTATCACAAGGCGCCCGAGGTGCTGGCGGAGGTACAGGACGATCTCAAGCTGTTCACGCTGAAGGTGGACTGCGAGTTCTTCGCCGAGATCACCGCATTCGACGAGTTGTCCATTCGCATGCGGCTGTCCGAACTGGGCCAGACGCAGCTCGAGTTCACCTTCGACTACGTCAAGATCACGGGCGGCTCCGAGGTCCTGGTGGCCCGCGGCCGCCAGCGGATCGCCTGCATGCGCGGGCCGAACACCCACACGGTGCCCTCGCTCATACCCGAGGCCCTGGCCCGCGCGCTGGAGCCGTACCGGGCACGGGTCACGTCCCTGACGGGACAGAGCGCATGAGCGCCCTGGCCGCCGCGCCGCCGTGGGCCGCCTCGGCGGACGACACCACGCGGCTGCGGCGGGCCTTCGGGTCGTTCGCCACCGGGGTCACGGTGGTCACGGCCGGCGGCGCCTCCCCCCGGGGGATGACCGCCAACTCGTTCACCTCGGTCTCCCTCGATCCGGCGCTCGTGCTGTTCTGCGTCGGCAGGGAGGCCGCCATGTACCGCAGCCTCGCCGAGTCCGGCTCGTTCGCGGTGTCGGTGCTGGCCGCGGGGCAGGAGGACGTGGCCCGGTACTTCGCCGACCGCTCTCGTCCCGCGGGCGTCCGGCAGTTCGACGCCGTGGACTGGCTGCCGGGCCACAGCACCGACGCGCCCCTGATCGCGGGCGCGGCGGCTCACTTCGAATGCGCGAAGTGGCGCACGTACGACGGCGGCGACCACGTGGTCTTCCTGGGCCGGGTGCTCGCCCTGGACGAGGCACCCGAACGCGAGCCCCTGGTCTTCCACCAGGGCCGCTTCCGGCAGTTCGCCGACCGTACCCCCGAGGTGTGACATGGACGGGAGACGTGACATGAACGCTCATCCACCGGGCCCGCCGGTGTGGGCCCTGCCCGGCCTGCTGCGCAAACTGGCCGTCGACCGGCTCGGCATGATGCGGGACGCGGCTCGACTGTCGGACGCGGTCCGGGTCGCCATGGGACCCAAGAAGATGTACATCTTCAACCGGCCCGACTACGCCAAGCACGTCCTGGCCGACAACGCCGCCAACTACCACAAGGGCATCGGGCTGGTGGAGTCCCGCAAGGTGCTCGGAGACGGTCTGCTCACCAGCGAGGGCGCGCTGTGGCGCGCCCAGCGCGCCAACGTCCAGCCCGCCTTCAAGCCCCGGCGGGTCGCCGCCCAGGCGGGTGTCGTCGCCCAGGAGGCGGCCGCACTGGCCGCCCTGCTGCGCACCCGGGTGGGGCAGGGGCCCGTCGACGTGCTCACCGAGGTCACCGGACTGACCCTCGGGGTTCTGGGCCGCACACTGATGGACACCTCGCTGGAGGGCCACGGCGGTATCGCACACGCCTTCGAGGCCGTCCAGGACCAGGCGATGTTCGACATGGTCACGCAGGGGCTGGTGCCGAGCTGGGTGCCGTTGGGCACCCAGCGGCGGTTCCGCCGGGCCCGCGCGGACCTGACCCGGATCGTCGACGAACTGGTGGCCGACCGCGGCTCCCGGCTCGACGAGGCGAACCCCGGCGACGACGCGTTCGCGCGCATGATCCTCGCCGCGCGCCGGCACGAGGACCCCGCCCTCGGCCGCCGGCGTCTGCGGGAGGAACTCGTCACCCTGCTGCTGGCCGGACACGAGACGACGGCGAGCACACTGAGCTGGACCCTGCTGCTGCTCGCCCGCCACCCCCACGTCCGGGACCTGCTGCGCGACGAGGCCCGTGCCGTCCTGGCCGACGGCCGTCTCCCCGACGCCGAGGACCTGCACAAACTGACCTACACCACCCAGGTCGTCCAAGAGGCCATGCGCCTGTACCCGCCGGTGTGGATTCTGCCCCGCATCGCGCAACAGGCCGACGAGGTGGGCGGGTTCACCGTTCCCGCCAAGGCCGACGTCCTGGTCTGCCCCTACACGATGCACCGCCACCCCGACCTGTGGGAGGACCCCGAGAGGTTCGACCCGGGCCGTTTCGACGCGTCGCGGGCCGCCAACCGTCCCCGCTACGCCTACATCCCCTTCGGCGCAGGCCCCCGCTTCTGCGTCGGCAGCGGCCTCGGGATGATGGAGGCCGTCTTCGTCACCGCGCTCGTCACCCGGGACCTGGACCTGGACGTCGTGCCGGGCCATCGGGGCGTGCCGGAACCGATGATGTCCCTGCGCATGCGGGGCGGGCTGCCGATGACGGTTCGCCCGGCCTGAGCACGCAGTCGGAACGTGTGGAGGGGGCGGGCCCGCGGGCCCGCCCCCTCCACACGTCCCGGCCGCCGCCGGTCAGCCGACGGCGTGCTCCAGCGCGTTGGTGCGCAGGTCGAGCAGGGCCATCAGAACCGGCGGGTCCAGGGCGTCGACCGGACGCAGCACGATCTCGGCGGGCAGCAGCAGGGTGTCCGCGTGCGCGGTGACCGGCCCGTAGCGGCCGACGGAGACGGTGTCCTCGTCCCCCGTGCCCGACGGAAGGTGCTCGCTGCCGTAGGGAACCGAGTGGACGAGGACGTACCAGGTGCCCGCCGGGATGTCGTGCAGTTCGAACATGCCGGGACCGTCCAGGACGGCGCAGCACACGGGCTGCCCCTGGGGGACCGGCGTGGGGAAGAGACCGACGAAGCAGTGGCCGGGGGAGCGGTCGTAGGGCAGAGCGACCTGTCCGCGCAGGGTGCTGTTCGGGAATTCGGCGTCGACGGCCGCACCCGCCTCGATGGCCGGGGTGAATCCGCCCAACTCGCGGAACACGCTCGGGGAAACGCCCACGCACGCCTTGAATCGAGAACTGAACGTTCCTACGCTGCTGTATCCGACCTGGCTGCTGATATCGGCGACGCTGAATGTGGTATTGATCAGAAGGCGCTTCGCCTCCTGAAGTCGCAGTGCGGAAAGAAAGCGCCCGGGAGAGGTTCCCGTCACGTCCCGGAAAACACGCGTGAAATGGAACTTGCTGAACATCGCGGTACGTGCCATGTCGTCGATGGTGAGATCCTGGCCGAGATTGGCCTGCATATCGGCGATCACTCTGCTGACTGCGCGCTCGATGGTGGTGGAGGTCACCGTTTCTCCCTTTGGTCGAGAATGGCGATGCCGTTCCGGTCAGTTCCGAGACGCCGGCGCGGGCTGCACGGCGCCGGTGGGCCCCATGTCGGTCAGCCGACGGCTGGTCAGGTCTTCGGCGAACCGACGCCAGGTGTCCGAGCACTGCAGGGCCAGGTCGGCCACGGTGGCCGTGCAGTGCGGGGGGACGGCGCCCGCCTGGTGCCGCCATGCCTCGTCCACCACGAAGTGGGTGTGCAGCCAGCGCAGGAAGAGGCGGCCGGACTCGGACTGGCGCAGCGACGGGTCGCCGGCGAGGTTGCGCAAGGTCTCCAGAGGGGTGCGGCTGCGTCCGCCGGTGGCCGGCCGGCCGCCCGCGGCCCGCGTGGGTGCGGGCGGCGGGGACTCCCGGTCGGCGGGGGCGAGGGGGGCGCCGGCCGCCGCCGGCCTGCGTCCCGTCCCGTTGCCGCCGCGCCGGCCCACGGGCACCGGCGCCTCGCCGCGTTGCAGGCGTCTGCGCACGTCATGGGCGGTGCCCAGGGACAGGCCGGTCTGCTCGGCGACCGCCCGCAGCGGCAGGTCCGGTCGGCTGGCCATGAGTTCCGCGGCCTGAAGGCGCTCGCGGGTCCGGTCCAGGGGGTGGTCCTTGCCGTCGCTGCCCATGCGAGTGTTCGACTGCCGAGCCTCCACGGTTGAACTGCGCCGCACGGCCGCGACCGTCTTGGGGTCCAGTCCGGTGCAGGTGGCGATGGCGCGGTCGGAGAGGTCGGCGTGGGAGCGCAGAATGCGTTCGGAGGCGGCCTTGCGGTCCGCGACGGACAGCGGCAGGCCATGGGCGATGTTCGCGGACACCGAGCGCAGGAAGGTGTCCCGCTCGGGGCCGTCGAAGTAGTGCACCTCGACGGCGTCCTGCCCCTTCAGGACGGCGGCGGCCACCCGGTGCGAACCGTCGACGATCCGCATGGACGGCCGGTGGACCAGTATCGGCGGCAGCGAGTCCAGTGCGTCCGCGAGGCGCTGCACATGAGCCGTGTCGACCCCGTTCAACCGGGGTGAGTCGGCCGGGCGGAGCGCCTCGATGCGTACCCGCTGGGTGTAGTTCGTCGGCAGCGCCAGACCTCTGTCCGTGCTTTCCAACGTGACACCCCCTGGACCGGTACGAGTTGTTCCCGGTGTGCCTCCTCCGTCCTGCCCGCGGTCGAGACCGGTCGTCGGCGGAAGAGGAATACGACGGAAAGAACATTAAGCGATCGACCGGTTTTTTTGTCGGGTGGGCGAGGGCGATGCCCCGACTCCGCCTAGTCCTTTCATGCAACTCACTGTTCGGCGAACGCCCCGGCCGCCAGTTGTTTGAAAGGACTCGCCAGATCTACGTTTCTTCCACACCCCAGGTGATTCCCACCAAAGAGACCGGGAGGACGCGTTGCAGGCATTGGCAGAAATTTCCGAGCGCCGGGTCGAAATCGGCGCCGAGGCGACTCTCACCCTCGAGGCCTATGCGGACACCATCGTTCCCGGCGACAAGCGCGACCCCGGAGACCGGGCGATCGCCGGGGTCGGCACCGGAGGCGGAGCCGTCGCCGCCGGAGCCCTGGACCTCCTGCGCTGGGACGCCACCGGCATCTCCGACGGCCTGGAGGAGCTGGCCGGCCTCGTCGACGAGCACGCCAGGACGTATGCCGCCGGCGCCGGGCTGCTCCTGGACGACACGGTGCCGCCCTTCGTGGCCCTCGACTACGAGGACCGGGTGCGGCTGATCCAGACGCTGACCACCCCGGGACATCCGGAGAAGGACTTCTGGGTCCTGCTCTCCCTCTTCTGCAACATGGCTTTCGACTCGGCCGCCCACCTGCACACCGCGCAGGCCATCGCCGACGGCCACCCCGGCCTGGCGGCGATGGGCATCACCGCGCCCGACGCCGACGGACTGTGGCGCTTCGCGGACTTCGGCTACGGCCGCCGGCTGGCCGACCTCCACCCCGACACCACTGCGACCGGGAGCCCGGCATGAGCAACGCGATCGAGAAGACCGACGTCCTGGTCATCGGCAGCGGCTTCGGCGGAGCCATCGCCGCCTACCATCTCGCCGCCGGCGGGGCGAAGGTCACCGTCCTGGAGCGCGGCCCGTGGCTGCGCAGCACCGACTTCGAGCACGACTACAAGCTGGGCTCCTCCTACACGCGGGTCTTCGACTTCACCGTCGGCGACGGCATGAGCGTGCTGGGCGGCAACTGCGTCGGCGGCGGCAGCGTCGTCTACTTCGCGGCCATGCCCCGCGCCCCCCGCTTCGTCTTCGACCGCCACGGCAGCATCGGCCGGCGGATGTGGCCGGCCTCCGTCAGCCGCGAGACCCTCGACCCCTGGTACGACCGCATCGAGGAATCCCTCTCGGTGAGCCGGCAGGAATGGAGCGACGTCAGCTACGCCGGAGGGCTGTGGGCGGCGGCCTGTCACCACGCCGGCCGCACCGCCAACCCGCTCGCCGTCGCCATCGACAACTCCAAGTGCACCAACTGCAACTTCATGATGGCCGGCTGCAGGTTCGAGGCGAAGCAGTCGCTCACCGTCAACTACCTGCCGGGCGCCATCGCCCACGGAGCGCAGATCCGTCCGCTGCACGAGGTGCAGTACCTGACCCGGACCGCGGAAGGGGACTACCGGGTCCACTACAACATCGTCCACGAGGAGGACTACCGGCAGCAGAGCGGCTCCGGCGTGATCGAAGCCAAGATCGTCGTGATGGCGGCGGGCGCCGCCGCCACCCCCGTCATCCTCCAGCGCAGCGAGGCCCACCTCGGGTCGATGCCGCACGCGGTCGGCCGCTACTTCTCCGGCAACGGCGAACGGCTCAACACCGCCATCCTCGACGAGGACAAGGTCGCCGAACTCCTGGGCCTGTCCCGGGGCGACGGACTGCCGGCCTACGGCGCCAACGCGATCGGCAGAGGGCCGACCGTGGCCAGCTGGGACAAGCTGGACGGGTCCCTGCCCGAGTACTCCCGCTACTCGCTGGAGCAGCTCTACTTCCCGCCGGGCCTGGGAACCATCCTCGCCCAGGCGCCGGACGCCACCGGACCGACCTGGTTCGGCAGGGAGAAGAAGGAGATCCTCAAGAACTGGAAGTCCTGGCTGACCATCTTCTCCATGACCGAGGACGACAACGAGGGCGTCTTCGGACCGCCGCCGGCGACCGGCAACGCGCACCGCATCTCCCAGCAGATGCTCGGCCGCGGCACCCTCTCCTACCAGCCGACGAAGAACACCTGGCACGGATGGAACCAGTCCGACGCCGAGGTCAAGGAGATCCTGGAGAAGGACGGCCTCGCCAAGGTGATGCCGTGGACCAACGACCTGGTCGGCGCCTACACCGTGCACCCCCTCGCGTCCTGCCGCATGGGCGACGACCCCGGCACCTCCGCCCTCGACGACACCAGCGAACTGCGCGGCCACTCCGGCGTCTTCGTCACCGACGCGTCCGCGGTCCCCGGGGCGCTCACCGTCAACCCCGCGATGACCATCGCGGCGCTCGCCGAGCGCGCGGTCCCCCACATCGTGGCGGCCGCCCGGAGCAGGGGGGTCCAGGTCACCTACGGAGCCCCGGCCCCGACCGGCTACAAGAGCGGCCGCGACGCCGTCCTGCCGCTGCTGCGCCGCAACCCCCGGCTGCCCGCCGGCGTGTGACCCGCGGTCGCTCGTGACGACCGGTCAGTTGCTTCACAGGACTTTCCCTTCCCCAGTGGGTTGTCTCACGCAACCCGCTCGTGACACCCCAGGAGGCCGCGGTGCGACCGCTCGTGAGAACCATGCTGAGGGGCTCCCTCAAGCAGATCCGGCACGTCGCCCCCGTCGCGCCCCGCGAGGCCAGGGGTCTGGCGGCCGAGGTCTACGGCCAGGCCCGCCGGGAGTTCGGGGTCCTCGCGCCGCCGCTGGCGCTGCACTCCCCGGCGCCCGAGGTGCTCGCCGCCGCCTGGCTCCTGCTGCGCGAGACCCTCCTCGTCGAGGGCCGGGCCGGCCGGGCGGCCAAGGAGGCCGTCGCCACCGGCGTGTCGCAGGCCAACGAGTGCCCCTACTGCGTGGAGGTCCACCAGGCCAAGTTGCAGACCCTGGCCGGCCCGGACGACGACGGCCTCGCAGCACTCACCGACTGGGCCCGCACCCTCACCGCCGCGGACCGTCCGCGCACACCGGCGCCCTTCCCCGCCGGGCACACGCCGGAACTGCTCGGCACCGCCGTCGTCTTCCACTACCTCAACCGGATGGTCCGGCTGTTCCTGCCCGACTCGCCCGTCCCCGCAGCGGCCCCCAGGGCCGGACGCGGACCGGCGCTGCGGATGGTCGCCCGGGCCATGCGCCCGGACACCGGCGCAGCGGTCACCGCGGGAGCCGCTCTCGGTCTGCTGCCCGCCGCGCCGCTGCCCGCCGCCCTCGCCTGGGCCGAGCCCGAGCCGGCGGTCGCGGGGGCCCTGGCCCGCGCCGTCGCCTGCGTCGACGCGGCCGCGGAACGCTGGGTTCCCGAACCCGTGCGGGACGTACTGCACGCCGAACTCGCCGTCGCCGACGGCGTCCCGCCCGGCCCGAGCCGGGCCTGGCTCGGCCCTCTCACCGCCCCGCTCGCCCCCGGGCAGAGCTCCGCGGCCCGGCTGTCCCTGCTCATCGCGCTGGCCCCGCACCAGATCACCGACGCGGACGTGACCGCGTTCCGAGCGGACCAGCCGGGCGACCGCGAGCTCGTCGAACTCGCCGCCTGGGCGTCCCTCACCGCCGCCGTCCGTGCCGGAAGCCGCTTCACCCTCCCCGACCCCCGCCCCACCGCCGCTCCCACCACCGGCTGACGACCTCGCCCCCTGCCGACCACCGGACCGACCTGCCCACCACGACTTCCCGACCCGACCGATCTGCCCACCGACTCCCGACCCGACCGACCTGCCCCGACCGACCCGCCCACCGACTCCCGACCCGACCGACCCGCCCACCGACTCCCGACCCGACCGACCTGCCCACCGACTACCCGACCCGACCGACCATCCGACCCGACGACCCGCCCACCCGACGCACGTCCCGCCCACGACCCGACCCCGGCACACCGCCCACCCGCCCCGCACCCCGACCGCGAAGAAGCCCCCGCCCAGGAAGCCCGGCCGTGTGGCCGGCCTCCGCAGGCGGCCCCGCCGAGCAGAGCGACCGCACGACCACCGACCCGCCCGCGCACCAACCCCCGAAGGAGACCACCGACATGAGCACTCTCAACGACGTTCTGAAGGACCTGGCGACCGACATCGAGGAGACCGCCCGGCTGGTGGAGGGACTCGACGACGCCGCGTGGAACGCGCCGACCCCCGCGCCCGGCTGGAGCATCGCCGACCAGATCGCCCACCTGACCTTCATCTTCCACCTGGCCGGCACCGCCGCCTCCGACCCGGCGGGCTTCGCGCAGATCGCCGCCGGCGCCGCCGACGACTTCGAGGGTGCCGTCGACGCCGCCCGGCGCCAGTTCAACCAGTTCCCGCCCGCCCAACTGCTGGCCCGCTTCAGGGCGCTGGGCCGCCGCTCCGTCGAGGCGCTCGCCGCCGTCCCCGAGGGCGACGTCGTGCCGTGGCTGGTCAACCCCCTGCCGCCGGCCGTGCTCGCCTCCGCCGGGATCATGGAGGTCTTCGGCCACGGACAGGACATCGCCGACGCGCTCGGCGTGCGCCGCGAGCCGACCGGGCGTCTGCGCCACCTCGTCCTCTTCGCCTTCCTCACCCGGGACTTCGGATACCTCTCCCGCGGTCTGACGCCTCCGGCCGACCCCTTCCGCATCGAGGTGACCTCACCGACGGGCGAACTGTGGGCCTTCGGACCCGAGGACGCCACCGACCGCATCACCGGCCGGGCCGAGGACTTCTGCCTCCTGGTCACCCGCCGCCGGCACCGCGCCGACCTGGCCCTGACCGCCGTCGGCGAGGAAGCGGAGCGCTGGCTCGACCTGGCGCAGGCGTACCGCGGCCCGGCCGGTGAGGGCCGCAGGCCGGGCCAGTTCTCCGACCGGTCGGGTGAGCACTGAGTGGCGGTGCGGCCACCGCCGGCCGCACCGCCGCCGTGCCGCCCCGTGTCCGCTCCCCACCAGCCGTCCCGCCCCCAGCCGTCTTGCCGGCAGCCGTCACGCCACCAGCCGTCCAGGAGTTGTCATGCGACCCGCCTTCCTGCGCACCGCAGTCGTGATCGGATGCGGCGTCTCGGGCACCTCGATCGCCCTGGCCCTCACCGGCGCCGGGGTCGAGGTGACCCTCGCCGACCAGGACCCGCGTGCGGCCGCCGAGGCGCACCGGCTCGGCGCGGGCGAGGTGTGGACGCCCACCCGTGCGCCCGCCGACATCGTGGTCGTGGCCACCCCGCCGTCCGCCGTCGTCGACGTGCTGCACACCGCCCAGGCACGGGGCCTGGGCAACGTCTACACCGACGTCGCCGGCACCAAGGACATCGTCGCCGCCGAGGCCGAGCTGCGCGGCTGCGACCTCAAGGGCTACGTCCCCGGTCATCCGCTGCCGGCCCGCGGCGTCACGGGCCGCTCCGCCTCCCGGTTCGTCGGCCGGCCCTGGATCCTGTGCCCGTACGAGACCACTCCCCGATGGGCGCTGGCGACGGTCGCCGAACTGGTCACCCTGTGCGGGGCGGTCCGCCGCGACATGACCCCGCACGCACACGACCGGGCCATGGCCGCCGTGGGGCACCTGCCGTACGTCGTGGCGGCCGTCCTCGCCGGCGGGCTCCTCGACCTGGATCCCGAACTGCTGCCGCTCGCGGGGGAGGAGCTGGCCGCCGCCGTCCGGACCGTCGGCGCCGGCCCCCTCGTCGGCGGCGACCTGCTGGCGCACAACGCGGGTCCGGTCGCCGACCAGCTCGACAAGGCGGCCGCGGCGCTGGCGGCCGTCGCCCGGACGCTGCACCGCGGCGAGGACACCGTGCCCGTCGAACTCGGCCTGCTGCTCGAGCTGGGCGAGCGGGGCCGTGCCGCGCTGCGGGCGGCGGACGAGTACCGCACGGCCGAGGATGCCCGCCCCGGTGACCGGATGTGACGGTCGCCCTCGACCCGTCGCCGAACGAAAGCTGGTCGATCCGTGCCTCATCCCGCCTTCCTGCGCTCCTGCTACGAAGCCCTGACCGCCTTCGGCTGGCTGCTCATCGGCGTGGCCGCCCCGCCCGACGACCGGCCGCCGCTGATCGGGCCCGCCCCTCTGCACCCCGAACGGCTGTGCCCCGAGCGCCCCCTGACGGCCCTGGAGCGCGCCCTGGACCGGCAGCTGGCGGGCTGACCGCCAGGCCGACCGCCACCACGGGGCTGTGCCCGCATCCGTCGGCCCCGGCTCCGGCCGGCACCCTGTCCCGGCGCCCGGTTTCCCCTCCGCGGGAGGCCGGGCGCCGCCGTTCGACCTGGCTAAGTCGGATGAACGCGCAGGTCACGAACTCGGTGGCCGGGCGCAGCAATTGGGGAGATGACCCTGGCGGGGCACCGGCGAACGATGGGGAAGCGGTCGTGAGCCGTCCTACGAGAACGGAGTTCCGCATGACACACGGCGTGCCGAACAAGCGGTTGCTGATGGTGATGCCCTACAGCCAGTTCGTCCGCAAGGCCGCCCAAGCGGGCTTCGAGGTGTGGGCCGTCTGGGATCCGTCCCTGCGGGAGAAGTCCTATCTCGACTCCGTGGCCGAGCACGCCCGGGAGCTGCTGACGGTCGACTTCGGCGACGAGCGGGCCCTGCGCGCGCTGATCGCCTCCACCGTGCGCACCCACGACATCGGCACCGTGCTGCACCTGGGCGCGGAGAGCAGCATGGGCCCGGTCGTCGCCGAGGCGGAGCGGCTCGGACTGTCGCCCAATCCCGCGGCGGCGGTGCACCGGCTCAACGACAAGGCCGCCCTGCGCGCCCTGCTGGCCGAGCACGGGATCTCACCCGTGCGCAGCGAGCTCGCGCCCACCGTGGAGGCGGTCGCGGCCGCCGTCGGACGCCTGCCGCTGCCCGTCGTGGTCAAACCCACCCGCCTGTCCGGGAGCCGCGGCATCGCCCTGATCCGGGACGCCGACGACCTCGGCGAGTGGACGGAGCGGGTCGCCGCGGCGGGGCACGCCGGCCCGTATCTCGTGGAGGAGTACCTGCGGGGCCCGGAGTTCAGCGTCGAGACGCTGTCGGCGAAGGGGACGCACCATGTCGTCGGCGTGACCGCCAAGCGCACCACCGGCGCCCCGCTGTTCGTCGAGACCTCCCACATCCACCCGGCGCCGCTGGCGCCCGCCGACGACGAGGCCGTCCGCACCCTGGTCACCCGGCTGCTCGACGCCGCCGGTCTGGTCTTCGGTCCCGCACACACCGAGGTGATCCTCACCGGGCGCGGCCCGCGCATCGTGGAGTCGCAGACCCGGCTGGGCGGGGACCGCATTCCTCAGCTCATCGAGACCGCCACCGGTTACGACATCGAAGCGGAGATCTTCCGGGCCCTCGCGGGCGCCGACGTCGAGCCCGCCGCCGCCCTGCACACCGCGGCCGTCGGCTTCTTCCTGCTGCCGCCCGGCCGGCTGGAGTCGGTGCGCGGCCTCGACACCGTCCGGACCCTGCCCTACGTCCACACCCTGCACTTCCCGTTCGCTCCCGGGGACGAGCTGCCGCCCACGACCGACTCCGCCACCCGCCACGGCTATGTCGTCGTCGACGCCCAGTCCCCCGCCGAGGCCGACGAGCGCCTCGCCCGCGTGCGCTCCCTGCTCGTCGCCGACGTGCGCGAAGCCACCCTCTCGAAGGGAAACCCACGTTGAGCCCCGCCCCCACCGTGCTGCTGATCGGCGGCGTCGACGCCCACCTCGAACGCTTCGACGCGCTCGGCGTGCGAATCGTCCTGATCCAGCACCCCGACAAGATCACCCCCTACCAGACCCGCACCGCCCACGCGCTGGTCGTTGCGGACTACACCGACTGGGAGACCGTGCTGCCCTTCGCCGAGGCGGCCCGCGCGGTCTACGGCGTCGACGCGGTGGTCTCCCTGACCGAACCGGGCCTGATCCCGGCCGGCCGGCTGTCCGACGCGTTCGGGCTCGGCGACGGCAGGCGCTACGAGGTCAGCCGCCGGATGCGCGACAAGTACCTGATGCGCCGTCACCTGTCGGAGCTCGGGCTGCCCGTCCCCGAGCACGGTCTCGTCGAGGACCGGGAGTCCCTGGACGCCTTCGGCGCGAAGGCCGGCTACCCCTTCATCGTCAAGCCCGTCTCCACGACGGCCGGGTTCGGCCTGCTGCGTGTCGGGGGCCCGCAGGACACCGACGCCGTCTGGGCGCGGATCCGGCAGCTGCAGGGCGGGCGCACCGACCGCGGCTCCACCATGTTCACCGTGGAGGGCTTCCTGATGGAGGCCTACATCGACGGCCCCGAGTTCAGCGTCGAGTCCCTCAGCTTCGCCGGACGCCACGTCGTCGTCGCCGTCACCGAGAAACTCACCGACGACGCCCACTTCGCCGAGCTCGGCCACGCCGTGCCCGCCCGCCTGTCCGGGACCGACCGGACGCGTCTGTGCACCGCGGTCGAGGACTTCCTCACCGCGATGGGCGTCGTCGACGGACCGAGCCACACCGAGATCCGGCTCTCCTCCCGCGGCCCGATGATCATCGAGTCGCACAACCGGCTCGGCGGCGGCCACATCCCGGAACTGGTCCGCGCCGCCTACGGCATCGACCTGATCGCCTACGGGGCCGCCTGGCCGCTGGGACTGACCGAGCCGCTGGCCGCTCCGCCCGAGCCCACGGCCGCCGCCGTCACCCGTTTCGTGCTGCGCAGCCCCGGCACCGTCACCGCCGTCCACGGGGTCGAGGAGGTCGCGGCCCGGCCCGAGGTGCTGCTCGCCCAGGTCTCGGTCCGGCCCGGCGACACCGTCCGTCCGCTCCGCGACAACTGGGACCGCCTCGGCAGCGTCGCGGTGACGGCCGCCGACACCGACAGCGCGGTCCGGCTGTGCGAGCACCTGGTCCGCGAGGAGATCCGCATCGACGTGGCGCCCGCCGCCCCGGAAGAGCTCCGGGCGGCCTGAGCCGCCGCCGTGCCGACGACATACCAGGAGGAGTCGACCATCATGTCCGAACGACGAGGATTGCTGACCACCCTGCGCGAGGACCTCGGCGTCGTCGTCGAGCGGGACCCGTCCGTCGGCGGCCGCTGGGAGGCGCTGGGCCACACCGGGCTGTCCGCCGTGTGGGCCCACCGCATCGCGCACCGGCTCCACCGGGGCCGTACGCGCTGGGCCGCGCGGACCCTCGCCCGCGCCGCGCGCCGTCGCACCGGAGTCGAGATCCATCCCGGCGCGGTGCTGGGCCGCCGGGTCTTCATCGACCACGGCGCGTCCGTGGTGATCGGGCAGACGGCCGTGGTCGGCGACGACGTCACCATCTACCAGCAGGTCACGCTGGGGGCCGTCGGCTGGTGGGCCGACATCGCGCGCCGGCCCGGCGCCCGGCGCCACCCCGTGATCGGCGACCGGGTCGTCCTGGGCGCCAACGCCACCGTGCTCGGCCCCGTCACGGTCGCCGAGGACTGTCTCGTCGGGGCCATGGCCACGGTCACCGAGGACATCCCGCCCGGCACCCGCGTCTACGCCGCCCGCTCGATCGTCCGCCTCGCCCCCGGCGCGCCCCCGGCCGACCCCGGGCCGCCCGCCCTCGACGCCGTCCGCCTGCTCGCCACGGCGGGCTCGTGGTGACCGCCACCGGGACGCACGGCCCCGCCGCCCGCGCGGCCGGCCGGCGTGCCGCCGCAGCGCCCGTCCCGTTCGCCCCCTGGAGACTGCCGTGACCACCGCCGTCCGCCCCGCACACACCATCGCCGCCGGGCTCGAAGAGCTCATCGGCCACACCCCGCTGGTCCGTCTCGCCGTCGCGGGGGCCGTCCCCGGCGCCGAGGTGCTCGCCAAGCTGGAATCCGCCAATCCCTTCGCCAGCAGCAAGGACCGGGCCGCCCTGGCGATGCTGCGCGGCGCCGAGCAGCGCGGCGACCTCAGGCCCGGCGGGACCGTCGTGGAGTCCACCTCGGGCAACACCGGCATCGCCCTGGCCGCCCTCGCCGCGATGCGGGGCTACCGCTGCATCGTCGTCCTGCCCGACAGCGCCACCACCGAACGGCTCGGCCTGCTGGCCGCGCTGGGCGCCGAGGTCGTCCAGACGCCCAGCGCGGAGCGGTTCGCGGGAGCCATCGCCAAGGCGGAGGAGATCCAGGCCGCGACCCCCGGGTCCTGGTATGTCCGCCAGCACGAGAACCCCGACAACGTCCGCGCCCACTACGAGGGCACCGGGCCGGAGATCTGGGCCGACACCGGCGGCCGCGTCGACGTCCTCGTCGTGGGCGTCGGGACCGGCGGCACCCTCACCGGCGCCGGCCGCCATCTGCGCGAACGCAACCCCGACCTGGAGATCGTCGCCGTCGAACCGGAGAACTCCCCGGTCCTGTCCCGAGGTCTGGCGGGGACCCACCGCATCCCCGGCCTCAACGGCGGCTTCGTGTCGCCCACCACCGACGTCGGCCTCATCGACCGGGTCGTCACCTGCTCGGACGAGGCCGCCCTGGAGAGCGCCCTCGCCCTGGTGCGCGAGCAGGGCCTGTTCGCGGGGATCTCGTCCGGCGCCGCCGTGTACGCGGCGAACCTGCTGGCGCGGGAGTCCGCGTACGTCGGCAAGTCCATCGTCACGATCCTGCCCGACACCGGGGAGCGGTACGTGAGCGTCTTCACCGAGAGGAACCCCTCATGACCACGCTCGTCCTGCACCGGGGCTCCCTGCGCGCCAACCCCTACGAGCGCTGGCTCGCCGACCGCGAGGAGAAGATCGTCCTGCTGGGCTCCGCCGACCAGCTCGCCCTGTTCGACGAGGAACTGCCCGCGGCCGCGCCCTACCTGCACTGCGAGGTGCTGCCCGACTACGACACCAGCCCCCGCGTCGCCGAGCGGGCCGCCGAGCTCATCGAGGAGTTCGGCGTCACCGACATCGTGGCCTGCCAGGAGTTCGACATCGAGCGCGCGGCCGCACTGCGCGAGCGCTACGGCCTGCCCGGCCAGCGACTGGACACCGCGCTGGTCTACCGCGACAAGTGGGAGATGAAGCGGGCCGCCGTGCGGGCCGGCGTCGCCGTCGCCGACCACGCCCTGCTGCGCACCGCCGCCGACCTCCTCTCCTTCGCCGACTCCCACGGACTGCCCGTGGTGGTCAAACCGCGTCGCGGCGCCCTGTCCGTGGGCGTGGCCGTGCTGCGCACGCGCCAGGAGCTGGCCGAGTGGCTCGACGCGACCGACCTGACAGGGCCCGGCGCCGAGGGCGAGTGGCTGGCGGAGACGTTCGTCGAGGGCTCCATGTGCCATGTCGACGGAACCGTCCTGGACGGGCGGATCGCCACCCTGTGGCCGTCGCAGTACCTGTACGCGCTGGCCGACTTCCGCGACCGCGCGGGCCGGGTCGACATCGCCCTAGACGTCGCCGACCCGCTGGCCCGCAGGCTCACCGAGTTCGCCGAGAGGATCCTGGCCGCGTTCGGCGGACCCGAGCACTTCGCCTTCCACATCGAGGTGTTCCACACCACCGGTGACGAACTCGTGCTGTGCGAGGCCGCGTCGAGGGCGGGCGGGGCGGGAGTGCGGGACGTCCAGCGGGCCCTGTTCGGCTTCGACCCGATGGAGTACCCGGTGCGCCGCCAGCTCGGTCTGCCGGTCGTCCTCGAGGGCCGGGGCGACCCCGGACGGATGGCGGGGCAACTGCTCTTCACCAAACGGCCGGGCGTCCTGCGCGCCCTGCCGGACCCGGCGACGCTGCCGCCCGGCGTGCTGAAGTACACGACGTACGCCGAGGTGGGGGAGCGGGTGGCGGAGGCCTCGCACTCCGGGGACTTCCTCGCGGCCTTCGTGATCGGCGGAGCGGACCGCGCCGAGTGCGAGGCGCGCATCCGGGCGGCCGAGGCCTGGTTCACCGCCGGGCTCGACATCGGCTGAGCCGACCGACCTGACCAAGTACGCGCCAGTCGGGCGCGGTCGCGGGGCGCGGCAATCCAGGAGATGCCACGCCCCGCACCGCTGTGTGACCGTTCCGGCAGAACCGGGGGCACGGTGAGGCCCGCCGCCGGGAGGGCCGACCGGATTGGACAATGCCTTGGTCACATCGATTCAGCAGCGCTTCGCCGCGCAGGCGGCATCGACGCCGGACGCGGTGGCCGTGTCGGCACCCCGGGACGGCACCGTCCTGACCTACCGGCAGCTGGACGAGCGCGCCAACAGGCTCGCGCACCGGCTGTCCGCCCTCGGGGTGCGCCCCGGTGAACCGGTCGCCGTCCTGATGGAGCGCTCGCCCGACCTCCTCGTGGCGCTCCTGGCCACGGCGAAGGCCGGCGCGGTCCAGCTGCCCCTGCACAGCGCCTACCCGCTCGCCCGGATGCAGCGGATCACCGACCGGGCCGGCGCCCGCGTCCTGCTGACCGACGCGGCGTCGCGCGAGCGCGGGCTGCCGCGGGCCGACGTCGTCGTCGAGCCCGCCACCGACGCGGCGCAGGCCGCCTCGCCCGCCACCGACCCGGGCGTGCAGGGCGGCCCGGACGCGGTCGCCTACGTCATCCACACGTCGGGCTCCACGGGAGAGCCCAAGGGCGTGGAGGTCACCCACCGCGGCGTGCTCGCCTTCGCCGCCGACCCCTCCTGGCGCGCGGCGCACCAGCGGGTGCTGTCACTTGCCCCCTACGCCTTCGGAGTCTGCGCCTACGAGATCTGGGTGCCGCTGCTCAACGGCGGCCGTGTCGTCCTCGCCCCGCCCGGGGAGCCCGATGTCGCCACCGTGCGCCGGCTCATCGCGGAGGAGGGCATCACCGCCCTGCACGTGACGGCCGGTCTCTTCCGCGTCTTCGCCCAAGAGGCCCCCGAGATGTTCGCCCCGGTCAGGGAGGTCCTCACCGGCGGCGACGTCATCGCCCCGACGGCCGTGCGGCGCGTCCTGGACGCCTGCCCGGAGGTCGTCGTACGGGCCATGTACGGCGCCACCGAACTCACCGCCTTCGCCGCGCACGCCACGATGACCGCCGCCCGCCCGCCGGCCGGCCGGATCCCGGTGGGCCTGCCCATGAACGGCGTCGAGTTCCGTCTGCTGGGCCCCGACCTGGCGCCCGTGCCCGACGGCGGGACCGGCGAGCTCTACGTGGCGGGCGAGCGGCTGGCGCGCGGCTACCACCACGACCGGTCCCAGACCGAGGAACGCTTCCTCGCCGACCCCTGCGGGCCGCCCGGCACGCGCGTGTACCGCACCGGCGACCTCATGCGGCGCGACGCCGACGGGCTGCTGGAGTTCGTCGGACGCCTCGGCGACCAGACCAAGATCCGCGGCTACCTGGTGGATCCCGCGGAGGCCGAGAACGTCCTGACCCGTCAGGACGGTGTCGTGCACGCCGCCGTCGTCGTCCGCGACGACGACGCGGGGGAGGAGAGGCGGCTCGTCGCCTACGTCGTGCCCGGCGCCTCGGAGGTCTCCGCGGCGGGCCTGCGCTCCGCGCTCGCCGCCGAGCTGCCCGCATACCTGGTGCCCGCCGCCTTCGTCACGCTCGACGCCCTGCCGCTGACCGCCAACGGCAAGCTGGACCGGGCCGCGCTCCCCGCGCCCGAGCGGCCCGTTCCCGGCACGCCGGCCGAGGAGCTCACACCCGCCCGGCAGCTGCTGTGCGCCCTGTTCGCACGCGCCCTCGGTCTCGACTCGGTCGGCCCGCGGGACAGCTTCTTCGAGCTCGGCGGCGAGTCCCTGCAGGCCGTGCGGCTCGCCAGCCGTCTGGCGGCGGAGTTCGGCGTCGAGGTGTCCGTCGCCGACGTCCTCGGCCACCCCACCGTCGTCGAACTCGAGGTCCTCCTCCAGGACCTGACGCCCACCCGCCCCTAGGCCCGTCCCGGGCACAAGCGGTCGCCCCCGACCGGGAAAAGGAATGGTCACCTTGAGCATCACTGCCGCAGAGCCGGAGACGGACGGACCCGCCCGGCGCATCCCGCTGTCGTACAACCAGCAGTTCCTGCGCGCCTTCGACAAGGGGGAGACCGACGGCGCCTTCGGCCACCGGCACACCCTGGTGTGCGGCTGGCGTGTCACGGGCGCCGTCGACACCGGCGCCCTGCAGCGCGCCCTCGACGACGTGGTCGCACGCCACGAGGTGCTGCGCACCGCCCTGGTCGGCGACGACGAGGGCGGCCACCAGGTCGTGCACCCGCCCTCGCCGGTCGCGCTGGAGATCACCGACCTGGCCGCGACGCCGGACTCGCGCGAGGTGCGGGCCGAGGAGTTCCTCAACGACATCGACGTCACCCCGTTCCCCGTGCGGGAACTGCCGCACCTGCGGGCCTGCCTGGGCCGCTTCGACACCGACGACGCCGTCCTGGTCCTCGCCACCCACCACACGTCCACCGACGCCTGGTCCCTGCAGATCCTGATGCGCGACCTGATGGCCGCCTACCGGGCCCACGCGGCGGGCGGCACGGCCGATCTGGGAGAGGTGCGCCAGTACCGCGAGTTCGCCCGCTACCAGCAGGAGAGCGCGGACAGCAGCCGCACCGACCAGGCCCGCGCCTACTGGCGCGAGCGCCTCGCCGGGGCCGAGATCACCGCGATCACCTCCGACCGGCCGCGCCAGGACGACCGGCCCAGCGCCTACGGCGTGCACCGCTTCGTCTTCGACGCCGAACTGTCCCGCGCCGTCGTGGAGTTCGCCAGGGCCGAGCGCTGCACCCCCTTCATGGTGCTGGCCGCCGCCTACAGCGTGCTGCTGCGCCTGCGCACCGGCGCCCGCGACGTCGTCTTCCCGACGTTCTCCTCGGGGCGCTACGAGGAGCGGTTCACGGACTCGGTCGGCCCGTTCTTCAACTTCGTGCCGATCCGTATCGACACCCGCGCCTGCACCACGCTGCGCCACGTGCTGGACCAGGCACGCGCCGCGTGCATGGGGGCCTACCGCAACGAGATCCCCTTCGCCCGGATCGCCGAGGACGTCCCGGCGCTGCTCGCGCCCTTCGCCGACGCGTCACTGGCCGTCGTCGCCTTCGAGGTCCTGCAGTCGCCGTTCCCGCTCGGCGACGCGGACGGCACGGGCCCGCGGGTCGACGAGATCCGCCGCCGCACCCTGTCGCAGCAGGTCAGCTCGGCCATCCCGGACGGCGGGCTGTGGGCCATGGACTTCCTTCCCGGGGGAGGGCTCGCGGGCAGCCTGAAGTTCGACCACAACCGCTTCGACGAGAGCACCGCCGTCGACCTGGTGGAGCAGTTCCGCCACCTGCTCACGACCCTGCGCAGCGCCCCGCAGACGCCGCTGGCGCAGGTGTGACCCCGACGGCCGGCAGGCGACCACTTCGACGCAAGAGGACCGATTCACCATGACCTTCACCTTGCCGGGGACGTCCACGCACCCCGCGGCCGTCCCGGAGCCGGACCTCACCCCGGACGAGATCGTCGCCCGCGCGCAGGAAATCGCGGCGTCCCTGATCGCCCGGCAGGCCGAGACGGAGCGGCGCGGCCACTACGCCGAGGACACCCACGAGGCCTTCGCCCGCGCCGGCTTCTACCGCATCCTGGTCCCGCGCCGCTACGGCGGCCACGAGTTCGGCCCGGCGACGTTCCTGCGGGTCGCCACCGCCCTGGCGCGCGGCTGCCCGTCGACGGGCTGGATGTACCTGTTCGGCGCCGCCCACGCCCTGGTCGCCGCCACCCTGTTCGACGAGCGCACCCAGGCGGAGCTGTTCTCCGGCGGCGACTTCATCTGCCCGGCCACGGTCGCCCCGGCCGGCAGCGCGCGGCGCACCGAGGACGGCGGGTGGCTGCTGGACGGCACCTGGAACTACTGCTCCGGCTCCCCGTACGCCACCCACTTCATCGGCCACACCCTGGTCTTCGACGACCCCGAAGGGCCGCCCGCGCCGATGCTGTTCATCGCCGAACGCGCCCAGTTCGAGCGCCTGGACGACTGGGGGGACCAGCTGGGCCTGCGGGGCAGCGGCTCGCACAGCATCCGCATCGAGGGCGCCCGCATCCCCGCGCACCGCACTCTCCCCGGTCACCTCAGCCAGATCCCGGTCACCGACCTGCTGCCGGGGCGCAGTCTGCACGGCCCCGAGTACGGCGGCGGCCCCCTCAGCTTCATGCTGCTCGAACTCGGCGCGCTCGCCCTGGGCATGGCGCAGGGCGCCCTGGACGCGTACGAGGAACTGATGCGTACCCGCACCACCACGTTCTTCCCCATCGTCGCGCGGACCGAGGATCCGGACTTCCAGTTCCGCTTCGGAGAGGCCACCGGCATGATCGCCACCGCCGACGCGGCGATGACCGAGGCCGTGCGCCAGTGGGAGCAGCTCTGCCGTCAGGACGCCGCGGCCTTCACCCGGGAGGAGGAGCTGCGACTGGCCACCATCAGCCGGGAGGTGGTCCGCCTGTGCTGGCGGGCCGTCGAGAGCCACCTCTTCCCGACGGCGGGCTCCAGCTCCGTGCGGGCGGGAGAACGCGTCGAGCGGGTCTGGCGTGATCTGTCGATGCTGCACAGCCACGCGGGCAACGGCATCTTCCTCGCCACCCACGCCAACCGGGAACTGGCCCGCGCCCACTTCGGCGTCGGACAGTGACCGCCCCCGCCCCGACCTCACCCGACCCCACCTCAGACAGGGACACTTCCATGGAGCAAGGCTGCCCCTTCGCCCTCGACACCACAGGGCGGGACATCCACGGCGAGGCGACCGTCCTGCGGGCCGAGGGTCCCGCCACCCGGGTCGAACTGCCCGGCGGTGTCCTGGCCTGGTCGCTCAACGGGCACGACGTCATCAAGAAGGTGCTCGGCGACCCGCGGGTGACCAAGAGCGCCCGCAGCCACTGGACCGCCTTCCGCAACGGCGAGATACCGCCCGACTGGGAGCTGATCAGCTGGGTGGCCATGGACAACATGGTCACCGCCTACGGCAAGAACCACGTCCGGCTGCGCAAACTCACCGGCAAGGCGTTCAGCCCCCGGCGCACCGAGGCGTTCCGGCCGCGGGTGGAAGAACTCACCGACCAGCTGCTGGACTCCCTGGCGCAGGCCGGGCCGGGAGAGGTGGTGGACCTGCGCGAGCGGTTCGCCTACCCGTTGCCCGCGCGCCTGGTCGCCGACCTGATCGGCATGCCCGAGGAGGCGCGCGCCAAGACCGCCAAGGTCATCGACGCCATGGTGGACACGACCATCACCCCCGAGCAGGCCCAGGCCGTGCTCGCCGGCTGGCGCGGTGCGATGGCGGACCTCATCGCCGACAAGCGCCGCGAGCCTGGCGAGGACATCACCAGCGACCTCGTGGCCGCCCGCGACGAGGACGGCTCGCGGCTGTCCGAGGAGGAGCTGACCGACACGATCTTCGCGATCCTCGGCGCCGGCTCCGAGACCACCATCAACTTCTTCGACAACGCCATCACCGCGCTGCTGTCGGACCCCGGGCAGCTGGAGCTGGTCCGCTCCGGACGGGCCACCTGGGACGACGTGATCGACGAGACGCTGCGCGTGGAATCGCCGCTGGCCCATCTCCCGCTGCGCTACGCGGCCGAGGACATCGAGCTCGAGGGCGTCACCATCTCCCAGGGCGACCCGATCCTGGTCAACTACAGCGCGGTGGGCCGCGACCCGCGGCTGCACCCGGACAGTCCCGACACCTTCGACGTCACGCGCGCGGACAAGGAACACCTCTCGTTCGGGTTCGGCCCCCACTACTGCCTCGGCGTGGGCGTGGCCCGCCTGGTGGCCCGCACCGGGCTGTCCCGGCTGTTCGAGCGCTTCCCGGATCTGTCGCTGGCCGTGCCGCGGCAGGAGCTGGAGCCGCTGCCGACGTTCATCATGAACGGCCACCGCAGCCTGCCGGTCCGCCTGACGGTGCCGGCGCTGGCCACCGCCTCCTGAACCGCGTCCGGCCGTCGGGGGCGTCCTCACACGCACACGCGTGTGAGGACGCCCCCGTTCTGCGCCGGCGTCCTCCTCGCCTCCTGCCGACGTCCCGGCCGGTCCGCGGGAAACGGACGAGCCCGCCGCACGGGACATCCCGTGCGGCGGGCTCGTGACGTGACGCCGGTTCAGGCGGCGGCGGTCGCCTGCGCGCGCAGGAAGCCCTGCTCGACGCGTTCCAGCATCTCGGGGCTCATCAGCGCCGCCGGCGAGTCCACGAGTCCGGCCACCCGCATGAACGTGGCCGTCACCTCTCCGTCCACCACGGCCGCGGTGTGCAGCTTGGCCATGTACATTCCGGACTGCTCCCACTCGGGGGTCCGTACGCCCTCCACCTCCGCGTAGCCCAGGTCCGCGCCCGCGGAGAACTGCCACGGCATCTCGATGACCTGCGCGATGTCCCGCAGGAACGCGAGCGGGTCCACCTCGCCCCGGGCCAGGTGGTCGCGCAGGACCAGGGACTCCAGCGCGGAGACCGTCATGCCCTGCCCGTAGACCGGGTTGAAGCTGCAGGCGGCGTCGCCGAGCACCAGATAGCCGCCCGGGAAGCGGGACAGCTCCTCGAACCGGCGCCGCACGCTGGCCGGATAGCGCAGGACCGAGCCCTCGCCGACCGGTTCGGCGTCGTGGATGACGTCGTGGATGTCCGTCACCGGCAGGGTGCGGGTCCACTCCAGGAAGCCGTCGAGGTCGGCGGGCGCGCTGTCGCCCAGCACACCGGTGAGGGAGACCACCACCAGTCCGTCCTCGATCCGGGACAGGAACGCCCCGCGCCGGTGGCTCGGCGAGGTGACCGGGTTGATCGACAGGTCACCGCCCAGCACCGACGGGTCGCGCAGCCGGAAGACCCGGGTCGTGTAGCTCAGGTCGATCCGGATGTGCTCCTCCCTCGGCCGCTCGTAGCCCAGCTCCTCCAGCCACACGGGGGTGCGCGAGGCGCGGCCGGTGGCGTCGACGACGAGGTCCGCGGTGATCGTGCGCTGCGGCGTGCTCCCGTCGTGGCCCTGCACCCGCACGCCGGTCACCCGCGCGCCGTCCTCGTCGGCGACCAGGCCGACGATGTCGTGACGCTCGAGGAAGGTGACGTTCGTGTGTGCGGCCACCCGTGCGCGCACCCGGCTCTCCAGCAGCGGCCGGGTGGCCGAGACGCAGACCAGGCCGGTGGTGCCCGGGCTGAGCCGCCGGCCGTTGAAGAACCAGCGCAGTTCGCCCAGGTCGCCGGTCGGGATGCCCGCGGCGACGGCGTCGTCGGTGAATCCCGGGAAGAGCTCGTCGAGGATCTGCTGGCCGCGGGCGAGCAGCCCGTGGACGTGGCGGCCCTGCGGCACCCCCCGCCGGGCCGTGGCACTGACGCCGATGTCGTCCCGTTCGACGACCACGACCTCGCCGTAGGAGTCGGCGAGCACCCGCGCGGCCAGGAGCCCCGCCATGCTGCCGCCGAGGACCACCGCGCGGGCACCGGATGGACCAGCCATCGGTCTCACCCCTTTCCGTTGTCCGTAGAGTTCTGTGCCGCGCTCACGCGGCGTGGCGCGGGCTGTTCTGGTAGGCGGCGAGATGCCAGTGGCCACCCCGCTTGACGACGACCCACGACGCGTGGACGGCCCGCTCGGGCGCCGGCTCGGTCTCGCCCGGCGCCAGGATGCCGCCGCGCGTGATCAGCACTCCGGCCCCCTCGTTGGCGAAGCGGATGTCGATCGGGGTGCCGGTGACGCGGGTGCCCTGGTAGGGGCCGGCGAAGGCGGCGGCGGCGAAGGCGCGGATCGCGTCGCGGCCCTTCTCGAACACGCCGGGCAGGATGAGGGTCCCGTCCGGTGTGAACACCTCGGCGAAGGCGTCGGCGTCGTAGGCGGCCCAGGCCTCGACCAGGCGCTGGGGCACGGCGGCGACGGCGGCCCGGTCCTCGTCGGGGACGACGACGCCGGAGGCGGTGGTCTCGGGGGAGTCGGTCTGGATGGTCATGGCTTCTCCGGGGTGAGGCGGTGGGAGGGCGGGGGGGGGGGAGGGCTTAGAGGTAGAGGGTGTTGGGCTGCTGGCCGCACAGGACGCGGCCGTACAGCTCGGCGTTGGTGTTCGGGTTCATCAGGGCGTGCAGGCTGACGGCCTGGATGTCACGGGTGATCCGCTGGATCGGCACGTCCCGGTAGATGGAGGAACCGCCCGAGGCGGACGCGAAGATGTCGACGGCCTCCTTGGCCAGCCGGACCACGGCGCCCATGTCGGCGCGGGCGCGGGCCCGCTCCTCCAGCGTCCACTGCTCGTTCGCGGCACCCTTGGAATCGACCAGGTCGGCCAGGCGGTGCGCGTGGAACTCCGCCTGGTCGGTCTTGAGCACCGCGTCGGAGACCTGAAGGTGGGTCAGCGCCGCCTCGGCCTGCGTGGTGTACCAGGTGTAGGTGAGGGTGCGGCCCGGCAGACGCTCGAAGAACGCGTCGCGCGCGGCACGGGCCAGCCCCACCGCGGTGCCCACGGACGAGGCGGCGGCGACCGGCAGCAGCGGGGCCCGGTAGGCGGGCGATTCTGCGTTGATCCGCGAGGCGTACCGGCCGCCCAGGACGGCGGGCAGCGGCAGCACGCGCTCCTGCGGGACGAAGACGTCCCGGGCGACGGTCGACACGCTCCCGGTGCCCCGCAGACCGGAGGTGTCCCAGTCGTCGACGATCTGCAGCTGGTCCATCGGGACGAGCGCCATGAGAGGCAGGTGCTGGCCGTGCGGCTGCTCCTGCGCGGCGATGATCTCCTGCCACTGCGCGTGGTGGGCGCCGCTGACGAAGCTCCACCTGCCGTTGACGACGATGCCGCCGTCGACCTGCACGGCCTGCGCGGACGGGCTGAGCGTGCCGCAGACGCGCACGTCCTCGGTGGCGAAGACCTCGTCCTGGACGTGGTCGGGGAACAGGCAGGCCATGAACGTGGGGATCCAGTACACCGAAGCCGTCCAGGCGGCGGCTCCGTCACCGCGGCCCAGCTCGGCGGCCACGTCCACCAGGGTGCGGGTGTCGGCCTCGTAGCCCCCGTACCGCTTGGGCACCCGCAGCTTGAAGAGACCGGCCTGCGCCAGCGCCTCGATCGTCTCGTCCTGAAGCCGCCCGTCCTCCTCGGCCTTCGAGGCGTTCTCACGCAGCAGCGGTGCCAGTTCGGCCGCGCGCTTGACCAGCTGTGCGCGCGTGGGGATGTCGGCGGTGAGCATCGTTGGGTCCTCCCGGGACACGTCGTCGAGCCAGGTCGTGCTGGAGCGAGCTCACACCGCGGCGGGCCGCGCGGGCACCTTCCGGATTGCGCATCCGCGCCCTGGCCGCGACTTCGGCACCTCGCCGCCGGTTCGGGCCGCAGCGCCGCACGCGGGAAGAAGCCCCGGCGTCCGGCGGCTGCCACGATGAGGCGCATGACCGATCAGCACGATGCACCCGCGGACCAGGCGGGCGGAGCGGGGACGCGGCCGCTGACGGGCGACGAGTACATCGAGAGCCTGCGCGACGACCGCGAGGTCTTCCTCTACGGCGACCGGGTCAAGGACGTCACCACGCACCCGGCGTTCGCCAACCCGGTCCGGATGACGGCCCGCCTCTACGACGCCCTGCACGATCCCGCCCACCGAGACGCCCTGACCACGCGCACCGACAGCGGGGGCACGGGCTACACCCACCGCTTCTTCACCACCCCGCGCAGCGCCGAGGACCTGGTCGCCGACCAGCGGGCCATCGCGACCTGGTCCCGGATGAGCTACGGCTGGATGGGCCGCAGCCCGGACTACAAGGCGGCGTTCCTGGGCACCCTGGGCGCCAACGCCGACTTCTACGCGCCGTTCTCCGACAACGCCCGCCGCTGGTACCGCGAGTCGCAGGAGAAGGTCCTGTACTGGAACCACGCGATCGTGCACCCGCCCGTGGACCGCAGCCTGCCCCCCGACCGCGTCTCCGACGTGTTCGTGCACGTGGAGAAGGAAACCGACGCCGGTCTGGTGGTCAGCGGGGCCAAGGTGGTCGCCACCGGCTCGGCGCTCACCCACGCGAACTTCATCGCCCACTACGGACTGCCGGTGAAGAAGAAGGAGTTCGCCCTGATCGCCACGGTGCCCACCGGCGCGAAGGGCGTGAAACTCATCTGCCGGCCCTCCTACACCGCGATGTCCGCGGTGATGGGCAGCCCCTTCGACTACCCCCTGTCCTCCCGGCTCGACGAGAACGACACCATCCTCGTGCTGGACAAGGTCCTCATCCCCTGGGAGAACGTGTTCGTCTACGGCGACACGGCCAAGATCCAGATGTTCTCGGGCCAGTCCGGTTTCATGGAGCGCTTCACCTTCCACGGCTGCACCCGCCTGGCGGTGAAGCTGGAGTTCATCGCGGGCCTGCTCGCCAAGGCCCTGGAGATCACCGGCACCCAGGACTTCCGCGGCGTCCAGACCCGGCTGGGCGAGGTGCTGGCCTGGCGCAACCTCTTCTGGGGCCTGTCGGACGCGGCCGCCCGCAACCCGGTCAAGTGGCGCGGCGGCGCCGTGCTGCCGAACCCGCAGTACGGCATGGCCTACCGCTGGTTCATGCAGATCGGCTACCCGCGCATCAAGGAGATCGTCCAGCAGGACGTGGCGAGCGGGCTGATCTACCTCAACTCCGGCGCCGAGGACTTCAAGAACCCGGCCATCCGCCCCTACCTCGACACCTACCTGCGCGGCTCCGGCGGCGTCGACTCCGTCGAACGGGTCAAGGTGCTCAAGCTGCTGTGGGATGCGGTGGGCACCGAGTTCGGCGGCCGGCACGAGCTGTACGAGCGCAACTACGCCGGCAACCACGAGGCGACCCGGACCGAGCTGCTGTTCGCGCAGACCGCCTCCGGCCAGCTCGACGACTACAAGGCGTTCGTCGACCAGTGCCTGTCCGAGTACGACCTGGACGGCTGGACCGTCCCGGACCTCAAGTCCTTCGACGACCTGCGCGAGCAGGGCACCCGACTGCTCGGCGGCTGACATCCCCCGCGGCCCCGAGCCGGCGGCCGTGGGTCTCGCGACCCACGGCCGCCATTGCCGTCATCGGCCCAACAGGTCCGCCAGGTAGGGCGCGAGAACCCCGCGGCTCACCTTGCAGTCGAGCAGCAGGGTGCCCCGGGCGCCCCCGGCCGTCCACTCCCGTACGGCGTCCACGTCACCCGGGCCGCGCACGGTGACGGCCCGCGCTCCGAGTGCCCGGGCCACCGCGGCGAAGTCGGTGTCGGCGAAGCGAAGCGTGGACGCGTCGGCGCCCTGAGGCACGTACATGTGCTCCTCGAACCCGTAGGACGCGTCGTCGTAGACCACCACCAGCGCCGAACGGCCCGACCGCACCAGCGTGTCCAGCTCCGGCAGCCCCATCAGCGCCCCGCCGTCGCCGACCGCGGCCACGGTCGTGCGGTCGGGCCGGCCCACGGCCGCGCCGACAGCACCCGCCAGGCCGAGCCCGATGCTCTGGAACGCCGCCCCGGTGAACACCAGTCCCGCCGGGTCCGGCACCGGCCAGTACATGGCCGGCCAGCCGATGAAGTGGCCCCCGTCCAGGACGACCGTGCGCTCGGCGGGCAGCAGCGGGGCCAGCGCCCGGGTCAGGGTGCGGGGGTCGACGCGGCCGCCGCCGGAGACGTCCTGGTGGGGGAGGGCCGCCCAGCCGCCGCGCGCGCGGCCGAGCGAACCGTCGTCGGCGGCCCGCCGCCGCCACGGCGAGCGGGCGAGGCCGCGCGCGTCGACGGCGTCCAGCACCTGCGCGGCCACCGACGCGGCGTCCCCGCGCACGGACACGTCCGCCCGGGGCGCGCGGGCGCCCGCGAGGTCGATCTGCGCGACGCGGGCGTCCGGATCCAGGATGCGCCCGCCGTGCAGGGTGAAGTCCCCCAGACTCGTGCCGAACGCGAGGACCACGTCCGCCTCGCCCATCAGGGCGGCCCCGGCCGGGGAGGCGAAACCCCCGCACAGGCCGAGCGTGTAGGCGCTCGACGCGAAGATCCCGTGCGCCATCACGGTCGTGGCCAGCAGAGCCCCGAGCCGGTCCCCGAGCTCCGTGAGGATCTTGCCCGCGCCCGAACGCCAGGCGCCCAGGCCCGCCAGGATCAGCGGGCGGCGGGCGCCGGCCAGCAGGGCGACCAGGGCGTCGACGTCGGCGCGGCCGGCGCCCCGCGGTTCCGGCGGCGGTCCCGGCACGGCCACGGGCGGGGACGCGGCGGGCAGCGGGCGGCCCGTCAGGTCGCCGGGCAGGAAGAGCGCCACCGGGCACTGGGCGGTGCGCGCGGTGTGCACGGCCCGCACGGTGTGCGCGACGGCCGTCTCCGGGTCCGTCAGCCGCACCGCGGGCACCCCCAGCGAGGCGGCCAGGGCGCTCTGGTCGATGTCGTGCGGGCGTGCTCCGGCCACGGGAGCGTCACCGCACAGCAGGACGACGGAGCTGCGGTTCTTGGCGGCCTCGGCCAGCGCCGTCGCCGTGTTGGCCAGACCCGGCCCGTGCGTGGTGGTGCACACGGCCGTCCGCCCGGTGGCCCGGAAGTACGCGTCGGCCATGGCCATCGCGCCGCCCTCGTGCCGGGCCGCCGTGTAGTGCACCCCGGCCGCCGTCAGGGCCGCCGTGGCGAGGATGTTGCCGCCGCCGACCAGGCCGAACGCGTGCCCGATGCCGCAGTCGGCCAGGGTGCCGGCGACGGCCGCCGCGAATGTCGTCATGGCGAAGCCCTCCCTCGCGCGCGTCAGGCCAGCTCGAAGACGACCTCGCCGACGGTCGCGTCGATGCGGTTGGTGCGCACCAGCTCCCAGCCGCCGTCGGCGAAGACGGACTCCCAGTCGGCGACGGTGGGCAGGAAGGTGCCCATCAGGTCGTGGCCGAGCTCGAAGCCGAGGGTGAAGACGGGCAGTTCGGAGTCGGGCAGGTCGGTGCGGGTGGCGTCGCCGATGAGCAGCCGGCGGGCGGACGGGAAGGCCTCGCGCAGCCGGCGCAGGGTGCCGATCGCGTTCTCGCGCCGGCCGTCCCGCCAGAAGTCGTGCCCCATCATGAAGCACGTCAGCAGCTCCACGTCGGCGTACTCGGGCCGGGGCGCCAGGCTCAGGACGTCACCGTGCAGGAACGCGGTGCGGTCGGCCAGCCCAGCCGCGGCGGCCTCCTCGCGCGCCACCTCGATCGCGGGCCGGGCGATGTCGATGCCCGTCCCGGTCGTGCCGGGGCAGCGGTCGAGGATCTGCAGCAGCCGGGCGCCGCTGCCGCAGCCGAGGTCGGCGACGCGGGTGAAGGGGAAGTCGACGCGTCCCATCGCGGCCCAGAAGGCGGGCGCGTAGGTGACCTGGTCGATCTCGCGGCAGGCGTACGCGATGGCGGCGGAGTCCCGCCGGTAGAAGGAGCCGGTGCGGTTCTCGTTGCGCAGCACCGCCGGGATCTGCTGGAACAGCTCCGCGCTGCCCCGGCCCAGCCAGTGGAAGAACGACTTGTTGCGGTACATCTCGTCGAAGCCGTCCAGGGCCGTGACGACGGCGCCCTCGCGCCGTACCAGGCCGACCGCCGACAGCGCGCGGAACAGGCCCGTGGTCGACAGGGCGTCCAGGTCGTGGCGGGCGGCGAAGTCGGCGGTGTCGAGGGTGCGGGCGCGGTGCAGTTCGTCGAGCGCCCCGATCTCCCAGGCCGCTGCGATGGCCCAGGCGGCCACGGCCGAGTTGAAGAGCGAGGCAATGCCGCGCGTGTTGCTCTGTGCGATGTCCACCGTCACTGCTCAGCACCTCATCCGGGAGAGGATCCGGGCGCCTTGCCCGCGGCGACCATGCTCGGCGGCCCGGCCGGGCGGTGGCATCTCCGAGGCTGCTGTGCTGCCGAGGGCGTACGTCCGCGGCGCCGGCCCGTCTCAGCCGAGTCGCACCGAAGCCTGTTCCCCGGCGGTGCGAAGGCGCTCCGCCCGGATCCGCAGCAGCGACCGGTACAGCAGGACGGCGGCCAGGCCCGCCGTCCCGTACAGCAGGCTCATGCCCACGGCCGGGACGAAGGCGCCGAACGTTACGCACAGGGAGGCCACGAGCAGCCCCACCCGGGCGTTGAGGGCGTAGGCGGCCATGTACTTGGTGCGGGCCGCCGGGTCGACGAGGTCGGCGAGCAGGGCCTGGCGCACCGGGACGGCGCCGATCTCGCCGAGGGTGAGCAGCACGGCCGCGGCGATGAGCACGAGGCCCGAGTTGCTGACCGCCCAGACCATGTATCCGATGGTGAACACGGTGATGCCGGCGAACAGCCGCGTCCGGTCGGTCAGCCGCGCCAGGAGGTTCTTGGCGAACAGCACCAGCGCCACGACCAGGGCGGCGTTGACCGCCCGCAGGATGCCGAGGATCGCCACGCCGTCCACGGTCGGCGCCCACGAGCCGAACCGGGCGAGGACCTGGGTGGGGAACTCGTCGGACAGGCGGACGGCGATGTAGTAGCCGATCTGCATCTCGACGGAGGAGATGAGCGCGGCGGCGGCCAGCACCCGCAGGAAGACCGTGTCGCGGGCGACGGCCAGGTAGCCGCGCAGCATCGCGCCGACGCCCGCGGCGACGTCCTTGCCGGTGCGGGGCGCGGTCTCGCTGAGCCAGCGCGCGATCACTGTCGTGGTCAGCGCGCTCAGCACGGCCGCGCCCGTCAGCAGCCGGGCGAAGTGGCCCTCGTAGAAGAAGCCGCCGATGAGCGCCCCGACGGTGAAGGCGAGGTTCACCGACCAGTAGTTGATCGTGTAGACCAGCGGCCGGCTCTCCGGCGTGGAGACGTCGACCATCATCGCCTCGGCGGCGGGCGTGGCCAGCTGCGCGCAGCAGGTGGTGAGCAGGAACAGGCCGAACGTCGCCGCCCCCGAGGACCACCAGGGCGAGTTGGCCAGCGCCAGCAGGCCGAAGCCGACGGTGGCGCCCAGCTCGCCTGCCACCAGCACCGGCCGGCGTCCGTACACGTCGGCGAGGTGGCCGCCGAGGAAGTTCGCGGCGATGCCCGCCCCGGCGACGGCCAGTGTCATGGCACCGGCCGCGGCCGCCCCGTACAGCTCCGCGAGTCGGATCACCAGCAGCGGCATCAGCATGACGGCCAGCAGCCGCTGGACGAATCCGACGCCGATGCGCAGCCGGATGTTGGGGTGCAGCTCGCCGAAGCTCATCGGGTGCCCTTCTGCGTGTACTCCGCCCGCTCAGGGGGCGGCGGCGGAGGCACAAGGTGATTCCGGGAGTCCCGAGCCCACCACGCCGGCCGCCGCCCCGGCAAGGAACACGGCGCCCGCGCCGACGACTTGAACAGGTCGCGCCCCGCCGCTCCCGGTGCGGCGGGGGCGCGAGTTGGCCAAGTCGTCACGCCCGCCGGTGGTTTGTTCCCAGCCACCGGGGGCCCATGGTTTGCTCGGTGCCGTCCTGCCCGGCCGACCACTTCTCCGTGTTGCCGGTATCGCTCCCGTGGCCGGTCCACGCCCCTCCTTCGCACGAGGCGGCGGACCGTGCGGTTCCTTCCGGGAGGCGAGGACTTCTGACGAGTTCGGAAGGATTGCTGGTGCCCACTTTCGACATACGCAGGATCGGTGGCCGTATCGGCGCGGAGATAACGGGCGTCGATCTCTCCACGGAGCTGTCGGACCCGGTCTTCGGCCAGATCCACGAGGCGTTCCTGGAACACAAGGTGCTCTTCTTCCGTGACCAGAGCCTGACCGACGCGCAGCAGTTGTCCTTCGCCGGCCGGTTCGGGCCGCTGACGCAGAAGCATCCGATGATGCGGACCGTCGACGCCGCCGCCCAGGTGATCCCGGTCGACGGCGAGGAGCAGCGCGCGGACCACTGGCACACCGACATCAGCTTCACCACCACCCCGTCGCTGGGCACCACGCTGCGCAGCGTGGTGCTCCCGCCGTACGGAGGCGACACCCTGGTGGCCAACGCGGCCGCCGGGTACCGGGACCTTCCCGCCGAGCTGCGCCAGATCGCCGACCGGCTCTGGGCCGTGCACACCAACCACGCCGAGCAGCCGCGGCTGGGCACCGAGCGCGGCGAGGAGGTCCGCAAGGCGTTCCTGGCCCGCCGCTTCGAGACCGCCCACCCCGTGGTCCGGGTCCATCCCGAATCCGGCGAGCCCGCCCTGTTCCTCGGCGGCTTCGCCCAGTGGCTGGTGGGCCTGCAACCGCGTGAGTCGCGCCCCCTCATCGACATCCTGCAGTCCTACGTACGGCGCCCGGAGAACACCGCACGCTGGACCTGGCGGCCCGGTGACGTCCTCATCTTCGACAACCGTTGCACCCAGCACTACGCCGTCAACGACTACGACAGGCACCGGCGCGTGCTGCACCGGGTCTCCATCACCGGCGACGTGCCCGTCGGCCTGGACGGCAAGCGCAGCTACGCCATCGAGGAGGGCGAGTGAGCCGCCGCCCCGACCCCGTGTCCTTCGCCCAGCGCCTGCGTGAGCGCGAGCCGCTCGTCGGCTACTGGATCGCACTGAACGACCCGGCCGCCACCGAGCGCCTCGCCGGGCTGGGCTACGACTACCTCGGCGTCGACGGCCAGCACGGCGTCATGCACCAGCCGGGCTGGCAGGCGGCCATGCTCGCCGTCGACGCGCGCGGCGGCTCCGCCGGGATCATCCGGGTGCCTTCGCCCGACCCGGTCGCCATCGGTGTCGCCCTCGACACCGGCGCCCGCGGCGTGGTCGTACCGATGATCGAGACGCCCGAGCAGGCGCTGGCCGTCGTACGGGCCTGCCGCCACCACCCGGCCGGGACCCGCAGCCTGGCCGGCCCGGTGCGCGCGGAACTGCGGCTGGGCTCCGTGCCGGCCGAGATCGACGACCAGATCGCCTGCATCGTGATGATCGAGACCGCGGCGGCGCTGGAGAACCTGGACGCCATCTGCGCCACCGCAGGCCTCGACGCCGTCTACGTCGGCCCCGCGGACCTGTCGGCGGCCCTGGGCGCGCGCTGGTTCGGCGACCCCAGGGCCGCGGACGCGCTGGAGGCCGCCCTCGTCCGCGTCACCGACGCGGCCCGCGCGGCCGGCATCGCCTGCGGCATCCACGTCCTGGACGGCGACAGCGCGGCCGAACGGCTCACCGAGGGCTTCACCTTCGCCACCGTCTCCAGCGACATCACCCATCTGCAGGAGGCCGCCGCCCGCCACCTGGCGGCGGCCACCGCGCACCTCGCCGCCTGAACAGGGCATCACCGCCGACGACTTGGGGACACCGTGACCACAGAGACAAGCCCGGGGCTCGACCGGGCGGCCTGCCCCGCCCGGTCGCTGGAGGACCTGGTCGGGAACACCCCGCTGCTCCGGGTCGACCTGCCGGGCCTCGCCGACGACGTGACCCTCCTGGCCAAGCTGGAGATGCTCAACCCGCTCTGCAGCGTCAAGGACCGCGCCGCGCTGGCCATGATGCGCGCCGCCGAACGGTCAGGACAGCTGCCCGCCACCGGCGGCACCGTCATCGAGTGCTCCTCCGGCAGCACCGGCATCTCCCTGGCCGCCCTGAGCGTCCGGCGCGGACACCGCTGCATCATCGTCATGCCCGACAACGCCACCCGGGAACGCCGCCTGCTCCTGCGCGAACTGGGCGCCGAGGTCGTCCTCGTACCGCACGGGGAGGGACTGCTGGCCGCCTGGGCGCACGCCGAGGAGCTCCAGCGCACCCTGCCCGGCTCCTGGCTGCCGCACCAGGACCGCAACCAGGCGAACGCCCGCGCCCACTACGACACCACCGGCCCGGAGATCTGGGCGGCCACCGAAGGCCGCGTCGACGTCCTGGTGTGCGCGGTGGGCACCGGCGGCACCCTCAGCGGCATCGCCCGCTACCTGAAGGAACGGACCTCCGTGCACGTCGTCGCCGTCGAACCGGCCCGCTCCGCGGTCCTGTCGGGCGGCGAGCCGGGCCCCCACGGCATCCCCGGCATCGGCGCCGGTTACGTCTCCGACCTCACCGACCTCACTCTCGTCGACGAGGTCGTCGCCGTGTCCGACGAGGCGGCGGCCGCCACCGCGCGCGAGGTGGTGCGCGCCACCGGTCTGCCCGTCGGGGTGTCCTCCGGGGCCGCCGCGTGGGCCTCGAGGACCGTCGGCGCGGACCCCCGCCGGGCGGGCGCCACGATCGTCACCGTCTTCCCCGACAGCGGTGAGCGCTATCTGTCGACGACGCCTCGCTGACGCGTCGCCTCCTCACGGAAAGACAGGCGGACATGTGCCGGATCCACGGCTACTTCAACGCGGCGGCCACACCACACGAGATGTGCACCGTCGCCGCCCTCCAACGCCACGGCGGCCCGGACGCGACCGGCATGTCCCGGGCACCCGGCTGGGGCCTGGGCTACGACCGGCTCGCCATCGTCGACCTGGCCGGCGGACAACAGCCGTACGGGCTCGGCGGACCCGTCGAGGCCGTCTTCAACGGGGAGATCTACAACCACGACGAGCTGCGTCGCCGACTGGGCGAGCGCGGCCACGTCTTCCCCGACCGCTGCGACGGCAATGTCATCCCGGCCCTCTACCTGGAGTACGGCGAGGACTTCACCGAACACCTCGACGGCATGTACGCCATCGCCCTGGTGGACCGGCGCGGGGAGGTGCCCCGGCTGCTGCTGGCCACCGACGGGATCGGGATGAAACCGCTCTACTACCGGTGGGACGCGGCCGCCCGCTCCCTGCACTTCGCTTCCGAGATCCCGGCCCTGCTCGGCTTCGGCACGATCCGCACCAGGATGCGGGACACGGCGCTGGACGCCTATCTGGCCACCCGCACCCCCTTCGGCGGGCAGACGATGTTCGAGGACATCGAGGTGCTGGCCGCGGGCACCACCCTCGTGTGCGACCTCGGCGGCACGCCCCGCCGACGCGACCGCGCCCCGGCCACCGCCGAACCGCCCGAGCAGGACGAAGCCGCCGCCGCCGACGTGCGCGAGCGGCTTCGCGAGGAGGTCGGCCGGCTGCTGGTCGCCGACGTCCCCGTCGCCCTGATCACTTCCGGCGGGCTGGACTCCAGCCTGGTCACCGCCCTGGCCGCCGAGCGGGGACCGGTGCACTCCTTCAACATCGCCTATCGCGGCGACTGGCCCTTCGACGAGAAGCACTTCGCCCGCGCGGTCGCCGACCGGGCCGGCGCCCACCACCACCAGGTCGAGATCGACCCGGCCGACTTCCCCGCCCTGCTGGAGGCGACCGTCCGGCACCTGGGCCAGCCCAACGCCGACCCCATCGCCCTGAGCACCTACGCCCTGTTCACGGCCGTGCGCCAGGAGGGCTTCACGGTCGCGCTGACCGGCGACGCGGCCGACGAGGTGTTCGGCGGCTACGCCCGGATGCGCGCCGCGGCCGAGACGGCCGCGGCCGGCGGCGACTGGTCCACCGCCTACCTCGACGCGCTGTCCGCCGCCCCGGCCGCGGTACGCGCCGGGCTGTACACCGACGCCTACCGCGACCGCCTGCGGCACACCGACCCGCTGCCACGGGCGGCCCGCCAGGATCTGCTGCACGGACCCGGCAGCGTCCTGGAGCGCGTCACCCGCTTCGAGCTCGGACACCGTCTGCCCGCCTACCACCTGCGCCGTGTCGACCACCTGAGCATGGCGGCGTCGGTCGAGGTACGGCTGCCGTTCTGCCAGCAATCCGTCGTGGCCCTGGGCCGAGCCCTGCCCGACCCGCTGCGCATCCGCGGCGCCCAGGTCAAACGGACCCTGTACGCGGCCGCCCGGGGGCTGCTGCCCGACAGCGTGCTCAACCGCCCCAAGCAGCCCTTCACCCTGCCCGTCACGGCGATGCTCGCTCCCGGCACACCGCTGTGGGCGTTCGCGCGCGACCTGCTCGCGCCCGCCCGGCTGGCCGCCGACGGGCGGCTCGAACCTCGCGCCGTCGACGCCCTGTTCGACGCGCAGGCCCACCGCCCGGACGACACCGCGGCGCTGACCCTGTGGGCGCTGCTCGTGCACGAGGTGTGGCGGGAGCGGTTCCAGGGCGCCGGGCACTTCTCCACCCGGCACGCGGTGGCGGTGGCGGCGTGATCGGCCATCTCGCCTACGCCGCCGGCAGCCCCTGCCCGACGTTCGTCCTGGACGCCGCCCGGCTGCCGCGTGAGGACGCGGCCCTGCTGAGCCACCTGACCGAGGCCCGTCGCTACCTGATCTCCGCCGGGGGCGCCCACGTCCTGAAGATCGCCCTGGTCGAGCCGTCCGCGCACCCGATGTTCGACCTCGACTACCGGTTCGTCCAGGCGCTGCCCGGCGCCCCCGACCGTTTCGACGTGCGCGGCTCCTGCGGCCACTCCGTACTCGCGGCCGTGGTCGCCGCCGCTCGCGGCGGCATGGTGCCGCGGCTGGCGCCCGGCGCCCGGGTGCGGGTCCGCGTACGCAACAACGGCGACACCGTGGTGTGCGAGGTCGACCGGGTCGAGCGCGACGAGGTGGGCTTCACCGTCACCTTCGTCCAGCCACGCCCCGTGCCCCTGGCCGACCTGCTGCCCACGGGAAGCGCCCTCACCGAGCTGGAGGCGGACGGCCGACGCGTCGAGGCGTCGCTCGTGACGAGCGCCAACACCTACGTCTTCGTCGACGCGCGGTCGCTGGAGGTGCCCGACCAGGCCGCCCTGTTCGCCGCCGACGGCGAGCTGCTGCGGCGCCTGGAGGCACTGCGCGCCGCCGCGGCCGCACAGCTCGGCTGGCCGCCCGGCGGCGCCTTCCCCAAGATCGCGGCGGTGCTGCCGGGCGAGGACGGGGGCATCGCGGCCCGCGCTCTGACCGTGCCCGGCTGGCATCCCACCATCGCGTTGACCGGAGCCGTCTGCCTGGGCACGGCCGCGCGCGTGCCGGGAACCGTGCCCTGGCGGATCACACGCGAGGCGGGCACCGCCGGCGAGGGACTGCTGGACATCGCCACGCCGGGCGGCCCCGCGTCGGTCACCGCGGTCGTCTCCCTGCCCGGGGCCGGCGTCGGTACCGGCGCCGACGACGGCGCGGGGGCCCTGCTGTGGTCCTCCGTCGCCCACAAGCGCGTCACCTTCCAGGGCTCCTTCGCCCTGGCGCCCCTGAGTCACCTTCAATCCGAGGAGGCCGCCCTATGCATGGCGCTGTCGGGAGCCGTATGAGACCGCAGCTCGCGCCCGCGTTCCGCGCGCTGCTGCGGGAGGGGGCCGAACAGTCCGACGCGGCCGGCGAGGCGGACCGCGAAGCCCTGTCCGCCCTGCGGGCCAGCGGCCTGCTCGCCACGGCCGTCCCCGCCGCACACGGCGGCGCGGGCGGGGACGCCACCGCGGTGAACGCCGTGGTCGAACAGATCGCCGCCGTCAATCCGTCGGTGGCGATCATCGCGTTCCAGCATTTCGCCGTCAGCGCGCGGATCGCCGAACGCGGTACCCCGCACCAGCAGACCCGCTGGCTGCCCCCGCTGGCCGACGGGACCTGGCTGGCCGCCTCGGCGTGGAGCGAGAACGGGGCGGGCGCCGACAAACAGAACCTGTCCACCACCGCGGAGCGCCGCGCGGACGGCGCCTGGCTGCTGAACGGCTCCAAGGCGTTCACCACCGGCGCCGGCGTCGCCGACCTCTACCTGGTCCTGACCCGCACGGCCCGGCCCGCCGCCGCGACCGCCGGCGGCTACGGGGCGGCCGGGCAGACCTTCTTCCTCGTCGGCGCCGACAACCCGGGCGTGCGCCCCGAACTCGGCCTGGAACTGGCCGGCATGCGCGGTTCCGCGACCGGGCTGCTCACCCTCGACGGGGCGATCGTCCCGGACACCGACCGGCTCGGACCGCGGGACGAGGCCGCCCTGATCATCGCCGGGGTGCGCGAGAGCGGCGCCAGCCTCGGCGCGGTGGCCGTCGGCACCGCGCAGGCGGCCTTCGACCTGGCCGTCGCACACGCCCGCGCCCGAGGACTCATGGACCGGCCGGCCGTACGGCACCGTCTGGTGGGCCTGGCGACACGGCTGGAGGCGGCCCGCGCCGTGGTGGAACGGGCCGGGGCCCGCACCTCCGCCGACCCGGGCCTGACCACCCTGCACAGCAAGCTGCACGCCACCGAGGCGGCCGAGGAGATCTGTCTCGACGTGGCCCGCATACTCGGCTCGGCGGGATACCGCGACGGTGCCCGCATCGGCCGTCTGCTCGCGGACGCGCGCGGTATCTCCCTCATGGGCCCCACCAACGACCTGTGCCGGGATCTGGTGGCGGCGTCGTGGACCGGCTGACCCCCGGCCCCGAACTCGTCGTCAGCGGCCGCAGACTGGTCACCCCCCAGGGCGTGCGTCCCGGCCACCTGTTCGTCTCCGGCGGGCGGATCACGGCCGTCGCGGACGCCGACTCGGCGCCCGCCTCGGCGGCCCGTCTCGACGCGGGCGAGTACTACGTGCTGCCCGGATTCATCGACTCCCACGTCCACTTCCGCACCCCCGGGCTGACCCACAAGGAGGACTGGGAGCACGGCAGCAGGGCGGCCGTGCGCGGCGGTGTGACGACCGTGATGGACATGCCGAACACGCTGCCGCCCACACTCGCGCCCGAGGCGGTGCACGCCAAGGCGTCCCTCGTCGACGGCCACACCCTGGTGGACTACCGCTTCCACCTGGGGCTCGACCCGGCCCGCCCCGAACTGCTGGCCGACCTCGACGCGCAGGTCGCCACCAGCGTGAAGATCTTCATGGCCGGCCACCACACCGCGCCGACCGTGGTGCGCGACCCGGACCAGTTGGAGAAGGCGTTCGCGGCGGCCGCCGCGGGAGGCGTCCAGCTGGTCCTGCACGCCGAGGACGACGAGCTGTTCGCCCTGCTGGACGCCTGGTGGGGCGAGCCCGGGAGCTACCTCGAGTACGAGGCGCGCCGACCGCGCACCGGCGGGATCGTCGCCGTCGCCAAGGTGCTCGAACTGGTACGCCGCCACGGCACCCGCGCCCACATCCTCCACCTGTCCAGCGCCGAGGAGGCCGACCTGGTGTGCGCGGCCCGGGCCGCCGGACTGCCGGTCACCTTCGAGGTCACCGGACACCACCTGTCGTTCACCGACCAGGACACCCGGCGCCTGGGCGCCCGCACCCGTCTGTCGCCCTCCATCCGCGGCGCGCGCGACCAGGACCGGCTGTGGCAGGCGCTGCACCTCGGCCAGGCGGCCACCCTCGGCAGCGACCACGCCCCGCACACCGTCGCCGAGAAGACCCGCGCCGTCGCCCAGTCACCGCCCGGACTGCCGGGCGTGCAGGAACTGGCGGTCGCCGTGTGGACGGGCATGCGCAGGCGGTGGCCGCAGGAGGACCCCGACGTGGCCGCCGCGCGCCTGGCCCGCCATCTGTGCGCCCGGCCCGCCGAGCTGTTCCGGCTGCCCGGCAAGGGACGGCTGGAGCCGGGAGCCGACGCCGACCTCGTGTTCTTCGCGCCCGACGTGCCCTGGATGCTGTCCGCGCCCGACGTGGAGAGCAAGTGCGGCTGGTCGGCGTACGAGGGATGGACCTTCACCGGCCGGGTCGAGCGCACGCTGCGCGCGGGCCGCACCGTGTGGGACGCGGCGACGGGCTCCTTCGGCAGGTACGACGGCCGACTGCTGGACGCGGCGCCCGCCGGCCCCGCACCGGCCGCCCGCGACGTATCGGCCCGAGCGGCCGGATCGGAGGCCCCGAACCCATGACCCAGCCCCAGACCGTGTTCATCGCCGGCGGCGGCATCGGCGGCCTGGCCGCGGCCGCCGGCCTCGCCGCGCACGGCTTCGACGTCACCGTGATCGAGCGCGCCACCCGGATCCGGGCGGGCGGCTCGGGACTCATGCTCCAGCCCAACGGCCTCAGCGCCGCCGACGCCCTCGGCGAGAGCCTCGGCAGACGTGTCCGGGCCACCGGACGCACGGCCGCCCCCGGCGAGGTACGCGTCCTGATGGACGCGCGGGGGACCGTGCTCGCCGAGGAGCCCGTGGGGGCCACCGCCCCGGGCGCGGCCGCCGCGCAGATGCCCGTGCTGCGCTCGGCCCTGCACCGGGCGCTGTTCGACGAGGCCGTCACCGCGGGCGCCGTCGTGCGGATGGCCACCGTCGTCGACGACTACACCGGCCACGACGACCACGTCACCGTACGGTTCTCCGACGGCAACACCGCCAACTGCCAGGCCCTGATCGCCGCCGACGGCATCAACTCCGCGGTGCGCCGCCGGATGCTCGGCGACGGACCCCCCACCTACCGGGGCTACACCTCGGTACGGGGACGCACCCGCGGCTCGGCTCTCGGACAACGCGGCCATGTCGTCAACGGCCGCGGCATCCAGCTGTTCGTCGCCCCGGTCGGCGACGACACCCTCTACTGGACCGCGAAGATCACCTCCGCCGAGGGAGAGTGGCCCGCCAGGGGACCCCGGGGCGCTCTGCTCGCCCTGCTGGCCGCGATGGAGGGCTGGTATCCCCCCGTCGTCGACCTGGTGCGCGCCGCCGACCCCGGCGACATCGTCGTCACCGACATCCACGACCGTGATCCCGCCCCGCGCTGGACCGATCACCGGGTCGCGCTGCTCGGCGACGCCGCGCACCCCATGGTGCCCGCCCTCGGACAGGGCGCCAACATGGCGCTCGAGGACGCCGCCGTGCTCACCGACTGCCTGAGAGCCTGCGCGCACGTGCCCACCGCGCTCGCCGCCTACGCCCGCGCGCGCATGGACCGCACCGCCGCGGTCGTGCTGTCCTCGCGCCGCCAGGGCGTTGTCGACCAGGGCGCCGACCGGGCCGGGGAGACGAGGCGCAACGCCCGGATGAGAGCGGACGGGCGCAAGGACCCCGACGCTCTCGACATCGCCGCGTGGCGGCCCGCGCCGCTGCGGGCCGCCCCGGCGCGTCCCGAGACCCCACGGAAAGGGCCCGAAGCCGTGAGCGCCCCCCACATCGTTCTGCTCAGCGGCTCCCTGCGGGCCGGCTCGACCTCGGACCGGGTCGCCCAGTGGTGCGCCCAGCGCGTCACCGCGACCGGCGCCACCGCCCGCGTCTTCACCGGCGCCGAACTCGACTTCCCCGCCTACCGGCCGGGCCTGGCGGCCGGCCATCCGGGCGTCGCCGAGTACCTCGCCGAACTGCGCCGCGCCGACGGCGTGGTGCTGGTCTCGCCGACATACCACGCCACCGTCTCCGGGCTGCTCAAGAACGCCCTCGACGCGGTCAACGACATCGACGGTCCGCTGCCCCACCTCGACGGACGGGCCATCGGCACGGTCGCCGTCGGCGCGGGCGCCCAGGGCGCCGCCGCCACGCTCACCACCCTGCGCACCATCGCCCACGCACTGCGCGGCTGGCCCGCCCCGCTGGGAGTGACGCTCACCCGAGCGCCCGCGTCACCGGGGCCGGGCCGGGCGCCGGCGGCGCCCGACGAGGAGCGCCTGGACGAGATGGTCCGTCAGGTGCTGTGGCTGGCCGGCGTCCGCGCGGCGTCCCCGCTCCCCGGGGCCGTCCCCGCCGCCGCCTGACCGCCGCCCGACCCGCCCGGGGCCGGCACACCGCCCGGGCCCCGCTTTTCGGCCACCCGCCCCCGCGACCCGCACGCATCCGCGAGGCGTACCTCCTCAGAAAGGGACCCGTATGACCGCCACCAGCTACCGTCCCGCCCCGAGCACACCCGGGCCCGTCTGGCGGGACGCCAACGTGCGCAGCGGCCCCTCGCTGGACAGTCCGGTCGTCGAGCTCGTACTGCCCGACGCCGCCACCAGCCACACGGCCGAGGGCTGGGCCCTGGGCGACGAGGTCGTCGAGGGCGAGAACCCCGTCGGCGAGATCGTCAGCTCCGTGTGGTTCAAGCTCGCGGACGGCCGCTGGTGCAGCGCCGTCAACTTCGACCCCACCCGCCTCGCGCCCGTCCTCGGCGACGCGGCCCCGCTGGTGCGGCCGCACCGCCCCGCGCACTGAACCTCCACCGTGCGGTCGACACCGCATTTCAGAAGATGGCCAACCGTATCGAGCCACCTCCATGCTGAACGAGCCATCAACAAAGGAGCTCTGACGAAGTGAAAGCCAACGGGGCCGTGGCACAGGCCCGGCAACCAAAGCGACTCGGGCGGCTCGACGGCGTCCGCGCGCTGTGCGCCCTCGGGGTCGCGGCGGTCCACACCTCCTTCGCCGCCGGCGTCATGGGCGCCTACACCGCCAAGCCCGGCAACGAGGTGCTGGCCACGTTCCTCACCGGCTTGCGGCCGCTGGCCCTGGGCCCCTTCTTCGTCCTGTCCGGGATGCTGCTGTACCGCCCGTTCGCCCGGTGGACCCTCGCCGGCGGGGCCCGGCCCCGGATCGGCACCTTCCTGGCCAAGCGCCTGGCCCGGCTGTGGCCGGCGTACGTCCTGCTCGCCCTGGTCTGCGTCTTCCTCCTCAACTACGACGCCGTGGACGGCCCCTGGTACGTGCTGCGGCCGATCCTGATGCTCCAGGTCTACGACTACACCTGGATAGCCGGCATGGACCCGGCATGGACCGTCCCGGCCGAGATGCAGTACTACCTCGCACTGCCGGTCCTGGCCGTGCTGATGCACTGGCTGGCACGCGGGGTGTCCGACCCGGTCGCGAAGGCCCGCCGGATGATGATCCCGTTGGCCGTCGTCACGGTCGCGTCCGCGGCGTGGACGTACTGGATCCACCGTCCGCAGATGGGCATGTACCCGCAGGAGTACTGGTGGCCGTTCGCCGTGGGCGGTGCCTTCGTCCTCGGCATGGCGATGGCCGTCGTCCACGTCCTCGCGGAGATGAAGCCGAACGACCGGCCCGCGCTGTACCGCGTCGCCGCCCGCCGGCCCCTGCTGCTGTGGGGCGCCGCCCTGGCGATCTACGCCGTCAACTGCACCCAGCCCTTCGGCCGTCCCGGCTACGGCGACTACGAGGGCGTGGGCCTGGCCGTCACGCAGTACTTCCTGCTGCTCGCCTTCTCCTACGTGCTCGTGATGCCGCTGTCGATCCCCGAGGCGAAGTCGAGGGTCATCGACGCGATCGTGGCCAACCCCGTCTCGCGCTACCTGGGCCGCATCTCGTACGGCATCTACCTGTGGCACTTCGCGATCATGTACTTCTGGTTCGAGACGGGCAGCGTCTTCGGCACCCAGCCGGCCCTGATGCAGCAGTTGCGCGGCACCATCTCCTTCCCGGAACTGATGTCCGCGGTGCTCATCGGCAGCATCCTCGCGGCGACGGCGAGCCACTACCTGCTGGAGCGCCCGGTCGTCGCCGCGGTCGGCCGCTGGGCCCGCCGCAAGGAGGCGGCCTCCGCCGCCCCGACGGCCACCCCCGCGACCCGCGAGGACCAAGTCCTCACCCGCTGAGGCGAAGAGGGACGCGAGCGGTTCACGACAGACGCCCGGCCGGGGTCACCCGGCCGGGCGTCCTGCGTGTGCGGACGGCGGGTCCGGCCCGTCCCACGGGGGACACGCGAGCCCTGCCCCGCAGGCCGTCCGCGGGGGACGGCGCATCTTCCACCGTGCCGTGTGCGCGCGGACTTGAACAAAGCAACCTCGAAGATGCGACGCCCACACGGCTCCCGAGACGCTGGGTACGGCACCACCGCGTGCCTCCTCCGCCCAGGCCGCTCACTGTCAGGAGAGCAATGAACACTGTCCAGTCCGCCGACGGTACCGCCATCGCCTACGACCGCTCCGGCGAGGGCGAGCCCCTCGTCCTGGTCGGCGGGTCGTTCAGCGAACGTGCGCACCCGACCATGACGCAGCTGGCCGCCGAACTGGCCCCCCACTTCACCGTCTACAACTACGACCGTCGCGGGCGCGGAGACAGCGCCGACGCGCCGGAGTACGCGGTCGAGCGGGAGATCGAGGACCTCGCCGCGCTGATCGCCGAGGCAGGCGGCTCGGCGAACGTGTTCGGCCTGTCCGCGGGCGGCGTCCTGGCGCTCAAGGCCGCCGCCTCCGGCCTGGACATCACCCGGCTCGCCGTCTACGACCTCCCCTTCGTCGTGGACGAGACCGGGCCGAAGCCGCCGGCCGGCTTCACCGAGAAGCTCGCCGAACTCGCCGCGACCGACCGCCGGGGCGACGCCGTGGAGTTCTTCATGACCGAAGGCATGGGCGCCCCGGCCGAAGCCGTCGCGGGAATGCGCTTCGCCCCGTTCTGGGCAGGCCTGGAGGCGCTCGCCCACACGCTCCCCTACGACACCACGATCATGGGCGACTTCTCGCTGCCCGGCGAGGAACTCGCCTCCGTCAAGGTGCCCGCCCTCGTCGTCCACGGCGGCGACGCCGACCCGTGGCTGCACGCCGGCGCCCGCGCCGCCGCCGACGCGCTGCCGGACTCGCGCCACCACACCCTGGCCGGCCAGGGCATCGCCGTCGACCCGGCGGTCCTGGCTCCCCAGCTGAGGAAGTTCTACGAGAACTGAGCCCGCCGCTGCCGGCAGCGCCCGTGGAGCCGCGGCCCCACGGGCGCTGCCGTGCTCTGACCGTTCGCGCGAGGCGAGGCCGCCCGCGCGAACGCCGTACGTCCCCATCCAGAAGGAGAACCCCCCATGCGAACATGGCTCGAGCGCACGACCGTCGTGCCCGGCGGCCGCCGCGGCAAATGGCTGGTGCTCGCCGTGTGGCTGCTCGCCGCGATGGCTCTCGGATCGCTGGCCGGCAAGCTCGGCGACGTGCAGGACACCACCGCCAACGCCTTCCTGCCCCGCGGCGCCGAGTCCGCCCAGGTCAACACGGAACTGGAGAGGTTCCGCACCCACGACCTGACGCCGGCCGTCGTCGTCTACACCGGTGACGCCCCCCTCACCGACGCCGCCCGCGCGGCCGTCGAGAGCGACCGCTCGGCCTTCGCGAAGATCGCCGAGTCGGGTCAGGTGCCGCCCGCGGTGGCCTCCGAGGACGGCCGGGCCCTGATGGTCGTCGTGCCGCTGTCCGGCGAGGACCAGGCCCTGCTGGCCGACAAGGTCGAGGAACTGCGCACCGTGGCGGCCGCGCACGCCCCGCCCGGCCTCGACGCCCGGGTCGGCGGCATGGGAGGTGCCACCGCCGACGCCTTCACCGTCTTCGACACCCTCGACGGCACCCTGATGGGAGCCACCTGCCTCATCGTGATCGTCCTGCTGCTGCTCACCTACCGAAGCCCCGTGCTGTGGGTGTTCCCGGTCCTCGCGGTCGCCTTCGCGGCCGTCCTCACCCAGGCCTTCACCTACCTGTTCGCCAAGCACGCCGGACTGCAGGTCGATCCGCAGAGCTCCGGCGTCCTCATGGTGCTGGTCTTCGGTATCGGCACCGACTACGCCCTGCTGCTCATCGCCCGCTACCGCGAGGAACTGCACCGGCACGAGGACCGGCACGAGGCCATGAAGGTCGCCCTGCGCCGCAGCCTGCCCGCCGTGCTGGCCTCCGCGGCCACCATCGCCGTCGGCCTGCTCTGCCTGGGGTTCGCCGACATCAACTCCTCCCGTTCGATGGGGCTGGTCGGCGCCATCGGCGTCGTCTTCGGCTTCCTCGCCATGGCGACCGCGCTGCCCGCCCTGCTCGTCGTCGCCGGTCGCTGGGTGTTCTGGCCGCTCGTGCCGCGGACGGGGACCGCGCCGCGCACCGGCGGTGTGTGGCAGCGCCTCAGCGAGGCGGTGGCCCGCAGGCCGCGCCGCGCCTGGCTGGTCTCCCTGCTGGTCACCGGCGGTCTCGCGGTGAGCGCCCTCGGCCTCAGCATGGGCCTGAGCCAGTCCGAGTGGTTCCAGAACAAGCCGGAGTCGGTCCTCGCCCAGGAGAGCCTCTCGGCGCATTTCCCCTCCGGAGCGGGCGACCCGGCGATCGTCATCGCCCGTACCTCCGAGGCGGCGGACGTCGCCGAGGCGGCCCGCGACACCGCCGGGGTCCTCGACGTCACCACCGTCGCGGCCACCTCCGACGGCGAACTGACCCAGTTGGCCGCGGTGCTGGACGGGACGCCCGACAGCCGGGCCGCGAAGGACGCCGTGCGGGCCCTGCGCGCGAACACCGACGCCCTGGTCGGCGGTACCGCCGCGCAGAGCCTGGACAAGGAGACCGCCAGCGCCCGTGACCTGAGGACCGTCGTCCCCGCCGTCCTGGTGGTCATCCTGCTCGTGCTGGTGTGGCTGCTGCGTTCACTGACGGCCCCGCTGGTGCTGCTGGGCACCGTCGTCGTCTCGTACTTCTCCGCACTCGGCGCCTCCGGCCTCCTGTTCGAGCACGTTCTGGGCTACTCCGGGACCGACTGGTCGGTGCCCCTGCTCGGCTTCGTGTTCCTCGTGGCCCTCGGCGTCGACTACAACATCTTCCTCATGCACCGGGTGCGCGAGGAGGCACGGCGGCGCGAGTTCCGGCAGGCCGTGATCGCGGGCCTCAGCGGCACCGGCGGCGTCATCACCTCCGCCGGCCTCGTCCTCGCGGCGACCTTCGCGGTCTTCGCCGTGCTGCCGCTGGTCGCCATGGCCCAGATGGGGGTGATCGTCGGCGTCGGCGTGCTCATCGACACGTTCCTGGTGCGCACCGTCCTGGTCCCCGCCCTCGCTCTCGACCTGGGCGAACGCCGCTTCTGGTGGCCCGCCCGCCCCGCGGCGCCCGCCCCGGCCCCCGCCGCGGGGGACACCGCGACGGCCGCGTCCGACCGCGAGCCCGCCGCACTGTGACCCGGCGTCCGGGCCGCACCCGGCGGCCCGGACCCGCCTGCGCGGCAGGAGCGCAATCCAGGAGATGGCCCGCGCCCGGTACTCCGCGAGGATGACACCACGGACCCGGGCTGTGCCCGCCGACGAAGGAGGGCACCCGTGTGGGGCGACGAGGACGGCAGCGCCGCCAAGCTGTGGCGGATGGCGAACCTGGGCACGCCCATGGCCGTGCGTGTGGCCGCGACCTTGCGGCTCGCCGACCACATCGCGGCCGGCACGGACACGGCGGCGGCCCTGGCCGAGGTGGTCGGCGCCCACCCCGGCGCCCTGGAACGGCTGCTGCGCTACCTGAGCGTGCGCGGGGTCCTCGACCGTGACGCGGACGGCCGCTACACCCTGACCGAACTGGGCCGGCCCCTGTGCGAGTCCCATCCGGCCGGTCTGCGCGCCTGGTTCGACATCCACACCGGCGGCCGCGGCGAACTCTCCTTCGTGGAACTGCTGCACAGCGTCACCACCGGGGAGGCCGCCTTCCCCGTCCGGTACGGCCGCTCCTACTGGGACGACCTGGCCGCCGACCCCGGGCGATCGGCCGTCTTCAACGCCCTGCTGGGCGCCGACGTCGCCGCGCGCGCCCCCGACGTCGTCGCGGGCTTCGACTGGGCCCGAGTCCGTCACGTCGTCGACGTCGGGGGCGGCGACGGCTCCCTGCTGGCCGCCCTGCTGACCGCCCACCCCGGCCTGCGCGGCACGGTCGTCGACCTGGAGGAGGCCGTGCGCAGCGCCGAGCGGCACTTCGCCGCCTCGGGCCTGGACGACCGCGCCGACGCTGTCACCGGGAGCTTCTTCGACCCCCTGCCCGCCGGCGCCGGCGGCTACGTGCTCTCGCTGATCCTGCACGACTGGGACGACGACGCGGCCACCGCGATACTGCGCCGCTGCGCCGAGGCCGCGGGCAGTACCGGCTCCGTCTTCGTCATCGAGTCGGTCGGCCCCCTCGGCGACGCCCCGCACACCGGCATGGACCTGCGGATGCTGTGCGTCTACGGCGCCGGGGAGCGCGGCGTGGCCGAATTCGCCGCCCTCGCCGCGGGCGCCGGCCTGCGCCTGGCCGCCGTCCACCCCGCCGGCCCCTCGTCGATCATCGAGCTGACCGCCGCCTGAACCGCGCACCGAGGATCTGGCCGAGTACCCCGCCGCAGGAGAGGACGCCGGAAATGGCCGAGGCCGCCCTGTCCCTGACGGAGGCGTTCGGCGCCCTGGGCACCGCGCAGGGACGCCAGGACCCCTACCCGCTGTACGAGGCGATCCGCGCCCACGGCGACCTCGCCTGGCGAGGTCCCGGGCGGCTGGTCGTCACCGGCTACGACGCGTGCGCCCGCGCCCTGCGGGACACCCGCCTGCACGTCCAGGACCGCACCGCCTTCGACGCGGCCCACCCCGCCTGGCGCTCCCACTCCTCGCTGCGCGCCTTCACCAGCTCGATGCTCTACAGCAACGGCTCCGACCACGCCCGCCTGAGATCCCTGGTCGGCTTCGCCTTCACCCCTCCCCGGGTGCGCGAACTCGCCGCGGTGGTCGAGGACATGGCCGACCGGCTCCTGGACCGCATGGCCGTGCTCGGCGCGGACGGCGACCCCGTCGACGTCGTCGCGGAGTTCGCCTCCCGGCTGCCGGTGGCGGTCATCGGGGCGCTGCTCGGCTTCCCGGAGGAGGACCAGGTCTGGTTCCGGGACATCGCCTCCGCCATCGCCGTGTCCACCGACGGGTTCTCCGATCCGGCCGGCCTGCACCGGGCCGACGCCGCGATGGACGCGCTCGCCGGCTACTTCGCGGAACTCCTCGAGCGGCGCCGCCGCGCACCCGCCGAGGACCTCCTCACCGTCCTCGCCTCGGTGCACCGCGACGAGCCGGAGCGGCTGAGCCACGAGGAGCTGACGGGCAATCTCATGGTGCTGCTCACCGCCGGTTTCGAGACCACGAGCTTCCTCATCGGCCACGGCGTGATGATCGCCCTGGACCACGCCCCGTACGCGCGGCGACTGCGCGAGGAGGCGGACTTCGCCGACCCGTACGTCGAGGAGATCCTGCGCTACGAGCCGCCCGTCCACGTCACCAGCCGCTGGGCCGCCCACGACACCGAGCTGCTCGGCACCGCCGTCCCGCGCGGCACCCGGCTCACCCTCGTCCTGGCCGCCGCCAACCGGGATCCGCGCCGCTTCACCGCCCCGGACCGGTTCACCCCCGGGCGCGGCGCCCCGCAGCCCCTCAGTTTCGGCGCGGGGCCCCACTACTGCCTCGGCGCGCCCCTCGCCCGCCTCGAGGCCGCCGTCGCCCTGCCCCGGCTGCTGCGCCGCTTCCCGCGCCTGTCCGCTGCCGAGCGGCCCGTCTACCGCGACCGCTGGGTCGTGCGGGGACTGGACACCTACCCCCTCGCGCTCGGCGTCTGAACGCCCGGGGCCGCCCGGCGCCGGCCCGCCCGGCCCCAGGCCCTCGCCGCGCCCCTCGCCCGTTGCGCCGCGCCTCTCGCACCTGCGCCGCGCCCCTTCGCGGGCGCCGGTGGCGCACAGCATTTAGAGAGATGCGCCCTCGCACCCGCAGACGTGACGATTTCCGTAAGTCGGCAGGCCCCCCACGACGACTTGGCGATGTCGAGCGCCCGCACCCACCGTGCGGCCGCCCACCCGACGACCACAGCGGACCCGCCGAATCTTCGAAGGAGTCATCTCATGACAGCACCACTCAAGATCCTGGCGATCAACGGATCGGAACGCGACGGCAACACCGCCGACGTCCTGCGGTACGCCGCCGGGGTCGCGGCGCGGCGCGGGGTCGAGTTCGAGACGGTCGATCTGCGCGACATCCGCATGGACCGCTGCGGCCCGTGCGGCGACTGCAACTACCGCACGATCCCCTGCGCGGTGGACGACGACGTCGCCGAGGTGGTGGCCAGGATGGCCGAGGCGGACGGCATCGTCTTCGCCGCCCCGGTCCACGGGTTCGGCACCTCGAGCCTGATGCAGACCTTCATCGAGCGGGCCGGCGTGGGCCATCTGCGCTTCGACCGGCCCCTGACCAACAAGGTGGCCGGTGTCATCTCCGTCGCCCGCCGGTACAGCGCCGGCGAGGTGTGGGCCCAGCTGACCGTCAACGCCCTGCTCAACCGGATGATCGTGGTGGGCAGCGGCTTCCCGGCCACCGTGCACGCCCTGCACCGCGGCGAGGCCCTGAAGGACGAGGAGGGCCTGACCAACGTCTCCCGGCTCGTGGAGCGCATGACGGACATGATGGAGCTGCTCGCCGAGCACCGCAGGCTCACCGGCGACGACGGCCCGCTCAGCTCCCGTCAGGTCAACGAGCGCGTCGGACTCGCCCTGAACGCCGCCGAGTTCGAGGACGTACCCACGCCCGTTCTCGCACCCCAGGGCCGGCCGTGACCGCCCCCGACGCCTTCCTCGCCGCCCACCGAAAGGTCGGCGACGCCTTCCACGACGGCACCCTCACCGAGCGGGCCCTGGCGGACTGGCGCGCCGAACGGCTGACCGGCGTGCTGCGCCACGTCACCGAGCGCTCGCCGTTCTACCGCCGTCATCTCGCCGGCGTGGACATCGACGCGGTCACCCCCGAGACGCTGGACACCCTGCCCTTCACCACCAAGGACGACCTGCGGCGCGAGATGTACGACGTGCTGTCCGGCCCGCTCGCCGACGCGCGGATCTACTACGAGACCAACGGCACGACCGGGGCGGCCACCCCCTGTCCGCGAGGCGCCCGGGACATCGCCACCTCCAACACGGCCGTCGAGCAGTCCTGGCGGCACCTGCTGCGCACCCGCTTCGGAGACCGCAAACCGGTCGTCGGTCTGATGGGACCGTCCGAGCTGTACGCGTTCGGCGACGTGTTCACCGACGTGGCCGCGACCCTCGGGCTCTGCCACGTCAAGATCTGGCCCGAATCGCCCCGCGTCGGCTTCAAGAAGGCGCTGCGCCTGATCGAGGAGCTGGGCGTCGAGGTCGTGGTGTGCGCGCCCGCCCTGTGCCTGAGCCTGGCCAAGGCGGCCCTGCACCACGGCTACGACCCGGCCGTGCTGCCGGTGAAGCTGTTCCTCGTCCTCGGCGAGATCTGCACCCCGCAGTTCGCGGCGAACGTCTCCACCGTCTGGCCGCAGGCCGTCGTACGGCCCGCCCTGTACGGCTCGCAGGAGGCGCTGTGCGTCGCGGCCGGCGCCGACAGCGGCACGCTGCACCTGTCCGTACCGAACTACCTGGCCGAGCTGGTGGACCCCGGCACCGGCGCGTCCCTCGGCCCCTACGGCACGGGTGAACTGGTGCTGACCATGCTGGTCGAGGGCATCAAGCCGCTGATCCGCTACCGCACCGGGGACCTGGTCCGGCTCACGCCCGCGCCACCCGGTTCCGCCCTGCCCGGACCGGTCGTCGAGGTCCTCGGGCGCGCCGGCGACCGCATCCGGCTCGGCGACGGCCTGCTGTGGCCGGCCGAACTGGAGGCCGCCGTGCTGACGGACGTCCGCGGCTGCCTGGGCTACCAGGTCGTCGTCGACCGCGCCCCGGACGGCGGCGACCGGGTCACCGTCCGCATGGACCTCCTGCCCGGCACGGCGCGGCCGGACCGGGTCGCCGCGGCCGTCACCGCCCGGCTGCGCGAGCGCACCGGCGCGCAGGTCCGCGTCGTGGTCGACACCGACATCGATCCGGTGACGCACACGGGGTCGTTCGTCAGCTGGAAGGCGGCTCGGGTGCTCGATCGCCGGTCCGGGCCGGACGGCGCGGCGCGCACCGCCCTAGAGGTTGCGCACCGCTACGCGATCACCACGTGAATGCGAAGGACCGTGCCATGACCGACCGTCCCCCGGCGCCCGCCGCGATCCGCGTGACCACGCGCGTGCGCGACCTGCCCCAGCCGGCGATGCTCCCCGCCTACCGCGCCCTCGCCGAGCGTTTCGGGCCCGACGAGGTCTACCTCCTGGAATCCGCGGCCGGCCCCCTGCGCGACCGCCGCTACCAGTTCGCCGGCTTCGGCACGCTGCTGTCGTTGTCCGTCACCGACGGAGCGGTGCGTGTGACGGGACGGCCCGGCCTCGTCGCGCTGTTGCTCGAGCGGGCCCGGCCGCTGCTGGTGCCCGCCGACGCGGACGGGGGGAGCGCGGACCGGACGGGCGAGGGGCACGCCACCCTGCGGCTGCGCTCCTTCAAGGACCTGTGGGCGCTGCTGCGCGCCGCGCAGCGGATGTTCGACGCCGAGGGCTCGCCCACCCGCTTCCGCTTCGGCTTCCTCGCCTACTTCGGCTACGACACCGTCCGCTACGTCGAGGACCTCCCCCACCTCATCGAGGAGCGCCCGGACCTGCCCGACGTCCATCTCGTGCTGCACCAGGGATGCGTGGTCGCCGACCGCGAGGACGGCCGCGCCGAGCTGCTGCTGCACGAGTCCGCGCACTGGGAGCCGCTCGACCACCAGGCCGTGGTACGCCTCCTGGCGGAGGCCGGGCACACCCACCCCGAGCCCGCCGCGGACACCTTCCCCGAGGCCGTCGTCACCGACGACAGCTGCCCCGACCGCTTCGCCGCCGACGTCGAGCGGTGCCTGAAGCACATCGCCGTCGGCGACATCTACCAGGTGCAGATAGGGCACGAGCTGACCATCCGCTCCCCGGCCCCGCCGGTGGACGTCTACCAGCGGCTGCGCCGCCGCAACGCCTCGCCGTTCATGTACCTGGCGAGCCTGGCCGGGCAGTGTGTCATCGGCGCGAGCCCCGAGCTGTTCGTGCGCGTCGAGGACGGCGCCGTCACCATGCGGCCCATCGCCGGCACCCTGCCGCGCACCGGCGACGACGAGGCCGGCGCCCTGCGGCTGTCCACCGACCCCAAGGAAGTCGCCGAGCACACCATGCTGGTCGATCTGTGCCGCAACGACATCGGCCGGATCTGCCGGGCCGACACCCTGCAGGTACCCGACCGGCTCGGCGTCGAAGGCTACTCGCACGTGCTGCACCTCGTGTCGACCGTGCGGGGGCAGGCCGAGGACGACAAGGACGCCTTCGACATGATCGCCGCCCTGTTCCCCGCCGGAACCATGACCGGGGCCCCCAAGATCCGCGCCATGGAGATCATCGAGTCCGTCGAGCACAGCCGCCGCGGCCTGTACGCGGGCGCGCTCGGCGTACTCGACGTCGGTGGCTACACCAATCTCTCCCTGTGCATCCGCACCCTGTTCCACCGTGACGGCGTGTACCGCACCCGCGCGTCGGCGGGCATCGTCGCCGACTCCGATCCCGGCGCCGAATGGCGCGAGACGCTGGCCAAGATGAGCGCCGCCCACTGGGCGGTCACCGGAAAGGAACTGCTGTGAACCGGATGTTCCCCGTCCGGCCCGCCCCGGGCCCCACGCCCCCGCGGATACTGGTGATCGACGCCTTCGACAGCTTCGTCGACATCCTGCGCCAGTACCTGATGTCGGCGGGCGCCGCCCCCCTCGTCGTCCGTTCCAACGCGCTCAGGCTGACCGACGTGCCCGCCATGGGGCTCGACGGGATACTCCTCGGGCCCGGCCCCGGGCACCCGGACGAGTCGGGGCACGTGGAGATCGTGCGGGCCTTCGCCGGGCGCCTCCCGCTGTTCGGGGTGTGTCTGGGACACCAGGCGATCGGCCGCGCCTACGGCGCGAGCGTGGTGCCCGCCCGCCATCTCATGCACGGCAAGACCAGCCGGATCCGCCACGACGGACGCGGCCTGCTCGCCCACGTGCCCGACGTGTTCGAGGCGACCCGCTACCACTCCCTGATCGTGCCCGAGGACACGGTGCCGAGCTGTCTGGAGGTCACCGCCCGCTCCGCGGACGACCGCTATGTGATGGGGCTGCGCCACCGCACCCTGCCCGTGGAGTCGGTCCAGTTCCACCCCGAGAGCTTCCGCACCGACCACGGCATGACCGTCATCACCAACTTCCTCGGCTCGGTACGGGCGTTCGGCACCCGCCCGGCCGTCGCCGCGGCCGCGGCGACGGCGGCCTGACGCCGGCCGGCCACGTACCGCACGCGCAAAGATGCGCCGCCGGTGCGGCGAGGGACAGGATTTCCCTGTCACAGCTGCCGGGGGACATCGGAGACCCACGTGGACTACTGGAACAGCACAGCGGAGACCATGCCGCGCGAACGGCTGGAGTCCTGGCAGTGGCGGCGGCTCAGGGACGCGCTCGACCACGCCCGCCGGTCCTCGCCCTTCTGGGCCGGCCGGATCCCCGACGGCATCACCTCGCTCGCCGACTACGGCGCCCGGATGCCCCTGCTGCACAAGGCGGACCTGCTGCGGGCCGAGGAGCAGGCGCCTCCCTACGGCACCTGGCCCTCGCTCGACCCGTCGACGGGCGTGCGCCACCACCAGACGAGCGGCACCAGCGGCAACCCGCCGGTGCGCACCTTCGACACCGAGCGGGACTGGGTGTGGTGCGTCGACACCTTCTGCACCGCGCTGTACGCCAACGGGGTGCGCCCGCACCACAAGGGCATGGTGTGCTTCGGCTACGGCCTGCTCGCCGGCTTCTGGGGCATGCACTACGCGCTGGAGCGCATGGGCTGCACCGTCTTCCCCTCCGGCGGCCTCGACTCCCGCACCCGCGTCCGCCTGCTGGTGGAGCAGCGGATCGAGGTCCTCGGCCTGACCCCCAGCTACGCCATGCGGCTGATCGAGACGGCCCGCGAGATGGGCGTCGACCTCGCCCGCGAGGCCAATGTGAACGTCATCCTGGCGGGGGCGGAACCGCGCTCCGACTTCACCACCCGCACCATCGAGGAGGCCTTCGGCGCCCGCGTCTTCAACGCGGCCGGCACCACCGAGTTCGGCGGCGTCTTCATGTTCGAGTGCCCCTCGCGGCGCAACGCCTGCCACATCAACGAGCAGTCCTGCTACGACGAGGTGCTTCACCCCGAGACCGGACAGCCCGTCGGGTACGGCGAGGAGGGCGTCCGCGTCACCACGGGACTCTCCCGCGAGGGCGTCCAGCTCTTCCGCCACTGGACCGAGGACATCGTCGTCAGGCGCCCGCACACCGAGTGCGGCTGCGGCCGCACCTGGGACTTCTACGACGGCGGCATCCTGCGGCGCGTCGACGACATGCGCAAGATCCGCGGGGTGTCCGTCACCCCGGTGATGATCGAGGACGTCGTCCGCTCCTTCGACGAGGTCAACGAGTTCCAGTCGTCCATCCGCACCGTACGCGGGCTCGACACCGTCCACGTCAGGGTCGACGCGGGCGAGCTCCCCGCGGAGGCCGCCGACGCGCTGTGCGGCCGGGTCGCGGAGGAGTTCAAGCGCGAGATCGGCATCCGTCCCGTGGTGGAGCTCGCCCCCGCCGGCAGCCTGCCCCGATCGCAATGGAAGGCGGCACGACTCCATGACGAACGAGTCCTCACCCCTCACGGCTGAGCAGGAGCTCCATCTGATCGAGAGCTACCGCACGCTGACCCACCTGGCGCAGACCGTCCGGGTGCCCGCGGTGCTCGCCTCGGTGCGGGCCTGCCTGGCCGAGCTGCGCATCGCCCTCGACGGCCAGGCCGTCGAGTTCGACTACTACCGCGAGCCGTCGCGCACCCTCGTGGCCTGACGGCGCACACGCCGAAGGGGGCGCCCCGCCCGGGGCGCCCCCTTCGACACGTCCGCCGTCAGCCGTTGCTGCCGCGCACCGCGTTCTCCAGCTGCGCGCCGGTGTAGGCCTCGGCGCCGGTGAAGTACTCCACCCGCAGACTCTGCGGGTCGCGCACACCGTTGTCGACGCGGTCGCGCTCGTAGGCGTCGAGCAGCGTCTGCGCCTCCCGCGTCGCCCGGCCGAACCGGTCGGCCGCGTCCGCGCCGTGCCGCAGGACGTCGTCCATCGCGCGTGTCATCACGTCCTGCGCGCCGGCGAAGTCACCGAACAGCGCGCCCCGGCACGGCGGCACGCCCGTGCCCTCGCCCTCGGCGTAGCCGCCGAGCTGGCCGCTGGCGAGCCGGTGGTAGGGGTGCGCCTCGAACCAGCCCTCGTCCTCCAGGAGCCGGTACGACGAGCGGGTGACCGGTACGAAGCTGCTCGCGATGTGGCGGTCCGCCGCGTTGCGCGGGTTGTTGAGGAACTGCATGAACGCCAGGGCCCCGTCCTGCGTCGCCTCGTCCAGACCGGCGGTCAGCCACAGCGAGGTGCCGGCGATGATGTTGCCGCCGTACGGCTCGTCCGCCCGGCCGGGGAAACGGCCGACCGTCATCTCGAAACCGGCGTGCTCGGCGGCCTGGGCCATGTAGTTGAGGTCGTTGGACGAGGTGACGCGCAGCGCCACGTCCTGGTCGGCGAACGCCTTGAGGTTGCCCTCCCAGTCCGGGATCTTGCCGGTGTACAGGTAGTGGCCCCGCTGGTGCAGCCGCTGCCAGTACTCGACCCAGGTGAGCATCTCCTTCGACGACAGGTCCACGCGGCCGGCCCGGCCCGCGCGGCCGTTGTCGTGATCGGCCAGCAGGCCGCCCTGGACGGCGAGCGCCTGCTGGAAGAACAGACCGTGGTTGGCCCAGGTCACTCCCGCGCGCGGACCGTCCTTGATGGCCGCGACCGCCTCGCACGCGGTCTCGATCTCCTCCCAGGTACGGGGCAGCCGCTCGACGCCCGCGGCCCGCAGGAGGTCCTGGTTGCCGTAGATCAGCATCGCCGTGACGACGGCGGGCATCGAGACCAGGTCGCCGTCGCGGGAGTAGTACTCGCGCACGGCCGGCAGGAGGTCGTCGACGACGACCGGTTCGCCGAGGATCTCGGCGCGGCCGGCGATCGCCCGCTGGACCGACGTGAACAGCGGCGCGCCGTCGCTCCCGCGCATGTCGTGCGCGGCCTGGGTGACGGCGAAGTAGAACTCCGCGACGGCCGGCGGGCGCCCCGCGGCGGCGGCCTCGGCGATCTCCAGGGACAGGTTGCGGAAGTCCCGGCCCTCGATGTTGATCCGGTATTCGGGGTGCGCCTCCTCGAACGCGGCGCCCAGCCGGTGCAGCCGGTCCATGTAGCCGGGGAACGTCAGGTCGGCCACCCAGACGTCGATCACGGTCGGTGTGGTCATCGGGGCCTTCTTTCGTGGATACCCCGGCCTTCGGGCCGGGAAGGAAACGACGTTCTTGCGGAGCAGGGCTGGAAGAGTCGGTTCGCCGCCAGGGCGGACCGAAGTCCACCGCCGACCGACCGACACCCGTCACTCACACGGGAGTTGAGAGAACGTGAGGCACGGCGCAGCAGGTCCTCTTTCTTTCTCTGTCTGACGGATGCCGGCTCAGGCGGCGGTGGCGGTGGCGGTGGCGGTGACGGACGTGAGGGAACGCGCGAACGCGCGGATGTCGCCGGTCAGGGCGGTGGGCTGTTCGAGCGCCGCGAAGTGCCCGCCATGCTCGAACTCGGTCCAGTGCGTGAGGGTGGGGAGGTCGCGCTCGGCGAAGCCGCGGATGGGCACGAAGATGTCGTGCGGGAAGACGGCGACGCCCACCGGCACCGTCAGCGGCGGCGGCGCCGCGCCGGACGCGGCCGCCCGCACCGCTTCGGCGCCCTCGAAGTAGAACTGCGCCGACGAACCGGCCGTGGCCGTCAGCCAGTAGATCGAGACGATGGTCAGCAGCAGGTCGCGGTCGACCGCCTCCTCCGGCCGCTGCTCGGCCGCGGTCCAGTCCAGGAACTTCTCCACGATCCAGGCCAGCTGGCCCACCGGCGAGTCCGTCAGCGCGTACGCCAGCGTCTGCGGGCGGGTCTGCTGGACCTTCATGTAGCCCGACAGCTCCGCGTCGAAGCGGGCCAGCTTCCCCAGGCGGGCCTGGTCGGAGGGGCCGAGCCCGGCGAGCTCGGCGGGGTCGCCCGACGGGAAGGTCATCAGCATGTTCACATGCACCCCGATGACGTGCTCGGGGTCGATCCGGCCGAGCTCCAGGGAGATCACCGATCCGGCGTCGCCGCCCTGCGCGAGATACCGGTCGTATCCCAGATCCGCCATCAGCCGGGCCCACGCGCGGGCGATCCGGCCCGTGTCCCAGCCGCTCTGCGGCAGCGGACGGGAGAAGCCGTAGCCCGGGATCGACGGGATGACCAGGTGGAACGCCTGGGCCGGATCCAGGCCGTGGCTCCTCGGGTCGGACAGCGGGCCGATCACGTCGAGGAATTCGGCGACCGAACCCGGCCAGCCGTGCGTGAGCAGCAGCGGGGTGGCGTCCGGCTCGGGCGAGGTGATGTGCAGGAAGTGCACCGGGGCGCCGTCGATCTCGGTGACGAACTGCGGGTGCGCGTTCAGCCGCGCCTCGGCCGCACGCCAGTCGAACGACGTGCGCCAGTACTCGGCGAGCTCCTTCAGATAGTCGAGCGGTACCCCGCGGCTCCAGCCGACACCGGCCAGCTCGTCGGGCCAGCGGGTCGCCTCCAGCCGTCGGCGCAGGTCGTCCAACTGCTCCTGCGGGATGTCGATACGGAAGGGATGCATGAAGTGCTCCGAGGAGGTCGGGTCCGCGCGGTGAAGGCCGCGGCTCGCTGAAGGAGGTCACATGGCTCGCCCGGCGGGACCGTTCCCGAAACCCGCGCGTCCGGCCGTATCGTGCGCCGCCGCCCGCGGCCGCCGCATCTTGCGGATTGCTGCGTGCGCCGACCGGGGCGGGCGACCTGGCGAGGTCCGCACGACGGCCGCGGAAGTAGGCAGTTCAGAAGATGCAGCGGCTCCGGCGGCACTGACACCATCCAAGGCGGTCGGCCGCTTCGGCGCAGGTCAGCGCGCCGGTCACCCGCGCGCGCCGGGCGATGCCAGGTGACGCCGCACCGATTCGGGAAGGACGCCAGATGAATGCTGCCACCGCCCTGGTCACCGACACCTCGGTCGACGCCTTCGTGGATGCCCCGCCGGAGCACACCGCGCGGCGCTTCCGCCTGCTGGTGGACGAGGTGTGGGAGGACGGCGAGCCCACCGCGTCGGCCCTCGACGCCGTACCCGCCCTGGTGGCGGGTCTCGAACGGGCCGGGAAGGAGCGCCGCGGGCATCTGGCGATCCTGCTCGGCCTGCTCGCCGAGGCCGAACACCCCACCAGCGCGGGCCCGGTGACGCGCGCGGTGCGCGCCGGTCTCGCCCGGTACCTCCGACTGCTGCGCGCCGAGGACGGCGGCACCCCTGTGGCCCTCGCCCTGCTCTACCTGCTGTCGCACTTCCCGGCGGACCGCGACGAGATCCTGCGCGCGGCCGCCGGTCTGGAACTGGACGCGGCGGACGTCTCCCGCCTTGACCGTGCCCTGAGCGAACTCGACCCGGCCCGGCCCGCGCTGGGCCGGGTGTGGCCCTCCCCGTCCGCCTGGACCCTCAACGAGGACGAACTCGCCTTCGACCAGAGCTGGATCGCGGCCCTGACCCCGCACCAGCTCCTGGCCGCCTGGGACAACGACACCCGCACGGTGCTCGGCACCATCGGCGCCCGCGCCTACTGGGCGGTGTGCCACGGGGCCCCGGCCGACGCCCCGGCCGCCGTCGTACCCGACCGGGCCCACGCCGCCGCGCCCGCCACCGGAACCGAGCTGATCGCCGCGCACGCCGCCGCGCTGCGCTGCCCCGCCTGCCGCGGCGCGCTCCGGCCGGGCGAGGGGTGGTTCACCTGCGCCGGCTGCGCGGTCCGGTACCCGGCCGCGTCCGGCATCCTCGACCTGACCGCCCCCGCCGACGAGGACGGCACCGTGGACGACTTCCTGGAGAAGCTCTCCCAGGTACCCAGCATGGGCCTGTTCTACGAGGCCGTGGCCCGCCCGTCGTTCCTGCGCGTCGCCGGCGCGAACTGGGGCGGCCTGGTCACCCCCGCCGACGAGGACCGCTACATCGCCGAGCACGTGACGCCCGTCGACGGCCCCGTGGTCGACCTCGCCGCCGGAGCCGGCAGGTGGACCGCCGTCGTCGCCGACGCCGTCGGCGCCGACCGGCTCGTCGCGGTCGACAGCTCGCTGCCCATGCTCAACGTGCTGCGCGGCCGCCTGCCCGACGTGCCCGCCGTGCTGGCGGGCGCCGCGGACCTGCCCTTCGCCGACGCCTCCGTCGGCGCGGTCGTGTGCTGGAACGCCCTTCAGGCCTTCTACGACGAGGCGCCGGCCGCCATCGCCGAGGTCGGCCGCGTCCTGCGTCCCGGCGGCACCTTCACCGTGATGACGTTCCGCCGTTCCGAGGATCCCGTCTACCGCTACTTCCAGTCGGCCCACCGCTTCCCGCAGCACGAGGGCGGACTGCGCCTGTTCGATCCGCGCGACCTCGAACGCTGGCTGACCGAGGCGGGCCTGACGGTCCGTGAGGAGAGCGGCCCGGGCACCTTCGTGTTCATCACCGCCGTCCGCGACGCATGACAGTCCGCCGGCCGCCCCGCTCCGCGGACCGTACGGGCCGCCGCTACGGAAGGAACCGTTCATGACCCCCTCCGACGTCCGCGACGCCGTCCTCGCACGGCCCGGCAGCCCGGAGTACGAGCAGGCCGCCGCCGTGTTCAACCTCGCGGCCCCGCAGCGTCCGGCGGCCGCCGTCACCGCCCGCAGCGCCGAGGAGGTGCGCGCCGCGGTGCGCGCGGCGGTCCGGGCCGGTCTGCCGGTGCGCACGCACACCACCGGGCACGCCTCGGGCGCCGTACGGCCCGCCGACGGCGCCCTGCTCGTGCGCACCCGGCTGACCGGCGGCGTCGAGATCGACACCGCGCGCCGCGTCGCCCGCGTCCCGGCCGGCACCACCTGGGGCGACGTCGTGCGGGCCGCGGCCCCGCACGGGCTGGCCGCCGCCCACGGCTCCGCCGAGGGAGTAGGCGTCGTCGGCTATCTGCTCGGCGGCGGGGTCAGCTTCTACGGTCGCAGCACCGGCCTGGCCGTCAACACCCTCCGCGCGATCGAGCTGGTCACCGCCGACGGGCAGTCGGTGCGCGCCGACGCCGTACACGAGCCGGAGCTGTTCTGGGCGCTGCGCGGCGGGGGCGGCGGGTTCGGCGTCGTCACCTGTGTCGAGATCGCGCTCTTCCCGGTCGCGAAGGTCGTCACCGGCGCCGGATACTGGTCCGCCGCCCACGCCGGGCCGCTGCTGGAGTGCTGGCGCGCCTGGGCCCGGCACGCGCCGCGCGAGGCGACGACCTCGCTGCGCCTCATGAACCTGCCGCCGGTGCCCGGCGTTCCGCCGCAGCTCGCCGCCGGGCCCGTGCTCTGCGTCGACGGCGCCGTCCTCGCGCGCCGGGACGAGGACGTCGCCGCGGCCCGCGAGAGCGCGGCCGAACTCCTGGGTCCGCTGCGCGAGATCACCGAACCGTTGCTGGACACCTGGGCGGAGACGGGCCCGGCCGGGGTGCTGGACGCCCATATGGACCCTGCCGACCCGGTCCCCTTCGTCGGCGACCACCTGCTGCTGCGCGAGCTGGGCGACGAGGGCGCCGCGGCCTTCCTGGACGTCGTGGGGGAGAGGTCGGGCTCACCGCTCGCCGTGGCCACGCTGCGCCAGCTCGGCGGGGCGTTCGCGCAGGATCACCCGGAGGGCGGCGCGCTGTCGCGGGTCGACGCGGCGTACGCCTACATGGGATCGGGCCCGCCCTTCGGACCGGTCACCGTCGAGGCGCTGCACGCCCATTGCGCCACCGTGCGGGCCGCGCTGGCTCCCTGGGACACGGGGTACACGCTGCCGTCCCTGGTGGAGGGCTACGAGCGTCCGCAGCGGCACTTCGGGGAGGACCGGGCGGACACCGTCGCCCGGGTGCGCGCCCGTTTCGATCCGCGGGGCGTGTTCGCCGGGGACGTCGCTCCCGGCGCGGTCGGCCGGGTCCGCGATGGACAGAGCTGACCGGTCGGGTGCCGCCGGGGCCTTGGGAGCACTGGAGCAAATCGTTTCCTCACTGACCGTGCGCGTCCCTCGCGGAGGCGGTCACCTCGGCCGGCGCCCGCCCGGCCGAGGTGACCGTTCTCCGCACGTCACGGCGACAATGAGCAATCTCGAAGAAGGCCGACGCCGACTTCGCCAAGTAGCATCCGGATACGTCGAGACCCGTTGGCCGGAGCGAAGGGCGGTGTGGTGCCGTGCAGTGTGCCGGATGCCGCTTCCCTGCCCCGCGCCGCACCGCGAGAGCGGGTTCCGCCGGCGTGTGCTCCCGCAAACCCGCCGCGCGGCGCCGGGCGCCGGGCACGGCCCGGTCCTACCCGGCCGCACGGCCGAGCGGCGAACCCCCCGCCGCGGACCGTCCACTCGGCGGCCGGCGCTTACCGCCCCCGCTGTCCGTCCGTGCCCCACACGGCGCCGGACCGGCCCGCCCCCGCACCGGCCGCCCTGGCAGACGCTGACCGCGTCCGGCCGGGCGTTCCCCCGCGGATGCCGCGCCGCGGGCCGCCCCCCGGGCCGCCGCACGCACGGCGACAACCTTTCCCGCGCCTCGCGGCAGCGCCGTCTTCCGCCGCATTGGACGCCTCGGGCGATGACCGGTCGTCTGACGGTTGACCCGATCCCCAGGAAGGGGGCACCCATTCCATGACCCTGCCCGGAGAATTCGTCCTCAGACGCTCCACCGACGTCTCCGTGGACGCACTGGTGCGCCTGGTCAGGGCCTACGAGGAGAGCAGCACGGGCACGGCCACCTGCACCCGCGAGGACATCCTGCTGGCGATCTCGCATCCGGACTACGAGGACAACAGCTGGTGCCTGACCGGTCCCGGCGACGAAATGCTGGGCTGGGGGTCGCTGGCCCCGAGCGGCGGCGCCTCCGTCGAGGCGGCGCTCACGGTCCTGCCCGGCCGGCGCGGCGCCGCGGCCGCCCGCTTCCTGATCCTGCACCTGCTGGACCGCACCGACACCCTCGCGGTGGAGCACGGCACCGGGTACGGGGTGGACGTCGGCGGGATTCTCGACGGTGACACCGTGCTGCCGCGCGTCCTGGAGGAGACCGGCTTCGTGCCCGGCGCCACGATCACCCAGTACGACGTCGGCCTCACGCACGAGACGCTGCCGACAGCCCTTCCCCGCGACGGCCTCATCCGCGCGGCCGTGCCGGCCGACGACACGGACGAGCTGCACCGGCTCCACCTGCGCAACCGCGCCCGAGTCCCCAAGACGCACGATCCGGCCGTCTTCCGCGCCCGGATCCGGCGGCTGTACGAGATCTCGGGGTACGCGCTGCTCCTGGAGATCGCCGGCCGCCCCGCCGGTCACGTCCTGGCGCAGGCGGCGAGCGGCGGGGGCCGCATCCTGGAAGCCGCCGTCGCCCCCGCCTCGCGCGGCCTGGGCGTCGGCCTGGCGCTGGTGACCGCCGCCCTCGCGGAACTGCACCGCCGGGGCTGCTCCCACGCCCTGATCGCCGTCGACACCGCCCAGCTCATCGACCCCAAGGGCCTGCACCGCGCGCTCGCCATCCAGGGCGAACGCGCGATGACGCGCTACCACCGCGCACCCGAACTCTGATCCGGGGGCCGGGCCGCGGTCACCCGCGGCCCGGACGGTCCGTCACCTGGTGAGGGTGAACGTCTTGCGGTCCGGCGTGGGCCGCACGGCGGCGGCCGGGCGGCGCAGGGAGAGGACCGCCGCCGGAAGCGACAGCAGGACGGCCGCCATGACCGCGGCGACGAACCAGCCGGAGGCGCCGTGTCCGGCGGCGTAGGCGGCCGAGACGGGCATGACGGCGCCGAGCGCGGCGCTGGTCACGGCGTTGGGGAGCCCGATGCCCAGGGCGCGCACCCGCGCCGGGAAGAGGTCCGCCAGCAGCTTGGGCAGGGCCGTGGTGGCGCACACCAGATAGACGACGCCGGAACCGTAGGCGAACAGCAGACTGGCGAAGGTGCCCCGCATGGTCAGATACGACCAGGAGCCCGTGACCGCGAAGACGACACTCGCCACGGCCAGGAAGCGCGCGGCTCCGACCCGGTCGGCGAGCATGCCCAGCGGAACGTTGACCACCATGAGGAACGCGGTCGCGGTCACGGCGACCCACATCATGGTGCCCGGCGTCGCCAGCCGTCCGCCGAGCGCGGGGACGACCGCGGTCCACGTACCGCCGACCGCGCCGGTACCGGCCACGAAGAGGACGGCGAGGACGACCTCGCGCCGGTGGGCGCCCAGGAGCCGGCGCACCGAACCGCGCTCCGCCCGGCCGCCGACCTCGCGCCGGAACACCTCGCTCTCGGTCAGCCGGGTGCGCAGCACCAGCAGCGCCACCCCGAGGACACCGCCGACGAGGAACGGCACCCGCCACCCCCACGCCGCCATGGCGTCGGGGCCGAGCGCGGCGGTCAGACCGCCGCCCAGCAGGGACGCGCTGAACGCGCCGGCACACGTCGTCAGGGAGAACAGACTGCCGTAGGTGCATCTGCGCTTCTCGGGCGCGACCTCCATCAGGTAGGTGGCCGCGGCCGGCCACTCGCCGCCGTGCGAGATGCCCTGGGCCATCCGCGCGAGGAGCAGGACGAGGGGGGCGAGCAGACCTATCTGCGCGTACGTCGGCGTGACACCGATCAGGAACGAGCCGCCCGCCATGAGCGAGACGGCCAGCATCAGGGCCGGCCGGCGGCCGCGCCGGTCGGCGAACCGGCCCAGCAGGAGCCCGCCGAGGGGGCGCATGAGGACACCGACGCCGAGGACCGCGAACGCCCCCAGGACGGAGGTCAGCGCGTTGCCGGAGGGGAAGAACCGATCGGCGAACAGCGGCGCGAACAGCCCGTAGCCCAGCCAGTCGAAGGACTCGATGAAGTTGCCGACGACCGTCGCGGTGACCGAACGGCGGTGGGTCTTCCCGCGTGGAGGCGCGGGTGGGGAGACAGGCATGGAGCTCCTTCGAACAGAGCGGACGGGACCGTGGGGAGGTGATCCGCCGGCGCGCCCTCGTCGCGGGTCCTCCGGACGGCGGGCAGGGGCGGTCCGGTCACCGTCGTCCGGGCGGCCGGTGGGTGCCCATCGTGGGAAGAAGCGCGGGCCCGGGCCAACTCCCTGCATGCGCACTTGGAGGCGGTCCGGCGGCCGCCACCCGGCCCGCGCCCGGTGCGCGCGGACCGTTCGGGAGGTCCGCACGATCGGAGTTGGTCCGCCGTCGACCGGCTGGCCACGATGGCACCGACCGAGCCCGCCCCGAGTGAAGAGGGTGCTGTGATGGCGCACATCGCGATCGACAACGACCTGCCCGGCATCAGCGGGCTGATGGCCCGACGTCCCGACACCGGCGCCCCGTTGAACCACCTGGCGGAGACGCTGCTGCGCAGCGGGGACTCGCCGATGACCCGGGGCGAGCGCGAGCTGATCGCCGCTTACGTCTCGCACCTCAACAGCACGCCGTTCTGCGCCCGTTCCCACAGCGCGTTCGCGGCCGCCCAGCTGGCCGGCGGGGCCGGCCTGGTCCGCGCGGTCCTCGACGACCCGGCCGGCGCACCCATCTCCTCGCTGATGAAGAGCCTGCTGCGGGTCGCCGCCGAGGTCCAGGCCCAGGCCCGTCCCGTCTCCGACGAGACGGTCCGCGCCGCCCGCGCCGAGGGCGCGACGGACGACCACCTCCACGACACCGTCCTGATCGCGGCGGCCTTCTGCATGTACAACCGCTATGTCAGCGGCCTGGCCACCGACGCGCCGTCCGACCCCGCCTTCTACGAGGTGGCGGCCGACATGATCGTCCAGCACGGCTACGGCGCCGCCACCGCGGCCCTCGCGCACTGACCATCCCGTGTGTTCGCGGCCACCGAGGAGGGCTACGTGGACGGGTCCTTGGCCGGTGCTCCCGGCCGGCACCGCAGAACGGCACTGGTCACCGGCGGCGGTCGCGGCCTCGGGTTCGAGGTGGCCCGGGCGCTCGCCGAACAGGGCGCGCACGTCGTCCTGGCCTGCCGCAGCACCGAACGCGGCCGGGCGGCCGCGGCCCGCATCGGCGGGCGCACCGACGTCGTACACCTCGACCTGGCCTCACTGGACTCGGTGCGCCGGGCCGCGGCCGAGGTGGTCGACCGGTACGAGCGGCTCGACCTCCTGGTGAACAACGCGGGGGTGATGTTCCCCTCCCGCCGGCGCACCGAGGACGGCTTCGAGCCCCACTTCGGCGTCAACCACCTGGGGCACTTCGCGCTGACCGGGCTGCTCCTGTGCCTGATGCGCCAGGTGCCCGGCTCCCGCGTGGTGACGGTGGCCAGCCTCGCCCACCGGGTGGGGGCCGGCCCGCTGGACGAGACACGGGCCCGTGCCGCCGACGGCCACCGCTCGCTGGCCGCCTACGGGCGCTCGAAGCGTGCGAACCTCTTGTTCGCCCGGGAACTGCAGCACCGGCTGGCCGGCAGTGGGGCCGAGACCGTCTCGGTCGCCGCCCATCCCGGCCTGTCGGCGACCGAACTGTGGCAGGGGCAGACGCCGGCGTGGCTGCGCCCGGTGAGCCGGGGCGCCCTGCACCTGCTCGCGCAACCACCCGTCCGGGCGGCGCTGCCCGTCCTGCGGGCCGCCACCGACACCCTCCTGCCGGGAGGGAGTTACCTCGGCCCGGGAGAACGGTTCGAGAGCAGGGGAGCACCGGCGCCAGCGGCCTCCAGTCGCGCCTCACGCGACGCCCTGGCGCAGGTCCGCCTCTGGGAGCTGTCGACGGCGCTGACCGGCGTCACCTACGGTCCCTCTCCGTCGCGTTCCCGGGCCGACGGCCCCCCGGCGCCGGCCGGACGATGAGCGCGCCGACGAGGGCCGGCCTCGACGACGGCCCCGACGGACGCTTTCGTCGGGCCGCCGCCTGGGCCTGGATCTGGCGCAGCTTCGACATAGGCCTGCCGGACGCACCCACCCCCTCCTGGCCCCCGCTCCCACCTTCACCCGCGACCCCGCATCCCTCCGCGTCCGCGCTTGCACCTCCACCCGCGCATCCCTCCACGCCCGCGCTTCCACCTCCACCCGCGGCTCCCCATCCGTCCGCGTCCGCTCCGCCCGCGCTTCCACCTCCCGTCGCGGCCTCCCATCCGTCCGCGGCCGCGCTTGCACCTCCATCAGCGGCCCCGCATCCCTCTACGCCCGCGTCCGCTTCCTCGCTCACGTTCGTGCCTCGGCACGTGCCTCGCGATCGTCGGCGGGCACGGTCTGCACGGCGGGCAGCGGTGAAGCGGCTCCCCGCTCCGCTCGCCCGGCCCGCGGGGGACGGGCCGGGCGCGGAGGAACGGGGAGGGGCGCCACGCCGGTGAGCCGGGCGTGCCGTGCGGGATCCGCCGGCCGGTCGTGCCTCAGGAGAAGGTGATCGCCTGGCCACCGCCCTCCCCGGTGTCGCTGCCCAGGCCCACCTGGCATGCGGTGACCTTGCAGTCCACGGTGCCCCACGGCGTGGTGGCGGAGCCGACCACGGCCTGGAAGGACTGGTTCACGGTGATCTTCGTGCTCACGCTGCCCGCCGAGTTGGCGGTGACGTCCAGAGCGGTGCTCTTGTTGCACCCGTACTGCCCTCCGTCGACGAAGGCACACTGACCCACGTGATAGACGGTCCCGGGCGTCAGCCCCGTGGCCGTGATCGTGACCGCGGCGCCATTGGAGAGGCCCGTGGCCGGGGTCACCGTGACGACGGGAGTGGCGGCCGATGCGCTCGGGACGATGGCGATCCCCAGACCGACCGCGAGGGCCGCGGTGGCGCCGACGCGGGTGACGAGGCCGAGCTTGTTCTTGACGGTCATTGTCGTGACTCCATGTCGCTCGTTAAGTGAGCCGGGCGGTTCCGGCTGCCGTGTCCATGACGTTACGGAGCCCCCGTCGGCCTGGGCATCTTCCAAGTTGCTTTATGAAACTCACTCATTCCGCCTACGCATGCAGCACACAGAGAGATGCGCGCGCCGCGGGCGCCGGGAGACGGTGACAGGTGGGCCCGACGGCACGTACGCACCCGGGCACGGGCGGGGGCGCCCACCCCGTGACCCCCGGCCCCGGCACCACCCCACCCACCACCCGCGCACGACTCACGACGATCGGAAGTATCAGGTACATGACTGCAGGCGGTGCTCCCAAAGCCGGGCGGAAGGAATGGATAGGGCTGGGTGTCCTCGCCCTGCCCACCCTCCTCGTGGCCCTCGACGTCTTCGTACTCCTCTTGGCGCTGCCGCACCTGAGTGCGGATCTCGGCGCCGACTCCAACCAGCAACTGTGGATCATGGACATCTACGGGTTCATGGTGGCCGGCTTCCTGGTCACCATGGGGACGCTCGGTGACCGCATCGGCCGCCGAAAGCTGCTGATGATCGGTTCGGCCGCGTTCGGCGCCGCGTCGCTCATGGCCGCTTTCGCGACCAGCCCGGGCATGCTCATCACCGCGCGCGTGCTCCTGGGCATCGCCGGCGCGTCCCTGACGCCGTCCACCCTGGCGCTGATCACCACCATGTTCCAGGACGCCAAGGAGCGCACGGTCGCCATCAGCCTGTGGGCCAGCTGCTTCACCCTCGGCGCGATCATCGGCCCGCTGCTCGGCGGTGTGATGCTGGAGTACTTCTGGTGGGGTTCGCTCTTCCTGATCGGCGCCCCGGTCATGGCCGTCACGCTGCTCGTCGGCCCTCGTGTGCTGCCGGAGTTCAAGAACCCCGAAGCCGGCCGCATCGACCTGCCCAGCGTCCTGCTGAGCCTGGGCGGCACGGTGCCGGTCATCTACGGCATCAAGGTGCTCGCCCGCGAGGGGTGGCAGACCACGCCCGCCGTCGTGCTGGCCGTCGGCCTCGTGGTCGGCGTCCTCTTCGTGCAGCGTCAGCGCCGGCTGAGCAGCCCGCTGCTCGACGTGCGCCTCTTCGCCCATGTGCGCTTCACCGCGGCGCTGCTCAGCCTGCTCGCGTACAGCCTCATCGGCGGTACGGTCATGCTCTTCATGACCCAGTACTTCCAGGCCGCGCAGCGTATGTCGCCCTTCGAGGCGGGCCTGGGCATGCTGCCCGGCATGGCCGCGGCCACCGTCTCCTTCGCGGTGTGCCCGATCATCGCCCGCAGGATCCGTCCCGCCTACGTCATCGGCGCCGGCATCGCCGGCGTGACCGCCGTCCTGCTCACGTTCACGCAGCTGGACGCCGAGTCCGGTACGCCGGTGCTGATCGCCGGCTTCGCCGTCTTCTCCTTCTGCGGGGCCCCGATCGTGGCGCTGGGCACCAACCTCGTCGTGGGCACCGTCCCGGCGGAGAAGGCCGGTTCGGCCGGTGCGCTGTCGCAGATGAGCAACGAGTTCGGCGCCGCCCTCGGTGTGGCGACGCTGGGCACGCTCGGCCTGGCCGTCTACCGCGACGACATCGCCGGCACCGTCCCCGCCGGTCTGCCCCAGGGCGCCGCCGACGCGGCCCGGGACAGCGTCTCCGGCGCCGCGGCCGCCGCCGACGGGCTGACCCCCGGTGTCGCCGACGCGCTGCTGGAGCCCGTCCGCGTGGCCTTCACCGGCGGCCTGCACACGGTGGCCGCGGTCAGCGCGGTGCTCATCGCCGTCGTCGGCGTCTTCTTCGTCGCCCTGATGCGGCACATCCCGCCGGTCGGTCAGGAGGAACCCCAGCCGAAGACCGACACCGAGACGGACACCGAGCCGGCTCAGACCCTCGCGGCATGACCGCCCCGGCCTCCCTTCCGCGGGGGGCCGTGAACCGCCGGTGACTCGAACCGCCGGTGACACACGGAACCGGCCGGGTGCGCGTGACGCGCACCCGGCCGGTTCGTCCGTTCCGAGCCCCTACTGGGCCCAGGGAGCGATCGGGTACCAGATCAGATCCCGGCGGGCCAGGATCCGCACGTCCCAGTACAGGATCATGAACACACCCGCGGCGATGAACGCCGCGGCCATCAGCGCCGACGCGCGGCTCGGCTTCGCCGTCAGCCAACGGTGCAGCCGGGCGCCGAAGACGCCGGTGACCAGGAGGAACAGCACCGACATCACGGCGATGTTGCCGAGCGTCTGCAGGGTGAACGCCGTCGCGCCGTAAAGGACGTTGCCGCTCTCGGCGGCGTCCCGGAACAGCTGCCGGAACAGCGGGAACGGACGCCCGATCAGGAAGCCGCCGATCAGCGCGCCCATGAACAGCATCGGAGCACCCGGGAACCGGCGCGACAGCCGGGCGAGGGGGTCGTTCAGCACGCCGAGCGAGGACAGCCCGAGGACCAGCATGGACACGCCGATGAGGCCGTACACCACCATCGCCTGAACCAGACGTCCGGACAGACCGGAGCCGCCCGACTGGCTCTCGTCGAACTGCGGCATGCCGGTACCGGCCAGCGCCACGACGACGCCGTACAGCGCGGACACGGTGACGGCGCCCAGGGCGAGTCTGCTCAGCGGCCGCAGCGAGGCGGCCAGCCGGCCCCGCGAGGAGGACTGGCCGGCGAGCGGGGCCAGCGCGCTGAACACGGCGACGTTGCACGCCGTGAACGTGCCGGCGATGCCGGTCGCCACCGCGAACGCCAGCCCGCCCAGCACACCGGCGATCGGCGTGCCCTTGGCATGGTGGCCGAGCAGCGTGTCCGCGACGTTGTCGCCGATGGCCTGGTCGACGAACTCCGCCGACCACACCACCGTCAGAGCGAAGCCGAACACCGCGCTGATCGCCGCGACCAGCGCCCGGCGACGCGGCGCATGGCCGTTGAAGAAGAAGGAGGGCAGGCGCGAGCGGCCGCCGCGGCCGGAAGCGTCGGGAGCGTTCAGGCTGGGGCGGGGCGCCACTTGAGTCATGGCTGTGCCTTTCACCGGAGTGGGGACGGGACGGGGATGGGACGGGAACGGGTGGTGCGCTGCGGTCGGTGCCACGCTAGGACCGCCGGTTCGTGCGGGCGGGCCGCGCGGGCCGCACGCAGCAACGGGGAAGAAGCGGCGATGCGACTCCGACAAGTCCGCTCAGGAGTGAGGGGCGGTGCGGCCGTGCGCGCACCGCCCCTCACCGCGCCGGGTCAGCGCAGTTCGATGCCCTCCTGGTGGACCAGGGACCGCATGAACTCGCCCCGGGAGAGCGCCGCGGCGATGAGCTCTATGTCGTCGGCCATGTAGCGGTCCACGCCCAGGGTGGGCACCAGGGACCGCACCGCGGTGTACGTGGCCTTGCTCGCCGGGCTCAGGTCCTCGAACCGCCGCGAGACGTCCACGGCCTGTGCGGCGGCGAGGAACTCGACGGCGAGGATGTGGTTGTTGTTCTGCAGGACGCGCCGCGCGTTGCGGGCCGCGATCAGACCCATGCTGACGACGTCCTGGTTGTCGCCGTTGGACGGGACGCTCTGCGTGCTGGCGGGGCCGATGGTCCGGTTCTCCGCGACCAGGGCCGTCGCCGGGTAGTTCGCGCCGGCGAAACCGCAGTGCAGACCCGGTTCGGCGGCGACGAGGAACTCCGGCAGGCCGTAACTCAGGTGCCGGTTGAGCAGCCTGTTGACCTGCCGCTCGGCGAGCACCCCGAGCTGGGTCAGCGCGATGGTCACGAAGTCCATGACGAACGCGATCGGCTGGCCGTGGAAGTTCGCCCCGTGGAAGATCTCCTCGCCCTCGAAGAACAGCGGGTTGTCGTTGGCGGAGTTGAGCTCGGTCTCCAGCTTCTCCCGAGCGTGCCCAAGGGTGTCGCGGACCGCGCCGAGGATCTGCGGGACGGCCCGCAGGGTGTACGCCTTCTGCAGGTACACCTCCGTGCGCTGGACGTCACCGCCGCCCTCCCTGACCTTCTCCAGCTCACGGCGCAGGTCCGCGTGGTCCATGGCCAGGCGGCTGCCGGCGAGCAGGGTGCGCATGTTGGCCGCGGAGTCGATCTGCCCCCGGTGCGGCCGGGCGATGTCGTGGCCCTCGGCCAGGAACGGGCTCGTGGACCCCCGCAGGACGTCGTTGAGGAGCGCCGAGACCATCTCCGCCTGACGGACCTGCGTGACAGCCCGCTCCACCACCAGCGAGCCCAGGCCCGTCATGGCGGAGGTCCCGTTGATCAGCGCCAGGCCCTCCTTGAAACGCAGCTGGAGCGGCGTGATGCCCCTCTCCCGGAGCACCTTGCCCGTCTCCTGCCGTTTGCCGTCGCGCAGCACCTGGCCCTCGCCGATGAGCGTCCCGGCGAGATGGGCCAGCGGAACGAGGTCACCGCTGGCGCCCAACGACCCGATCTCCGGTATCGCCGGGGTGATGCCCTCGTTCAGATACAGCGCCAGACGCTCGAGGATCTCGGGCCGGACGGCGGAGTGACCCTTGGCGAGCGTGTTCAGCCGCGCGGCCACCACGGCCCGGGCCTCGTCCTCGGCGAACAGCGGTCCCACGCCGGCGCTGTGACTGCGCACCAGGTTGGTCTGCAGCTCGACCTCTTTCGACTTGTCGATCTGCATATAGATCATCTCGCCGTAACCCGTGGTCACGCCGTAGATGGGGATGTTCTTCTCGGCGAGGTCCTCGAGCATCGCGCGGCTCTTCAGCGCCTTGGCCACGGCACGGGGACACACCTCCACCGGCGCCCCCATCTCCGCGACCCGGCTCACCGCGTCCAGGGTGAGGCTCTCGCCGTCGAAGGCGACGGTGGCGGTGGCGGTATCAGCTGTTGTCAACGCTCTCACTCCAGGTGTACGAAGCCGGACTCGACGCCGGCGGACGGGTCGGGGGTCACGGCCGGAGAAGACCGTCGGCCGCCTGCGCGCGCACCGCGCGGCGGATCAGCTTTCCGGTGTGATTGCGGGGCAGAGCCGGGACGAAGACGACGTCCTCGGGGACCTTGTACCAGGTCAGCGTCTTGCGGGCGGTGTCGAGCAGTTCCTCGCGCAGCCCGCGCGCGCACGCGTCGTCGACGTCTGCCCCGAGGACGACGAAGGCGCGCAGGACCGAGACCCCGCTGTCGCGCCGCACCGCGCACACCGCGGCCTCCTTCACCAGGGGGTGCTCCATGAGACGGTCCTCGATCTCGGTGGGATGCACGTTGATGCCGCCGACGATCTCCACGTCGTCGAGGCGTCCGTGCACCCGGACGAACCCGTCGGCATCGACCGTCGCGGCGTCGCTGGTGGCGTACCAGTCCTGCGGGGCCAGCCGCAGCGGAGCGTCACCGCCGTGCGCGACCCCCGGACCGATGGTCGGCCCGGCCAGCTCGAGCCGGCCCTCGACACCGCAGGCCACCGGCTGCCCCGCTTCGTCGACGACCCGCAGCCGGTACGGCGCCAGCACCCTGCCGAGCGTGAACTCCCGGTAGTCGTCGCCGCCGTTGGCCAGCAGGGCGTGCCCGATCTCGGTCGTCCCGTACACGTTCAGCAGCCGCTTCCCGAGGATCTGTCGCAGCCTGCGCTCCAGGGCCTGCGGGAGCACCTCCCCGGCGACCACCGCGGTCCGCAGCCGGCCGAGCACGCCGGCCGCCTCGGGACGACCGAGCATGTGCGCGAAGAAGGTCGGCTGGCTGTAGTAGACGCTCACGCCGTGCCGCGCGAGCAGCGCGAGGCAGTCGGCCGGAGCCAGCCGTCGTGCGGTCAGGACGGTGACAGCGCCCCGCAGCAGCGGGAAGAACAGCGAATTGCCCAGCCCGTAGGCGAAGTTCATCCGGGGCACCGAGTAGCAGACGTCGTCCTCGGTGACCCCGACGGCCTTCCCCGCCGCCCGGTCGAGGATCTCCGCGTCGGCGTGCGTGTGGAAGCAGAGCTTGGGCCCCCCGGTCGTCCCGGACGTGAACGCGGCGAAGGCCGGAGTCTGCGGGGCGCACCGCGCGTACGGCGGCACCGCACCCGCGCCGTCCAGCAGCTGCTCGGGGGTCAGCACCGGCGCGGCGAACAGGCCCTCGAACTCGGGCGAGGCGACCACGGCGGCGGGCTCGGCGGTGCGCCCGGCGCGTCGCATCTCGTCCGGGTGGAACATGGAGTTGACGGGGATCGCCACGGCTCCGATGCGCAGCGCGCCGAGGAACGCCCGGACGAAGTCGATGCCGTCGGGCAGGGCGATGAGAATCCGCGAGCCGAGGCCGAGACCACGCTCCGCGAACGCCGCCGCCGCCCGGCCCGCGCCCTCGTACACCGCGCCGAAGGAGTGCTCGACCCCGTCGTCGATGTAGGCGGTGCGGTCCAGCCGGCCGTGGGCCCGCGCGGACGCCTCCAGCAGCTCGGCCAGATTGCCGCTGGGGACATCGGCCACGGAAGCCGGTGCGAGCACGCCGTCCCGGGCGCGCGGCGGTGCCGTCGTCATCGGCAGATCCCTTCGATCTCGACCAGCAGGTCCGGCCGGCAGATGCCGACGTTGAAGAAGGCGACGTCCGCGTCGTCGGAGAAGACCCCGGCACACGCGGCCCGCACCGCCGGCAGGTGCTCGGCGTCGCGGACGTACACCTTGACGCAGTCCAGTGCCGCCAGTGCGTACCCGTCGTCGAGCCCGTGCTCGCGCAGGTTCTCCCGGCTCACCAGCGTCTCGATGTTCGCGAGGGCGACGTCCAGCTGCCGCTCGACGTCGCCGGGATGCACGGTGTCGTCACCGAGGATGCTGGCCGTGCCCGAGACGTACAGGGTGCTGGGCCCGTAGCCGTCGGACGTCAGATGGGTGGCGCGGGCGAAGCTCGGCGGGGCTGCCCCGTACCGGTCGGGGTACCGGTACGCCGGAGTCTGGCGCGGGTTCTCCACATGGGTGGCGCGCCCGGGACGGCAGGCCAGGAAGTACAGGTCGACACCCGCCCCCAGCGAACCGATGCCGGTCGCCGCGGGCAGACCGTCGAAGTGGTCGCTCCAGTCGTCGAAGGCCCGGGCCCGGCCGGTGCAGAAGTCCTGGTAGATCTCGGTGCCCTCGGCGTTGTCGCCCGTGATGTCACCGACGAGGTTCCACATCCGGAACAGCTCCGTGTACCCCCGCTGCGCGGCCAGCCGGAAGGCGGTGCCGTAGGCGGTGTGCACGGCGTCGCGGTACACACCGCTCGGCGCGACGCGCACCGCGCAGAAGAAGTGCTGACCGTCCTCCGCGTACACGAGGTTGTCCTGCAGGCCGCAGCGCACGGGACGGTCGGTGACCCACACCTCGGTGAACGGCGTGGCGTCCTGGGCGACCATGTGCACGTCGAGCCGGGGCGACCCCCGGTACAGAGTCGGCCGTCCGCCGTGGTGGCCGTACGCGATGCGGGCCAGGACGTTGCGGCCGGCCAGGACGTCCCGGCCGTCTTCGCCGGGTGTCTCGACCACGCAGTCCAGTGTCTGTGTACGTGAGCCGGTGTGAAGGACTGTCACGAGTGAGCTCCCAAGGGCAAGGGGGTGAGCGCTGCGAGGCGAAGCGGCTGGTGCGTCACGGAGGCGACCACGGCAGGGCGCGGTCGCCGAAGCCGTCGGCATCGACCCACAGCGCCCGCAGACCGCGCAGGGTGACGTTCGGTCGGTAGGTCGGGGTCCCGGTCGCGAACCGGGCGCCCGTGACCCGCTGGGCGAACCGGGCGAGGACCGCCTCGGCGATCAGCCGGCCCAGCGGCTCTCCGGGACACGCGTGCGGACCCAGTCCGAAGGCGGCGTGCACCGCCGGGGCCCCGCCGGGCGAGAAGACGTCGGGAGTGTCCCGCGTCTCGGGATCCCGGTGGGCGGACGCCAGGAGCAACAGCACGGTGGTGCCGGCCGGCACCCGTGTGCCGCAGACGTCGAGGTCGGCGGCGGCACGCCGGTGGACCAACTGGACGGGCGGGTCCAGGCGCAGGACCTCCTCCACGACCTGGCCCGCGTATCCGGCGTCCCGCCGCAACGCCTCCACCTCGTGAGGCGCCCGGAGCAGGGCGATGATCCCGTTGGAGACGAGATCCACGGTCGTCTCGTGCCCCGCGACGAGCAGGTGACGGCAGGCCGCGGCCACGTCCGCCGCCGCGGACGGCCCGTCCGCCGCCGACGGCTCGTCCGTCGCGGCGGCCATCAGGGCCGACAGCGCGCCCTCGCCGGGCTCCGCGCCGTGGGAGCGCACGAACTCGTCGAGGAAGTCGGTCAGTTCGTCCTGCGCCGGCCGGCCGGCGTCCGCCGCGGGCAGCGCGTCACCGGTCAGCAGCGGATGCGGGTCCAGCGCGGGGGAGAGCAGCAGAACCTGCTTGTGCAGCCGGGGCGCGTGTTCCGGCGCGATGCCCAGCAGCCGGCAGATGACGGCCGTCGGCAGCGGATACGCCAGATCCGTGACCACTTCGAGCCGCCCGCGCGCGGCCACTCCGTCGAGCGCGTCGTCGACGAGGGAGCGCACGAAGGGGACGAGCCCGCGCACCCGCGCGGGCGTCAGCGCCCGGGTCACCAGCCGGCGCAGCCTCGCGTGCTCCGGCGAGCCCGTCGCGGACATGGCGAGCACCTGTGGCTGTTCGCCGGAGCCGACGGGGCAGCCGGCGGAGGGGGCGACGGCACCGGGATGTCCGAGGACGGCCGCGCAGTGGCGGAACGAGGAGAAGACGACGGTTTCCCCGTCCCACCACAACGGCCCGGCTTCCCGTATCCGGTTGAACAGCGGATACGGATCGGGACGCGCCGAACGATCAAGGACACGCAGCAGCAACGACCGGACCTCACCTTGCCGGTCGCTCTCCTCGCCGACGAGCAGCGGGGGCGTCGGGCGATGGCTCTCCATGGCACAGCCTTCCTGACTGGGGGTGCCGCCATCGGCAGGATGTTGGCGCGCGCCGAACGGTGTCCATGCGGAGTTGCACAAGCCGCCGCGAATACCGGCCATCGCGAAGACTTCGCCAAGTCCGGTGGTGAGCACGGCTCTTGGCGCGTTGGATGAACCGCTGCCGCACCGAACGGGTGCGGAATCGGTGGCCCGGCCGGCCTCGTGAGGAGACGACTTCTGTGAAACCAGGCACTACGGTTCTCGCCGCCCACACCGCCGACGGCACACAGACACCGGCCTCGACGCCCGCCCCTTCCACGGAGGCGAACGGGACACTGAACCCCCGCCGGTGGCACGCGCTCTTCGTCCTGGCCGTCGGTCCCTTCCTCTCCCTGTTCGACCAGTTCTGCGTCAACCTCGCCGCCCCCTCGATCAACGAGTCGTTCAAGCTCTCCCCCTTCGCATTCCAGGCGGTCGTCGGCGGCTACGGCCTGGTCTACGGACTCGGTCTGATCACGGGCGGACGACTGGGTGACCTTCTGGGCCGCCGCCGGATGTACCGCCTGGGCCTGGTCCTGTTCGCGGTGACGTCGCTGGCGTGCGCGGTGGCCTGGTCGCCGGCGGCCCTGATCGCCGCCCGCCTCGCCCAGGGCGCCTCCGCGGCCGTGCTCCAGCCTCAGGTCCTGGCCCTCATCCGGGTGCAGTTCCCGCCCTCCGAGCGAGCCAAGGCCCTGTCCTGGTACGGGGTTTCGATGAGCCTGGGCATGGTCTGCGGACAGATATTCGGCGGCGCGATTCCCGCCTGGAATCTCCTGGACCTGGCGTGGCGCCCCGTGTTCCTCGTCGCCGTCCCGCTGTGTGTGTTCGCCTACGTCGCGGTCGCCCGGACCATGCCGGCCGATCACGCCGGCCGCACCGGACGGGCGGTCGACGGGGCCGGAATGGCTCTGAGCGCCTTCGGCTTCGCCCTGCTCCTGCTCCCTCTCGCGGCCGTTCGGGAATGGAGTTTCCTGCCCACGGGAGTGACCCTGCTCGCCGCCGGCCTGCTGGTCCTCGCCGTGTTCGTCCGGCACGAGATCCGGCGGGGACGGACGGACCGAGTCGTGCTCGTGCCCATGCGGTTCTTCCGCGGCCGCGTTTTCAGCCTGGGCGTCCTGCTGAATTTCCTGCTCTACATGGCGAGCGTGCCGTTCGCCGTCCTTCTCGGCCTCTACCTCCAGGACGAGGCCCGTATGAGCTCGGCGGCCGCCGGGCTGGTCTTCACCCCGGCGGCCGTCGCCATCGCCGTCGGAGCGCGCGTCGGTCCCGTTCTGCAGACCCGCTACGGCCGCACGGTGCTCGTCGTCGCCGCCGCGCTGACCGCCGTGGGCCTGGCCGGGGCTCTCGCCGCCGTGGCCCTGGGCACCCGGGACACGGTCGTCGTCGCCCTCATGGCGGCCTTCGCGACGTACGGCCTCGGCAACGGAATGATGGTTCCCCTGCTCACCGGCACGGTCCTCGCCCAGGTGCCGCCCCAGGACGCCGGGGCGGGAGCCGGCGTCCTGGCCACCGCCCAGCAGCTGGGCGCCGCCACCGGGATCGCCGTCGCCGGCGTCTTCCTCTACCCCGCGTCGCCGGCGCGGGCGTTGCGCTACACCGAGGCCATGGGCGCCGAGACCGTCCTGGCCGCGCTCAGCGTGGTCTGCGCGGCCCTGCTGGTCCTCGTCCAGCGGGCGAACTCCGAGGGATGACGCGGTCGCCGCGCGCGTGGGGGAGGGGCAGGGAGCACCGGCAGCCGGTGTCCCCGCCCGGGCCGCCTTGGGGCCCGCAACGCGAAGACCGCCGCCTCGGGTGAGGCGGCGGTCATGTCCCGCGTCGTCCCCGATCCGGGCGGAACAGGGACACGGACTTGTGGGTCAGGGCCGGTTCGCCTTGCCGTCCAGCCAGAGCGTGTCGGACTCGTCGCTGTGCGATCCGTCCGTCCCGACGTGCTTCGCGGAGATCTTCGGGCCGTTCTTGATGACGTGCACGAGCGCCATGCCGTGTCCCCGGCCCAGGTCGTAGTCCTCTTTGAGCCACTCCAGGACGGTGCCGGCCTTCGTGCCCGGGTCGTCGTAGCCGCGCTCCTGCGCGAGCGCGATGAACTGACGCGGCGTCAGGCCGGTCTTTTCCTCGATCTTGTCCAGGTACGCCTGAAAGGACATGTCCTCTCCCACCCTCTGTCGGTACGTGTCAGGCACACCAGCTAACCAGAGTGAAGTCTACTTGTAAAATGCAAGTGAGGTTCACAGATCAATGTATGCACTAGAATGCGACACATGACGGTGAAGGAGTACGGACAGTTCTGCGGCCTGGCCCGCGCGATGGAGATGGTCGGCGAGCGCTGGACACTCCTCATCGTCCGCGACCTCCTGGTCGGCCCGAAGCGCTACACCGACCTCCGCAACGGCCTGCCGAACATCCCCACCAACATGCTCGCGACGCGTCTGAAGCAGCTCGAGGCGCACGGCGTCGTCGCCCGCCGCGCACTGCCCCACCCCGACCGCGGCGTCGTCTACGAACTGACCGACTACGGCCGCGAACTCCAGCCCGCCGTGATCGCCCTGGGCCGATGGGGCGCCCAGACCATGACCGAGCCCCGCACCGGTGAGATCGCGACCACCGACAGCCGGGCCCTGTCCTTCCACACCGCGTTTCACCCCGAAGCGACCTGCGGAGCCGCCATCGGCTACGAGGTGCGCATGAGCGACGCCACCTTCAGCCTGTCCATCGAGGCCGGCCGGCTCACCGTCGAGACCGGCTCCCACCCCGACCCCGACCTGGTCATCGAGGGCCAGGCCGGCCGACCCGTCCTCGACATCATGCGCGGCTCCCTGGCGCCCGCCGATGCGGTGGCCGAAGGCCGTGTCCGCATCGAGGGACCGCCCGCCCTCCTCGACCGTTTCGTCGAAATCTTCCATCTCTGACACCGGGCGCCGGACATCGCCGCGGCACCCTCGGGATGTGCCCGCCCGCGTGAGGCCGTCGGAGGCGCCGCCAGACCGCGACCAGGGAGGTCCACACCGTGCCCGACATGTCCGACTACGCGAGCTACGCGGAACAGAACGCCGACATCGCCGCGATGCAGGAGGGTGAGGGCAAGCAGACCGACGCCATCGGCGAAGGACTGGCGGCCATCGCCTACGCCCTGCTCGAGATAGCGGCAGCCATCCGCGACAACACCGCGGCCCGACGCTGAGCCCCTGCCCGGCCGATCCACCAGGGCGGGAGCGAGGGCGCGGCCGACCGTCGCTCCGGGGTGGACCCGTCAGGGAAGCGCCAGGCTGTTGTCGGGGGTCAGGCCGCCGAGCTTGTCGGGGTTGACCTGGAAGCGCAGGTTCTGGATGCGGCCGTCGACGAGGTCGAACGAGACGGCGCCGACGGTGTCGCCGCCGATGGCGGCCAGCACGCCGAGCTCACCGTTGATGACGGCCGGTTCCATGGTCAGGGCGGCCAGTTCGGGCTTGGCCATGAATCCCACGATCCAGCGCGCGACAGAGTCCACGCCATGGAGCGGGCGGCGGGCGGCGGTGACCTTGCCGCCGCCGTCGGACCAGGCGGTGACCTCGGGGGCGAGCAGCTCCATGACGGCGTTCAGGTCGCCACCCGCGCAGGCCTTCATGAACTGGGCGGTGACCTGCCGGCGCTGGGCCTGGTCGGCGTCGAAGCGGTGTCGGCGGGCCTGTACGTGCCCGCGGGCGCGGTGGGCGATCTGGCGGACCGTCGGCTCGGGGCGGTCGAGCGTCCCGGCGATCTCCGCGTGCGAGTAGCCGAAGACCTCGCGGAGCAGGAAGACGGCGCGTTCGACGGGGCTGAGGGTTTCCAGGACGACCATCATCGCGGTGGAGATGGTGTCGGCCAGTTCGGTCTCCGCGGCGACGTCGGGAGAGGTGAGCAGGGGCTCGGGGAGCCATGGGCCGACGTAGGTCTCGCGCGTGGCCCGCGCGGAGGTGAGGCGGTTCAGCGAGAGGTTCGTGACCGTGCGCACCAGATAGGCCTTGGGGTGGCGGATCGTGTCGCGGTCCACGCCGCTCCAGCTCAGCCAGGCGTCCTGGAGGACGTCCTCGGCGTCGGTGACGCTGCCGAGCATGCGGTAGGCGGTGGCGAACAGCAGCCTGCGGTGTTCGCTGTACGGGTCCTGCTCGGCCCTGGCATCGATCACCGGCTCAGGCTGCCAGCGCCGTGACCCGGGTGGCAAGGCCGGGATCACGGCGCGTGGCATGACGGCGCCCGAAGCCGGCGCCCGTCATGCCGCGCGCTCGCGGGTGGCGCGGACGCCCCTGGAGACGATGGTGGTGACGTTCATGTGCTTGCTCAGCCGGTAGGTCGTGAGCGGGCTGCCGCTGACCATCTCCTTGTACGCGACGGCGCTCCGGCCTGTGAGGTGCGTGCGGCGGGGGGTGTCGTCGGCCTTGGTGAACTGGATGACCGCGTCGCGGCGGCCGAGGCTGACCGGCTGGTGGAAGTAGCCGAAGCGGAACGGCTTGACGGCCTTGCCGCGCACGAGCCGCGCGATGGTGTCGGCGGTGTACTGGGCGGTGGGCAGACCGCTCTGGCAGGTGCCGTGGATCCGCCCCCAGGCCAGGCGGACGGCGGCGGCGTCGCCGATGGCGTGTATCTCCGGGTGTGACACCGAGCGCAGTGTGGCGTCCACCAGGACGAGGCCGCGGTCGTCCGTGGCGATCCCGGCGTCGGCGGCGAGCGGCGACACCTTGACGCCGGCGGTCCACAGGCAGGCGTCGGAGCGGACGCCCCGGCCGTCGGCCAGCGCGACGGCGTCGGGGAGCACCTTGGCGACCCGGGCGCCGGTCTCGAGAGTGACGCCGAGGCGGTCCAGGGCGCGGTACAGGTAGGCGCGGGCCTTGGTGCCCATCATGCCGCCGGGCTCGTCCAGGCTGACCAGCGTGACGTCCAGGCCCGGGTGGCTCTCGGCGATCTCGGTGGCCGCCTCGATGCCGGTCAGACCGCCGCCGCAGACGGTGACCACGCCGCCGGACGCGGCGACCTCGGTGAGTCGCGCGGCAAACCGGCCGGCGCTCCGCGGACTGTCGAGGGTGAACGCGTGGGCGTCGACGCCGGGGACCCTGCCGGTGTCGGTGGAGCTGCCGAGCGCGTAGACGAGCGTGTCATACCCGAGGGTCTCGGCGCCGTCGACGGTGATCTGCCGGGCCTCAGGGGCGAGGGCGGTGACGGTGCCCTGGACGAACGTGACGCCGGTCCCGGCGAGCAGGTCGGGAATCCGGTGGTCGGCCAGCTCCTGCCCGGCAGCGATCTGGTGCATCCGCAGCCGCTCGACGAACCGGCTCGAAGGGTTGACCAGGGTGATCCTCACCCCGGTCCGGCGGGTGCGGCGGGCCAGCCGGACGGCGCTGAACATGCCCGTGTAGCCGGCGCCGAGGACGACGACGTGATGGTCGTTGCTCATCTGGATCTCCCGAGGTCGGGCACCGGCTCCGGTGCCGGTGGCGCCCATGGGACAAGCGACCCGCCCCGGACGTGACGCGTCGCTGATATGAGCCACGTCACAGCTGGTGCGCTGCGGGAGATGCTTACGCCGACAGCCCGGAGGCCTGCGGAGGTTACAAGTAGGGATCAATCCGAGGCTAAGTTTTGTTAGGTTGGGGGTATGGCATCTCAGGAAGAGCTGTTCGCGAGCGTGGACGCGCTCCTTCAGGAAGAGCCGCACCTGCCGCCTCCGCCGGAGCGTGCCCGGCTGCGTGAGGCCGCCGGCATCACCCAGGCACGTCTCGCGGCTGCGCTGAAGACGACGACGCAGTCGGTGAAGAACTGGGAGAACGGCCGCAGCGAGCCGAAGGAGCCACGGCTGTCGGCGTATCGACGGCTGCTGGACGGGTGGGCGGTGAAGCATCCCCCGCACGCCGCCCCTGCCGCTCCCGCCGCCCCGCACGCCGCCCCCGTCGCGGCGACCCCGGCCGCCGCACCACAGTCCGAACCGCCGGCCACCTTCACCCGCCCGGCCGTCCCGGAGCCCACGGTGACGGAGGCCGCTGCCGTTGCCGCGACAGCCTCCCCCGCCCCCACCGCTCGCCCCGTTCCCCCCGCTTCCGCCGTTCCGGCTGTCGCCGAACGGCCGGCGGCGTCGCGGCGCCCGGCCGTCGGGAAGACCGCGGCGCTCGCGACGGCCGATCCCCGGTTCCCGCACGGTCCGCTCGCCGTGCTGGACGGCGACGGCTCCGCCTACGGGGTCGACGGGATCGTGCTGGACTGTCCCGCGCGCACGGTTCCGGAGCTGGTGGAGTGGACGCTGAAGGAGGCCGGCCTCGGAGCGGCGAAACTGCACCGGCACGGCAAGGACTCCGACCCGCTCATCGTGCTGACCGCCGCGGCCGCGGTGCGGCTCGGGCTGCCGGAGCGGCTCGAGGGCCACGAGCAGCGCCGTTCCCTGCGCCTGCCCGAGTCCCACCCCGTCGTCAGACAGGTGGCGAAGGCGAAGTGGCAGCTCACGCAGCGCGGATTCGGTCCGTGGGCCCGCGTCTACCGCAAGGCACAGGCCGGGCACCGGCAGTGCGTGCAGCTGGCGGTGCTGTCCTGGGGCGCCCTCGACGAACGGTCCTGGCCCGGCGTCGCGGACATGGAGCCGGCCGACATCGCCCGCGTCCTCGGCATCTACGCCCGGCGCGTCATCACCCCGCGCGGCTCCACGGCCGTCTCCGGACTCGAACTGATGACGGCGCTGCGCCCGCCCACGCGGGCCGTGCAGGACCCGTCCACCGGAAACTGGGTGTCCGGCCACAACCCCGGCAGTCTCGGGACGGAGCCGGTCGACCCGGCCCCGCCGGAAGCCACGCAGGAGCACCCGGTCGTCGTGAACTCCGGCTGGGCCGGCGGCTTCCTGAACGAGGAGGCGTACCAGTGGGTGCGCGACGTCGACCTGCTCACCGACGAGGAGTGCACGCTGCCGCACGCGGTCGGCCTGGACCTCAACACCGCGTTCCTCGCCGCCGCGGCCCGCCTGGTCGTCGGCCTGTCCGCGCCCGACCACTTCCACGCCCCCACGTTCAACCCGAAGATCCCCGGCTCCTGGCTGGTCGACCTCTCCCGCATCGAGCTCGACCCGCGTCTGCCCAGCCCGTTCACCCCGGACGGCGCCCGCCCGACCGGGCCGGCCTGGTACCAGACCCACACCGTCGCCTACGCCCAGGAACTCGGCTACAACGTCGCCCCGATCGAGGCGTACCTGCGCCGCGAGACCGGCGCGTACCTGGACCCCTGGCACGACCGCCTCAAGACGGCGTACGTCGACACCCTCGCCGACCTCGGCGTCACCCGCGACCTCACCGACACCGAGTTCCTCGCCGCGATGGAACACCACAAGCACGCCGACCCGGCCATGGCCGCCGTCCTCACCGCCATCAAGGCGACCGTGAAGGGCGGAGTGGGCAAGCTGCGCGAGCGCCCCCAGGGCGCCCGCTATCGCGACGGGGAACGATGGCCGGCCCTGGGGCGGCCGACCTGGCGCCCCGACATCCGCGCCGCCGTCATCTCCAAGGCCCGGGTCAACATGCACCGCAAGCTCACCAACATGGCCAGGATGACGGGGCTGTACCCGCTCGCCGTGCTCTCCGACTGCGTCGTCTACCCCTCGCCGGGCCCGAGCCCGCTGGCCTTCCTGCCCTACGCGGCCTCGGGCAAGCCCCAGCCGGGCGGCTTCCGTCTCGGACCCACGCCGGGCCTGGCCAAGCTCGAGGGCGTCCAGACGATGCTGTGGGCGGTCGACCTGATGGAACAGGGCCTCAACCCCGCCCGCCACATCAAGGGCGGCGACGCCGTCCTCGAAGACGGCGAATAGACCTGGGGGCGCCCCGATTCCCGGCCGCCCTCATGCCCCCGGCGGTGAGCGGCGCCGGGGCATGGGGACGGACGGCGGCGGAGCCGGGCCGCTTCGTCACATCTGCGGGTCGGGCTTCAACAGCGCGAACACCGCGCCGAAGGGGTCCGCGAGCCAGGAGATCCGGCCGACGTCGGGGACGTCCGCCGCCGGCATCAGCACGGACCCGCCCTTCGCCGTGGCCACGGTGAGCACGGCGTCGACGTCCGTCGCGTGGAAATACGGCACCCATCGGGGCTGCTCGACTCCACCGCCCGCGCCGTCACCCATCGGCGCCGCACCCCCGAAGGAGGCGGCCTGCTGGTCGCCGTCCTTGACGCTCAGCACCCGGTACGTCATGCCGGGCGCCGGCATCTCCTGGCTGCGCCAGCCGAAGAGATCCTGGTAGAAGGAGATGCCCGCGACGGGGTCCGGCACGTGGAGCTCGACCCAGAGCAGCGCGCCCGGCGCGGACGTGAGGCCCAGTCCGGTGGTCCTGCCGGGCTGCCAGAGCGCGAAGTCGGCGCCTTGCGGGTCGGTGGCCTGGGCCAGCCAGCCCTCGCCCATGACGTCCATGGGCTCCGACCGCACCCGTCCGCCGCCGGCCGTGACGGCCGACACGGTTCCCTGGATGTCCTCCGTTTTGAAGTGGACCATCCAGGCAGACCTTGCCCCTTCCTCGGTGAGCGGCCCGAGGGCGGCGACGGTCTTGTCGCCGATCCGGAAGAAGCCGTACCCGCCGGCCTCGGGCCCGGCGGACTCGAACTGCCAGCCCAGGACCGCGCCGTAGAACGCGGCGGCTGCGTCGGTGTCGGGGCTGCCGAGGTCCAGCCAGTTGGGTGAGCCGGTGACGAAGTCGGTGCCGAGCATGGGTCCTCCTGGACGACGGATGGGCCGGGCCGTGGGCCACGATGCCGACCCCTTCCGGCGCCGTCCGCGTACGGGCACGGGCAGCACCCCGATTTCACCCACACGGAGCCACCCCGGCCCGCCTCTGCCGACCGACCGCGGGCGAAGGCCGTACCTTCCCGTCCCGCGCCTGCCCGTCTCAAGCCCCCCGCCGACGCCGCCGCTCCGGTGTCACTGCGTGTGCTGGTAGGCCGAGTAGGTGAGGTAGCCGTTGTCGCCGCCCTGGAAGTACGTCGCCTCGTCGGCCGGAGCGATGGGCAGGCCCGTGCGCAGTCGCTCCACCAGGTCGGGGTTGGCGATGAAGGCGCGGCCGAAACTGATGAGGTCGGCGCCGAGGCCCAGCCAGTGGTCCGCTTCGCCTCGGCCGGTCTGCTTGGGACCCAGCGGCAGCACCGGGTTCATGACCAGCGTTCCCGGCCAGGCCTTGCGCAGCCCGAGCAGCGTCTCCTCGTCGGCCGTGGCCTCGAGATGCACGTAGGCCAGGTCGAGCCGGGCCAACTCGCCGAGGAGCGCGGTGTAGTGCTCGGCGACCTCGGTCTCCTCGATGCCCCAGAAGGGGCCGCCCGGAGAGAGCCGGATCCCGGTCCGGTCCGCGCCGACGGCCTCGACGGTCGCGGTGACCGCCTCCACGGCGAACCGGATCCGGTTGGTCACCGAACCGCCGTAACGGTCCGTGCGCAGGTTGGCGTTGGCCGACAGGAACTGCGAGATCAGGTAGCCGTTGGCGCCGTGCAGTTCCACCCCGTCGAAACCGGCGTCGACGGCACGGCGCGCGGCCTGCGCGTAGGAGCGGACGTGCTCGGGCACCTCGGCGGTGCCCAGGGCACGGGGAACCGGCACGGGCTGCGGACCGGTGGGCGTGAACACCTCGCCGACGGCCGCGACGGCGGACGGCCCGACGGGCCGCATGCCGGTGGTGTCGGGATGCGACACCCGTCCGCCGTGCATGATCTGGGCGAAGATCCGCCCGCCGTTGACGTGCACCGCGTCGGTCACCTGGCGCCAGGACTCCACCTGGTCGTCGGTGTGCAGCCCTGGGGTGCCGGGGTTGGACTGGCCGATCAGGCTCGGCTGCACGCCCTCGCTGACGATCAGTCCGGCGGTGGCGCGCTGGGCGTAGTAACGCGCCATCGACGGCGTCGCCAGACCGCCCGCTGCGGCGCGGACCCGACTCATCGGGGCCATCACCACCCGGTTGGGCAGCGCCAGATCGCCGAGCCGGTAGCCGGTGAAGAGGGTCGTCACGTCATGTCTCCTTCGTGATCCGTCGCCCGGAGGCCGGGCACGTCGGCTACGCTAAAACCTGACATTGACGTCAGAGGCAAGGGTTGTGCTCCGGATCACAGCGGGGAAGGCGGGACGGTATGCGTATCGGGGAGCTCGCGGCACTGGCCGGGGTCAGCGTCCGGTCCCTGCGCTACTACGAGGAACAGGGTTTGCTGGCCAGCGTGCGCAGTGCCAGCGGGCAGCGGCACTACACGCGGGACCATGTCGAGCGGGTCACGTTCCTCCAACGGATGTACACGGCCGGGCTGTCCAGCCGGACCATCGCCGAACTGCTGCCGTGCGTCGACTCGCCCAGCGAGGAGAACGCCGACGCCGCGCTGATCCGGATGGCCGAGGAGCGTGAACGGCTCTCCGAGCACATCGCCGACCTCGTCCACACCCGCGACGCCCTCGACGAGTTGATGGCCGTGAACCGCGCTTACCGCGAGCGCCTCAACTCACCCGCGGCGGGCTGAGCCGTGCGGGCGGGCCGGCGGCCGTCCCGGCCGAGCGCCGGCGTGGGTGCGGACGCCGGATGCCACGGGCATCCACTTCGAGGAGGCGATGGTGCTCGGTAAGGGCAAGCGTGTGCTCACGGGTGCCCTGATCGTGGCCTGCCTCGTGATCGTGGGGTCCAGAGCGCCGAGCGGTGGCCCCACCACGGGGGCGCGGCCCGCCCAAGCCGTCAAGGACGTCGTGGCGAACCGGGTCATGACGTGGAACATCTGCAATCCCTGCAAGGAGGACAACGCCGACCGCGCGGCGGACATCGCGGCTCAGGCGCCCCAGGTCATCGCTCTGCAAGAAGCGTGCACACGTGACGTCGAGAGCATCCGGGACTATCTGGAGCGGCTCCACGGGCTGGTCTACCACGTCGAGTACGGCGTGGTTCTCCGGAGTTGGGGACGGTGCGGGGGAGCGCCGTGGAGTCCGGGCGGCTACGGAGAGGCGATCCTCTCGGCGGCCCCGATGACGGACGTGGTCAGTCCGGAATATCCCGACGGCGGGTCCGAGGACCGCGGATACATGGCGGTCACCACCACGGTGGGCGGCCGGCCCGTCCGGGTCTTCAACACGCACCTCGCCGAACGCCGTCAGGAGACGGTCCGCGCGGATCAGACCCGCGTGCTCGCCGCGGCCGTCGCCCCGTACGAGCGCGCGATCGTGCTCGGCGACTTCAACGCCGTGCCGGACGCCGCCGAACTCACCAGGATGTGGGCGCTGGCCACCGACGCGGACCCCGAGTGCCGTGCCGGGCACACCGGCGACTGCCGCCCGACCACCGACTGGCAGAGCAAGTTCGACTACATCTTCCTACGAGGTGTCACCCCCCTCGCGCAGCGCGTGTATCCGACCTCGCACTCGGACCACCACCTGTTCCGCGCCGACCTCGACACGACCTGAGCGGGACGCCGGACGGCACACGACCCGGGCGGGATGCCGGACGGTGCGACCCGAGATCCCTCCCGGGCAAGGCGGGCTCGGCGCCGGGCGCGGCAGCCGGGAGCGGGATGAGACCGGTGGAGTCACCGAGGGTGGGATGATCCTGCCTTCTCCGGTACGCCTGGCCACGCCCCGTGTACCGGATCGCCGGTGACCGACGAGGATGACGAGGGATCGATGACGCTGAACGTGGGCCAACGGGTGCGGCTGGCGGCGGAGCTGCGGTTGGCCGGGTCGGTGACCCCGGCCGGGGAGCACCAGGAGGAGACGGGCGCCTTCGCCGCCTCTCTGGCCCTGGCGGCAGGCATCGAGGGCACCGTCGAGCGCGTGGACGAGCATCACCCCCGGGAGAGCCACGAGGTCCGCGAGTACCAGCGCCTCACGTCGCTCCTCGACGACTTCGGCCACCAGATGCCTCCGGCGAGCAGAAAGCACGTGGAGGAGCAGGTGGGGGCCTTGGAGGAGCAGTGGGTCGCCTACCAGCGGCAGATGCTCCGCGTCACCGTCCGCGTCCGGCTCGACAACGGATTCGTCCTCGACGACGCCCCCGAGGAGGCCTTCGCCGCTTCCTCTTCCTGACCAGGCGTCGGGACACTCGCTCTCCGCGGCCGGCCTGTCGAGGGAGGCGGCCGGCCCGCCGCGGGTGACGGAGGTTCCGGCGAAGGATCCCGGGCCGGTCCGGAAGAATCCGACGGGAGGCTCAGGACAGTCCCGAATCGGCAACCCCGCCGAGCGCCGTGACGGCGTCAGACGATGCCCATCGCCGCCAGGCCGGGTGGCCGGCAGTCCGCCGACGCACACCACCCACCCCGAGGACAGCTCGCGATCGAGGCCCGCTTTCGATACGCGGTCCGGCAGTGGGAGGCACGAGGGAACTCGCCGGCGGCGAGCGGCGAAGGAGGGATGAAAGCCCAGGCCTTCCAGGCATGTTCCCTCGAACGACAGGAGCTCCGATGACCGTCGAGCCAGGCGTCCGCACGGGGGCGGAGAGCGATGCCTCGGTGATCGCGCGGTCCCGGGACGAGCCCGAAGCGTTCGCCGTGCTCTTCGACCGCTACGCGGACGAGGTACATCGCTATCTGGCCCGCAGGCTCGGCGGCGAGCCGGCCGACGACCTCATGGCGGAGACCTTCACCACCGCCTTCCAGCACCGGCACCGGTACAACCCCTCGCGGGCCACGGGCGACGGTGCCCGGCCCTGGCTGTTCGGTATAGCGACCAACCTGGTCGGCCGGCACCGGCGGGCCGAGGGCCGCCGCTTCAGAGCCATGGCCCGCATCGCGGCCCCGGCCGATCACGAGGAGCCGCTGGCCGACCGTGCCGCGGCCCGGGTGGGGGCCCAGGCCGTACGGCGCGAGCTGGCGGCGGCACTGGCGGCCCTGCCCGCACGGCACCGGGACGTGCTGCTGCTGGTGGCGTGGGGTGGTCTCGGCTACGAGGAGGTGGCCCAGGCCCTCGGTGTCCCCATCGGCACCGTCAGATCACGGCTGCACCGGGCTCGCGGCAAGCTACGCGAAGCGTTGGGCGGATCCGATCCCACGACACTGCGAGAGGTACCCGGCCATGACTGACGAACTCGAACTCCTGCGGGACTGGGACACGGACGCCGCCCCGCTCACCGACCCGGCCCGAGCGAAGGCCCGCCACCGACTGCTCAACGCGATCGCGCGCGCGCAGCACCCCGGCGCGGCCCCCAGCCGCCGCCACGCGCTCCGCCTCGCGACGGCCGCTGTGGTCGCCGTGGCGGCTACGGGAACGGCGGTACTGATCACCGAGGGCGGCGCCGACACGGGTGATCGCCCCGGCCGTGCCGACCGCGTATCGGGCACGGCCACCCCGAGGATGGGCAACGTCAGCGCCGTGACCGTGCTGAACGGGGCGGCAGCGCGGACGGGCGCGGACGAGAAGCCCGTGGCGCCGCGCGACGACCAGTTCATCTACTCGAAGCGGATCATCAAGGAGACGGAACGCGAGACCGGCGCGGTCAAGACCTACGAGGACGTGAACTGGGACTCGGTGGACGGCTCCAAGCGCTCCCTGACCATGGAACTCGGCCGGGTGATCTGGGAGGAGCCCTTGAAGGAGGGCGAGAGCGTCTGGCCGCCTCGGGAGTGGAGCAAGCTGAAGAAGCTGCCCACCGACCCGGAGAAACTCGTTCCGTACATCGCCCACGGCGGGCCGACCAGCGGGTCGATCAGCGATTTCACCGCGGACGAATGGTTCAACGCCTACTTCATGCTCGGTGAGCTCCTGAAATGGCCGGTGCTGCCCCAGGGGCTGCGTCCCGCCGCGTACAAGGCGCTGGCCCTGGTGCCCGGTGTCGAGGCGGTTCCGGGAGTGAAGGACTCCGCCGGGCGCACCGGGGTGGGGATCTCCTACCCCGAGAGCCCGTTCGCGGAGGGCAAGTACCTCATCTTCGACCCGCGATCCCATGAATTCCTGGGCTTTCGCGACGAACGGACTTCGGCGTCCGGCGACAAGACGTACATCCAACTGTCACACGTGGTGGAGTGGGCGATCGTCGACCGGATGAAGCAGCGCCCCTAGCCCCGCTGTCGCGTTCGCGCGCGGCACTGTCGGTGGCCGGGGACGCCTCGGTGGGACCGCCTCGTCAGCTGGTGGGCATCAGGACGGTGTCGATGATGTACACGTTGGCGTTGGCGGTCTTGACGTTGCCGCAGACCACCTTCGCGGAGTCGTTGACGGTATAGGACTCGCCGGAACCGGAGGTGGTGAGCTCGGACTTCTCCAGGGTGTCGAAGGAGCCCTTCTCCAGGTCCTCGGGCGTGAGCTTCCGGCCGACGACGTGGTAGGTGAGGATCTTCGTCAGCTGGGCCTTGTCGGCCAGGACCTTGTCCAGGGTGGCCTTGGGGATCTTCGCGAAGGCGTCGTTGGTGGGGGCGAACACGGTGATGTTCCGGGCGTTGTTGAGGGTGTCGACGAGACCGGCCTTCTTCACCGCGGTCACCAGGGTGGACAGGGCGGGGTTGTTGGAGGCCGCGGTGGCGACCGGGTCCTGGGCCATCCCGTCGAAGGAGCCGGCGCCGCTCGCGGGCACCGCCGAACAGGCCGGTCCGAACGGCTTGTCCGCCGCGGCTGCCGCGGTGGTGCCGTCCATGTCGTCGGAGGCCGTCGCGGGGGCCGACGCCTTGGACGAGGTGTCCGAGCCGGCGGAGTCGCCGCCGTTGTCGGAGCAGGCGCTCAGTGCCAGCGGGAGAACGGCGGCGGCGGCCACGGTCATGGCGACGCGACGGATACGGGTGTTCATGGTGTTTCTCCTAGGGGGTTACCGCAGCGCGGGCTGCGTTCCGGTGGGGGAGTGGTGGGAGCGGGTGGACGTGGTGAGAGGGGTGGCCTGGGGTGGCGGGTCAGTCGACGGTGAGCACGACGGAGTGCCGGCCGCTGGCGCCGTCGGGTAGGGTCCGGGCCCGTTTTTCGGTCTGCACGGTGCCGGTGCGGTCGGTGGCGCGCACCGTGAGGGTGTGACCGCCCTTGGTGGCCTGCCAGGGAAAGGACCACTGGCGCCAGGTGTCGCGGGAGTCCTCCGCGGCGAGCCGGGCTTCTTGCCAGGGGCCGTCGTCGACACGGACTTCGACCTTGTCGATGCCGCGGTGCTGGGCCCAGGCGACACCGGCGACCATGACCGTGCCGGACGCGGGGCGCGCGAAGGGCTTGGGGGTGTCGATGCGGGACTGGGTCTTGATGGGCGCCTCGCGGGCCCACTTGCGTCTGACCCAGTAGGGGTCGTAGGCGTCGAAGGTGGTGAGCTCGATGTCCTCGATCCACTTGCACGCGGAGACGTAGCCATACAGACCGGGCACCACCATGCGCACCGGGAAGCCGTGGTCGAAGGGCAGCGGTTCGCCGTTCATGCCGACGGCGAGCAGTGCGTCCCGGCCGTCCATGACGTCCTCGAGCGGGCTGCCGATGGTCATGCCGTCCACGGAGCGGGCCACGAGCTGATCGGCGGGCCCTCCTCTGGAGGGGGGCCGAATCCCGCACTCGGCCAGCAGGTCGGCAAGGCGCACGCCGATCCAGCGGGCGTTGCCCACATAAGGGCCGCCGACCTCGTTCGACACACACGTCAGCGTGATGTCCCGCTCGATCAGCTCGCGCCTCAGCAGGTCATCGAAGGACAACGTCACCGGGCGTGCGACGCCTTGCCCGTGAACGCGCAGGCGCCACGCGCTCGCATCCACCTTCGGCACGACCAGGGCGGTGTCGACCCGGTAAAAGCCCTTGCCGGACGTCATGAAGGAGCTCACCCCGGGGATCCGCAGCTGCGCGCCCGCGGGCACCTCCGCAGCCGGCGATGCCGGAGCGGGCAGGCGCAGGTTCCGGCGTGAGGTCACCGCGTCGCTGCCGCTCGCCCCGTTCAGGACCCGGCCGAGCACTCCTGCCCCCGCGGATGCGGCGGCCGCAGCGCCCGCCGCGAGGACGAACCCCCGCCGGTCCCACTCCTGCCGCCCGGGCACGTTCTCCTGCCCGGCGTCCGGGCGGGCCGGTGTCCTCTCGCGCACCTCGAGCCGGCCGGCGAGGAGGAACAGCAGGGCGGCGCCGGCGAACGCCCCGACGGCGGAGGGGAGCGCGTCGCCGAGCCCGGCGGAATCCGGTCGGCCGAGCGCCGCTGCCGCGCCCACGACACCGAAGAGGAGCACTCCGGCAGCCGCGCCCGGCCGGTGGTGCAGGGCGAGAACGCCCAGGGTGAGGGCGAACAGTGCCAGTACGGCAAGGATCCCGAGCTGCAGGACGAGTTTGTCGTCCGTGCCGAAATTCCGGATCGCCCAGTCCTTGACGGTCGCGGGCGTGCGGTCGATCGCCGCGCCGCCGACCGCGACCACCGGCCCGGCCTGGGGACGCACCCACGCCGACACGAATTCCGCGACTGCCAGCGCGCTGAAACCCGCGAGAGCACCGCTGAACGCACCGAGCACGGGCCGTATCCCAGCGCGCGGGATTCGCCGCTTCTTTCCGTCGTCCGTCACGTGGGGAATCCGGCCCTGAACGCGCCGCGGATTGGTCGATCACCCGATCGCTCGAAATTCGTTTCCCGACCAATCCGGGCCCCCCGGCGCCACGGATTACCTCTTCGCCTCTGTGCCGCCGCCGGCGCGGAATGCAGGAGCCGGACGACACGCGGAAGGGCCCGAACGGGGGGCCCGAGCGGAGAGGCCCGAGGTGTCGATGGAGACGTTTCTCGTGTGCGCGGGCGGTGATCAACTCTTCCGTCCATGAGGAGCCGATGTGCGCGGCCACGATGGTCAGTTCGGGATGTGCCCGGCCACGATGGTCAGTTCGGGAACATCGAGCGCGACGGCCGGTGGCGGAGGAACAGAGCCGGGGCATGGCGGGTGAGCCAGGCGCCGGCGAGGCCGATGGCGGCGCCGGCGGCGACGTCGCTGGGGTAGTGGGCGCCCGACTGCACCCGTTCGAGGGCGATCAGGCCGGCCGGCACCGCGCACAACGCGCCGGCGACGGGCCAGACGGGGGTGACGGCGGCGGTGAAGGCGACGGCGGCCGCGGTGTGTCCGGAGGGAAAGGAGGAAGAGTCCGGGCGGTCGTCGACCTCGTCGTGCGGGATCCACTCCTTGGGCGGCCTGGGGCGGTCGGCGAGCTGTTTGCACAAGCCGTTCGACACCAGCTGCGCCACCACCAGGGCCCCCAGCCCGGCTGCCGCCGCCCTGCGGCCCCGCCGCCCGCCACACCAGGCCAACGCGGCGGCGGCCCCGCACCACAGCTTCGAGCTCTCGGCGGACTCCTCCACCGCCGACAGCACCTTGCCCACGCCCGGCGGGATGCGGGAAGCCGCCCGCCGCGTCAGAACCCGATCAGCCTCGTACAAGCCCGTCAGCAACCTCATGAACTGCGGATATCCCCAAGCGCTGCTCGGTAAGCAGCCCGATGGTCAGGATCAGCCCGTCACCCGCCGGGCGAGGGTCACCCTTCATCCCGTGGCGGGCGAGGCCGTCAGGGGCCTCCGAGGTCGTGCCGCCGCGCCCTGCTCGACCGTAGGGAGACCCTGCCGCCGGGCGTGTCGGGTGAGCGGGTTATCGTCCCGCTGCTTGATCCTTTTTTCTCACAGGAGCCTCATGCGCCTCAAACAGGTCTCTCTGGCCGCAGCCCTCTCGCTCGTGGCCGGCCTGACCACCGCCACCGTCGGACTGGCCGGCTCCGCGGTGTACGCCGACGACGCGGCCGCGCTGCCGCTGTCCGGTTACGCCCACCTGGTGGTCGACCGCGCCCACCAGCGCGTCTTCGTCAGCCAGGGCGCCGGCTCGACCGGCATCGTGGTGACCGATCTGTCCGGCACCCCGATCACCACCGTCGCCGGGGAGCAGGGCGCCACCGGTCTGGCGCTGTCGCCCGACGGCGGCACGCTGTACGCGGCGCTCGCGGACGGCGGCGCGATCGCCGCGATCGACACCGCGACGCTCACCGAGACCGCCCGCTGGTCCACCGGCGCGGGCAGCTCCCCGCTCTCCGTGGCGGTGGCGGGCGGCCGCGTCTGGTACGGCTACACGGCCGGCGGCAAGGGCGGCATCGGCTCCGTCGACCCGTCCGCGCCCGCGCCGACGGCGATCCCGCAGCCTGCCCTGTCGCAGTGGACGACCGCACCGCTGCTCGCCACGGGCGGCGACGTGCTCGCGGCCGAGGAACCGCAGGGCAACCTCAGTCACGTGGCGACCTTCGGCGTCGCCTCGGGCACGGCGTCGGTCAAGGCGGACACCCTGGTCTACGGCGGCACGGCGACCGGGCTCGCCGTCACCGGCGACGGCACGCGGCTGCTGCTGGCCGCCCCGCAGCAGCTCGCCCTGCGGGCGTACCGCAGCACGGACCTCGCGGCCGCGGACCCCGCCGCGTACTTCACCGGCGGCTCCGGTTCCGCGCCCGGCTCGGTGGCCGTCGACACCGACGGCACGGTCGCCGTCGCCGGCACCTCCGGCGTCTACCTCTACGCCGGCACGAACAACCTCGCCGAGAACCACCTCACCCTGCCGTCCGGCACGGTCGCCCCGGACGGCCTGGAGTGGGGCGCCGACGGCACGACCCTCTACGCCGTCACCAAGGACTCCGCTGGTGGCTACAGCCTGAACGTGCTGGGCGCCCCGAAGCTGACGGACAGCGAACTGGCGCTGCGGCACCCGCAGTACGCGGTGCCGACCGAGCGGTACACGGTCAGTGGCTCGCTGAGCACCCGCGGCCTCCTGCCGGCCGGCGCCGCGCTGAAGGTCACCCGCGACGGCACCGCCCTGCCCGACACGACACTCGGCGCGGACGGCACGTTCACGTTCACCGACCTCCGGCAGGACGAGGGCGCCTACACCTACCAGGTGGCGTACGCCGGCGACGCCACCCACCGCCCCACGACGGCCTCACTGGTCGTGAACGTGGCGAAGCTGCCGACCGATGTCGTGGGCACCGACATCACCTCGGCGAACCCCGGCTCGGTCGTCTTCACCGGCCGCCTCACGGCCCAGCTGGGCCTGGGCACCTTCCCGCAGGGCACCACCGTCCAGGTGGCCCGGCGCGACGAGAGCACCCAGCAGACCGTGCCACTGGGATCCGTACCCGTGGACCCCGCCACCCTCGGGTTCACCGTCGTCGACGCCCCGGGCGCCGCCGGCTTGTTCACGTACGTCCTCACGTACGCCGGGGACGCCACCCACCAGCCGTCCGAGAGCGGCACGAGCATCATGGTCGCCGCGTACGCTCCGGCCCTGACGCTGAACGCCCCGGCGACCGCCGTCCGAGGGGCGGCCCTGTCCTTCGGCGGCAAGCTCGGTGACGGCCCGTACGCGGCCGGCCGGACTGTCACCGTCTCCCGCAAGGACGCCGCCCACAGCACCCCGGTGACCTGGACCACGCCGGTCGCCACCGACGGCACCATCACGGCGAAGGACACCCCCGACGTCGGCGGCGCCAACACCTACACGGTCACCTACCCGGGCGACGCCTCCCACCAGGCGGCCACCGCGGTCGCCACCGTCCAGGTGTCCCGCGCGGCGACCGCCCTGGCCGTCACCAGCAGCGCGCCCTCGTACGCGTACGGCGCCACGGCCACCGTCACCGCGCACCTGGGCACCACGTACAACGGCCGCACGGTGTCCCTCTACGCCACGCCGTACGGCGTGGCGAAGACCCTGGTCACGACGGGCACCGTGGACGCCTACGGCAACCTGAGGGCCACCTACAAGGTCACCCGCAACACCACCTTCACCGCGTCCTTCGCGGGCGACTACCGCTACGCCCCCGCGACGGCCACCCGCGCCGTCAACGGCTACGTGAAGATCGCGACGGCGCTCGGCGGCTATTACACGAGCACCACGTACAGCGGGATCACCTACCGCGTCTTCCACAAGTCGGTGAAGCCCACGGTGACCGCGACCGTCACGCCCACCAAAGCCGGCCAGTGCGAGCGCTTCCAGGTCCAGCGGTACTACAGCGCCGCCTGGCACACGCTCACCACGTCGGGCTGCTACGCCTTGTCGTCGACGAGCAGCGCGAAGGCACAGCTCACCCTCACCAACCCGCTCAACCAGAAGTTCCGCGTCCGCTCCGAGTACGAGCGCTCCACCAAGGACCTCGGCAACGTGAGCACGTGGGGCGGCTGGCTCTACTTCGTGGTGCGCACCTGAAACGCGTGACCTGACAGGAGGACGCCCGGAAGACGTCAGGCTGCGCCCGCCGTGCGCGGCCTGACGTACGCCGCACCGGCCCTGCCGGGCCAGGTCACGGGCCCGGTCCGGGCGCCGGTGGTGAGGGTGCGGGCCCCCTGGTGGCAGCAGCGGCACCACGACCGGCGGCCGGACCGGTCGGCCGCGGGCCCGCCGGCCATCCGCGCGGGGCGGCGACCGGTGAACCGGCCCGGCCACGTGCATGTCCGCCCGGACCCGGCTCCTGCCAGTGCGCCCGCCCCCGGCCCTGCCCGTCGCGACTGCCGGCCGGCTTGCCCCGGTGTGCTAGACAGGGAGCAACCAAAGGGGCATTTTGCAGCAGCTCACGCTCGGAATCATGTCGCAGACCCGCAAGGAAAACGAGCATCGTCTGCCCGTTCACCCCGCTCATTTCGACCGCATCGACTCCGGTCTCCGCAAGCGCATCTACCTCCAGGAAAACTACGCGGAGCATTTCGGCATCCCGGACAGCCGGCTCGCCCCGCTCGTCGCGGGCTTCCGCACCCGCGAGGAACTCATCGCCGACTGCGATGTCATCCTGCTGGCCAAACCACTCCACGAAGACCTGGCAGAACTGCGCGAGGGCCAGGTGTTGTGGGGCTGGCCGCACTGTGTCCAGGACGAGAGGCTCACCCAGGCCGCCATCGACCGGCGGCTGACTTTGATCGCCTTCGAAGCGATGAACCACTGGACCCGCAGCGGCGCCTTCAACCTGCACGTCTTCCACAAGAACAACGAGCTGGCCGGGTACTGCTCGGTTCTGCACGCCATGCAGCTGACCGGCGTGACAGGCGACTACGGTCGGCGGCAGCGTGCCGCGGTCATCGGCTTCGGCGCGACCGCCCGCGGCGCGGTGACCGCGCTCAGCGCCCTGGGCGTGCACGACGTCGACGTGCTCACCGCGCGTGGCGTCACCGCCGTCAGCTCCCCCATCCACTCCGCGAGGATCGTCCACTTCGACCACGACAAAGCCGACGACACCCCCGACCCGCGACGCAGCGTCGCCCTCACCGAGGACGGACCGCTGCCGCTGGCCGAGTTCCTCGCCGGGCACGACATCATCGTCAACTGCGTGCTGCAGGACACCGACGCGCCGCTGATGTTCCTGATAGACGAGGACCTGCCCAGGCTGGCCCCCGGCACCCTGGTCATCGACGTCTCGTGCGACGAGGGCATGGGCTTCGACTGGGCCCGACCCACCACCTTCACCGACCCGATGTTCACCGTTGGCGACCAGGTCAGGTACTACGGGGTGGACCACAGTCCCTCCTACCTGTGGAACTCCGCGACCTGGGAGAACAGCGAGGCGCTCCTGCCGTATCTGGACGTCGTGCTCCGGGGCCCCGACGGGTGGGACACCGACGACACGATCCGGCGCGCCATCGAGATCCGTCGCGGCGTCGTCCAAAACCCCAAGGTGCTCGCCTTCCAGCACCGCACGGCCGAGTACCCGCACGCCCACGAGGAGACGCGGGCGGCGTCCCGGCCGTAGCAGCGGGGCATCTCCCCACAGCGCTCGGCTGAATCCGGCCGGCAGAGGCGCCGCAGCACCCCCACGGCGTCCCTCGAACGCCAGGGGCCGGGGAAGGACGCGTGTGACCTCCCCAGGTCACGGCCCTTCCCCGGCCAACCGCATCCGTCTACCCCGCCCATCCCGGATCATGCTCCGTCACCTGCCTGCGTGACCGGCACACGGGTCGGCGGGCGAAGCCCGGGGTGGGATCACCCTCCCCGGCGATCACACAGCACGCCACGGTCGCCACCGCCGTCGCGCTCGCCGAGCGAATCGGTCCCGGGCCGCTGGTGTTCGCGACCCGCGCCGGCACCGTACCGGTGGAGGTGACCGAGGAGGCCGGAACGGTCAGGGCCACGCTCACCAGCGTCGAGCCGCACACCGAGGCGATCGTCGACGCCGACCTCGCGGGAGCGCTCGCCGCCCTCGACTGGCCGGCCGTCGATCTCGACCCGGCCTTCCCGCCCCGTATCGCGTTCGCCGGCGCCCGCCATCTCGTTCTCGCGGCGGCGACGCGCACGCGCCTGACGGATCTCGCCTACGACTTCGCGCGCCTCGAAGCCCTAGCCCTGATGCATCGCTTGGACCTGACCACGGTCCAGTTGGTGTGGCGGGAGTCGGCCACCGTCTTCCACGTCCGCGACCCGTTCCCCGTCGGAGGCGTCGTGGAAGACCCGGCGACCGGCGCCGCGGCCGCCGCGTTCGGGGCGTACGCCCGTGAACTCGGCCTAGTCCCCGAGACCGCCGTCCTCACCCTGCACCAGGGTGAGGACCTGGGCCGTCCTGGAGAACTCAGGGTCACGCTGCGCGCGGGTGACCGGCGCGTCCATGTCGGCGGCGCGGGAACTCGGATCGGCTGAAACGCCTGTCATGACGGCAGCGGAGGTGAGGTCGCCGTCCGGGTGGTCGCAACCGTCCCGCTTCCATGCCGCGCAGTGCGGCCCTCCCGCCGTGCCGCAGTGCGGTCATCTTCCCCTCCGCGGCTGCTCCGTCGCGCGCGTCCGCGTGAGTCCGAACACCACTGCCTGGAGGGCGAGTCGGCCATCTGGTGCGGATCCCTCCGCGCGTCGGCCTTCCCTGCCGTCCCGCCTTCGGCGGCAGCCGGGACTACGTCCGCGACTGCCGGCGGTACCGACCGGGGGCAGCCTTGGAGCCGGGCGACGACGGACACCTTGATGCGACGACGACACCTGCTGTCGTCCACCGGTCATCTCGCCCACGAGCCCTATGAGTGTTCGCCGAGTTGCAGAATGCCTGCGACGGAGAAACACAGGGCGCCGGTGAGGGTGCCCCAGTTGGCGATGTCCGCGTTGACGAGGCTGCCGGTGGCGGGACGGGTGTAGGCGGCGAGCGCCGCGACCATGAACGAAACGGACCCGACCTGGTTGACGGTGACGATCCATCCACCGAGATTGTGCGGCCGGACCCAGAGCCGTCCGTGGCCGATCTCGATGAAGGCCAGGTGACCGGAGAGCAGGAAGAGGACGCAGCCGATCACGTCGGGTGCCCAGATCAGCCGGTTGACCTGCTGGACGGTCAGGCCCTCCAGAAAGGAGTCCAGCAGGTCGACGGCGAAGACGAGTGTGCCCGCGAAGAGGACGAAGGTGCTCAGCCAGTCCACTCGCGTCGGCTCGTAGCTCCACCATCGCCAGCGGTGGGTGATCAGCCGTCCTTCACCGCCGGGGATGTGGCGGGGCGCGTTGATCACCTGGAGCAGCGAGGCGTACCCGCCGGTGGTGAAGAACAGACCGCCCGCGAAGTAGATCGAGGCGGACTCGGTGGCGTCGCCGGAGCCGAATTGGGCCTCGGCCGCGCCGGCTGCGAAGAGGGCTCCGCCGATGACGAAGGCGAGCGCGGCGATGGTGTTGAGCCGGCGCAGCCGGGTGATCGAAACGGCGTCCGCACGAATGTGACGAGCGGCCGCCGCACCATGAGGACGAACGGCCAGCACCCCGCGCCGCCGCGCGAGCCGCGACTCCCATACGGCGGTGCCGCCGTCGGGAAGGTGCCAGGAGAGCCGGGTGGTGAACGGTCCCGCGCCCTTGGCGCGCTGCTCAGGTTGCCCCACGGGTCGAGCCTAGAACCCGGGCAGGGCCGAGGACGGGCGAAACGCCGTCCCGGCGAACCGCCGTCGCGGCCTGCGGCATGGTGCCGAGACCGGACCCGCGCGGGCGTCCCGTTCGGCGTCTGCCTGGCCGCCCCGGCACGACCTTCATCCCCCGCCGGCCTTCCGATGGACATCCCGCCACGAGGTCGAGCCGCGTGGCAGAGCCTCCACCCCCGCCTGGTGGAGGTGGTGCGGGAGGTGAGGACCTGGGCCGCTCGCGCGGCGGGTTCACCACCAAGCTTCACTCCTAGCCGAACACGTCAAGGAGCTACCCCCGCGGTGCGGGGACGACGGCGTCCTCATGACCGACCGACACATCATCGGAGAGCTACCCCCGCGGGCGCGGGGACGACACTTCGAATCGGAAGCTCATGCCGTTCACGGACGAGCTGCCCCCGCCGACGCGGGGGTGCTCGTTGCCCACAGGGGTGGTGACGCCCGCACCGCTGCCCTGCGCTGCGCCTGGCGCGGTGCGGATGGCGACGGCGCGAGCCTGCGTCGGACCATGGACGGGCCTAGTAGAACATCCAGGCCGGCACCAGGTTGCCGTTGAATGAGAGCATTACCTCTCCGGCCAGACACGGGGGCGCCGCATTCGCAACGGTGGCGGCGTCTTGAGGGCTGCCATAGTTGCCCATCCAACGCCATGTCTTGCCTGCGGTGACCCCTGACGTCTCCTTCTTCAACTCGATGCCTTCCTCGGCGGAGAGGACGCGGTCTGCGGGGATGTTGTTGTCGTGTTGACTGGTCATGCTGGACCTCCTGGGCTGACAGTTGTCCGATGAACACCGCTTGCAAGGTGCTCGATTCGCTTTCGCCGGCGAAGGCGGCGCCGGATCAGTGCCGTCCGTCTGCCGGTAGCCATATCCGTTGCCTTCCTGCGCACCGGATATGGCGATGAGGGAGTGGGGCACAGCTCGCTGCGCCCCACTCAGAGTGGGGCTAGGGCTGCCTCAGGCTTCGGCCGGGCGGGCTCGCCACCATCCCCAGACGGTGATGCGGTTCAGCCCTTTACGGCGTCGGGTGCACGAACCGCATTCAGGGATTCGGGCTCGCCGGGTGATCGATGAGATGAGGTCGCCCAGGCCGATCACTCCGGTCCGGAGATGAGGCTTGCTGCTTTGGCCAGGGATTTGAGCTTCGAGGCTTTCCCAGGTCAGCGGCAGGCCCGGGAAAGGAACGATTCGCCGCAGGTCGTCCGCGCTGAGAAGGCGCACGTCGGGATTCCGCAGCAGTTCGGTGACGGTGACTTCATCTGCGCATCCCACATACGCAGAATCGATTCCGTACACCACCACCGAGTTCCCGATTCCGTACTTCACGGTGGGCGGTTCGTTTTTCCCGGAGGCTGGTTGGAGGGGCACTTCCATCCAGCGTGCTGGGTTCATGATCTTTCCCTTTCGGTCACTGGTCACAGCACCCGGCCGCCCACTTGCACCACCAGGTGCAGTCACAGGTGGCGCAGGCGGCGCACTTGACCACGCACACGCCGCACCGGCCGGCGAGACAGAGAAGGAATGCGGCCCAGTTCACTTTCGGGCAGCTGAGCGCGGCGCTCAGGCAGACGCCGCCGCAGTCGCGGCCGAGGCAGCCCGTCAGGGCGTCCCACCAGCCGTCCCGCTCCTCGAGCACGTTTGCCGAGGTGGCCACAAGCTCCGTTGCGTTGAGGAGGTCGTTGCCGTGGGCTTCGAGGACGAATGCGTCCGTCACCTTGAAGTCCGTTCCCGGGGCCTCCAGGACGGTTCCGCAGGCCGCCAGCTGCTGCCCGTTCGAACCTTGGAAGGTTCTGGCGAAAAAGCTGTGGGTCAGCCTGGTGACCTCTACTCCCTTGGACACGCCGGCCGGTACGGGGAGGGGTCCGTCCAGGACGGTGGTGGAGGCGAACCCGACGGTTTCCCCTTCGGGCAGCGGAGCGTCCTGGGCCAGACGCATCCGGCTCGGCAGGGCGCTCATGACGGCCTCGAGGCGGGAATCTATTCCGGCGAGACGGCGCCATTGAGGTGAGGCCGCCTCAGAATTGTGCAGCTCGAACGAGGATGAGATCACTGACGGGGCGTCGGTCATCTTCTTCTTCCTTTCGCGTGTTCCGGCATCAGGAGCACCTGGTCGGATTTCCCGATTGAACACCAGGTTGCACAGGTCAAGTTACGTCTGCAACTCGAGAGTTCATCGATTAATCGGCTTGTTTGACGCCCCAAAACTTGCAAGTTATGTAGTGCATGATCAGCGCCATGAAAAACGAAGGGACCGTTCCAATCACGGTCCATGTGGCTTACGGAACACGGGGCGAATTGCGTGAACTGTTGAAGCGGGAACGGAAACGTCGGGCACTTCTGTCGGCCGATCGCCAATGGAGCACCCAGCGGCTCAGCCGCCGTTTCGCCGCTGACGTACGCGCGGCCTGGCGCCAGAGGCTTGCGGTCATGCGGAACGAGGGCGAACTGCTGGACACTCTGGATGCCTTGGCCGCCTTCGGTGTGCGGCAGGAGTTGAAGGAGCGGGGCTGGGATCGCCCCTGGCCGCCTTACCCAGCCAAAGCCCGCAACGCAGGGCGCTGGCCGGGCGCGAAGCAAGGCGGTTATCCGGAAACCTTGTCCTTCCGTCTGCCGGCCTCCCTGGAGAACCAGGCGCGTGCAGCGTGCTGGCACACGTCAGCGCCAGCGATCCGGGAACTGCACGACTGGCATGATCGACAGCGGCTCATCCTGCCCAAGCGACGCAGTTCCCCCGCAGGTTTGGACGACGCTTTCCAGATCTATGGCCGTCTCGCTGCCAAGGTCACAACTACGGGAACTATCTGGCGGGCCGGCGTTCGCAGAGGGATGGAAACAGCAGCCAGGTTGTGCGCAGCCCCCAAACCTGTCTGAAGGACATGCCGTGTTGTCGGTCTGGCATCCGTAGAACGGCCGTCCATGGCCCCGAGGCCAAGTTGGTGAGGACGTGACGGCTTGGGGCCACCATGTCAACTTGGGGAGAGATCGCCCCGTTGTTTGGCCTTCACCACAAGGGTGCATTCGAGGGGACCACGGTTTACCTCTTCAGGGGCGTCAGCGATTGAACCGTGTCGCAATGGCAGCCAGAATCACGGCTTATCCCGTCCGGGACTCAAGGGCACTACCTCCTTTCGCGCCCGTTGTGCGCCTCCTTGCCGAGACATCCGTACGCCTCAAGCTGACCAGGGGTGGCCTCGACGAGGCCATGTCAGGCAAGCGGCTGCCTTCTCAGTCCCGCTCCTCGAAGACGGTGATCGAGTTGTTCGCTGAGGGGGAGATCAAAGGATGGCGGTAGCGCACATGCCTTGACTGAGCGGCTCCGGGAGAGCAGCGGCGAGCGTGTTGAGGCGGGCTGCCGCCTTTCAGCACAGGATGTGCCGTCCGAAGCGGACCAGGGGTTCGGCGAGTGGGTGGTGGCGCACCTCGCAGACCGGGGGGCCTTCTCCGGCGGGGCGGGGAATTGGCCGTACCGGTGGCAGTGGAGCGGGTGTCCAGGGGCGTGGGCCCTGGCGGGTGCTGGCCTCGTGTCGCCGGCGCTGGGCTTGTTCGTGTTGGGTCCGGGCCTGGTCGGCGTCCTGTTGTATGCGGGCGGCCTGGACGGCCAGGCGCTCGGTCATCGCGGGCGGGAGTGTCACGCCGCCTACGTCCAGGCCGAGGTCGGCGAGGGGGAAGCGTTCAGGGACGACCGGATCGCCGGCACAGGGTGGGTGCTGCGGTCCGAACAGGCGCAGGTCCTTCGTCCACCATTGGGGCCCGCGTGCATGGGGCTCTCCGAGCCGGGCCTCGGCTGCTGCGTCGCGATGCAGGAGTGTCCAGGCCGGGATGTTCTCGGCGAACAGGACGTGCGGAATGCGGGTGTCGGGGCGAATGAACCACACGTCCCGTATGCCCGCGGCGGCGTAGTCACGGTGGCGGGCCTCCCGCAGCTCGTCAGTGATCAGCTCGCGCTGAGCCTCCAGGGCGAGACGGGCGCCGTCGGCGAGGTCGACGTGGACGTCCGCCCGGCGGTTGCGCTGCTCGGTCCACTGCTCCAGCCGCACCCGGGTGACGTTGGGCAGGCTGCTGGCCCAGCGGGCCAGGCGGTGCTTGGCGTTGATGTGCCAGACCGTCTCATGGCTGTGGCCGCCGGGCGGGGCCATATTGGCCGGATGCGCGAAGTGCGGCCGGACCAGGCCACCGATCCGGCCGCGAGCCAGTAGCGGCACTCGTGCGGCCGGCGGAGCGTCGATGCCGTGCCAGCAGTAGAAGCAGACCACGGTCTCGCTCCGTCCGTAGCCGAGCGTGCGCCAATGCTCCAGGGGGCGCTTGCCGATGTGAACCTCGGTCTGCGTCTCGAGGTCGAATCCGACCACCAGCAGGTCGTCCTGCACCGCACACCCCTCCCAAGGCACCCAAGTCACCTGTACTGAGCATCGCAACGGGCACTGACAGCCAACCCCTCAAGTCCCCACAGCAGAACCCCCTTTCGCGCGGATGCCCTCTGCGTAAGACGGGCACGTCCGGCCCAGCGCCTGCCAGGCATCGCCGTGCGGACCTCCCCACCTTCGGAGCACTTCGCCCTCTTGCCGTCATCGGCGCGTCACTTCAGCGTGAGCAGCGCTACGACAGGCCCCTTGTGACCTCCGTCGCGAGCAAGCACGACTGCCGTGGTGAGTGTCGTTGCCTGACCTGTCGCCAACTTGCGCGTTGGCAAGCGGGTTTCAGAGTGCTGTGCGATGGGGATCGAATGTGCTGTAAGTATTTACAGCACTTAAGTCGCGAGGAGTACAGCACTCATGCATCGTCTTCAGCCGGTCGCTAACGGCCTGCACACCGACCACCCGGTCCCCGGCCTGCCCTTCGTCGACGACGACCACATCCCGGTCGGCGACCCCGCCGCGATCGAGGCCATCGGACGCCACGAAGAAGGAGGAACCTGGGGCCGCTGGGACAAGGTTGGCGACACGAAGGGTTCATGGCTCGCCTTCACGACCGATCCGATCCGACAGGACCTGGCCTGGGTCGTCCGTAGGCACCCCCAGCACGGCCGTACCGTTCTCCTGGTCCGGGACCAGGACGCCTCGCCGTGGCACAGCAGCTGGTGGGGGCCGCAACTGTTGTTCCGCCAGGGCGGCTACTGGTGGGACGGCACCACCTGGTACCGGCCCGACCAGGTCTGGGACGCCCCCAGCGAACGCTTCGAGCGCCGGCCGGTCAAGGCAGCCACCACCATCACCGCGGCCGACCTGATCGACGACAACGCCCACCCCGACGGCGGCCGTCTGCTCAAGGTCGCCAACTTCGACCTCGACGCTCCGCCCCCCGACCCGTGGAACGACCACCTGGCCCTGTGGGCCGCGCGCCGGCCCGCAGACGCACGGCCGCTGGCACAGTGCGTGGTGCGACTGTCCGCACCCGAACTCGCCGCCGACCAGCTCATCGGCGTGCCGGAGATGGCGAAGATCGGCGGCATCGCGGCCTCCACCTTGCGCGCCTACATCGCCCGCGATCAGCGCGAAGTGCCCCCGCCCCAAGCCGCGGTCAGCGGCCGCAGCCTCTGGTCGCGCCCCGTGGCCCAGGACTGGGCACAGGAGCGAGACCGTTCCCCGGAGAGTGCGGCCGCCAAGCTCGACTCCGGTGACGGCGAGCTGTCCATCGGCCTGGCCGAGCTGCGCCAGAACCTGGCACGCCGGTTCTTCGGCACCCTGTGGGAGCGGCCCGACTGGCGCAAGCGCTGGGCACTGCGTTTCCGCACCGCGAGTGCCGTCCAGGAGATCGCCGACGAACTCGCCCTGAATGTGGCCGCCGACACCGACAGCATCATCGACGCCCACGACCTGGCCGCGACCGTTTTGCACGCCGTCCTCGACGAACTCGCCTACGGCAAGGAACTCGACAGCTCCATCGGCGGGCCGGCGACCTTCTACGGCATCACGACGCCGGTGACGAAGATGCTCGACTGGCTCATCCGCCACCACCCCCGCACAGCCCACCATCTCATCGGCGAGATCGTCGGCGACGCCGAACGCCGCCTGGAGATCCCCCGCGAGGTCAGCACCGACTCCATCCGCACCGCCCTCGGCCTCGACAGCACCCTGCCCCGCCAGGTCCGGCTCGACTTCCTCGAGCGCGCCCTCCCACCCGTCTCCCGCTGACCAGGAGGGGCCTATTCGGAGCGCGGCGACGACGTCACTGTCGGATGGGGACGCGCAGGAGGCCCCTGCTGCCCGGAGCTGATCAGCTCCGGGCAGCAGGTGGTTACATGCCGAGTACGTGGCGTACGGCGTCGGCGGGGCCGACTCCCCCGTAAGCGATGACGACGACGCACACGACGAGTGCGGTGAGGGCATCGCTCTTGCGGGCGAAGCCCTTGACGAACTCCACGCCGGACATCATCACCACTTTCGAGGCGTTGGCACGCGTGCGGGCGCCGGCCAGGCGCGCCCGACGGGCGGTGCGCTTCCACCCGACGCAGGGGTGGCGGCTGGTTGGGTCGCGCTCGCGAGTATCCCGGGTGCCAGCGCTCCCGCGTTTCGAGCGGGACGGCGCACCACTGCCCGAGTTCGAGCTGATACGCCCGAGATCCGACGGACCGGCAGGTGCTTGGGTGGCCGCCACCGCTCGGCGCGGACGACCTTCGGACGCCTACGCGGCATCGCCCTTTCGGATCAGAACCATGTCGGCATTCTGCCACGGTCCGCACCCAGCGAGAGAGGGTCAACGGGCCCCCACAGCGTGGCCCAGCCGCTGGACGGCCCTCGCGCTGCTGTTTGCCGCGTGGGCCGTCTCGCTGCTGGCCGGGTGGTGGCCCGGGGTGCTGTTCCTGGTCTGGACGTCGCTGGTGAGGGTGGGGGTCACGGCGGTCCGCAGGCAGACTCCTGTAGGTGCAGGTGCCAGTAGCGGGGGTGCCGGCCCCAGTAGGCCGGGGCGGGCCTTCGCCGAGGGCATGCTCGCGGCGCTCGTGCCCACGCGCACGTTCAGCGCGGCGCCCACGCCTCCGCAGCCCGCTACAGCGCCGCTGCCACGAGAGGGCGACCAGGCGCGAGTGGAGCAGGCCGTGCGCGACGTCGTTGCACGGCTCGCTGCCGCCCGGGCCGACGAGGGCACCCCATGAATGCCCCCGTGCCCCCGCAGCCGTCGTTGCCGGGGCCGGACAGCGACGGCCCTCCGCCCCTAAGATCCCCGAGTCAAGTTCAGACACCGCAGAATTCGGCGTTGACGAGTCGCTGTTCGTGGATGTTCCAGTCGCCGTTGAAGTTCAGCGACAGCACGTGATCTCCGTCTGCCGTCGCCATGGTCTGCGAGATGGAGCCCTGAATGCCGCCGTTGTGCCCCCATATCTCGGTACCGCACGACAACGTCATCCTCATCAGTCCCAGGCCGTAGGAGAAGGTGGGCATGTTCTTGATCGAGACGGTCGTCATCATCTCCTTCAGCTGAGGCTCCTCCAGGAGCCGACCGGAGAACAGGGCCCGGTAGAATCGGTTGAGGTCTTGATTGCTGGAGATCATCTCTCCTGCGGCGCCCGCGAATGAGGGGTTGAGTTCGGTGACGTCGTAGATCGCGCTGTTCGGCTCTCCCGGCCCGGCAAGCTCCCCGGTCAGCTTCGAGTAGGCGCGTCCGCTGGGTCCGGGGACGCGGGCGCGGGCGCCCGGCAGACTGGTGGAATCCAGGTGCAGGGGGCGCAGGATGCGCTGCTCGATCTCGTAGGCGTAGGAGTGGCCGGTAGCCTTCTGGATCACCATGGAGGCGATGACGTAGTTGGTGTCGGAATAGCTCCAGTCGTCGCCGGGGGCAAAGGCCGGCCGGTGTGTCATGGCGAGTCGGACGATCTGGGAGGGCGTCCAGGTGGCGTAGCGGTACTTGAAGAAGTCGGTGCCGAACTCCTTGCGTTTGAATTCCTTGTCATCGGTGTAGCTGTAGATGCCGCTGGTGTGGTTGAGGATCTGCCGTAGCGTGATCTCGCCGCCGTCGTGCCCGTTGCCCTGCACCAGGCCCGGCAGCCAGTGGTCCACCGTGTCGTCCAGGCTCAGCTTCCCCTCCTCCTCCAACTGGAGCATCGACGTGGCCACGAACGTCTTGGTGATCGAACCGGCCCGGAAGCGGTCATCGGCCTGCGGCTTGCGTCCGGTTGCCAGATCTGCAGTGCCCGCAACTCCCGCCCAGATGTCGCGCCCTTGCTCGACGAGCACGATGCCCCCGGGCGCCCCGTCCTGGACGACCGACTCCAGGGCCGCCCGGGTGGCCGCGTGCCCGCCTCGTGTCGCGGAAGCGTCCGCCCTGCCGACAGCCGACGCCGGCAGGGCGAGACCGGCGCTCATCACGACCGTGGCGACCGCCCCGACGACAGCGACCCGCAGCCTGTTCTCCCCCCGGCTGCGGCCACCCCTCGTGGACATACGTGACCCGTTGGCTGCATATCCGTGCTCGTACAAGAAGAAATCCCGTCACTGGTGGGGGACGACCTGATCTGGACCCAGTATTTTCGATCAAGGTCCGGACCGGGATACCGCCAACCACCTGCTTGAAAGTGGGGTTACCCCCCCACCAGCCGGGGGGCGACGGAGGTGCAAAGACGGGATCTGAACGACGAGCGACGTGACGTGTCACGCCCAGTCGATGCCTAGGTGATCTGTGAACTGCGCGCATGGCGCGCGTATCAGACGGCATCCTGCGACGCACTGACGGCCCGTGCGAAGCGGCCGGTGCCTGACACAACGCGAGGGCCACGCCGACACTCCGGCAGGGGCCCTCGCGCGCGGTCCCTGCCGGTCGGCTACGCCGCTGCCCCAGGCAATCAGACATCCTTGCGGCTCGGCTTGGAACGCACCGTCCAACGACGCTGTGGGCACTCGCCTTCGTGGTCGTCAGAGGGCGCGTCGCTTGTCCCTTCTGCACGGGCTTCCGGGGCATCCGGCTGCTCAAGTTCATCAACGGCTTCGTCACGGCCGCTTGACTGGTGCAGGTCGGCGGCGATGTCCAGCTTGGGCATGGAATCCGTCACTTGCCGGGCGAGGCGTTGCACTGGGTTGTCGATCAGCTTCAGCTGATCGACAACCACCCTCCGGGCGAGGCGCTGGGCGGGCATGTTGATCAGCGCGGCCCTAGCAGCGGCCTGCAAGGCGAGTTGGTTGGTGGCCGTGTCGAGTTTCGCGAGGGAGGGCGCAAGCTGTTCAGCGATCAGGCGTTCAGCAGGGGTCCGAACAGCCAGAGCTCTTCCCCGTGCCACACGCCGCGTGCACCTGCCCGCGCAGCCCATCGACAGGAACACCGCCCGGCGGGATATCGAGGCCGCGCGCACGATGCAACTCACGGCCCCGATTTGGTGGTCACGTAGCTTCACAGTCATTTACCGAGGCCTTTTCCGGAGAATGCGACGCGTTGATAATGAAGGAACTCTCTGCGTGATGATGCGGGTCGGGGGTGTGGTGTCCCACTCCAAATCCTACACAGTCCATCAGCGTGATGCATTCTCTTTGCCGACCTCTGCAACCCCAGGATGATGCAGCGGAACGCCACCCCCGGAACTCTCAGATCGCTCGGGACCCACGGTGGACGACGAGCGAATCCATCCTCCACTCCCAGGAAGCACCCAACTCCGTTACCCAGCACGGATGTTGCAGAACGGCAGTCGAGGGCAGTCGATGAACAGGAGGGAGAGACCTATGAGGCAACACTCCGATCCGCGCACGCTGCCACCATGGGCCAAGCCAGGCAACCGGTGGACACCGTGGATCTTCTGGCCCCTGCTCTGCTGGAGCATCACTTTGCTGGTGTGGCGGGTAGTTGACGGCGACAGCGCGGTGCGCATCGCGGTTACGGCCGGCCTGACCCTGCTGTTCGGCTCACTACTGGCCGCCAACCGGGCTGCAAGGCGCACACGGGACGATCCACGGAACTGATGTGACGGTGGTTCATCAAGTTGGCTGGTCCCAGCCTCACAGGTTGAGACCAGCCAACCGCTCAACCGAAGTGGAGCAGAGAAGGAGACGCCCGCCGCTCCCACCAGCCAGCCCGGCGAAGCCGGTTGGGGCGGGAGCGCAGCGGACGCCCCGGATTCCCGCTTGCGGGAATCTCGCTCTTCGCGCTTGCGCGAAGAGGGCCCACTCTAGAATTCCGTTTACGGAATTCATTCCCGCGTTTACGCGGGAATTCGAATTGCGCTTGCGCAATTCCTGCTCTATGCCCCGGCTTGCCGG
>NZ_CP109047.1:0-559551 GCF_045161545.1 Streptomyces sp. NBC_00637 | reverse complement strand
GGTAACCCCCTGGCCTTCGGCCAGGGGGCTCGCGCCTTCGGCCCTTCGCAGGTGCGTACGGCGAACTCCCGTGCTTCGCACGGGAGTTGCGGGCCTCCGGCCCGCCGGGGTCGGTGGGCGGGGGTGGGGGCCGAGGGCTGGCGCCCTCGGCGTGGCCGGGTGAGGCGCTCCGCGCCCTGGGTGGTGTGTGGTGGCAACTCCTCCGCTGCGCTGCGGAGTTGGGGTGTTGCGGGAGTGGTGTTCGGGGGCTGGCGCCCCCGAGTTGGAGTGGGTGCGGGGGCGCTCCGCGCTCCCGTGGTTGGTGGGTGGTCAACTCCTCCGCTGCGCTCCGGAGTTGGGGGATGGAGGGCTGTTTGCTGTTGGGGTGTGTGGTGGCTTTGCTTGTTGGTCACGTGGTGTAACCGTGTTGGGGTGGTGATCTTGGAGTGCTCCGCACTCCTGCCAGGCGGTGTGAGTGCGGCCGGGTGATGTCATTTCAGGCTCGTTGGACAGAGATCCAGTTGGGGCGCGTGCTCGTGAAGTCGTGGCGGGGCGTACGGTGTCGAGACTTGCAAGTTACCGAGGGGTGAGGGCGGGATGCGTCGAGCGGCGGTATATCCGGTGACGATCGCTGCGGAGTGCGGGACGCAGGCCCGGCTGAAGGAGCTGCTGGAGGCTGAGAAGTCGCGGGCGGCGGTGCTGTCGTCAGCGCCTCAATGGGGGACGTACGGGCTGCCGAGGGGCGCGGCGGCGGGGGTTCGGGCGCGGTGGCGGAGGGAGCATCAGCGGCTGCGTGCGGAGGGGCTGTTGCTGGATACCGGGGACGTGCTGGTCGAGTTCGGGGTGCTCGAGGAGCTGCGGGCGCGCGGCTGGGATCGCGAGTGGCCGGCGGCGCCGGAGGACGCGTGGGATCAGGGGCGGTGGCCGGGCTCGAGGGACGGCGGTTTCCCGGATCGGGTTTCTGCCCGTCTGGGCGGGGGCCTGGTCGAGCGCACCGTCGCGGCATGCTGGGCGACGTCGTGCGAGGCGATCGCGGCGCTGCGCCGGTGGCGGGATGACAACCCCGGGATCACTCCGCCTCGCGTCCGCGTGGACGAGGCCGGCCGGGAGCAGCTCGTCGGGCCGCTCGCTGAGTACGAACGGCTCTCCGCCCGCGTCACCACCACTGGGGAGATCTGGCGCGCGGGCCTTGCCCGCGGCATCGCCCACGCCGAGCGTCTCGCCCGGGAGAACGCCGCAGGTCAGTAGAGGGACACCACGGGCTGACTGCGCTGGGAACGGGTTGACGGCCGTTTCCCTGCGTGCTGCTGGGCTTCTGGTGGGGCCTTCGGCCCGTCGCCGGACATGACGTGTCGGCGGCGCGGTCGTTGAACCGTGCGGAGCGCCTTTCGAGCTGGCCCCGGTGCGGCAGGCGAGGGCCGGCTTGTTCAGGACGATTCAGGAGCCGACGGCGGCCGCGGGGCAGCGGTCTGCTTGGTCATCAGGACGCGCGTCTTCGGAGAGTCGGCCGCATCCCCCCGCGTCCATCCCTGGCGCTCCCAGAAGCGCAGCGCGCCGTCCCCGCCGGGCTTGCCCGCGTCCACCAGCAGGTAGGCGCCGCGGTACCCGTGCCGCGCCAGCTCCCGCAGTACGAACTCCTCCAGCCGCGCCCCATGCCCTGCGCCCCGTACGTCGGGCCGGGTGGCCAGGTACATCAGGTAGACCGGCCAGGCCCGGCCGGCCGCCTGCCTGTAGCGCGTGCGGCGCAGGAACTTCGCGGCGGCCACCGCCGCCACCGTGCCGCCCTCGTCGAGCACCCACACCCCGTACTCCGCGTGAGCGTCACCGCTCTCCTCCTGCTCCTGCAGGTACTCGCCCCACCGGCTGGCGTTGTTCTCCTCCGGCCACTCCTGGCCGAGGAGTTCGAGCACGGACGGCAGATCGGCCGAGGTGGCCCGGCGTAGCACAGGGGCAGACATCCCGCCAGTATGAACGCCCCGCCCCGCACGGCGCGTTGGTCACCTCCGCGGCCGGCCGGCGGCGTTCCCGGGCATCGGCCGGTGTCACGCTGTCACGCCACACCGCCGACTCTCTCTCATCCTGCTTTTCCGCAGGTCAGGGCCCTTTCTCGCGGGGTGTGACAGGCAGCGTGACGCGCTGCGTGACAGCGGCCTCGCCGGGCTCGACATGCCCAGCCCGGCGAGGCGGTGCAGGTGAGCCGGGGTGTGAACGGTGGGGGCCGGCAGCCCGCCCCTGTCCGGCTCACAGGCAGACACAGCGCGAGCCAATCACCACATATTGACGCGTTAAATTTGACTCACGATCCCTAGGTGAGTAAATTAGTACATACATGCTGGCGCTGTCAGCCGGCCCTCATCACCTTCCGGAGGAGCACCTTGACTGACCTGCGCACCCTCGACCTCAAGGCCCTCAACTCGGCCACGAAGTACCCGCAGATCGACACGTACCACGAGATCGACCGCGGGCGTCTGCTCGAAAAGACCGTCGCTTTCAGCGGCGAGGTCTACCTGACCGAGAAGGTCGACGGCACGAACGCACGCATCATCGTCGCCCCGAACGGCGACTACGTCCTGGGCAACCGCGAGCACCTGCTGCATGCGCGGGGCGACTTCATCGCGAACCCGGCCGAAGGCATCGTCGACGCCCTGCGCGGCCTCGCCGGCCGGATCACCGCCCCCGAGGCGGGCCTGCGCGTGTACTACCTGGAGGTCTACGGGATGCACAGCGGCGGCAAGATCACCCGGGCCAGCGCCGAGTACACCGGCTCCCAGGCCGTCGGCTACCGCCTGTTCGACGCGGTGAGCATCGCCCCGGACGTGCTGACGCGGCCGGTCGAGGCGATCTCCGCCTGGCGTAAGAACGGCGGCCAGCGCTTCCACACCGAGCAGGAGCTCAGCGCCGCCGCCGAGCAGAACGCGGTCGCGCTCACCCCGCGTCTGGGAAGCCTCCCGTCCAGCGAACTGCCCACCGGCCTCAAGGAGATGCAGGACTTCCTTGCCGAGCGGCTGCCCGCGACCCGCGCTGCGCTCGACGACGGCGGCACCGGCCGCCCCGAGGGCATCGTGCTGCGCACGGCGGACCGCTCGGTGATCGCCAAGGCCCGCTTCGAGGACTACGCGCGCACCTTCAAGAGCCGCACCAAGCGGTGAACCCCCTCAGGCCCGGCCGCACCCCATGCGGCCGGGCCTGTCCCGTTTCCCTCACCCTCCACCCGCCCGACCGGCAGCACACGGCCGGAGACACCGACCGATCGGGGACCGCACCGTGACCACCCAGACCGCCGAAACTCTCGCCCGGCGTCTGTACGACGCGCTGGTCGTCGAAGCCCGCAGGAACGCCGCCTACTGGCCGGAGCACCAACTGCTCCGCCACGTCGACGCGATGCGCCCGGCCGAAGCCCTGGACGCCTTCGCCGGCCAACAGTTCATCAGCACGGACCTGCTCGCAGCCGTCACCGGCGTCCTGCGCCACCTCGCCCCCGCCGACTACGTGGACCAGGAGGAAGCGGCAGAGCTGTCCGAGCATGACTTCATGGAACTGCTCGCCTTCTCGGCCCGATGCGAGAGCGCGGACTTCTGCGACGTCCGCGCGGACGCCCCACCGAAGTTCGAGAGCCCAGGTCTCCAGACGCTCGCCCAGCGACCGAGCGGGCTGGAGGAGCTGCTCGACCGGCACGAGGAGGCCATCAGCGCCTTCTTCAGGCAGCCCGACGCCTCCGAGCGTCTCAGCGCCCACACCGAGGCGTAGCCAGGCCCGCGCGGCAACGCTCAACTGGAGGCGTCTGCCCGTGAGTCCGACGCCAGCGCCGCAGGCCGGCAGGGGGACACCACGGGCGGCACGCGGGCGGCCTCCGCCCGGCCCGGCAGGCGGCGGAGGAACCCGCCCGCACCGATGAGCCGACCCAAGGCAACGCGACACGTTTAATTTGCACATAAGCCGCATAGTGTGTAAATTATCTATTAGCGGCACGGGGCAGCAGCCCGGCGATCCCACAGCACCGAGGAGCGGACCTATGCCGACCGACCAGACTCCCCTGGACACCAACGGCCACGACCTCCTGCCCCGGCGCGCCGACACCGTGGAGGTCCTCATCGGGGCCAGGAGCGGGGAGCCGATCGTGATCGGCGCCCGCTTCAGCTGCGCCAGCTGCGACCAGATGCCGACGTACGTCCTGCGCGAGGGCACCGTGCACGTCCAGGACCCGTGCCCCTACCCGATGGGCATCACCACTGAGACCACCCTCGACGTGCCCTCCGGGAAGCTGATCGTCACCGACGACCTGCGCGACGTCTACAACGTCGACTTCGAAGCGGGCGCCGACTACGGGACCGCCCTCGGTAAGAAGCAGGTCATCGAGGCGATGGCGGCCCTCGGATGCGCCTTCGGCATCGTGAGCAACACCGGTCCCGGCCTATACCGCGACGGGGCCGACAGCTACGTCATCGCCGCTCCGGTCCGCGACGACAACGACGTCCCCTCCCTGCCCGACGAGGCGCGCCTGGCACGGATCAGCACCGAGCTGTGGGCGTACTCGATCGCCGACTTCGAGGACTGGAAGGCCAAGGGCGGCCACCCGGGACAGAAGCGGCTCGGCAGGTACACGGTCGTCGACGTCACCCCGGGCACCTACAAGTTCACCTTCCACGGCGGCGAGCGCCGCTTCGACCACCACGCCGCCGACACCGTGGTCTTCGCGCACATCGAGCGCTTCTCCCCCGCCTCCTGACGAGCAGCACCCGCCCCCGGGGGCGGCCCCGCAGGCCGCCCCACCCCGCCCCCTCCACTCGGAAGGCTCCGCCCCATGTCCACCGCTCCCGCCGCTCCGAGCGGCCCGTTCAGCGTCATCGTCACCAAGCCCGGCCACGACACCGTCCGCGTCGGCCCGTTCACCGAGCTGGGGAGGGCCCAGGGGTTCGCCTACGTCCTCGACCACGGTGTCCGCGGCATAGGCGCCCCCGCCGGCACCCGCTTCGACGTCGCCGCCTACGACCCGCATCTGCCCCACCTCTGCGTCCCCGCCGACGACGCGGCCGGCCTCGCCCGGCAGATGAGTGCCGAGCCCGGCCGCGGCGGACCGGCCGGCTTCCCGGACCTGTTCACCCGCCTCGTCGCCGACCGCTGCTGGGAGGACGCCGCCCGGGCCTGGCTCGACGCCCTCGCCCACCCGGCCCCGGCCGCCGGGGCCGGGCCGGACACCGGCGAACAGCCGCCCGCCGCGAAGACGTTCACCGTCTTCGGGATCATCGGCCACCACGGCGCCACGACCTCGCTCGACGTCGCCGGCGTCGTCGCCGGCGAGAGCACCCGGGTCGACCTCTACGACCGGCCCTGGGCCTTCACCGACACCAAGGGCCGCTTCAGCGTCACCGTCCGGGCCGCCACCTGGCAGGACGCCGAGGAACAGGCCGTCGAAGGCGTCGAGTCCGGCGCTCTGCGCGAGCCCTGGCGCTGACCTGGTGCCCGGGCGCGCCGCCGGGCCGTCGGCTCCGGATCCCGGGCGGCGCGGCTACCGGCCGGGCCGGCGGCGGAAGGCGTCCAGCATCGCCGCGCGGGCCTGGTCGCTGGCCGCGAGGTGCGCGGGCGAGGCCAGGTACGCCTGCAGCTCGTCGAAGTCACGGCGCCGTTTCTCGGCCCACCGGCGGCGGAAGGCGGCCCGCTCCGGGCCCGCCGCACGCCGGACGGCCTCCTCGGCGACCTGGCCGTCCGGCGCCTCCCGGGCGTGCTCCAGCTCCACCGCCGCCAGGACCCGCTGGCCGTCCGTACGGTTCTCCAGCCACAGCACCAGCCCGGGATGCTCGGCGAACATCAGGCGCAGCCGCTCCCGGCCCGGCGCAACCGTGGCGAGCCGCACGAGCCCCGCCGGGAACACCGCCCGGGCGGGCGGCAGATGCAGCGACGGCACCGTCTGCCCGGCCAGCCCGAGCGCGGCCTCCACCGCTGCGGCCTCACCCTCCACACCGTCCTCTTCCCGCTCCCCCACGCCCGTTCCCCGCCCTTCGGTGACCACCGTCCTGACCAGCACCGCAGCCTAACCAGCCATCAGACGGCGGCCGCCCGCCGAACCTCACAGCCGCGCCCGTCCAGCCACGGGGCGGCCCTCCCCCGACAGCAACCCGGAGGTCCTCCATGTCCCTGTTCCCCCAGGCCGAGATCGACGCCGCGCGCCGGCGGGAGGCCGAGCGCGACGCGTCCCTGCGCGCCGCCACCGCCGGCGAGGTGCGCACCTGGCTCGCCGGCCAGGACGACGTCGCCGACGCCGTGATCCACCCCGGCACCCCCGCCGCCGTCGCGGTACGGCTGGCGGGCGGCCCTCTGATCGCCGTCACCATCTCCACCGACGACGTCCCCCCGGCCCCTGCCGCCCCCGGCACCGCGGTGCACCAGGCGCTCGCCGAGCGGATCAGCACCTGGCTCGCCGGCGAGGCCGGTATCGCCCGGGCCCGGACCGTTCCTGGCACCACCACCGCCGGCGTCGAGCTCGTCGACGGCACCGAGTTCACCATCACCGTCAGTCCCCGCGCCTGAACCCGCCACCGCCTGCCCGGGCGCAGCAGGACCGGCGGGCAGGGCGAGCGGTCAGCCGGCCGGCTCCGTGTCCCCGGGCCCGGGCGGCCCCTCCTCGGCGGCGGGCGCGAGGTGCTCGGCCACCAGCCGCTGCAGCGCCTCGAAGACGGCGTCGGCCCGCCGGCTGCGCGGGCTGCCGAAGTCCTCCCGCCGGGCCATCAGCAACAGATGCCAGTGCGCGCCGGTCATCCGCATCCGGGCGGCCGCCCTTACCGCGCCCAGCAGCCGCCGGCCGTCCGGCTTCGCCAGCGCCCCCTGCACCGGCGTCACCAGCTGGTGCGCGGGCATCCGAAGGCTCTGGCGCCACGCGAGCGGCACCTCGCCCCACGCCGGATCGTCCGCCCCCGGTAGCAGCACGCCCTGCGCGGCGCCGGTCTCCGCCCGCACCGGCGGCGCGCTGCCGGCCGCCGCAGGGCCGGCACGCCCCGCGCGGGCGACCGGCTCCGCGGGCTCAGTCTCGCGCCCGGCGGGCTCCCCCAGGCCGTCCGGCTCGGCGGCGCACCCGCCGCCCCGCAGGTGAGCGGCCAGCCCTGCCGCCGTCCCGGCGTACGCGCACCCCGCGCACCGCGCCCAATCCGCCTTCGCTACCGCCTCCTCGACGACCGAGCGCTCCGGCCCGAAGCCCGCCGCCACCAGCCGCTGCGGCAGGCTCAAGCCTTCGACGGCCCGCAGCGCCGCGGCCGCCGTGATGTCGTGCCCGCGCACGAACCAGCGGCCGATCTCCGCCTCTCCCCCGCACCCGCAGAAGCAGTCTCCGGTCGGCACCAGCCGCGATTTCCTCGTCACCGTCACGCCCCGGGACGGTAGCCGCACGGCCCAGCGCAGGTCAGCGAATCCGCACCGCCGACCACAACCGACCGAAAGAGACCACCTCTCGATCACGCATGACCAGCACGTCCTCATCGCGTGAGTGCTCTGCGCGTCAGAACAGCACGACAGGCCAGCATGTCCGAACAGCGCGCTGTCGTAGCGCGCTTGCACGGCCTGACCTGCTGCCTCGGCTGCTGGGCGTGCTGCAGGCCGCGGAGTAACCGCGCGCCCGGCCCGCGCGAGGACATGTCGTCCTCGTACAGCCGGATGACGCCCCACGCCCTGGAGCCGGGATCGCTGATCCGCCCCACCCGGTGCCCTGGTCTGCGCGCCCATACACGGAGGCCTTCAGCGCCCCCGCCTCGTCCCGGCCCGGCTTGGGCCGGGTTCTGGCGGTCGCTCCTCACGGCCGGACGGCGCAGGCCCCGGACGGGCCGACGTCACGTTGTCACGCACCGCCGCCGACACTGCCTCATTCCGTCTTTTCTGCAGGTCACAGCCGTTTTCGCTGGGGTGTGACAGGCGGCGTGACGCGCGGCGTGACAGCGGCCGTGACACTCCGGGGCGCCGACCGGTGAGGGGACACCACGCCACCGGTTCCCCGGGCCAGAACCATGCTCGCGCCCGCCGGCGGCGGACCCTGTCCACAGGTCACCACGCCGAGCCTGCGCCCATGTTCACCACCACTCAGGGCGCGCACGCCCTCTTCGCGGACCTGACCGAGAACGCCGGCCTCCCCCTCGCCCATGCGGAACTCCGGCGCTCCCCCCGGTTCCAGCAGCACGACCATGTCTTCTTCGGAGACCTCGCCCTTCGCCGCTACAAGCACAACAACCGCTGGGGGTTCGACGACCGCGACGTCCGCCGCGTCGGCCAGCTGCTGGCGGACATGGCGGTGGACTTCGACGACGTCGTCGAAGTCCGCTTCCCCGCCTACCCCGAGCTGCTGAACGGGACCATCCTCAACTGGCGGCACCAGGTGGCGACCTGGATGTACCACCTGGCCCGGAAGCAGCAGACGGAGGAGGACTGGGGTTTGGACAGCTGGAAGGTGATCGGTGCGAACGGCCTGCCCGGCACCCTGACATGGGAGATGTTCGTCGCGGTCGGCAACCAGCCCATCGTCGCCGGCACGCTGCCCCTGCAGATGCTGAGGTGGTCCGGGCAGAGCTGGCTCGCGCCCCGCTCCTACGTGCAGATGATGGACCGCTGGCAGGAGCGGGAGGCGGAGATGACCGCGACGTTCCGGACCTGCTGCTCCTGCGGCGCGCAGAGCCCGGGCTGGGGCCAGTGGCGTACCCCGACACCGGCGGGCTACGTCACCCGCTGCCCCGAGTGCTCCGCCGCGGCATTCCCGGCCTACACCGGCCAGCTCGACGGCGTGCTGTACGACTCCCCCCGCCAGCGCCGTGTGTCGCCCCGGGACTACCTGTGCCGGCTGTGCGGACTCATGCAAGCGTCGGTCTGGGACCACTGCCACACAGAAGGACACGGCTTCGTGCGCGGCCCGTTGTGCATGAGCTGCAACACCAGCGAGGGAGTGGGCTTCGCGGACAGGTTCCTGCGCGAGGGAGGTGCGGAGTACCTGCTGCAGTGCCGCGGCTGCCGCGAAGAGCGGACCCTTGCCTCCCGGTTCCACGCCGGCGTGGTGCACCTGCATGTGGAGAGCAGCCAGCGGCACGGGCGCTGCCGGCAGCAGCCGTCGGTGCGCGCCCTGGACGACGAGCCCGGCGTGTACCGGTACGCGCTGCGGTGTGCCTCTCACACGCCGGTACGGCAGTGGACAGTCGCCGTCACCGCCGAGGAAGCGGTCTCGCTCGTCGGCGCCTTCGTCGACGGCGTGCTCGCCGAGATGCGCCGCGGCACCGAAGGCCTCAGCGCGTAGGCACCACAGCCGTTGACCGGGCGCCCCCGGCAGCAGGGGCGGCGCCCGGCGTGGCCGGCCCTCGCCCGCTTCCAGGTCCTGGCCCGCGCCTGCGTGCAGGACCTGAAGTCGACGTCGGCATCGTGCTCCTGGTCGGCCGGCCCTCGCTCGGGGTGCGGACGTGGGGCACGAGGGTGCTGTGATTCAGCATCGTGCGGACCGCCGGAAAAGCGGAAAGGCCAGGCATCCGGATGCCTGGCCATCGCCTCTGTCGCATGAAGGACAGAAAGCACTCCCGCGGACTGTTTGCAGATCGTGCACCGCAGTGACAGCAACCCAGGGGCTACAGACCCCACATTACACGACTTTCCGAGATCATCAAGTTTTACGCGTCACAATCGGTTGGGGTCTTGCTCCGTCCGGTCGGACCGCAGGAACTGGCCGTGCCGCAGGGCTGGTTGTACGCGGCCGCCCCGGGACCCTCACAGCAAGGAGGGGGACACCACGGGCTGACGGCTCGTGGTGCCGGGCACCGGCCGCCGGTTGGAGCGGGTCCGGGGCGCGGTAAGCAGCAGCGGGCGCCTCGCCGGAGCGGGAGACGACTACACAGGCGGGACGGTTCGCGGAATGACGGCGCGGCGCACCATCGCCTCCAGCAGTGCCTGGGCCCGGTGCCGGCCGTTGATGCGAGGCGGGCCACCGCGAACTCCTCGAACACCAGCTGTTCTTCCCGCTCCTCGGGACACGGTCCTCCGCGACCGGGGGTGCCGGCTACAGGCCCGGCCGACAAGCCGGTGCAGCGCGGCTGTGCAGCAAGAGGTGGTGCAGCACGCTGCCCGGGCGGGCATCCCCGGCAGGCTGTGCAGCGCCCTCCGCCCACCGTGCCCCCGTGCTGCAGCAGCACGGGGAAGAAGCCCACGGGGGCAGCAGGGCGTGCAGCGGACGAAGAAGTTCCGGAGCAGCACGCGCATGCAGCATCGGCGGGCAGCACGGCATCACCACCCGCAGCAGCACGCCCCCGGGAGAAGCCGCCGCTGCATCTGAGGGTGATCACTCCCGCGCGGACCTGGTTCGCTGCGCGGTTCTCGCCCGGGCGGGCCAGCCGGCCTCAAGCGGCCGGCCTCGAAGGGTTCGACGACCGGGTCCGGGCGTAAGTACCTCGCGGTGGCCGCCGCGCCCGTCGAACCGTCCGGCTCGCCGGCGCGCTCCGCCGCGGCAGGCGCTTGAGCCTGCCGGGCGTACGGCTTTCCCCTCGCCTGCATGTCACGCTGTCACGCCTGAGCCGTCGGCGCGCCGGGAGGATCTATCCGCGCAGGTCAGACGCTAGTTCTGTCGAGCGTGACAGGCACCGTGACGGGTGAGTGTGACGCAGGGCGTGACAACAGGAACCGGTCCTGGAGGCGGGGACAGCACCACACCCCCGACAGGCCCCCGGCCGGCGTGACGGCGAGCGCCGTACGCAGGCCGGCAGTCCTCGAGCACCCACGCGCCCGCAGATCCGCCGGCTGGGCCCGTGCCGCCTGGCGAGCCGGTCGGCGGCCGCCACCCGGACGCGGCCGGGAAGCAGGCTGCAGCGGTACCGGCGAGCAGCAGGCGCTGTCGACAGCCGGCGGACAGCAGCGGGTTGCCGCACGAACTTGTGCAGCAGCAGCCGGGCTTCAGACGTCCGTGCAGCGGCACGCGAAGGCAGCGCGGCAGCATGCAGCAGCGGACCGGCCGGCTCGTGCAGCCGCTTCACCCCGCCGCGGCCGCTGCACACCCTCCTCCAGTGCAGCGGCCCGGGCGGTCGGAAGCAGCGCTGCAGCAGGCGGGACGACCCCGGGGAGGACGAGGTGCAGCAGCGAGTGCCGGGCGAACGCGGCCGTGCCATCCGCCTCCGTCGGCAAGACGTCCGCACCGGACCGCGGGCGCTCCCCCTCGGCAAAGAGTCGGCCGCTAAGCGGCTGGAGTGCCCGCGGCCCTGGTTTCACCCGCAGTCCAGGAGAGCCGCTTCCCCACGGTAGGCCGCGCCGGGCCAGGAGGTCATGCCCGCGGCGGAAGCGGGACAGAACTGCGGGAAACCGCCCGCCCCCGGCTCCGGTTCGGATCGCGCGCCGGCCATCGCCGACTCCCGGGCCGCGGCCTCCGGCCACCCGGGGCGGCCGTACCCGAGACCGGGCATCGCCGCTGGAACGCTGCCGCGCCCGCTCAGTCCGAGGCGGGCGAGAGCGGAACGGCTGGCCGGCACCGACCACTTGCCGCGCCCAAGGGGTCGGCGCGCGCCGGCCGTGTCACGTTGTCACGCCTTCGGGCCGCCATCCCCACGGATGCACATCTGCCCAGGTCAGAGCAGAAATCCGGTGAGTGTCACGGGGGGCGTGACGGGGAGTTGTGACGACGGCCGTGACACCCTGCACGCAGGGACACCACCAACTGGCCGGCCAGCCGGGCCTGTTCTCCCGAGGCCGGAGCGGAGGGCGGTGGGGCCCGGAAAGGGCAGTGGCGGCCGAGGCACCAAGACCTGGCGGGTCCGGCCGCCGGACGGGCCGGCCGCGGCTGAGTCGCCGGACCGGCCGGACCGGCCGGACAACTCCTGGACAACTCCGGACAACTCCCGGCGGTGTACGTGTGCAGGCCGAGGAGCCGCGCCAGCAGGCCGAATCCGCCCGCCCGACGCGACGAGGAAGGCATCGCCCGCCGGCGACAGACCGCACGGGCCGGCAGCCCGTTCACGGACGTGGCCCAGAAGCGCCGGACGCCAGAGCCTTGTGGCCCCGTTGGCCGACTCCTGCAGCACGCTGCACCCCCTTCACACTGTCCGCGGCCGCGCTGCACACCCGGCGGGCCGTCTCGGCGTGCGCAAGCAGCGCTGCAGCCGGGCCGCGGTACCGGCCGCTGCACGAGGCGCCCGGGAGCAGCGGGTGAAGCAGCACGCTGTCGGCGCCGTCGGCTACGGTGATGCCCTAGGCGAACTGAACGCCCATCCCGCTGTCGCGCGCCCACGCCGCGTGAGTCCCGGGAGAAGGTCCTTCGGGATCCAGATCTTCTGAACAGGCCGATCCTCTTCTTCCTTCACCGGCCGATGGCGTGGGCACGATGGCCGGCTTCAAGGAGACGATCGTGACCAGGCGCGACACCACCCAGCAGCGAGCCAGGGAGCTCCAGCAGGCTGAGGGAATCGGCTATCACGAAGCCCTGAACCGCGTGCGTGACGGCGAGCACCCCGGGCCGGAGAGCCGCCCCGGTGTCGTCCTGACCGACTCCACCCTCATCGCCATCGAGTCGGGCGACAACATGCGCTGCAACGCCTGCTACAAGACCGTGGAGCAGTGGGCGCTGCACCTGATCGACGTGACGTCTGACGGCGCCTTCATCCTCTGTCCCTCGTGTGCGAAGGCGATCGCAGACGCCGTCGCCCACATCCCGGCGACCCCTGCACCAGACCGCGAACCCTCGTACCGGATCCCGCTCCCTGCGGCGTCCGCACCTGATCAGGTCGTGGCCTACCTCTCGCCAAACCGTGTCCATCTGCTGTGCCCACGCCACAGCCCCACGGCTCCGAGCGACTATCTGCCCGTCACCCCCGGAGACCTGGAAAACCTGTTCCGCCCCGGTGGGGGCGGGCGCCACTGCAGTGTCTGCAACCTCGACGTGCTGCCCGCCTGACCCTCTTCGCACGGGTACCCCTCGGCGGCCGGCAGCCAGCCGGATCTCGCGGTCCGTACGCGCCGCTGGAAGTGAGCAGCCGGCGGCCGAAACGGCAGGGGACACCACCCGCCCGGCGGCGCAGGCGCTGGTGCGCAGGAACGCTGAGGGACCGGGACCGGGTGACGGCAGCTGGCCCGCAACTCCCCGCGAGGGCCTGCGCGGGAGAGGACCTGTCCGTACGGCGGGCCGGCCGACGCTTCAGGCTCGGGAGGCGTCGGCCGACGCCTCCCTGCGCCCGGGCCGGGGATGACGCGGCCGGAACGGGGCGCGCCCCGGCCGGTCAGTTGGTGAGGAGGTGGATGTGCGGGTGCAGGGTGCTGCCGGGTGGCGTACCGGACGTGCCTGATACCGCAAGCACGACGGGAGCGAGCGGCGGCCGCCCAAGCCGGTCGGGGCGTACGACGCCGACGTCGCCGGCCGGGAGAGCCGTCGCTCCGGACTCCGCCAGGCCATGAACGGATGCTGGCTGCTCCCGCCCGGCTGTGAGTCGGGCGGGAGCAGTGCGGTCCCCTCCGGTTTTCCTCAGCACAAGGGGCCCGCGGTGCCTTCCAGACAAGGAAGGTGCGATGCGTCCCTCATGATGCCCCAGCCATGCACGGGACGAGCACGATTGCGCGCACCGCCGACCAGTCGCGCACGCACGTCCGGGGGTGCCGTGGCCGGGCGCCTGGTCACGGCCGTTGACCCGATCCGCGCGGAGCCGATCCGGACGCCTCGCTGGACATCGGCAGCGGCCGGCGCAGCAACACCGCGGCGTTGACCGCCTCGTGCCGGGCCCCCTCCACGGGGAAGATCAGCGGATGCTGGGGAACGGGCGGGCGGTCCGAGCGAGTGCACGTGGTCGGCCGGCCCCAGCCGCTCCCCCGTCCGCCGGGCGCGGTAGGCCGTCCCGGCGTAACCCCGCCCGGGGCCGTACCGCCGCGGTGCCGTCGCCGTGGCCAGGACCGGGGGTGTGGGGGCCGAGCCGTCAGACCACCTCGGATCCGACGGCGTTGCGGTTCATCTCGTCACCCACCGGGCCGGTACGGGCGGGCCCGGGCGCCCGCTCAGCGGGTGAGGAGGTAGAGGTGGGTGTGCAGGGTGCTGCCGGTGGCGTAACGGACGTAGGCGCGACCGCCGAGCCGGTGGAACGTGATGCCCGCGCTGGCACGCCTCGTGCGGACGCCCTGCAGGGTGGCGCGCAGGTCGGCCAGGCGGAGGGGATCGGGGCGCACGTCCTTCCGGGGGACGCCCTGCTCGTTCCCGAGGAAGGCCTGCGCGCGGCCGAGGCTGACCGCGTACATGACCGCGCCAGACGCCGGGCGCAGCACCAGGTCGCGGATCTGCTCCGGGGTGGCGCACGCGGTCCCGGGCAGCTGCGTGTTCACCGGCGGCAGGAAGGGCACGAACAGCCACTCGCCCTGGCCCCCCAGGGCCGCTCGCACCTGGTCGTCGGTCCGCGTGCCGGTTTCCGGGGCAAGGGGGAACTGCTCCCACAGGCCCGGCGTACGCAGGCCTCGCCGCCAGGTGGCGCCCTGCGGGGACCGGACACTGTCCCCGTCCACGAACCGCAGCGGCTGCACCTTCGGAGCGGTGACCGTGCCGGCGCCGGTCTCAGTCTCGGTCATCACAAGCTCCCTCGGTCGCAACCATCCCAACACCGGCAAAATTACCCAAACCATGCGCTAATGTCAAATTATACGAGCCGCAATAGTTGCAGTTCGGGACTGCGGACGGACGGCTCCAATGCTCCGGCGACGCGGCCGCCGCTCGGCTGGCACCGCCGAAAGGGAGCGGACCTGCGGGGCATCGCGGTGAACACCGCCGAATATCAGCGAACATGGCCGAACACTGCCGAACAGCCGTTCGTCCGGGCTGACCGGTCTCCGGCCCGCCGGCAGGGGCCGGAGACCGGGACACGGCCGACGGGGCGCACGGAAGAGCGGTGTTGCCGCAGCCGCAACACCGCGCTCTCGCCGGCGCAGGGAGCCTGAGCGGGCAGGCGCGCGGAACGGACCGGCACCGCAGACCGGCCCGCGCCGCGGGCGCTACACCTCCGCTGGGGTAAATCCGCGCCCGGCTGCGGCCGATGACGTAGGCTGGGCGCACCGACGCGGGGTGGAGCAGCTCGGTAGCTCGCTGGGCTCATAACCCAGAGGTCGCATGGTTCAAATCCTGCCCCCGCTACTGAACATCCGGCCCCCTCCGACTTGTCGGAGGGGGCCGGAGTCGTCTGCGCCAGCGTGAGGATCGCCGAGCTGGACTGCGCGGTGCGGAACAGCGTCATCCCGGTCCACAGCGGCAGCCGGCACGCAGATGGGCGCGCGTCAGCCGGTGGTGTCTGGGTCGGTGCCAGTGGTGTCGGCGAAGTCGTCGATCAGACGGCGCAGTTCACCGGTGCGGCCTTCGGCATGGGCCTCGAATGCCGCGCGCAGGAACGCCTCCCGCCGCACCTGGGCCGGCCAGTCGGGTTCGGGCCAGGCGGCGATCGACGCCCGCAGCAGCGCGGCGAGCTGGCGCACGGCATCCTCGCCGCGGGCGTGGAGGGTGAACTCGTACCCCTGTCCGTCGGCCGGCGCGGAGGTGAGCCGCACTCCGGGGTAGGCCCGCTGCATCCGCTCGTCCGTCGGCGTCTTCGACCACCGGATCGCCTCGGCAACACTGTTCGGCTTCCCCTCGACGGCTTCCAGCGCCAGGCCCCACAGGTTCACGAAGTCGGCCGTCTCGGCAGGACCCGGGGCGGAACGCAGCGCGGCGCAGGGGACCGTTTCACCGGAACCGGTGAACTCGACGACCGCGGCGCGCATGCCCCGCACCCGCCGGTGGGCCGCCTCGATCAGACCGGGCAGCTCGGGGACCAGGCCGACGACGTCGCTACCGGTGGCCTCTCCAAGACCGTGGGTGTGCCGCAGGGGCGCGACGAGGTCTGCAACGAGTCGGGCGTGAGGGGTCAGGGCGATCACGGATGTCTCCAGGGTGAGCCGGGCACGTCCGGCAAAGGCGCACAGCGGGCGGATGGTCGTTGCAAGTCAGAAGGGGGACACCACGGGCTTCCGGTGCGCCTCAAGGAGCGACCCGCGTGACCGGCGGGCGGGGTCAGATGACGACGCGGCCGAACAACAGCCAGGCGGGCATGAGTTCGTCGGCGGTCACCGGGAGAGCATCGGCCGGTGAGATCCGTCTGATCAGGGCTGAATGGGCACCGCTACACGCCGACCGGGAACGAACCCTCTGGCGTGCTGATGCGGCTTCCCAGAACCATCCGAGCAAAAGCAGGGACCGTCAGCCTCGACCCAGAGGTGCTCAATCTCAATGAGGGCCAGCAATGCACTACAGGCATAAGCATCGCCGACCGGCAACTCACGCTCGGCAGCCTGGAGTTCGTACTGGGCCTCCACAATCTCCGGATTCTTGATCAGCATGGATGCCCCCTTCCGTGGTGGTCGGTGCGGGTCAGCGGCTGCGCAGGGAGCGCGGGAGCTCGCGGCGCCCGGCGTCGGTGATGCGGAAGAACACGCCTTCCCCGGCCTTGCGGACGTCTTCGACAAGCCCGGCGCGGGCGAGGCCTTCCAGATGCCGCACGGTCGTCGAGGTGTTGCGCGAGTACCAGCCGCAGCCGGGCCACCACTCGCCCCCGTTGCGGGAGGCCAGCGACTGAAGAACGTCGTACTGGGCGGTGCCGATGGCGCGGCCGGTCGCGCCCCGGGTGTACTGCCGTTGCATGGTCTTGCCGAAGCCCATGGAAACCCAGCGGGTCCCGCCGGGCGCGATGTACACCGCCCAGTACCAGCCGCAGCCGGGGCAGATGACCGTGTCGCCGGCCTCGACGCCGCGCCGGCCTTTCTGGCAGCACGGGGTCCTGACCCAGTTCGAGCCGCCCCACAGCTGGGTGCACGAGCAGGCGATGGTGAATCCCTTGCGTCCGGTGGCCGCGCCGTGGTCCTCGTAGCAGTGTCCGGCGGGCTGGAAATCGTGCAGCGTGGCGGCACGGCACTCGTCGGCGGCCCACCAGGACCGGTCGGCCACGACGAGCCGGGCGAGCTCACCGTGGCGGCGCTCGGTGCCGGTGACGCGGTCCAATCTGCCGTCGCCGCGGACGATGAACGTTCCCGGGGTGATCGCGTGCGGGACCATAGCGTCGGGTTCCTTTCAGCGGGGGTGAGGGATGCGGCGGACCTGCCGGTCTGAGGGCTCACCTGGCGGTTCCGGCTTGGTGGTGGTGAAGGTCGATGGCTTCCTCGGTGGAGGCCGCGGTGAAGCCGCACGACCGGGCGGACGCGGTGAGCGCCGGCTCCAGGGCTGCGGGATGGGGAGGGGCCGCCGGAACAGCCCGGTACGAAAGGCGCGGCGGTCGGATGCCGAGCCGTCGGGGTGGTGGATTACGGCGGCAGTCAACAGGACGGTGTGGCACCGCCGAGCGGTGTCGCCGCAGCCGCGACACAACCGGGGCGAAGGCGGCTTCGACCGGCACATGCGCGGGCAGCCGGAGGCAGGGCAGACCTGAGGCCGGATCACGGACACCACCGTGCCCACGCGGTGGGGGCGACCAGCCCAGCCAGCCGCCCCAAGCGCCCGTCGGCTACTCCGTCACCCGCAGCGAGCGTATGAAGGCGACCTGCTCTTCCGCGATGAGGGGGTCCAGGGTGCCTGCCCTCATCTGGGCGCGTACACCGTCGACCAGGTCCCGCTCGTCTTGCGCCGTAAAGCCGAACCTCTGGGCGAGGTCCTCCATCAGGCCCCGTACGCTCTGGTCCATCGCCCGCTTGGCCTTTATCTCCTTGAGCCACTGCTCAACTTCCAGGCCCACCTGCTCCTTGGTCACGCCAGCCCCTCCCTCATGTCGCGCACAGCCCCACAACCAGTAACCCGTAATTTACACTACTCGTGCCGTCGTGTCACATTTTACGAGTCATTGACGCGGCGAACACGGACCGGGGCCCGGCCGCCGCTGCCGCCGGTCCCCTCCGCGCGCACGGCACCGGACTCGGTCACCGCGGCACCCCGGCCAGCGCGCCGCGGCAAGCCATCGGCGGGACGCGGGCGTTCCGATCGGCGGGGATGCCTGGGCGGATCGGCCCCTCCTCGCCGTAGGGCTTCAGCGGGCAGAGCGGCCACCGGAAAGCCTCCGGCTCGGCGTCATCGGGGTGGGCCCGCACGTGACGGCCCGCAGCACGGGCCTGGCCGGGACGGTGATTCTGAGGCATCACCGCAGGCCCGGTGGGGGACACCACGGGCGTCCCGGGATGTCCCAAGGGCCGTGCCGACGGCCGGGGATCAGATGACGACGCGGCCGAACAGCAGCCAGGCGGGCGCGGATCCGCCGGTGGTCAACGGGAGCGCGCCGGCCGGTGAGGCCGTGTCGTAGCCGTGGAGCCTCATCAACTCGCCGGCGCGCAGCGAGGCTTCGCGTTCGGGGCGGGGCGGCTCGTCGAAGAGCTCGACCTCGGTCTTGCTGTAGACGGTCCTGGCGTACGGGCTGGTGCCGTGCTCGCGGGCCGCGTCGTCGCGGGCCCGCTCGAATGCGGCCTGCAGGGCCTTCGGCCCGGGTATGGAAGGAGCCGACTCCCATGAGCTGCCTCTCGCTTTGCCGGTGGGGGACGGAACAGGGCCGGTCGGCGCCGGTCGTCAACGGCGGGGCTCGCGCGCGGGTGGGCGGGCGAGGCCTTCGACGGTCGAGCGCGGCCGAGCCGCACCGTGCCGCGGGTGCCGCGGGTCAGACGACGGCGAGGGCGTCCTTGTGGGCCTTCAGCGCTGCGCGTACGACGGTGCCGAGGACGTCCCGCCCCGCGCCGGACAGCCACTCGGCGATGGTGGTCCCTTCCGGGGATTCCGACAGGGTGCGGGTGAGCACGCCTGCGTGGATGTACGGCTCGCCCGCGCCGTCACAGTCGGCCGTGTAGGTGCCGATCCCGGGCACGTGAGCGACGTACTCGCCGCCGGTGCTGCCGTAGGGGTCCTGCCACGCCTCGAAGACCGCAGTCGGTGCGGCGGCCCGGAGGTTGTCGACGAGCTCGGCGTTCGCGCCGAGTACGGCCTCCCGCTTTCCGTAGCAGTGACCCAGGTCGAGGGAGGTGGGCGTGGAGCCGCTGCCCCAGTCGGAGGTCATCTCCCCCTCGCCGAGGACGTCGAGGATCCGGGCGCGGTCCTCGTCGCAGGCGGCGTAGACGATCATCTGGAGGTCGGCGGTGTCGGGCATGGAGGTTCCTTCACTTCCGGTGGAGGTGGAACAGGGGTGCGTGGTCGGTGCCGGTCGTGCACGGCCGAGCCGGCCGGGACCCCGGGCCCGTAGAGCAGCCGAGACCTGCGGGCGCGGCGCGCAGATTTTCGTCCTGCGCGAGGCGCCCGGCCGGCTTCGCCCGCGTCCGGGGCCGGCACGCGGATGCCGGCTGACATTTGCTCGTGCGCGGCGCCGGTGACGGCGTGGGACGGTCAGGGCGGACTTCCCGGCTCTGCGCCGGGCGGGCCGTGAGCGTGACACCGTCCTGGTGCCCGCGAAGCTCATCCGGGTGCTCGCCGCGCAGAACGTCGCCGGCCCGAGTGCCCTGGCGTAGCGGGTCAGTGGGAAGGCGGCGCGGCCCGGAACGCCTTGACGACGCCCCGATGCTGCTCCTGGGTCGCGTTGGCGCCGGTGATGACCTCGGTGCCGCCCCAGCCGTAGCGGTAGGTGATGCGGGCCAGGCAGCGGCATTCATGGTCGAGTTCGACCATGTACTCGTAGCCGCCGTGCCAGACCTCCGTGTGATGGCCCAGATTGGTCGTCACCCAGTAGGCACTGGCAGCCGCGGCAGCGAAGACGGCAGCACGGGTATCGAGGTCGTCGATGGTGACCATGGGGTTCTTCTCCGGGGTGGAGGACCGGCGCCCGCGCGGGGTGAGGCGCTGGGACGCGGGACGGCGGAAGCCTGCGAAGTAGACGGTGCACGGGGGCAGTTGCCCGGGCGGGGCGCCGATGCGGCCGCGGTCAGGGCCAGCTGCCCGGCTCCGCGCCGAGCGCGCAGGCCGTGAGCGTGACGCCGTCCTGGTGCCCGACGAACAGCACATCCGGATGCTCGCCGAGCAGGACGTCGCAGGGGTCTCCCTCCACGCCTGACTGCCTCACCACGACCGTCAGGGTCACGTACTCGTCGCCCACGGCCTCCGCCGGCGCGGTGGTGCGGTCGTCGGAGCGCGGGGCGCAGTACGGGCGCAGCAGCCGTATGCCGAATCCCTTGGTGGGATCGCCGGAGTCCCAGTCCCAGTGCTGGGGGAATCCGGACGGCGCCAGGATGAGGCAAGGGGCGCCCCCTTCCTCGTCCCGGTCGGGGTCGATCAGGTCGTCCGGCAGCAGGTCGAACACCCCTCCGGCTGCCCTCAGTCGGCGCATCGCGTGCAGGAGCGCCCAGGCCTCCTCTCCGTTCGTTCCTCCCACGATGGTGGTGAGACCGGCGAGGACGGCTGTTGCCGCCGGGTCACCGAAGTCGGTGAGGACGCGCCCGTCGGCGCCGCGGATGCTGTCGAGGAAGAGGTTGTCGTCGAGGTCAGCGTCGAGATCGGAGTCCGTCCTGAACACGAGGTACGCGGCGGACGGAACCCGTGCGGTGAGGGCGTCCGCGACGGCGCGGGCGAACCCGCGGGCGGTCTCCTGCTGGGACTGGACGGCGGCCGTCCACTGCTCCAGCGTGGCTGCGGGCAGGGCGGATTCGGACATGATCCTCAGCTCCTTGACGGGTCGTCGGGCTGCCTGGCCTCGAACGGCGGGCGGACCCGTTCAGCGCCGGCTCCAGCGGCTATGGGGTGGTGAACTGCCGGGCACCTCAGGCGTTCAGCGACGGTGGTCACTCTGTGGGGCCCAGTCGGCCGGGCGCTGCGCGAAGTACGTGCAGACCGGCCCCGCGTCGTCGAAGGTCACGGTCACGCTTTTGGGGTCCTTGTCGATGTACACCGGCTGCTCCGCGTAGGCGCTGCGGATGTCCTCCTCGGTAAGAGGGTTCTCGGTGCGCAGATCGGCTCGGCTGACACCGAACACGCTCACGCGGACATACAGGTACTCCATGACTGCCTCCAGGGCCGGACGTGGCAAGAGTTCGAGTGATGCGGGGCGGGCAGGGCGGAAGGCGCCGGTCAGTAGTCCCAGATCGGCCCGTAGTGGTGGTGATGGAGGTCGATGGCCTCCTTGATGTCGGCCTCGGTGAAGCCGCACTTCTCGGCGGAGAGTTCGCCTGCGTAGAAGTCGAGGACGATGTCCAGCAGGACAGTCAGCAGGTCGTGGAGGTCGGTAGGCGCCAGGGTCAGGGTGTGGCGGGCGCTGCCGGGGAACAGCTGCGGGGTGATGAGGTGGGCCAGGCGGTGCCAGTACGGGTCCCATCGGTCCAGGAGGTCGGCGCAGGCGTGGCGGGCGATCGCGGTGGGGAGCGTGACGATCGGCGCGGCGAGCATCGCGTTCGGCCGGTTGCGGTAGCGGGCCACGGGGCGCTCCTTCGGGTATGTCCGGGCCGGGGGTGCCGGCCAGGCTGGCGGCAGCCGGCTTCCTCCGAGACGTGAACGTCCCGGAGGAAGCCAGGGGTTGGGCGATCGCGCCCCGGCAGGGGCCATCGCCTCTGTGCACCGGGATCGGCGCGACAGCGGCTCATCAGGCGGACGTACGAGGGGGACACACCGCCGAAGCGGTTTCACTCGTCCTCGTCGTCCTCGTCGTCCTCCTCAGCCCTCCAGGCGGCGAGTGCCTCCTCCACGGCCTCCTCGCCGTCGGCGGCCTCGAACGTGCCGCAGTAGCGCGACCAGTTCGCTTCCGTGGGCAGGGGCGTCCACTGGTCGTCACGCATGACGACGTCCCGCAGACAGGCGACGATGATCCACTCATCGACTTCGTCGTGCTTGAGGGCGACGACCGTGAACCGTGTTTCCCCTGTCGTTTCCCCCCGCCAGCGGCGCAACTGCGCGTGGCTGACGATGTGGTGGGAGCCCCACCCGGTCCTCACAAGCGCGCCGGAGCGGATCATGGACTGGATCAGCTTGCGGTAGCGGTCCGCGGTGCGCAGGCGCTCGATGTCCTTGTACCGCCACGCCTCGCCGGGCCGGACGGACCGGTAGAGGGCGACGATCAGCTCCCGGATCGTCAGGGGGTCCTCGGAACGGTCCAGCACGTCGAGCACTGCCTGCCGGTCCAGCGGTGGGTGGACCGGGGCCAGGGAGGAAGTCGGCTCGGTGACGGGCTCGGTGATGTCCAAGGGGACCTCCTCGGTCAGAGCACGGCGCAGGCAGGCGTTCGCTGCGGCTCGGCTCGGCGGGTGTCTACGGACCGGGCTCACGCGTGACGGCGGGCATCTCGGTCCGGGGCGGCGCCACACGGCGCCGGTGGGTGGCAGGGGTGACAGGAATCGAACCTGCGGCATCCGGCTTTGGAGACCGGCGCTCTGAACCTCTGAGCTACACCCCCACGGTGAAGTGGGTGATGGACGTGCGGGACGCAACCCCCGCTCTTCCCCACACGGGGAGTGCGCTTACACCAACGTCCCAAGCAGGGCGTCCCCCACTCTTCAACCCGACCGGGGATCAGCCGGTCGGGCCCGTACACGTGCCGGTGTGCGCCCTCTCAACGGGGCAGCGCCTCTGGAGGGGCGCACACCAGCACTTCGCGATCCGAGGGGAATTGAACCCCTTACCTTCCCCTTGCTGAGGGGACGCTCTACCGATTGAGCTACGGACCTGCCTGGCAACGCGGATCGGCCGCTCCTTGCTGCCCGGCATCAGCGGGTTCGATCGCCCCCGCTGATAGCTATAGTTTACCACTGATTAAGCACTGAGCGCAAACTTTACGAGTCGTGAGTGGTGAGAATTTCACGGCCGGCGCAGCTTCGCGGCATCACTCCCGACCGGCCGCCGATCCTCTCCCCAGCACTCCCCCGATTGCGTCTTGCAAGATACAAAATAGCTGGTCAGAGGCCATGTTGAAGTTGCGCAGCGCGGTGTGCGAGGAGTACGGTCCCAGGGCATCAGCGCCCTGCGGGCGCCAACTCCGGTGAAGGCGGTGGGATGTGACGCAGCAGCAGAAGGCCCCGGGCAGCGGGGCGTTGGCGGAGGCGGCCGGTGCTGCGAGGGTGCCGGGCGCGGCTGGCGCGCGGACCGCCGCGAAGGCGGGCAGGTCGGCGGTGGTCAACCGCGGGCAGCTGGCGGCCGAGCTCGGTGTCGAGCCGTGGATGGTCACCCGCGGCCAGGAACTCGGGATCGTCCCCGAGTGCACCAGTTCCCGCGGCTGGAGCCGTGAGGCGGCCGACCAGGTCGCCGGCCGCGTGGAGGAGCTGCGCGAGGCGATCGCCGACCGCCAGGGCCTGGGCGCCTACCGGCTCGCCGAGGAGATCCTCACCAAGGTGACCGCTCTCGCTGTCACCGCCGCCGACGTCGCCCCACTGGCCGAGCGCGGGCACCTGCGCGTCGTCGGCGACTACCACGGCCCCCTGTACTCGGTGAAGGACGCCCGCAGCCTGACACCCGCCGGACGTGAGGCGCTGGCCGCCGTCATCGGCGAGCGGCTTCAGGCGGAGGCGCGACGCGAGCAGGAGTGGAAGGCCTGGTGCGCGGTGAGCCTGCCGCCGTCCGAGGCCGCGCGGATCGGCTTCAGCCAGGCCGAGTTGGAGAAGGTCGCCCGTGAGGGCCGGATCACCGCCGGCCTGGGCGGCCGGTATCCGGTCGAGGGCCTGGACGCGCTCGCCGCCGACGAGGACCTGCGCGAACGCATCACCGGCGACAGGCTGCTGCGCTCCGACGAGGCGGCCGGCCTGCTTGAGATCCGCCCCAGCGACTGGACACTCGTGGTGAAGGCCGGCTGGATCACCCCCACGAGCACCGAGCAGGTCAAGGTCGGGCGGCGCCGGTGGATCGACGTGCCGTACTACACCCAGCGCGACGTCGAAGCACTGCGCGAGATGCCCGGCGTCGACTGGGAGGCGGTCCGCGCCGTACGGGCCGGACAGGTAAGCCCCCTGCGGGAGTTCATCTCCCGCGTCCCAGAGCGGGCCGAGACCGTCCACCAGTTCGCCGCCGCCCTCGCCGACCGCCACCAGGTCGACGTCTGGGCGCACTTCGACGACCTCACCGGCGCCTGGGAGCTCGACTGGAGCCACGACGAGCACGGCGGGCCGACCGCCGAGGACGTCGCCGCGCAGCTGCGCGGCGACCCGCTGGCCGGCCGCCACCACAGCGACATCCAGATCGGAGGCACCCGCTGGGGCTCCAGGGCCCGGTGGGCGCGGCCGCTGCTCGAAGACGGCGCCGCGGTCGTGCTGTGCACCCGGGCCGCTCCGGCGCCCGGCCCGGGCGGGGACACAGCCGGGGCGGAGCCGGGTGCGGAAGTGCTCGTGGAGGTCGCCGTCGTCGACGCCGCCACCGGCGCCGTCCTGCTCGACGCCGCCGTCGCCGGCCAGGACCCCAGCGCCGCGGCGGACCGGCCACGTTCGGGGGCGCGGGAGTGGGAGAAGGTGCTGCCCCGCCTGCGTGCCGTCACCCGCGGCCGGCTCATCGTCCCCGGAGACCCGGCCGGAGACCGCGCGCGCATCGCCGCGGCCACCGGACTGGCCGGCAGGCGGCTGATGCACCTCGGCGACCCGGACGCCTGGGCACTGGCCGCGGACGACAAGCCGATCACCTCGCGCACCGCGCGGCTGCCCGCCGCCGAGGCCTGCGCGTACGTACGCGACGAACTCCAGCGCCGCGCCCGCGGCCGCGGCCGCCACCACCCGCCCCGACCCAGCCGGCACGCGCGGGACTGAGCGGGTACCGGCCGGACCCGGGCCGCTGCGCCCCGGCCGCCGGCCCTCCCCCGCACTTCTTCGCGCGGGCGCCCTCAGCACCGCCCGCCGTGGGCGGGGACACCACAACCCGGGCCCGTCGTCACGGTGTTCACGCCCGACGTACGGACCGTTGCCCGACCCGCTCGGGCCTCACCCCCGACGAGGCGCACCAGACTGACCGCTTTCGTCCGCGAAGCGTCTCTCTGCTCACCGCCGTCCCTCCCCTGACACCACACCGGAGTCCCCCGTGCCTGACGCCACCACTCGTCCCGAACCGCGCGCCACCGCGTTCTTGCTGATCAAGATGACCGCCCATGGTGAGGCCGCTCACCGCCCCCAGGACGAACAGGGCTCTCCTCCCGCCGACTTCGAAATGTCCCGCGCCCTCACGGCCGCGCTGCAGGCCTGGCACACCGCCGGGACCCTCCGCGAGGACTCACTGCTGCTGACCGAATGGCTGGCGACCGAGTGGTGCGGCTACCGTCTCCAGCAACTCGGCCAGGACCAGGACCGGTTCGAGCGCTGGCTGCGCGACTTCGGTGACCAGGTCTGCGCGCAGCAGCGCCACGCGCACCCCGCCGGCCCGACCGCCATGGAGATCACGTCCGTCATCGCCGCCCGGTCCCAGACCACGGCCGCCGACCACCTGACCCGCCTCGCCGTTGCCTACCTCGGCTACCTCCGCCCCGGCCACGAGGTGCAGGACGCACGCGAGATCGCGCTGACCTTCGCCCTCTGGGCGGGTGAGGCCCTGTCCGCGCTCATGCACCACGACACCGAGAGGATCAGCGGCTACACAGCCGCGCGAACCCCCTGACACGACGAACCCGACACCGCGGCCCAGGCCGCCGACGCACGCAATCCTGATACAGCGGTGCGGAAACGGTGAGCGCCATCAAGCCCCGCCGTCCGGGTGCCGTGGCCTCTCCGGCCCGCCAAGAAGGCCCCTGCCAGCGGGAATCGACCCGCGGTCCACCCGCGCAAACATTGACGACTCGTTTTATTTGCCAATACTCCTGAATGTGTGTAAATTATAGATCAGTGAGGGGGTGCACATCACACCGCCGCCGACCACACGCCTCCAGGGGGATCTCATGAGCAACGTGAAGACGCTGAACGACATGCTGTCGACCGTCGCCGAGTGCGAGATCGGCTACTCCGGCTGCGAGGGGACCGCGATCGAGCGGGACGTCCACCCCACCGGCGTCGCCCTGGGCGAGCCGAACGACTGGCTCGAGGTCTGGTACTGCGGCTCCTGCGCGTGGGAGGCCGCGCGGGACTCCTGAGAGGCCGCCCGCCTCTGCGCGGGCAGCCCCCAGCGTCCAGCAGCCGAACCACCCCGTATCCCGCGCCAGGAGGAGCTGCCCCGATGATCACTGCCAGTCTGGAAGCGTTCCCGGTCGACGGCGACGACACCCTGCGGCTCATCTGCGCCGCCACGTTGACCACCGGCTACACGGCTGTCGGCGTCGTCGCCATCGAAGAGCCGTACCGCTACACCGCATGGTCGCTGGACAGACGGCGCGGGCCGGTCCGCTCCTGGTGGTCCGACGCGCTGAGCGACCTGCGCGCCCGCGGCACCAACCCACCGTGCTGCGGCTCCTGCCTGTGGGAGACCGCACGGTACTCCTGACGGGCCGCCCGCCCCGCGCGGGCAGCCCTCACCCGCCGCCGGGAGAACGTCAGCCCCTCCTGACGCGCCCGCCAACCGAATACCTCACCCGGCCGAACGGAGCCCACGATGGACACCACCCTCACGCCCGCCGGTCAGGCCATCTACCTGTCCGAGCTACCCACGGGCTCCCTCGTCACCCCGCACGACGCCGTCCAGATGCGCCAGACGGCGGTCGCCGAGCTGGGCTTCGACGGGATCCGCCGCGCCCAGCTGATCGCCGCCTCCCGCAACGCGGTCCTCATCCCCGACGGCCACGGCGACCGCCACCAGTGGGCGCGCACCGCCGCCCTGTTCGCCGACCCGCAGGGACTGCTGTGACCGACGAGCGCGTCGGCGACCTGCGCGCCCACGACGCCGACCCGAGGTAACCGCCCCGGCCCGTAGACCGCCGGTCGCCACCGGCTGACGGTGCCGCAGGCCGGCCACACCGCCCCATCCCCCCAACGAGACGGCGTTCACGGACACCCCCGAACGCTTCACTCCCGACGCCCAGGCCGTCGAGGAGACGCCGCCGCCCGCCCGACCACTGCCCGAAGCCCCGGGGCCCGCCCCGGCGCCCGGCCCCGCTCCACCGAGGAGACAGACCCCATGCCCGGCCTGAACACCGCGAAGAAGGGCGCCCCGCACGCCCTGGCCGACGCCTCCGCCCGCATCCCCGACACCGACGTCGCCGTGTCCCTGTTCATCCCCGAGCTGGACGGCGACACCTTCACCCGCGAGGAACTGGACGACTACCGCTGGTACAAGCTCGAGGCCGACGCGGAGAACGGCTGGCTCCGGGCCGCGGAGACCAACGACCAGTACGCCTGGGAGGAGGAGCAGGACCGGAGGCGGGCCGCGCTCTTCGGCGGCTTCTGATCACCGCTGAGGGCGGCCATCCGGCCGCCGCTGCCCGTCGGACACCCCTCAGCGCCCCGATCCGCGCGGTACCGCTGGCGCAGGCCGTCGGGGGCGTTGCGGGTGGAGTCGCGCGAGGCGGCCCGGCTCCGGCGCGGCTCGACCCGGTCAGCCCCCGACCCCGCTCGACTGCAACCCCCTCCATAACCAACCATTCCAGCTCGCTTAATTTGCACATTCTCCGAATCTTGTGTAAATTATGGATTGCAGCAAGGGGGTGCACACCGCACCGCCGCCGACCACACGCCTCCAGGGGGATCTCATGAGCAACGTGAAGACGCTGAACGACATGCTGTCGACCGTCGCCGAGTGCGAGATCAACTACCCCGGCTGCGAGGGCGAGGCGACCGAGCGGGACGAGCACCCCACCGCCGTGGGGCTCGGCGAGCCCTCGGACGAGGTCTGGAGCTGCAGCTCCTGCGCGTGGGAGGCCCTGCGGGACTCCTGAGCTGCCCGCCCCGGGCGGGCAGCCCCGGCGGCACAGCGCCGCCGGGCTCAGACCAGCAGCTCTTCCCTCGCCAAGGGCTTCCCGCCTTCGCTGAGGTCGTGGACATCCTGAAGAAGGAAAGAGGCAGACCATGACACGCCAGACGGCCGTCCCGTTCGACCACATCAGCCTCCGCCCGACGTACTTCACGCTCGGCGATCTGGTGCACCGGATGGAAGACCGCATGATCGACCTGAACCCGCCCTACCAGCGGGGTGACGTCTGGACCGAGGACCAGCGCATGGCCCTCGTCCAGTCCTGGCTGCGCGGGCTGCCTCCCGGCGTCGTCATCCTCTCCGATCGCACCAACCCCGCCTGGGTGAAGGCGCACGGCGGCGAGGACGTCTACGAGACCGGCGAAGCCCTGTGGGCGTGCGTGGACGGGAAGCAGCGCCTCACCACCGCCCTGATGTGGCGTCACAACGAGTTCGCCATCCCGGCCTCGTGGCTCGATGCCGATCTCGTTGCTGCCACCGAGGACACCGAGGACGGCCCCTACGTCCGGTTCCGCGGCCTGTCCGACGCAGGCCAACGGTTCATGGACCGCTACTGCTCGCTGCTGATCGCCGAGGCCAAGGAATGCGCGACCGTGGAGGAGGAAGCGGCGCTGTATCTGCTCGTCAACGGCGGCGGCACCCCGCAGACCGACGAAACGATGGCGAACGCCGCCCGCGTCGCCGCGACCTGACCAGCCCGCCCCGGGCTGGTCGACGCCGACTGCCAGGCCTTCTCCCTATTCGCAAGGCCCAGACGCCCCCCTGCCACCGGAGGATCCGAAGTGCCGTTCACGCGTGCCACCGACAGCGACCTCTCCCACCTGCCGAACATGCAGCAAGCCGCCCTTCACCTGGCCGCCGACCTGCTCGCCTCGGTCGGCTGGGCGCCGCGCAGTATGGGCTGGCCCCGCGTGACGGACGGCCCTCTGCGCATCACGCAGGCCGTGGCCGAGGTGATCGGCCACACCAACGGGGAGACTCCCGAGGGCACCCCCGGACTGGTCAGCACCGGCGCGCTCGCAGCTCTCCTCGACGAGCTCGGGACCGACAGCCCGCACGGGCTGTGGGACTGGGAAGAGCAGCCCCACCGAACGCAGAGCGACGTCATCGCCCTCCTGCGCTCCGCTGCAACTTCGGCCTCTCAGCAGCATGGACGCCGTCCCCGGACGCCCGCAGCGAGCCCGCGCCCGACCTCGGCGGGACACCCGATTCACCCTGGCCAGGGGACCACCACCCCGACCCCCGGCAGCGGCCGCATCGACCAGCGGCCCGAAGAGAGCTACCCCTGCCCGCACGCGGCCCGATGCATGGCCTCGTGGTCCGCTACACCACCGCTCTCAACACCGGCCACGCCGACATCGGCAGCCTGCCTGAGATCACCGGCGAGAACGCCGTGGCCCACGCCATCGTCGCCGCCATCCACGACACCGTCGCGCGGAACCTCCCCGGCCACGACTGGCAGACCGTCCTGGCATATCTGCTCATGCCCGGAATGAAGACCCAGGCCAGGAACTACTACCTGCAGGCTTGCGACAACGGCGAGACCGAAGACGCAGCGGCCCGGCACGCCACCGCCGAACTCATCAAGATCTACCGCACTCGGCACAACCTCTGACCCCCGCCGCGCAGCCAGCCCTTCCAACGCCGGGCACGCGGCACGTCGGCTGCGGGCCACCAGCGCGCGGACGGTGTCGGCGGCCCGACGGCCAGGCGACGACGGCGCCGGCCGACCTGCACACGGTGCGCGCGTCCAGGCGCGGAGACTTCGATCCCCCGGGCCGCCGGCCAGAGCGCCCGCGTACCGCCTAAGGGAACCATGCGGGATAAAGGCTCGTTAAATTGACACAACTTGAGCTGATGTGTAAATTATAGATGTCGCCTCACCTCAGGGAGCCCCCGGATGAAGTCCCAGTACCTTGACGAGTCCCCCCTCGACATCCTCAAGGGCATCCTCGCCTTCTTCGCCGTTCCCGCCTTCCTGTGCACTCTCGGCGTCCTCGTCGAATGGCTCTCCAGCCTCCAGTGAGCGGCCCCGCCACGCCGCCTCGTGTGTCCTCCGGGACGGCGGCGAAGCCCGGGCCCTCATTCACCGGACTCCCCCGCTGAACTGCCGTACCAGCGAGGCCACCTGCGGCAACGGCCCGGCTACGGCAGGACCGGCATGGCCACCCACGAACGCGGTGCCGAGGCCGAACACGGCAGGGCCGCCGTCATCGACCAGGACCTCGCACACCCCCCGCCCCCGCTACCGGAGTCTCCAGCCATGATCAGCGCTCGTATCGGCACCACGGACTGGCACCTCACCGCGATCCGCAGCAGCAAGGAAGGGCAGCGCTGCGATCACTGCCCGCGTCGGCTCAAGCACCTGTACGACGTGACCAACCCCGTCACCGGCCAGGCGCTCACCGTGGGCCGCGGCTGCTGCAAGAAGATCACCGGATGGACGCTGTCCGCAGCCCAGGCGGCCCAGCTCCTGCGCCACGCCGCCGAGCAGGCCCGCCAGGCCGTCGTGTGGGCGCAGTTCACCGACGCCTACCCCGAGGGCGCCCGAACCGTCGAGCAGGACAGCGAGCAGTGGCGCCCGGCCTGGCCCGGCCAGGCCAATCTGGCCGCCCACTTCCGCTGGCAGGTCAGCCGCGGCGCCATCAGCCGCGCCGCCTGGGGCCAGCGACTCGCCGTCTACCTGCGCGACCACCGCCCCCAGCCGACCGGCTGACCCGCAATCCCCACCCGCCGGGCGCCGCTACGGTGCCCGGCCTCAGCAGGCCGAGCAATAGCTGTCAGCACAGGTCAGACCAGGCTGTCGGCCGTCACGGCGCCCCGCCGGCAGAGGGGACACCACGAGGCGCGGCCGCCGCCGGCTCGGCCTGGCCGGGTGACCGTCGCCGCGCAGGGCCCGCGCCGAGAGGCCGGGGGTGAACTCCCGCGACGGCCCCGCTCGCCAGCCGGGCGTAGACCGGGGCGGCGGTGCTGCCCACGACGGCCTTGCCGGGACGGCGCCCCTGCGTCTCCAGCCCGCGGTCGCCGACGAGCCGAGCGCTGTCCGGCCGGCCCCGCGCCCCGGGCTGAACCCCCAGCGCACCGCGGAGGAAAGCAGGAGGGCGGGCTCGCACCGGGCGGCCGACTTCCACAGCGCTGGCCGCCGAGCATGCCCGAATCCCACCGGCAGCCACGAGCGCCAAGAACCAGCGCCGCCTCACCTGTTCAGGAAACGGTCACCCGGGCCGCTCGCCGAGAGGAGCTCCCTCTGTGTTCACCCGTATGAGAAGCCTGTGGCGCCGGCCGGGCGCGCGGCGTGACCGGCCGGCTGCCGCCTCTGCCTCGCCCGCCGCGGAATGCCCGGGGCTGCCGGACGGACTGGATGAGGCCGGCGCAGGCGGCATCCGGCAGCCGACGGTCGCGGGCACGCTGGACGAACTGCCCGAGCGACGGCGGGAGACGATGCTGTGGCGGCGAGCGCTCACCCACTCCTACGAAGACGTCGAAGACCTCCTGCGTCTGCCCGACCACCGCCGGCCCTGCACAGAGGGGCACCGGCCCCGCCCCGGCAACTGGACCGGCGCCCGTGCGGTCCGCGGCGACGACGGCCTCTTCCATCTCCGCCTCGGTGAGCGGATGGCGTGCGGCGTGCTGCACACGCACGCCGGCCGTGCCCGCGTCCTCCACGTGCAGCACTTGTATGTCCATCCCGACGGGCGGACCGGCGGTTACTTCCCCGACCCCCACGGTCCGATCCGCCCCAACACCGCCGGGCACCTGGCGGTCGCGGACGGCCTGGAGATACGCGACCGGCGCTGGGAGGCCGCCCTCGGCGACGACTCCGTCGCCGACCTCGCCGCCATCCCGCGCGCCGAACGCTGCCCGGCCCGCCTCGACTTCGGGCAGTGGCCGACCCCCATCACCCCGGGCACCGCCAAGGGCCGGCTGCGGCGCCGGCTCGTCGAGACCCTCGGCCCGCTCTGCGCCGGCTGTAGCGACGCCTGGGGCAACTACATCGACCACGACCACTTCACCGGACTGGTCCGCGGGCTGCTCTGCCAACCGTGCAACTCCTCCATCGACGGCTGCCCCCACCTGTCCGGCTGCCCCTGGGCCGACTACCTCGACAACCCGCCCGCCGCGCACCTGCAGCTGCTCCACCCCGACCGTGCCCAGGACCGCCGCCGCGACGCCCGCAAGATCGCCTTCACCGGCCTCGACCCCTACACCGCCTGATCCCCGCCCACAGCCACGAGGGCGGGGCCAACCGCCGTACGCCGCCCGGCCGGACGGATGGCGACCGCGCCACCATCCCCACACCGGGCCGCCACCCCGAACGGGGCGCGGCGCTCTCCCCGTGGGAGTCCGCGGCAGCCGTTACGATGGCGGTGCATCATCGGGCAACCGCGCCGCGCCCGGTCCGCAACCTCGACGCCCACACCGTCGGAGGGGACCGCAGACGTCTGAGACTCGCGCGAGCATCTTCGCCATGGCCTCCTTCACCTTGGACCGGCCGGCGCGTGTGGGGCAGCAGGCCGACAAGGGACGTGAGACGCCATGACCCATCGCCGCAACAGGCAGTTCGCCCGCGCCGTGCGCGAGTACCAGCGCGAGAACCCCGGCACCACCCTGGAGCAGGCCCGCGCGGCCGTCACCGCCCGCGCCTCCCAGCAGCAGGGCACGCCGGCCCGGATCCCGTCCGCTCCCCTGCCCCGGCCCGGGGAGACGCTGCCCGGCTACATCCAGCGTGTCGCGGCCGCTGCCGGCACCCACCGCCACCGGGCCATGGAACTCCTCGGACTTGAGCCCGGCGCCTCCGCCACCCAGCGCCTGGCCGACCTCGCCGACGGCCTGCCCGACGACACCGTGAACGCCTTGTGCGCGGCCACCGGCATGTCCCGCGCCCAGGCCCGCGCCCTCACCATCCCGCCCGCCACCATCGGCACGGCCGCAGCCGCCGCCTACGAGGCCCTGCGGCGCACCTCCGAGGAAGTCCTGAACAGCAAGACGATCCGACGCGGCGGCGAGGGCAAGACCCGCACGAGCTCCAGCCTGGCCCTGGCCCTGGCCCTCCGCGACCCGCGAGTGCGCCTGATCGACATCGACGCTCCGCCCTCGCGCGTGGACACCGATCCTCAACGCGACCTCGACTGGCCCGGCCCGGCGCCCTCCCCCTGGATCCTGCTCGACACCCCCTGGCCGGCCGACGGCCGCCCCCTGCCCGCCGACCCCGCCCTGTTCGAGGCGCTCGAGACGGCCCTCAGCAGCGACCACCACTCCGACGCGGCTGCGACGCCGGACGCATAACCCGGCGGCCGGGCAAGGCGGTCCGCGGCGCCACGCTGCAGTCCGTCACCGCCGGCCCACCCGGGCGCCACGGCATCCGGGCGGGCCGATGGAAACCGGCTGCGCGGCCGGTTTCCGGGCCACGCCGGCATACAGCGAGACCTGCCGGTCGGTGACCAGGCCCGGACCGGCCGCGGGTTGGGGACACCACCGGTGCGCCGTGACGAGACCGGGACCGGCAAGGTCGAGGCCGCGGAAGAACCGGAGCACCTCGGCCCTGGACCGGGGCTGCAGCGCGATGCCCCGCCGCCCGTAGGCACCGGCGACCGCCTCCCACGCGTGCGGGGCGAAGTCACCGGTGCAGCGCGTCAGGCTCAGATACGAGTCCGGGACCAGCCGCTCCAGCAGCCGGCCCACGACGGCGTACGGATCCAGGTCCTCGGGGATGAACGGCAGCAGGTCGTGCAGGCACAGGGCCACCGGCCGGCCGAAGTCGACGCTCCCGGTCCGCTCGACCGCGGCCAGCACGCCGCGCGTCGGCCTCCACGCAGCGGACGGTCCCCTCCGCGCTGCCGTACAGCAGCTCGTCGGCGTAGACGAGGACGATGGGGTCGTTGTCGACGTAGACGACCGTCGCATCGGGCGCGACGGCCTGGACCACGTCGTGCAGATGCGGAGCCAGCGGGAGTCCTGCGCCCACGTCGATGAACTGCCGCACCCCCTGCTGCGCCAGATACCGCACCGCGCGGTGTGTGAAGGCGCGGTTGGTCCGGGCGGCCACCTCGATCGCGGGAAACGCCTCGACCACGGCGCGGGCCGCCTCACGGTCCACGGCGTAACTGGTCTTCCCGCCGAGGTAGTAGTCGTACATCCGCGCGCAGTGGGCCCGGTCCTGCCCCAACGCCGGCCCGGCGGCCAACTCCTCCGAGGGCTCCGCCCATTCACCCACAACGCATCCCCTTCGCCGGCATGCGCCTGACCGTAGACGGCCCGCCGCTTCCCGGCACGCGTCTGCGTCCCCGCTCGCGGCTTCCCGCTGGTCAGCAGGACACGGTGGGTAGCCTGCCCGCCTGCAATTGCAGCGCGCCGAGGCGGCCAAGGTCTCGGCGCCAGGATCAGCCACTGCGGCGCCGCCCTGTACCCACCCCGGCGCCGGCCGCCGGACTCCCCCGAGCCGAGCCGGCCGCCCCTGCTTCGCCCGTCTCCCGGGCCGCAGATCTCTGTCCACAGGACGTCCGGGTGACGCTGCCAGGACGATCACGCTGCGGTGCTGGCGACTGGACACCGTCGGCTTCGGTGGATTTCCGCGCGGGTGGTCGTACGGCAGTCATCAAGTACTGGAGGTGCGCCAGCGTGTGTCAGTCGAAGGCACGAGGGGGGCGGCGGTGTCTGAATCACAAGAGGTTGCAGCAGTTGGGGGCGGCCGACCTCGCGCCCCAGTCCGTGGCCGGCAGGCCGGATGCCGTGGCAGGGGGCAGTTCGGCGGGTGAGTTGTACGACGCTCACGGGCGTGCGGTCGCCGGCCCTGTTGTCGCGCGCGTCAAGGCCGTTCGGGCTGCGGAGCCCGCCATCACCGGGGATGTTTTGGAGTCGCTTCCTGCGGGGACGCGGGCCGATGGCCTGGAGTACCGGATGAAGTCACCCCAGTCGCTGGCTCGGAAGGTCGCGGACCGGCACTCGGCCAATCCCTGGCATTCCCCCGCCGAGCACCTGGCGCAGATGACCGATGTCGTGCGGTACACGATGGTCAGCCGCACGCCGCGCACGGTGTTCAGCGACGCCGAGAAGCTGGCCAGTTCGCTGCAGGAACGCGGGTGGACCGTCACGCAGGCGGACCACTCCTACACCGAGGGCGCCATGTACAAGGGCGTGCACTTCCTGGCCCGCCATCCCAGCGGGGAGACGGTTGAACTGCAGGCTCATTCCGAGGAGTCGATGCGGGTCAAGGCGCTCAACCACGTCGACTACGAGGTGCTGCGCGACCCCAAGCGGCCGACGGAGGAGCGGCTCGCCGCACGCAGGCAGATGCACGAGCGTTCGGCGGCGCTGGAGACCCCGCGGGGACTCGGCAGGAAGGCGACGCTGGCCGGCGTGCCGGTCATGGTCAAGCAGCGGTGACGGCACACGTTGCACCCACCACCCATCTAAGATAAACTTAGATTGCCTAAGATGATTGTGTGAGTTGACTGACGAAGGAGGTCAGCTGTGGTCGGAGACAACCTGATGCTGGTGCGCGAGGACGACCAGGACCTGTGGGTGGCGGTGGAGCGGCACGGCCGCATCTACGTCTATGACCCCGCACGCGGCGAGTTCCGCTACCACCGGTACCTGTCGAGCGACTGGCTCGACCCCGGCAGTTCGATGGCGTACGTGCCGCTGGACGAGCACACCGCGCGCGAGCTGGTGGCGGCCGGCGAGGTCGGCCGCCTACCGCAGGCCGACGACCCGAACCCGCCGGAGGACGCCTCGCAGGTTCTCGCCCTGGACATGGTCCTGCCCGAGGGACAGCCGCCCTCGGCGCGGGACGTGCGCCAGGCACGCATCCGTAACCTGCAATCGGCTCCCCCGGGAACCTGGGTGACCCTGCGAGAACTCCCGCAGGACAAGCGCACCACCGCCGACGTGTGGGCCTCGGACATCCGCACCGGCAAGAACCGGTCCTACCGCGGCCTCGGCCCCCTCGAGGTCCGTGTCGAGCGCAGCGCCCACTCCCCCGACGAACTCGTCGTCATCGCCCGCCGCGTGTCGGACTAGCCGCCGCGGGCGTAACCGCGCCGACCACGCAACCGGCGCACCACACACCACCGTTAGGACAAGCCCGATGACCACCATCACACTCGCCGAGGTCGAGCACCTGGTCGAGACTGCCCACGCCGATCAGACCGACAAGACCGGCGCCCCCTACATCGGCCACGTGCGGGCCGTAGCCGCCGCGCTGGCGCCCTTTGGCCCCGAACTGCAGATGGCCGGCCTGCTCCACGACACCCTGGAAGACACCAGCCTGACCGCCGGCCAGCTCCGCGCCGCAGGCGTGCCCGACCGCGTCGTAGACATCGTCGAGGCCGTCACCAACCAGCCCGGAACCTCCTACCAGGACAAGATCCGCCGCATCACCGCCGACCCCGACGCCACCCTCGTCAAGATCGCCGACAACGCCGACAACAGCCGACCCGACCGCGCCGCCCTGCTGCCCGCTGTCACACGCGACCGGCTCACGGCCAAGTACCGCACCGCCCGCACCACCCTGTGGGCCGCCGCAGACCCCGCAGACATCCGCACCATCATCACCATCGCCAACCCCTCCCTCACCAGCGAACTCACCAGCGGCTGACCCAGGCCGCCCCGTCGCCCGGACACCAGCCCAACCCACGACGCGCACACCGAGCACCCCTGCCCGACTCGCCGCACCATCTCCACACCGGAGCGGTACGGGCCGCGGTCCCGCCACGCCCGGACCGCCACCACGGGCAGACCGTGATCCCGCACTTGCGCTCTGCGCCACGTGCTCGCCGACGTCGAACGCGGCCACCGCGGCATCGAGGACCAGCGGGCCAGCCTCTCCCGCCTCCTGGCCGCCGGCGCCGCGTGCAACGGCCGGCCCCCGCTGCCAGCGCCGGGCGTCCCCGGTTGGGTCGGCGTCGGCCCCGGCTGTGGCACGGACACCACTATGGCGACGGCGACGGACACCCCGGCCCCGGGATGCCACGCCCAGCACCTCGCAGGTGCCCACACCGGCGTACCCGGCGCAGCAGAGTGCCGTTCGGCGCAGCCGGTTGGTGGGCGGTGTGGCGGCGGGGGCGTTGCGGGTGGAGTCGCACGAGGTGGCCCGGCTCCGGCGCGGCTTGACCCGGTCAGCCCCCGACCCTGCTCGACCTTGCGACGTTGGCGTCTTCCCCGGCGGCCAGGCTGGTCCCGCCGCCACCGATCAGCAGCGTACGGGCGGCCGGCTCAGGGGCGCCTACCGAGGGTGGGCAGCCCGGCTGAGGTGGCCCGCAGGCTCCGGCCGCGGCGGGCGGCACGGCCGTCCTTGAGGATCCGGCGGGCCCGGGCGCGCCACGCTTGCGCTTCTTCCGGGTGGCCGGCCTCGCGGTGTATCGCGGCGACGCGCAGCGCGGCGGCGCGGGTCCGGGCGGCCAGGGTCTCGGCGACGGGGGCCAGGGGGCCTTCTATCCGAACTGCCTCGGGTGCTCCTCGCAGGCACAGCACGAGGCGCCGGTCCGGCTCGGTGCCGCCGAGGTCCCGCACGTACACCCGGGCCCGGTTCAGGCCGGTGGCGATCTCGGCGAGGCGCTCCAGTTCCGGCCACGTGCACGGCAGGAGGACGTCTTCCAGCACGACGCGCGGGGCCGGCCGCCAGGACGCCGCCCGCGGGCTCCGGTCCTCGCGGCGTACCCATACGCCGATCACCGGCCAGGGCCCGCCGGTCAGCGCCGGGTGGCGGATCTCGTCCTGGGTCACCTGTTCCTCCGCGCCGCTCGGATCGCCTCACCGCAGTATCCGCCGGGTCCCGCCCTCCGCGCCGAGCTTGGCGAACACCCGCCGCCCGGAGGGACGTAGGGGTGTTGCAGCTCCCCCTGCAACACCCGACGGTGCGGAGTGAGACGTCGCTGGCGGGCCGGCCAGGAGCTGAGGGGTTCGGCGCCCCGCGTGGGCGCGCGTCGCCGGCTGCCGGGCGGAAGCCGTACGGGCCGAGTGCCGTGACGGCCTTCGGTCGGTGCCTGCCCGGGCGCGGCCGGGCGGTTCCTGTCGGGCTCGCGGGTGGCGCTTATGCAGGTGAGAGGGGGGACACCGCAGTGCGGTGTGCGTAGTCACTCAGGCCCGGCAGATCGGGCCGCAGCTCGGCGACCTGTCTGGTCAGCGTGCGGACCGAGGGCCGGCGGGCCTCCAGAGGGGCGGCGAGTTCGACGAGGCGCAGCTGGGCGAAGGCGCCGGCTGCATCGCCGGCGTCAAGGAGGGCGCGGGCGGTGTCGGTGGCGGCGCGGGCGCGGCGTTCGGCGGTGGGCAGCTGGGCGGGGCGCAGCCGGCGGGCATGGGCGAGGGCGGTGTCGACGTCGCCGAGGCGGCGGTGGATCCCGATCCGGTACAGGGCGCACTGGCCGGCGGTCAGCTCCCGGGGGCGGCTGGCAGCGGTGTTCGGGTGGCGGGCGAGGCGGGCGGCTGTCTGTTCGGCCTGGTCTGCGAAGTCGCGCGCGGTGGAGGGCTGTTGGGCCTGGGCCGCGGTGTAGGCGGCGGTGAGCTCCACCATGCCCGCAGCGTCGAGCTCGGCGGCCGTGGGCCGGGAGCCGGCCGTCAGGTGGGTGCGCGCCTCTTCCAGCAGCTGCAGGGCCCCAGCCGTTCGGCCGGTCCGGCGCAGCGGGGTCGCGGCCGCGCGGGCGGCGGCTGCGAGCACCACCGGGTTGCCGGAGCGGCGGGCCGCGGCGCCAGCTCGTTCCGCGTAGACGCCGGCGGCCTCGGTACGGCCGTGCTTGACGGCGAGTTGGGAGGCCAGGACCCACACGTCAGCGGCCCGGGCGGCGCCGGCCGGGCCCTGCTCCATGCTGTGGGCGGCGCCGACCAGGAGCTGCGGCAGCACCTCGTCGAGCCGGGCGTAGGCGCCGGCGGCGAACAGCCGGCGGCCCGCGGCGCCGGGGTCGGCGGACAACCGCGGCGCCGGGGTCGCCCACGCCGGCACCGGGCCGACGAAGACGCCCGCCCCCAGCGCAACTCCCGCCGCCAGCACACTCCGTCGCTCCACACCCGGCCCCTTCCCCTGGATGCCGCTGGCGAGCAGCCGCGGCCTCGTCATGACGCTACGGCCGGGCGGGCCGGCCGGACAGGGCGCACGAGCCGGCCGTGCGCGCGCCGTCACGGCCCGGGATCCCCGCCTGAGCGGGCGTCGGTCCCCTGGTGTGGCACCGGTACCAGGGAGGCGACCCGGTCGTCGAGCGGCACTGGCTGCCTCGCTGAGAGAAAGGGGGGACCGGGCCCCGAACTCGACCAGGGCTGTCGAATATTGACGTGGTGGAAAGCAGCAACGTCACGGTCCGGCAGGTGCTGAAGGTATGGCGTTCGGAATCGAGCGGCGCGCCGCGGATTGCCGTGAAGCGCCTGCGATACCGGGCGGTCGGCAACGACTGGGGACACTCGGGGGGCGGTGGCCGCGGCACCCTGCGGATCAGCGAGCCGGGCGTGAATGCCGACGAGTGCGCGGTGGTGGCCGGCCCTCCGGCCCGGTCTACGGGCCGGACGCCATCGAGGGCGTGACGTTCACTCGGCGCCGGACCCGGGTGAAGGGGACCTGGGTCAACGAGCACCTCCCCCCGCGGCCCGGCCAAACCCCCGTCTACGCGGTGGACCCGCAGTTGGCCCGGACCACCACGGACGCCATCTGACCGCCCTGCGTCCTCGACCGGCCCAGCAGCAGGTGCGGGCGGCGTCGAACCCGCCGGCGCCCAGTGCCCGGCGCGCCTGCCGCGCGAGGGCGGTAGGGAAGCCGGGCGGCGGCCGGGCTACGGCTCGTCGACGTGGTGCAGGACGACGGTGCGCCGTACGCCGGCCTCCAGCATGGCCTGGGCCCGGTGCTGGCCGTTGATGTAGCCGGTGCCGCTGGAGGGCTGGATCGCGTCCCCCGTGTTGAACAGGGTGGCCAGCGCCTCGGTCTCCCACCCGGTGGCGCCGGCCGCGGTCGCGTGGGCGGTGGCGAACTCCTCCATGTCGTCGGCCTCCACGGACTGCGCGCGGGCCCGCTGGAGGACCTCAAGCGCCATCGCGTTGACCGTGTGCCAGTCGCCGCCGTGGTACCAGCAGCAGGCACGGGCCCCGCGGCGCGGCAGGATCTGACGCATCCAGCGCCGCCACCAGGGCACCCCGGCCGGCATGCATGCCGGCTCGCGGAACGGACGCGGCCGGGCGAAACGGGCCACCGCGAACTCGGCGAACACCAGCCGTGGTTCCGGCTCGGCGGGGCGCGGCACGTAGCCGGCGCCGCGGTCCGTGGCGACGGTTGCGCCGATCAGATCCTGCAGCTCCTCATCGGTGATCACCGACCACTTCGGGCCCCGTGGGCAGTAGCGGTCGGCGCCGGTGAACACCACGCGCCTGAAGCGGGTTTCCTGGCGGGAGCGCTCCGCCCAGATCTGCCGCTCCACCCACACCGGCGGCAGGTCCTGGTCAGGGCAGTGCCGCTCCCACACCGCGCCCGCGAACCTCTCCGCCCCGTTCATCAGGCTCATGCCCTCTGCGAGGGCGATCTGGGTCGCCACCGCGACCGGGCGCGCCCCGTCAGCGGTGAACAGCTGCAGCCGGAACGTCCCCGGCAGCCCGGGGGCGGTGAACATGTGGTCGTCCACGCTCAGCCGGCGCGGAGCCCGCAGGGCGTGCAGCTCGTCCTGGCCGTGGGGGTGCGGCGCCGGCTCGGGGGCCGGGCCGGCGGGGTGGTCGTCGGTCATCCCCCGATCATTCCCGACCCCGCCGCGGGGCGGGGTCGGTCAGCCGGCCGCCGTCGTCTGCGCCAGGTCCACCTCGCCGGCCTCGACCAGGGCCCGGCGCAGTTGTTCCGTCTCGGCGGGGCGCTCGGCCTCGGGCAGTGCTGCGGTGGCCTGGAGCAGGGTGCGGGCGTGCCGGCGGACGTCGGCGTCGTACAGGGGGCCGGGGGCGGGGCGGGTGAGCAGGTGCGCGGCCAGGAGCAGGGCGTCGGGGCTGCGTGGGTGGCCGGCGGCGCGTGCGGCGACCTTGTCGGCATTGTCCTGGGCGGGGGTGTGCTCGGCGCTGCGCCGGGCCAGGGGCAGCCATACCTCGTCGGTGAGGGCGGAGAGGGTGAACCAGCCGGCACCAGCGAGCGCTCCGGGCGGAAGGTCGGCCTCCAGCGCCGCCGTCCACCACGCGCGCGCGATGTCCTCGGGGGCTGGGGCGGCCGGGTCCGGCCCGGTGTCGCCGGCACGCGGGCGTCCCTGCAAGGGAAAGGCGAGCGGCAGGAACAGATGGGAGACGGCCGCGGGGCCGTCCGGGCCGGCAGCCAACTCGCGCCAGGTGTCCGCGGGGTCGCCGAGCAGGTTGGCCGGCTCCTCCAGCAGGAGAGCGAATGCGACGCGGGAAGCCGCGCCGTACACGTTCGCGCGCACCGCGGCCAGGAGTTGGCCGCGGTCCAGGGCGGCGAGCAGCAGCGGATCAGACCTTCCCCGGTCCAGCCACGCGGCGGCCGGTGAGGGGCGTTGGGGGTCGAGGGCGTACAGCTCGGGGTGGGCGGCGGTGAAGGCGGTGGCGCGGCGGTGCAGGAGTGGCAGGTGCGCGCCGATCACGGAGGCGACCGCCTCGTCGCCACTGCGGGCGGCCAGGACGTCGGCGACGAGGCGGAGAACGTCGCCGGGCATCTGGCCGTCCTTGATGGCCTGGCCGGCGGCGTAGTCGAGCAGGCAGTCCAGCGCGAGCACCGCCGGGTGGGTGTCCAGCAGGCCCGCGGGCAGCTCCTCCTCTTCCCCGCCGGCCTTGTCGTCGGCCGGGCCGGCTGTGTTGGGAGCGGACGTTGCCGGGCTGGACGCGGGCGGCGGCGGGGCGGCGGGCCGGGTGAGGGGCTCGGCGAGGCCGCGCAAGCGGTCCAGGACAGCCGGCAGGTCACCGTCGAGGTCGCCACCGGTGCGCCACACGACGCTCAGCAGACCGGACCACGCCCGGCCGGCGAACTCCGCCGCGTCGGGGACATGAGGGCTGGCGGGGGCGGGCAGGGCGCGGCTGAGGGTGAGAGCGGCGAGGACGGCCTCGGCCGGGCCGGTGGGGAAGGCGTCAGGGTGGCGCGCGGCGGTCGCGGTGGCGGCGAGGTAGAACGCGCAGAGCTCCGGCAGGGCCAGGGCGGCGAGGACCTGGGGGACGTCGGCGGTCCAGGCGGCCGGGTTGGCCCGCACGAGGCGCTGCAGCACGCGGGCGTAGCCGTCGGCGCCCGCGTCCGGGGCACCGGCGAGGGCGGCGGCGGCCGCGAGCGGGCCGGCTGCGGCAGCCAGCTCCAAAAGGTCCTCCAAGGCGACGACGGTGTCATGGCGCGAGTGCGGGCGGGCGGCGGTACGCGGGTCCGGCGGACCGGTCGGCTTCAGCCGGTGCAGCGCGGCGAGCAGCGGGGCGAAGTCGGTGAGCAGCGGCGCGGGCAGGACCGGCGACCAGTTCCACACCCGCAGCCAGGAGGCGAGCGGCTCGATCCGGCCGCTGGACTGGTCGGGGTCGGCGTCTGCAGTCAGGGTCTGGTCGATCTCGTCGGCGGCAGGGGCCGGGCCGAGTGCCGCGCGTGCCCGCTGGTCCAGGCCGGCCCGCTCGGGCGGGCAGGTGTCCAGTACGAGGGCGGCCAGCCGGGCGCCTTCCGGTGTCGGGCGGCCGGCCAGCAGCCGCACGGTGGCCTCGACCGCCCGCTCCCACCACTCCCCCGCGCCCGCGGAGTCGGTGTCGGCGGCGGGCGGGTGTGCGGCCAGGTGGGCGGCGAGCACCCGGTCGTGCAGGTGCGCATCCGCGGCGGTGATCCGCGGCCACGCCCGCATCCGCTCGGCAAGGGGGACACCGGCCGCGGCGTCCGCTGCGGCGAGGTCGAGGACCGCCCGGGCCAGGAGCGGGCCCATGTCGAGGACCGGGCCCAGAAAGACTCTGGCGTCCAGGACGCGGACCTCGTCCAGGTCGACGTACGGGTGCCAGGGGTTCTTGACGGGCGCCTCGATGTCGCGGCGCAGGAGGCCCGCCAGCGCGTACCGGGCCGGGCGGGCCCAGCGGAACGGCCCGCCGGCGGCGCCGTGGACGGTCACCACCAGTTCCCGCAGCAGGCCCGTGATGTCGTGTTCGGGCAGGCGGGCGGCCCACTCCCGCTGAAGCACCTCGGTCAGCTCGGGGAGCGGCTCGTGGTTGGCGCGTGCGCGCCGGCGCGCGGTCTCGAAGGCCAGGTAGCCGGCGTGGCCGATGTCGACGGTGTCCTTCAGCAGCTCCTCGACGACGAACAGCCAGTCCCCGTCCCGTGCGGCCATCGGGAGATTGCCCGCCCAGCTGGCCGCCATCCGGCGCGACAGGCTCGCCTCCTCGTCCGGCGCCTGGGCCGGGGACGAGGCGGTGACGTATGGGAGCAGCAGCCGGACGCCGGCGGGGGCGAGGACGCCGGCGTCGGCCAGGCGCAGCAGCGCACCGAGGGCATACGGGCCGGCGGCGACGAGCTGGACGGCGTGGCCGGCCAGCCACGGCCGGGCAGCCTGCGGGGCGACGGCGGCCAGGTGCTCGAGGAACGGGGCAGCCGGCCAGACGCCGGCCGCCTCGTCGGCCAGGAGCAGGTGCGGCGCGTGCTCGTTCAGGACCTCGAGCCAGGCGGCGGCCGGGCCGGAGCGGAAGAAGTACGCCTCGGCGCGCGGGTCCGCCCAGCCGGCCAGCTCCCGCGCCTCCTTCTCACCCGGGTCGGTGAGCGCGGCCAGCTCGAGAACCCGTGCGGCGCGGCCGGGCAGCGGCACCAGCAATTCCCGTGCCGCCGCGAGGACTTCCGCGTACAGCGAGGCGGCGCGGGCGGGGTCGGCGGCGTTGCCGTGAAGGGTGCCGGAGGTCTTCCCGTACACCTCGCCCCACACGTCCAGGGCCCGCTCCTGGGCGCTGCCGAGCACGACGCCCATCAGGCGCTCGGCGATCCCCGCCGCCCGGGTCCGGTGGTAGCCGCCCGGCCGCTGCAGCTGCCCGCGCAGCACCTCGGCCGCCTCCCGCACCCGCGCTCTCCCCGCGCGGCCGGCGCCGTCCGGGCCCGCACCGTCGGCGGCGTCCGTCTCCCCGTCCGGCACCGGGCAGGCCAGGGCAGCGGCAGACTCGTTTGTCGCGGGCGCGGCGGCCGGAGCGTCGGACGCGCCGGCGGTGCCGGGGGCGGGGAGGTCGTCGACCGCGGCCAGCAGTCCGGCGGCCGCCGATTTCAGTCCCACCGCAACCGGGGCGCCCGGCAGGCTCAGCAGGGCGTCCGCGGCGCCCCGCAGGCACGACTCCGCGACTTCGGCCGGCCGCTGGAGGAAGCCGCCGGTCAGGATCCGGCGCGCGTCCCGCAGCAGCCCCAGCGCCCGCACGCCCGGTGCGCCCTGCGCGGTCAGGGCGGCGGCCAGGACCTCGTCGACCTCGGGCAGTTCGTCCCCGCCGGCCGGCGGCATCTCATGGCTCACCGGTGCACCGTAGAGCCCGGCGGGCGGCGTCCGGGCCGGAACCGCGCAGCCCGCCGGTGGGGAGAGGCGGAGCGGGCCCGACAGCGGCACGGACTGGTGTAGTAAAGAGATTCGCGACGGAGCTGGGGTCAGGGGGATCGGCGTGACTGGCAGTCCTCGCCCGCCCACACCTCGCCCTCCCGGTATCTCCTTCCATCTGTCCCGTGCCCTTGTCCGCGAAAATCAGCTCACCCCGGACGAGCAGGCGGCACGGGACAGCGTTGCGCCCGCTCCAGCGCCCGGTGTGCCAGCGATACCTGATGTGGCCGCAGGTAAGACGCCGGGTGAGCAGGTGGCCGTATACGAGCCCCTGTTGCGCCGGGCCGGCTGGCGGGTGGATATCTTCAGCCACCCTCTGCGCGGCCGCCTCGAGGCCTTCCACTCCTCCGGCGCAGCAGTGATGATCACCGTGGATCGCCGCAGGCACAAAAGGGACCGCAACAGGGGCAACCTGTACGTGCTGTTTGCCCCGGGGTCCGGGCAGTGGCAACGCACCCCCATCGCGGCTTTGGAGCACTTCGCCGTCCACCGCACACTTCCCCCAGGAGTTCGCCACCGGCCCGTAGACAGCAAGTGCTGCTGCGGAAAGGGCTGTTACCCGACCCTGGCCGCGGCATCGGCCGTTCTCAACGAAGCGGCACCGAAGCGAGGACGCCGACGGCGCGAGCATCGCTGCTACCGCTGTGAGGCTGACGACCGGGTGTGGCACCTCACGAGCAAGCTCGCCGGTTATGTCCGGCCGGTCCCACTCGCGGACGCATACTCCCGCAAAACGTCCCGCTGAAACAGCTTGCGCAAGAGCATCTGGTGCCGGACGTCCAGCTGCACCCGCGAGACGTCGGTGAGCGGTGCACACGAGCCCGACACAGTCAAGGCGACGCCGATCGGACAGCCAACCCCGGGACGGCCGCTACCGTGGCCGGGTGGACACCCCCAACGGCCGGCACGTGCAGAGCCCGGCGCGCGAGGCCGCCGAACTGGCGTGGGAAGCGGCGGCCGCCCGCATCCACGACGCCAACCTCGCCCGGCTGCGCCAGGAAGACGCGGACGCCGACCGGCTCTTCCCGCCCGGGCCGGCCTTCACCGACGGCCTGGTCGACGACGACGTCATGGGCCGCCTCGGCAAGGCGCTGGAGGCGTACGGCGAGGCCAAGAACGCGGCGGGCCGGGTGGACCTGTTCATGCGGCTGTTCGCCGGCGCCGGCGACGACGAAGTCCCGTACACCGGGTAGCAGCAGCGGCCCTTCAGCGCGGGGTGCAGCACGCAGCAGTACACGGGCGGGTGGTCTGCCAGGCGGGTGCCGACTCGACGCACGGCCCGTGGTGTTGCGCAGCCCGCAACACCCGCTCGGGAACCGCGGTCCAGGGCCGTATGCCGTCGGCGTGCTGAGAGGGGCGTTGCGGTGCGCGGCGTCGGGCCAAGGTGTTCAACGGGCGGGCGGACAACCCCCGAACAACTCTGGATAACCCCCTCACCAGCGGCGATGTGCGGCGGGGCGAGGCCTGCGCGTGCTGGGAACGGCCCGGTCCCGCCGGCGGTCGTGGAGCCGACACGGAAGGCGGCCGCGGCCGCGGCCGGACCGGTGACAGCTCCGACGAGCTCGGCAGGGCTCCGCGAGGACGGGTTGCGGTACGTCCGGGCGGGCCCGCCGCCTGTCACGCCCAGCTCGCGAACGTGCAGGTCAGAAGCGGGACACCACAGGCAGCCGGACGCAGACCCGACAGGTGCTGCTGGCCGGGGGCAGTCTTCGCCGGACAGAATCGGACGGCGTCGGACAACTGCGGACGGCGCCCCCGACGCGCCGGTCCGGGCCCTCACTCGCCGATCCGGCGCGGCGGATGACCGGCGGCGGTGCGAGCCGTCCGGTGCGAGGCAAGATGCGAGCGCGGCACTGTGCGGAGCCGACGGCAGGCCGTACGCCAACCGATGAGAGTGACCGGGCCTGCTGCCCCGTGCCGGGCGTGGCGCGGGGCAGCACGTCCGGCCGCGTGTGTCAGGCCGCCGGGCGGACGGCGAGGTCGGCGGCGGTACGCGCGAAGCGGACTGTCTCCTGAAGGGTGAACATGCAGTCGGCGTCGGTCAGTTCGTCCTCGTCGGGGATGCCGGCGGCTTCCCGCATCGTGCGCAGGGCCGCCGCCGCGACGACGGCGACCGGGGCGGTCGTGGTGTACACCCGATCCCACATCCTCGGCTCGGTGAGCCATCCGTCGGCCCGCACCCCGTAGATCGCGGGATTGCAGATGTGGCTGGCGCCGACGAGCCGGTCCAGGACGTCCGCGGCCGCGCGCAGCAGGTCCGCGCTCACTTCTTCCTCGGCGGCCGTCTCCAGCACCGAGTACACGACCTGGACGAGGGGGGCGTCGTGCAGCGTGACCTCGCCGGCGGCGTGCTCGTGCAGAGCGGCGACGCGGCGCGCGCGGGCGGCGGAATTGACGGGCATCCGGCGCAGGGTCTGCTTCAGCCCGCTGTCCTTCAGCGCCCAGGCCAGGGCCTCGTCCACGAGGCGGGCGGCTTTCTCCCCGTCGGCGCCCAGGTCGGTGCGCAGGTGGGCGGCGAGCCGGCGGGCGGGCTCGGCGTGGACGGGCTCCCTGGGGACGGACCGCGGGCGGGTCTCCTCGCGCAGCAGCTCGGTGTACTTGCCCTTGGCGCCGGTGGTCTTCTGCACGGCGCGGGCGCGCTGGCCGGCGCGGGACTGGTTGCGTGGCATGACGTCTCTCTCCGGGCACCCCGCGCCTGCCCGCAGTCGTGCGGGTGGGTGTCGCGGGCCCGGGTGGGGACCTTGGCCGTCTGAGCTGTCCCGGCGCGGGCGGGGATGCAGCGGCGGCGGTAGGCGGTGCGCGTCCTGCCGGTCGGCATCGTAGCGGAAACGGCAGGCCTTCCCGCGCGCCCCTCGCACCCGCCGACGGCACGGCGCGCGCCCGCGGCGCTGTGCCGTCGGCGTCGGGCCAGGCGGGACCGTCGGCGCGCGCGGGGTACGGGGAGCGATCGCGGCCAGCAGCAGACCACCCCGCGTCCACTCCCCCGGGTGGCGCCGCCAACTCGTTCCATTGTCCGGCCGGATCGCCCAGGAAGGCGGGGTCGGGCAGGCGCGCGGCCGCCACGTGGAAGGCGGGCGCTGGACCCGCGGACGACGCCGGCTCCCCCGCGATGCTGTTTGGTCTCTGTGGCCCGGGCGGCGCGTTCGAGGGAGTGTCTGCCGCCGGACGGGAGGGCTGCGGGAGCGGTGCCCCGACCGGTACGGCGGCGCGGCTGGTGGTGTGCGAGAGGACCGGCTCCGTGGTGGCAGCCGGTCCTCGTGTCCGCGGGCACGCGTCACCGTGACGTGCGGAAGTGATCCCTGTCGCGTCGGTTTGCGGCCAGTAGCGGGTCAGGGAACCCGGGGGTCGGTGCTGCGTCGGGGCCCGGACCATCCGGTCCGGGCCCCGACGCCGCGCCGACGACCGGGTTGTGACGCAGCATCATCACCCGGCGGGCTGCGGGCAAGGCAGGCTGGAACGTCCGCGGACCAGCGCCTGCGGAGCGCGGTGGACAAGGTGCTGGTGGTGGTGGGCGGGGACACCAGGCGCTCGTAGGCGTCGGCCGGAGGCGTACCTGAAACGTCCGCGGACCAGCAAACACGCAATTGGGATCTGTGGGGCTTTTAGGGCGCGCGGGGTGGGGGCGGGACGTGCCATCCTCTTCCGCACCGGCGGAGGGCAGCCGTCAACTGCCGTCCGGCACACCGGTTTTTGCGGCCAGTAGCACCCCGTCACCCGGCCGCCGGACTCCGTTCGCGGGCCGGCGCCCCGGGGCCCACCCGTCAGGGAGGATCCACCGTCGTGTCCACGTACCACTCCGGCGCGCCCGCGCCCCAGCCCGAGCCCCAGCCCTCGCGTGCCGTAGTTCGTCCGCTCACCACCGCGCAGATCTGCGGCATCACGGTCTTCCCGCTCCTGGGCGCCGGTCTCGCGCTCGCCGGTATGCCGGTCAGCGATGTGCTCACCCTGCTCGCGGGGTGCGGCGCGATCGGGGCGGCCACCATCGCCGCCGCCGGCGGAGGACGGCGTCTGCTCACCGCGCTCGCCGCCACGGCCGTCCGCGCGGCCGCCGGCGCCGACAGCGGCAAGTAGGAGGTGGCTTCGATGACTTCACCGACTCCGTCCCCGCGTGCCGGCCGCTCCGTACGCCGTACCGGCCGGCGCCACAGGCACCTCATCGCCCTCCTGGCCGCGCTCAAGGACGGCAGCGGGCTCTCCTTCGCCCAGCTGGCCGCCCGTACCGCCGAACTCGAGGACACCGGCGCCGTCTCTGCGAGCACCCTCAAGCGCGCGGTGGACCCGCGCACCGTGCCCCAGGAGCACGTCGTGGCCGCCTTCGTCCGGGCCTGCGGCGCCGCCGTCGAGGACGAGCGCGACGTGCTGAAGGTGTGGCGGGGCGCCCGCGCCGAGGAACGCGGCATCCTCGCCGCGCTGCAGGCTCCTTCCGTGTCCGCCATCCGCACCCACGCCGACTTCCGGGCCGCCCTCGTCGCCGCCTACGAACGTGCCGGCGCCCCGCCCCTGCGCGTCCTGCAGGACCGCGCCGGCACCGAGGAGGCCGACGGTGAGCTGCTGCTGCCGCTGACCACCGCCTGGCGCATCACCCGCCGCGAGGGCCTGGGTCCCGCCAACTGGACCCAGTGCGAGGCCTTCCTGCGCGGCTGCGGGATCCATCCCCGCCGTATGGGGCCCTGGCAGGACGCGTGGGCGCGCACCCGAACGCTTCCGCGGGCCGAGCTCGGCCCCACGGCCGCCGAGGAACGGCGGGCTGCCCGGTGGACCCGCCGGGTCTACCTGAGTCCGCCCGCCGTCCCGGCGGGCGACGGCGCCGGGATCATCCCGCTGCACTCGGCGGAGGGCACGCACGCCCACACCGACGGTCGGCACGGCGAGCGGCAGGCCAGCGGGGCCCAGGCCGCCGCCCGCGTGTTCGACCGCCTCGCCGTCGCCGACCAGCACACCGTCCTCGCCGCCGGTCTCACGCACCTCCTGGGCACCCAGGCCCGCCGCAACGGCGCCGCCCCCGACACCGGCATCGACGCAATCGCTGTCGGCGACGACGGAACTCTCCACGTGCTCCAGTGCAAGCACCTCACCGACCCGCCTCCGCCCGGCGCCCGCGGCGTCAAGCCTCCTGCCCGGCCGCGTCCGCCCGCACCGTCCGGCCGCGCCCGCCGCAACCGGGAGCTCCAGCCCGCCTGAGCCCGGGGCGAGGAGACCACCAGCATCCCGTCGCGGCCACCACGAAGTCGGCCGCACCGTACGGGCGGTCTCGGCGGCCGCAGAGCGCGCGGCGCTGCCGGGCTCGGCCGCAGATGGTCGGGGCGGTCCCGGTAGCGGTCGGCGAACGCGCGCCGGGGCTGGGTGCGCACGACCTGCTCGGCGACGAGGCCGGGTCAAGGGCCGCGGCCGGTCCGGACCGTGAGCAGGACCTCGCCCTTGGCTCGCGCGCCGGGCCCGGGCGCGCCCGCCTCGGTAACCTCTCGTCGCCCGGCCTCGGCAAGGAGGCGGGCCGCGACGCACAGCCAGATCGGGCCGCCATCGCGGGAGGAGGCAAGGGGGACATCACAACTCGGGCGCGCCGACGTCATATTCAGGAGAGGCATCCGACTCCGGAGTACCGGGCACAGTGCAGACCCGGGGCCCTACCGCGCGGCGCAGCGGCCTTCGCCGCTCGGCGAACTCCCCGCCGTGGGCCGGGGCCCGCTTCGCGTACGGCGGGCCGGCCGGTTGCCGTCAGCCGGTCCGTCCCTCTTCGGTGCCGTCCGCGTACGCCGTGGCGTACGACAGCTCGCCCGGGTTGTCGGCCCACGCCAGCACACGGCGGGCGCGCTCACGCCACCCCGGCATAGCCTTCACCCGGTCACCCCACCGGCTACGGCCCTCCGCACACACGGTGCAGAGCAACCGGCCGTGCACCTCCCACACCTCCGGATCGGCGGTGAAGCACACCGGACAGCACCCCTCGAACCAGGCCGGGGGGTGACACGGCTTGACCATCCTCAGCAGGGCCGTGATGATCACGTGGCCGCAGTACGCGCACTCGATCCCGTACAGCGCGTTGCGCTCGCAGCGCGGGCAGTGCTCACCGGCCGGGACCTCCGCCGGAGCGTCAGCAGGACCCGAAGTCACGGCCGCGGCAGGCTCGTCGGTGTCGGCAGGCTCTGCCGGAAGGCCGGTCGGCGCATAACCGCCCTCCGCCTCCCATCCCTCGATCGGGTCGCCGGCCGTGGTCACCACGTCGAACAGACCGTCCGCCGCGCACTGCGGGGCGATCACCTCGGCATCGGCGTTCCCGTGCGCAGTGGCCACGAAGGCGTGCGCGTGCTTGCGGCCGTGGAGGAGCGGCAGGCACACCGCCTCGTCACGCCGTGCCCGGCGGCCGTCGACCGTGGCCACCACGACCGCCGAGGTCTCGCCCCGGCCGCCGTTCCAGTTCCCGGACTGCACGCGGTTCGCCCACACCTGGCCGGTGTACGACACTCCGTTCACGGTCCATGCCAGCATCGCGCCCGGGGCGTAGCCGGCCGGGCCGAATTTCTTGAACTCCTGCGGCTCGCCCGCCCACATGTCCAGCGGGTGCTTGTCCCACTGCGGGGTGCCTTCACCGCGCTTGGCTACTTCCCCCGCCAGCTCCCGCGCCCGTTCGGCAAAGCCGTTCCTGGCTCCCTGGTGCGCGTCGTCCGGCACTGTGGGCAGGGTGTACGCCAGACGGCCGTCCACCGATTCGATGCGCATCCGAGCGCCGTTCGCGCTCACGTACGCGCGCCCGGTGCCGTCCGCGCCGATCAGCCGGCGCGCGTTGTGCGGGGTGCCCTCCGGCGCCGTCTCCGGCGTCTGTGCCGCAGCCCCGGGGACACTCCGCTCCCGCCTCCCGGTCCGGGCGGTGGCCTGCTCCGGGAACAGCTCGGGGGCGGTCGTCGAAACGGTCATCACAGCAAGTCCTTCCAAGAGGCCGGTCTCAGGCCCGGTACGGGTCGGCGGTGCGCAGGCAGTCGCCGGCGAGAGGCCGGCGCTCCCCGCCATGGGCCGGAGCCCGCGGGTTTCCCTGCTTCCCCAAGACGCCGAGCGGTCCCGGCTCGGGGGCGGGGCCGTACAGCCCGTCGGCGGGATGGCAGACCGACCGGGCGGGTGCGGCAGAACGACGGCGCGGTGGGTAAGAGGCAGAAGCAGGGGGCGGGCACGTCGACGGCGGCGCAGGCCATCGTCGACAGGGAGAGCCGATGCGGCGGACTGCGGTCGGCATCGGGGCAGTGATCCCGGGCCGACGGGGCCAGGTCACCGTGCCCTCCTGGCCCGGGCGGACTCTGGCGCCCGGGCGCGGTCGGCCTGGTCGGCCTGTCAGATCTGCGGGGCGTGCGCGACCAGCGCCTCGGGCAGGTGGCGGGCCTGGGTGTAGAGGCCCTCCAGCCCGGAGGGAGCGATCAAGCCCCACGTGAAGGTGTCCGCGTCGGCGTGGAACCGACCGTGCTTGGGGTGGGGGCGCAGAATGCCCACGCCGTAGACCTCCAGAGAGCCCTTGATGAGCTGACTCGTCTGCGCGTCGGTGAGGCCCGGCCCGTACATCTTGTCGAACTGCTCATCGGCGACGACGGCGAGCACGGGGCTGAGGTCGTCTTCGTCGCGGCCGAGGAAGCTGCGCTGATGGGCGATGTCCGCCAGCGCGTCGGCACGGCTGTCACGGGTGTTGACGTAGCGGACGCGGTCACGGTGGTCCGGGACCTCGTCGGTGTCATGCAGCCATGCCTCGAACAGGAAGGACCCGCCGGTGCCGACACCCGCGTGACGCCGCCGTACGAAACCGTAGGGCTCGCCGTCAACGGAAACGGGGTGCCGCGCGGTGCACACCTCACACGTGACGCCCACATGACGCAGGAACCGCTGCAGGCGGGGAAAGCGGGCGAAACGCGAACCGCAGTTGCAGCAGGTAGACACGACCCAGCTGGAAAAGACGCCGACCGTGTCGTGGTTGCAGCGCGGACACGCGTACGTCGCGCCACGGGCCCAGTCGATCACCCTCGCGTCATGGTCCATGGAAACCCTCCTGCGCCTCAACGAATCCGGAAGCCTGCCCGACCCCCGCCCAACAAGACATAATTTACACACACTCGCCACTTTGAGTCAAATTAAACGAGTCGTTGATGTGTGGGCGAGTGTAATCACCCCGGCCGCTGCCCCAACCGGCACGGACAGCCCGCCTCCAGTGCGTGGTCGCTCACCGGACAAGGCCGCCGTCCCGGGCCGGTCAGGGGGACACCACAACTCCGGTGCGCTGAGGCGGTGTTCAGGCGGAGACATCCGGCTCGGGAGGACGGGGGGCACGGCGCATCCCCGTCAGGGCCCGGGCCCGGTACAGGAGTTCCGGAAGAGCGAGCTGACGAAGCCCGGCACCCGCGGCCGGCCGCTCGGCCAGGCCGGTGAGGGCGCACCCGGTCACCGCCTGTACGTGCTCACTCCGGGGCCGGGGAGGGCGTACGGTCCGCCGCCCCACCGCGGGGCCGGGCAGGGGGTCAAGCGGCCGGGCAGAGAGGGCAGTCCGCGTCGGTCTCGTCGAGGTCGGCGCAGACCACGCACTCCTGCTCGCCCGGCTTCGCGGGCCCCACGCCGGTCAAGTCGAGTCCGCACAATGACCGGTTTGGATCGCAGCAGTGCACATGGGTGACGGCATCGCTCGGCGGCGCCGTTGCCGCCACGGGAGCGGGAACCGGTGCCGGGGCTGCGGACCGGGAACGGGCACGCACGCCCACGGTCCGGGGGATCTCGCCGACAGCTGCCGGGAACAGGGACGTCATGAGCGGGCAGAGTAGTGCCGCCGGACGCTCCGTGACCGGCGTTCCGGGCCCATGCCCTCTGGTAGTGGGCGGCCTCCGCCGGAACCAGCCGGCCGGGCGCCGCGGGGCCAGACGGCCACGCAGGCGCCATCGCACAACGGCCGGGCGCAGCAACGCCCCTGAGGCCAGTTCACGGAACCGGCAGAGTGTCACCCGTTCGAGGGATGACCTCCTGGACGAGGTACGGGGCCCGCGAGACGCTCTGGCGAACGGCCGGGCCCGCAAGCGGAGGCGTCATTGACCATCACCGGACACAGCCACCCACCAGCCGATCCCCAACGGCACCCGATCCCGCCGCCGCCCATGCGGACCGCGGCCGCCGAACAGGACGTCGACCACGAACTGATCGCCCTGCTGTATGCCGCGGCCCGGGAGCGCTGCGTACCGTGTCAGGACGTGTGGCTCGACCGTCTCGCGCCGGACGCGACCAGCACGGCCAGCCTCGGCCGGTGGGCGGGCGAGGCTCTGATGGAAACGTACGGGACCATCCCCGACGAGGCCGACGACGAGGGGCCGCTCAGCGAGATGTTCAGGCTCTACCTCGGCGAAGACACCTACGCCCGCGGTTACGAAGCGGTGCTCACGCCGTGCCTGGAGATGAGCGCGGCCGAGCGTCGCGCGGCGGCCGGGAAAGCGATCGGCATCCTCGCCGAACTCGCCCAGGACTGACCACCCCACCCCGGCCGGCGAATGACGTCGCACGGCGGGCCACCAACTGGGGACACCGCAGAGCCCGGACCGAGGCACGCCCGAATCGGCGAGCAGCAGGCCCGGGCGGCTACGGCGTACAGGCCCCGGCGCGCATGGGTGGCGGCCGGGCGCCGGGCATCCACGGCCGTGCCGGCGCGGCTGTGTCCCGCATGCGCGGCAACGCCGCCGGGCGCGGCCACACGGTCATCGCTGTCTCCTCGTCGCTGGCCGCGCTGGCCGCCCTGGTGCTGGGCCCGCGACGCGAGCGGTTGTGGGGCGCCATGCTGGCAGTGCAGATGGCGCCCGGTCAGACCGGAGGTCACCGTCACGTGTTCGCAGCGGGACGGTGCGGGGTGCCGAAGTCCTGGTCGGTGAACGTCCCGAGCAGAGGCTCGGCAGCGACCCGACGGGCGTAGGGGTCGCCGCACACGGGGCCGGACTCACTGTCGGGAGTGACCCAGACGCCGGTCCACCGCGGGTGGCGGTCGGTGATGGGCTGGCCGCAGTCCGCGCAGAGCACGGTCGGGACACCGTGCTTGCGCAGGAGGCTGGCAAGTCCGGTCCGCTGGAGTTCGGGGACGCGGTCGTAGTAGTGGAGCCAGCCGGACATGGTCTGCGAGCTGTTCCATGCGGCGGTATCGCGGGTGTCCTCCCAGGTGGTGTCCGGGCCGACCGGGTGGAGAAGACGCCACCCGAACACCGGCATGCCCGGCCCGTGCGGTTCCGGCTCCTCGCGGAAGGACTGCAGAACAGCGGCGGTGTAGTCAGGACGAACCTCGCGGATCTCAGCCTCAAGGACCGGCCGGACCACCGTGTGAAGGTCATCCAGTGCGGCGAGCGCTCCGGTCTCAAGCAGCTCCCGGCCCTGCTCCCCCGCCTGGTGCCAGGCGCACAGCAGGAGTTCCTCGAGAGGGCCACCGACGAAAACGGCCTGTTCGACGGCGGCGGTGCCGTCATCGGTCATCAGGACACGGTGGCGCATCGTCGATCCGTCGATGCTGCCCGTCCACTCCACGCGCTCGCCGGCCTGTACGGCCTTCACCGCGTCGATAGGAGCGGGGAACCGTTCGGCGAGGGCATCGGGCATGTCGATGTCCTCCTCCGGGGCGTCGTCCCAGTCCACCAGCTCCAGGTCTGCGGGCTGGGCTGGAGCGGTCCGGACCAGGGTTCGCTTCTGGGGGGCCTTGCGGTCCTTCTTGCGCTTCTTCGGCATCGTCGTCAGTCTCCTTCACCTTTTCATGCCCCTCGATCCTTGCAGTCGACGCCTCAGGCCTCGATCACCCGCCCTGGCGGCAACAGCCCGCTGCTTGTGGTCACGCCGTGCGCTCCAACGCGACCGCTGCGCCCTCGCGTTGTCCCGCAGCGGTGCTGTCCTGCCGGGCCGTGGTGCCGGGAAACGCCGAACCGCCCGAGTCGGTGGATGAGGTCGACGCGGGCGGTTCGGGTGGCAGGGCGGACCCTGCACACGCGGCTCGTGGTGTGGGAAAACACGAGCCGGTCCCGAGCCCCTCCCCGGGGGCGGGGTGGGGCTCGGAGTACGGCAGCCCCGGGAACGGGGCTGGTGATCTGGGCCCGCCCCGGAGGGGGATTTCCAGGGCGGGCTGGTGCTCCTACGAGGATTCGAACCTCGATCTCCGGATCCGTAGTCCGGTGTCCTATCCGTTGAACGACAGAAGCCGAAATGCGCAGCGTGCGGTTGCGTACCCCCGGCGGGATTTGAACCCGCGGTCTCCCCGTTGAAAGCAGGGCGAGATAGGCCGGACTACTCCACGAGGGTGTGGACCTCAACTCAAGGTGGGACCAGCGGGTTCCTTGCCTCCGGGCTGCATGGGAGGCAAGGACCGTGCGGGCGGCGCTCTTGGGGAGTACCGGGCCCAGAGCCATCACAGGCCTGCCGCCGGGCGTCCGCGCGAAGCGGGTCCCGGGGCCGCAGCGGCCTGTCAGAGGGTGTTCTGAGCCCGGACAGCAACCCCTTCGGGGCGAGCCGGCCGTGCCGTGCCGCACACGGCGATCCCCCGGAAAGGGGGACGGAATGGTGCGGCGCTTCGCTGCCCGCCGCGCAAGCGGCCGGGCAGCAGGTCTGATGTTGCGTACCCCCGGCGGGATTTGAACCCGCGGTCTCCCCACTGAGAACGGGGCGAGATAAGCCGAGCTACTCCACAGGGGCGTGGGGGCGTGGATGCCGGGTGGGGATCGGATCAGGTAGACCCCTCAGGGCCAGTACGTCACCTTCCCCGCCCGGCAGCACGTGACTTCCGGAGCCGCTGCCGTGGCCGGGGACCGGATCAGGCTGGCCCGCAGGCCAGTACGTCACCTTCACCGACCCGGCAGCGGGTCACTTCCGAACCCCTCCCCAGGAGCCCGGAAGCCGGTGCGGCGGGATGCGGATCCGCTGGGGAAACTTCACCTCCCCCGCCAACACCTCTAGATTACTACACCCCTTCATTGTGCGCAAGTTTTACGAGTCGTGCCATAAGGAGGCTGCTTGTGCGGGTGGCCTGGTGGCTGCCGGTCGGGCGCGGGGCGAGCGCGCGTTCGCCTGGGCGCCATGCCCGCTCCAGGCCGTGGCCGGAACGCGGCCGCCCTGAACGCCGAGCGCAGCCGCGCCGGCCCCGGCGAGCCGCTACCGCCCGGGCGGGATCAGTCCCCCGACAGCGGTGCGCTCCCCGCGCAGGCGGACCCGCAGCGGAACGCCCCCTTGACGCCCCTCGCGCGCCGGACCGGTCGCGGGGACACCACAACCCGGGCCTGCCGTCGCGGTGTTCAGGCGAGGCATTTGACGGTGGAGCCCCGGGCGCACAGCGCGGACCCAGGGCGCTACGGCAGCCCGTTCCCGGCGGGCGGGCACCCGGCGCCGGCGAACCCCCCGGCTCAGGCGTGCGAGCGATGGCGGCCGGGGCATCACGGGGAGGCATGGCGTACGGCCACGGGCAGCACCCCGGCGCTCGGCCGGAGGCAATGCGATGCCGACGCCGTCCATGCCTCATCACACACTCACGCTTTATTGACTCGCTTAGTTTGCACATCCTGACGAATATGTGTAAACTATTGCATAGTTGGTCGGACACACCCAGGAGGAACCCGTGAAGCGCAGCGTTCGCCGCCACATCGAGCACGCCGTCAACAGCACGTGGGGCAAGAACCCCAAGAGGCGTGCCGGGATGGTCGGTGCGCTGCTGCTCTTCCCCGACGACGCGTTCGCCGACGCGCCCACCTGGCACCCGGGTGAGGGCTTCGAGAACTGCACCGGCTACTCCTGGCTGCGTTCCAACGGCGACGGCACCGCGACCGCCGTGGTCGCGGGAGTCGGCCCCAAGGAACTCCCCGCCCACGACGGCGGCGTGTGGACCGAGGAGGAGGTCTGGACCGTCACCGCGCCCGAGGAGCGGCTGCTGAATGTCTCCTCCCTGTGGGACAAGCCGCACCGCATCTCCTGGATGTTCAACGAGCCGGACGCGCAGATCCACCGCGAGCCCTACGCCACCCACCCCGTCGCGGCCGTCGACGACTACTGGGAGCACTTCGACAACACCTGGGGTTTCACCCCGTTCACCCTGGAATGCGGGCGCAACCCCCTCGGCGACGGCCGCCGCTGGCTGCTGCTCACCTCCGAGCCGGGCTGGGACAACATCCCCGACGAACGCGACCTGCTGAACGTCACCCACACCCTCGCCGCGCTCTTCAACGCCGAAGTCCGCATCTACCCCTACGACCCCGCCAACCGCCGCGTGAAGGGCCCCATCAACATGCAGATCTTCCACGGCCCCCTCGCCCTCAACCCCATCAAAGACGCCCTCACCACCCACACCACCCCCGAACACCCCTAACCCTCGGGGCCGGACACGGGCCCGGCCAGGGCCGGCAGGCGGCGAGCCGGGGCGCAGGCCGGACCCGGGCCGGAGGGCCGGGACCGGGGTGACGCCCACCGGGGCCGGGGCGCCGGCCAGGCACCAGGCCCGGAGTGACGCCCACCAGCCCACCGGAGCCGAGGACAAACCAAGAAGCCGCCAACCCGCACCTCTAGCCCTACCTCGTCCACCATCAATCGCCGAGACGGAAGCCACCGCAATGACAACAACCGCCGACGCCGTCCGTTCCGCACTCGACGCACACCCACACCTCACAGCCCAGGTCGCCATCATCAAGATCAGCACGCGTCGCAAGACCGTCGGCATGACCATCCGCCCAGGGGAAAATGGCATCACCCTGCATGTCCCCGCCACCTGCAATCCCAACGACGTCACAGCTTTGCTGGCTGCCAACCGTCACCGGATCGGGTCCATGCTCGTGAAGGCCAGGGAGAACATCCCCGAGATCCCGGTCAAGGAGCTCATAAACGGCTCCGGCTTTCTATTGCTGGGCCACTCCAACCGGCTGCGCCTGGTCGACAACCCCGCCGAAACGGTGCGTCACGTCGACGACCACGGCCACGTCAGCGAACGCGGTACTTGGCGCGGCAGGTGGCTCGAGCTCGACCGCTCGGCCGTGCGGCACGGTGCTAAGCCCCTCATCGACTGGTACATCCGCGAAGGCGCCGCGTGGCTCGAAGGCCAGGCTGAGCCCCTGTGGACTCGCATGACCGGCGGCCGTCGCCCCATGCCGGCCGTTCGCGTCGCTGACATCGGCCGCACTCGCTGGGGTGTCCACGAAGGAAAAGCCGACCCGGCGAACGACCAGATCCGCATCGCCTGGCAGGCCTTCCAACTCCGCCCCACCCTGGTACGTCACATTCTCACGCATGAATTCGTTCACGCCCTTCGGCCTGGAGGCCGGGCGCACGGCCCCGAGTTCTGGCGCGCCTTTGAGCGTGCGGAGATCGGTGCCCGCCAGACGCAGCGCGAACTCCACCAGCAGGGTCGCAGCGTGTGGATGGGCGACATCCACACCCCGTCCTAGGCCTGTCCGTCGGACCGGGACCAGCGGACCTCTCGGGAACCCGAGCCTTGCATACGGCATTGCCGCCATCTCGCCAAGCCCGATCTTGTGTTGGCGGCGGGCGGATGCGACACCATGTCAGCCTCCGACGTCGCCGGCACACCCAGCCATCAGTCGACTATCTCCATAATGACTCGTATAGTTGCAATCAATCGGGTGAATGTGTAAATTAGAGATCGGAAGGAGGTGCCCACCGCACCGCCGCCCCCCTCGCCTCCGGAGGCAGCCGCCACCCCGACCCTCCACCCGAAGCGCGCCCAGTGGTCCACCACCAAGGAAAGGAGCGGCACCAATGCATCCACGCTTGCACCAGCGCGAGGCACTCCAGGCGATCAGGCATCACCGGGGAGACCGCGCCCTGGTCGTCATGGCCTGCGGGACGGGCAAGACCCTCGTCGGACGCCATGCCGCCCTGGAGCGCTCCGCCGCTGTGGTGCTGGTCGTCGTACCGACACTCGCCTTGGCCGAGCAGACGTATCGGCGATGGGCAGAGGACTGCCCCGGCGGGCTGGAAGCTTTGATCGTCTGCTCCGACGTCACCATCGGTGGTGCCGGTGTACCCGTGACCGTCGACCCAGAACGGATCGCCGAATTCGTCTCCTCGGGCCCGGGCGCAGCCACAAGGCTGCTGATCTCCACCTACCACTCGGCCGAACGGGTCGCTGAGGCCTACGCGCTGCGTCCGCTGCCGACGTTGGACTTCGCGATCTTTGACGAGGCCCACCACACTGCAGGGCGGACGGGTAAGGCCTTCTCGGTCGTCCTGGACAACACCCGCATTCCTGTGGACTTCCGCCTGTCTTTGACCGCAACCGCTGTAGTCCACAAAAGCTCTGACGGCACTGCCGACGTTGTGTCGATGGATGACGACCAGTCCTATGGGAAGCGCGTCCACGAACTGACCTTCGGCCAGGCCATCCAGCGGAAGCTGCTCGCGGACTACGAGGTCGCCATCGTCCTGGTCTCAGACCAGGACGTGCACAAAGCCCTCCTGTCCAACGACGCGCTGCAAACGGGGCCCGGCTCCGGCGATGCCGCGACGACGGCCGCCCAGATCGCCGTGGCGCGCGCCATGCGGCAGTACGACCTTCACCGCATCATCGCGTTCCACAGCCGCGTGGCTCATTCCAAGCGCTTCTCCGCAACTCTCGGCACGATCGGTGCCGCCACCGCGGACGTGGAGATCACCTCGCTGCACACCGACGGCGGGACCCCCTCCGCCGAGCGGCTCACCCAGTTGCAGACGCTCGCCCATCCCGGACCGGCTCGGCGCGTCGTGCTGAACAACTGCCGCACGCTGGCCGAGGGTGTCGACGTCAGCAGCGTCGATGGCATCTGCCTGGTGGACCCGAAAAGTTCCGAGACCGACATCATCCAAGCGGTCGGCCGCGCACTGCGGCTGCACCCAGACCACGACCGCCCGGCGCTGATTCTGCTCCCCGTCTACCTCGCCCCGGGCGAGAATCCCCAGGCCGTTCTGGAGGCAAGCTCCTTCCGGCATGTGTGGCGGGTCCTGGCTACGCTGCGCGACCAGGACGAGCGGATGGACGCCGCCCTGACCTCCGCCCGCCGCCACCTGAGCGCCGGGGAGTACGAAGCCGCCAACGCACGGCCGGTGCTGCCGGAAAGGGTCAAGCTCTACGGTGGGGCGGACATCGACGCCCGCTTCGCGCAGGCACTGGCCGTCCACGTCCTCGAACACACCACCGAGGACTGGTACCACTTCTACGGGCTGCTGGAGCGCTACACCGCCGAGCACGGCCACGCCGCAGTGTCCACCTCCCCCACCGCCGGGACTCTGGGAAGCTGGACGGCGCGGCAGCGCGGCCTCTACGCCAGCGGACGGCTCCTGCCGACGCGTGCCGCACTCTTGGACGCCCTGCCCGGATGGACGTGGAACCTCGCCCTGCTCAAGCGCGAACGCGGGTTGACCGAGTTGGAGGAGTTCGTCGCCGAGCACGGGCACGCGGCGGTCCCGCGCGGCTACGCCTCCCCCAAGACCGGCTACCGGCTGGACAGTTTCGTCACCCTGGCTCGCAACCGGTACCGGGCTGACCAGATGGACGCCGAGGAGATCGCCCACTACGAGGCACTCCCGGGCTGGATGTGGCACGTACACGACGCCAAGTTCGAGCGGTTCCTCAGCCTTCTAGACGCCTACATCGCCGAAAACGGGCACGCCCGGGTACCGCAGACCTACAGCGTGGAGGTACACGGTAAGGCCGTCGCGTTTGGGCACGCCGTGTCGGTGAAGCGCACTGCGTACCGCAAGGGCACCGTCCCCGACTGGCAGGTCGAGGCCCTGGAGAAGCGTCCGGAGTGGGTCTGGGACGGCATGGCTGCGCTGTGGGAGGCCAGCTTCGAGATCCTTGCCGCATGGGCCGCCGAACACGGCGACGTCAAGGTTCCCTTCGACCAGGCCATCAAAGGCGTGGTGATCTACAGGTGGATGCTCCAGCAGAGGAGGCTGATCCGCCAGGGGAAGCTGCCCGACGATCGTCGCAGTCGCTTGGAGTCCCTCCCCGGCTGGACGAAGGACTAACGGGCCATCTCGATGGCGCCATGCGCCACCAGGCCCCCAGCAAGGGCGCCAGCCGCCGGGGTGTGTCTGCCGGCTCCCGTACGCGACCACGGACGGGCTCATCCTGCTGGCCGACGCCACTGCCCGGCCCTCACCCTCGACTGCGCCTGAGTCTCTTGTCGGCCTCGTCGACGAACTCCTCTGCGTGGAACGGCAAGCAGGCCATGCGTACGCCGACGGCGCTGCTGACGTCGTCGCGTTCGAGGGACACCACGCCCCCAGCCTCGCCCGCACGCTGGATTGCACTTTCCGTCACCGGCGAACTCGCCACCAACCATCTACCACGAGGCCAGGGCCAGCACGCCGCCGTGAGCCGAGGAGCCTCCGCCCCATCGCGAAGCCCACCCCACCCCAGCTCCATCCCTTATGACTCGTATAATTGACTTAAATCTCGGCGATGTGTAAATTTATGACCTGTGGACGGGGGGTGACCCCGCCACCACCAACCACTCCTCCGAAGGGGACGGCCATGAGCAGTGCGAAGACGCCGAACGTCACGCCGTCGTCGGCGGTAGCGGCGGCCGTCGTAGCGGATGTCGAGCGGGCACGCGTGGAGGCGGAAGCCCTGCGCGCCTTCGCGTCTGACCCCGCCGTGCTGATGTGCAGGCACGCCGCCCAGGCGGCGGCGGAGCATGCGGAGGCCAACCCGCAGGATGCAGACGCACAAGAGGTCGCGTACACGGCTGACGAACGGATCGGCCAGTGCGCCATGGCCCTGTCAGCCGGCGACACCGCCGCAGTACTGGAACTTTCGCGCAGGGCCCGGAACGAACTCGCCGCTCTCTCGCGCGTCCCTCAGGTGATGCCCCTGCAGGGGCGACCGTGAAGGACAACGCTTCCCAGGCTGAGGGCGATGTGCCGACTGCCGCCGGCGCCCAGATTCGCGAGAACGCGAGGCCACCGGCCACTCCCCGCTTCAGTGACCCCGGCCGCGCAACCGCCGGCGGCCCCTCCTCCCCGAAGGCACTCATGAGCACCGACCCGTACACCAACGAGGCCCTGCGCACCGCAGACGCCCGCCAGCCCGCCACCCCGACCAGCAGCCCCGACTCCATGGGCGCCGGCGAGCAGACGGGCGCCCCCTACGTCCGCGACGAGGCCATCGACCCCGAACACGGCGATGCTCCCGCCCTCGCGGAGGAGGAGACCGCGGCGGAGTTGTGCCCGGCGTGCCAGTGCACGGAAGTACGCGCGGGACGCTGCGACGGATGCGACGCCGCCATCGGTGCGGAAGCGGTCGCGGCCGTGCTGGCAGACATGCCCAGGAATGCAGGCGTTCTGGTGCACGAGGCAGCAGAGCTGGGTTGGGACGTGCGCGCGGAGCGCCGTTGGACCGGTCGCCTGTGGGTTCGTGCAGTGGTGTTCTCCGGGCTGGTGATGGCGCGTGCCGGGGTTGAGGAGACAGAGCAGGTATGCGCGTGGAATGAGGCGACGGGCAAGCTCGTGGCGTCCGCCTCGACCGGCGGGTTCAAGGCCGTGCGTGAGGCCATCAAGGCCGTGCGCGTCGTCTCGCGTGAGCAGGAGGCCGCGGGCCGGACGGTGTGGGGGCGGGACGCTGCGGAATGGGTCCGGCAGATGGACGGCGCCGTGGCCAAGGTGAGTGCCGCCCTGTGCGATGCGCGTAACCGGTTCAACGCCCTCGACGGCTCCACGCCGACGGGCGCACGGGCGGTAGAGCTGGCCTCTGCTGCCTACGCGGAAGCTAAGACGGCGGAGCGGTCGGCCGTCGACGCCGTGAAGGCGGCGCGGGCTTGGCTGGCCGAGACGAACGGCGATGACGCGCGGGGGTGCGCGTCGTGGCGGCGTGTGATCGTGCTGGCCGGGCAGCACGTCAAGGAGGCCGGGGAGGCGATCGCGGACGCCGTGGCGCGTGCGGAGCGGGAGGCGCTCGCCGCTCCGATCATTGAGGAGGCGCAGGAGCGGCTGAACGCCCGGGAGGCCGGGTGGCGTAAGCGGCTGGCCGAGTCGGGCCGTGAGCCGTCGGCGCGCGGCTACGCCGGGCTGATCGCGATGTTCGAGGATTCCTCGCGTGACTGGTGTGCGTGGTTCGACGGCTACACCGATCACGACGGCGTGCAGCACGCGGGGCAGGGTGACCCGTCGCGGTCGTTCGTGGCGCAGTACGACGCCTGGGGGAGGTCCAAGCACTCAGATCGGTCGGTTCACTTCCCCTCGCGGTACACCTCCGCGTCACTGATTGCCGGTGGCCGTGTCGACGCCGCCGCGCTGGCGTTCACGCTGGCCGTGGTCGACCGGATCGAGGGGCGCGGCGCCGAGACGCTGCGGAAGGCGGCGGCCGCCGTCCGGAAGAACCCGCAGGGGTTCGGTACCGCCAACGACCGCAAGTGCCTGGCCGGCTGGTCCAAGTACCCTCACGACAGCTACGGGGAGCCGACCCGGCTTGCCGAGCACGCCACCGCCGAGTGGGCGGCACTCGAGACCGCTCAGGCCGCGTACAACGGCGTTCGGGACTTCCACAACGCCCTGTACTGGGATGCGTACTACGCGGGCGAGCGGGCGAACGCGCGGGCAGCGGCCGAGCGTGCCGGGCTGGCCGGGCGTGATGACGCCCGGGCGGAGCGCGCGGAGTCCGGCCGTGCGGAGTCCGAGTGGGCGGCGGCTGTGGAGCGGCTGGCGACGGCCCGTGTCCGTGTGAATGTGGCTGTGACGCTCGCCGCCGGTGATGTGGAGCGGGCGCAGGCGTGCGGGGACCGTGTGCGGGAGGGTGACGCGCTCGCTGAGGAGGTGTGGTCGGCCGTCCGCTTCTGTGAAGAGGCGTACGACGACGTGAACCGTGCGAAGCGGGACGCCGCCCACTATGCGGAGTCGGCAGAGATCTACCGCGAGGCGGGCGCCCTGTCGGATTACGTGGCCGAGTGCGCGCGCATGGAGGATGCCGCCGCCCGTGCCGAGTCCGGTCGTGAAGAGACGCTGAACCTGTACGGGTGCGCGTTCTCTGATGCCGCGAAGGCGGAGGAGGACCGGCATGCCGCGTGCGCCGCGCTGCCCGCCGGGGAGCGTCCGGCGGCCGTCGCTGCTGAGGTGACGGACTTCAAGCCGTGGGGTGCCGGGCTGCGCCTGGTGTGCGCGTGCGGCGCCGTCCACGAGCCGACGGTGCCCGTGGTCGACGGCCACGGCGCGCATGTCGGCGCCCTGGTGAACGCAACCGATTGGATGATCAACGGCATGCTGAAGGCGGCCGGGCTCCGCGCCGCGGTCGGCCGTGACCGGTGGTCGCGGGGGGTGCTGTTGTCCTCTGCCGACGGCGCCGAGGCGTGCCAGGGCTGGCGCATCCCAGTGGAGGCCGCGCCGGTGGTCTCGCACTGCCAGGGGTGCGGGTCGACGGTGGCGGACGGCTCGGAGTGGCACGCCACGTGCAAGCCGGTGGAGCCGACCCCGGCGGCCGGGGTCGCGCGGCATGACCGCACGGGCGTCGACCCCGTGGCGGCGACGGATCTGTCGTCGCTGTGGGCCCGTGAGGCGGTGGACGCCCGTACGGCGGCGATCGAGCTTGCGCCCCGTGGGGTGCGTCAGCCGAAGGGTTCGCCCGTCACGCCGGGCGGCCGTAAGGGCGAGTGGGAGTGCGGCGGCCGGGTGTACGCCATCCACCGCAAGCCCAAGGACCGGGCCGGCATGTGCCAGGAGACCCCGCCCAACACCGTGTACGACATGACGCCGGTTCGTGACGGGTCGGCGGTCTCCGCGCCGATCATCGGGCACGCCCACGGCACGGCCGACGGCCGGAAGCTCATTCGGCACTATGCGCGCGAGGTGGCCGCCCTGCTCACCAAGCAGGAGACGGCGGCCGAGGAGAGCCCCGAGTCGACGCCCATCGCGGAGTGCGAGCGGATCACTTCCCTGTCGGAGGGTGAGCTGGCCGAGGAGCAGCGGGAGCGGGCGGCCGTCATGGTCGCCGAGGTCGCCGACGCGTCCGATGATCTGGCGCGGCGTACGGCGGCCGAGCCGGCGGCTGAGGCGGCCGTGTCCCCCTGCACCGGCGGCGACGCCGGGCAGCCGGAGACGGCGGCCGGTAACGACGTCGTCGCCGCCCAGCTCTCGGCGGCGCTGGAAGAGAGCGAGTCGATCGCGGCCGTGTCGTTCCTGGACGGGCGGGAGCCCGCCTCCGGTTGGGTGCTGACGACGGCGGCCGGGCACGCGTTCCGGATCCGGCCCGTCACCTACTGCCGCCCGGAAGAGGATCAGTGGGAGGCCGGACACGACGCTGACGGCTCGTACTGGTGGGCCGCCAACGTCGAGGACCGCCCCCTCACCAAGGTGCTCGCCCGGATCCGTGAGGACTCCGCCACCCGCACTCGGTTCGCCGCCCTGTGGGCGAAGTACGGGCAGTACACGGCGCAGGCTCCGGCGTTCGAGTGCACGCCGGACCGGGTGGAGCTTGAGCCCGGCGTGTTCCTGGTCCGCCGCTTCGGCGCCGTGGGCCTGGTCGCCGAGTGCCGTTGGGGGTTCGAGCACCTGACCGCCTCCGACGGCCGCCAGGGCCGCACGGGTGAGGACTGGGTGCGCAAGGGGCCCGACAACCGGCGGTACGTCGCCGAGTGGAAGGTGTGGAGTCTCGCCCTGGAAGGCGTGGCGAACTCCCGTCTCCGCGTGGTCTCCGTGTGTGCCGACGACGACACGGCGGCCGACGCCGACGCGTACTGCGCGATGTCCGCGCCCTACGTCGGCAAGTGCAGCGCGAAGCGCTCCGGTGCCCGCTATTGGGTGTCGGTGGTCACCGATCAGGGCTGCGAACTCGGTCGGTTCGTCGCCTGTGCCCGCTGCCTTTCCGGCCGGATCCTGGACGACGCCCAGGGGGGCGGCCGGTTCTCCGGGCGCGATGTGGTCGGCCTCGCCCGCGACTTGGCCAAGGGCGACCCCAAGACGTGCGCCCTGCACTGGCAGCAGTGGGACGATCGTGCGGCGGAGCTGTGCGGGCAGCTGCTCACTGAGGCTCTGGAGAACGGCGAGCGGGCGCCGTGGCCGTCCAAGGCTCTGGCCGATGCGCTCATAGCCCAGGGCGCGGCCGACGGCGACGACCGTGCGAAGCGGGAAGCCCGCGCGGCGGTGCGCGAGCGGGGCGGCGACAAGAAGGCGCAGGACGGGGCCGCCGCTCTGGCCGTCGACATGCGCGCCGACCGTGCCGCCCTGGTCGCCTCGGTGCGGGCGAGCCGGGCCGCGTTCTCCTCCCGGCTCGATGCCGAGTCCGACGCCAAGGACGCGGAGCGCTCCGCCGAGGCTGGCGACCGCCAGGCCGCCGAGGAATACGCGGGGCGCGCGTCCGACCACGCGTCGGCAGCCATCGAAGCCGCCACCGTGGCGGGCGCCGCCGGGTACGGTCCGGCCGCCGCCGACGCCGCCGAAGCGGCGGAGCGGGCGAACGAAGCCGCCCGTAAGGCTGTCGCTACCCTCACCGAACTCGCCGGCCCGGGGGTGGCGGATAGCGACGCAGCTGCGGGTGCTTTCGCCGTCGATGTCGACGCGCTGACCGTCATCCCGCACGAGCGGAACGGGGAGCCGTCCACCTACGAATTCACCGTGACCGGGCCGGGCCTGGTCGTGGGTGAGTACGAGATCTCGCACGACTGCCAGGGGAAGGGCGCGCGCGGTGTCATCTGGCGGGCGTTGTGGCGCGGCACCGACGAGGCGGGGCGTTGGGACGTGATCACCCTCGGGAAGGGTGAGGGGCGGGTGGCGGCGCTCGCTCTGGTCGCGGAGCACGCCGAGCAGTCCGGCGGGATCCTCGCTGACGCGTTCGAGGCGGCGCGGGGCATGTACTACCGCAGCGGGGAGTGGATCCTGCCCGACGTCGGCCCCGGTGAGGCCATCACCTACCGGGAAGATCGTTCGTGGCACCTGCGGGCCGCCACGGGCCAGACGTACACCGTGCGCCGCGAGTGGGAGGGCCGCTCCGCCTCTGGCGACCTGGCGCCGTTGCAGGTGTGGGCCGAGGACGGTGACGGCGGCCTGGTGCTGGTCGCGTCGTGCACGGCCGTCGACGACTACATGTCCTCGTGGGCGCCCATGCTGGAACGGCTGCGCTCCCACGCCGCCGCCGTCGCCGAGGGGGTGGCGCACCGTACGGTGACGACCCCCGGCGGCCCGGGGCGGGATTGGGCCGAGTCGTGGTGTGTGTGCGGCTGGGTCGAGACCGTCAGCAGTGACGACTCCGCAGAGTGCGGAGAACTCGCGGAGGCCGCCGCCCTGGCACACCGCAGGCAGCACTATCCGCAGACGTCAGCCTCCGCCGCCAAGCGTGCCGCCCAGCACTACGCCAAGCAGAGCGCGGAGCGGGACAATGTGGCCGCCGCCCTGATCGCCGCCGCCGTCGCTACCCCCGCCGGGCGCGCCGGCTCGGGGGGCGAGGGTAGCGAGGCGACGCCGGAGACCGAGGAGTTGCGCCCGGTGCGGGTGCCGGACACCTTCGCCGCCTCGGGTCGTACGCCGCTCACGTATGACGACCTGGACGGCTGGACGTACGCCGATTTCGTCGCCGCGCACCCGTCGGAGGAGGACGCCGCCGACCTGGTGAGGCTGGCCGGGCCAGGGCCGGTGCGGTGGCTGTTCGCCCCCGCCGAGGGCGACGCCCCCCGCGCTGTGAATCTGTTCGGTGGCTGCGGTGGTTGGTGCGTCGGGATCCGCCGTATCCTCGGGGCCACGGTCGACATGCTGTGCATTGACGCGAGCCGCGACGCCACGGCCACAGCCTCGCGGGCTGGCTGCCACGCCATCTGCGCGGACGTGCGCAGCATCGACCCGGAACACCCCGTGTTCCGGCACACGCAGATCCTGATCGGGTCCTCGCCGTGTATCGACTTCACCAACGCCGGGAAGCGCGCCGGACGGCTGCCTGAGAACGTCGCCACCCTGGCCGACGCCATCGAGCAGGCCGGGGCGGCCGTCGGGAACTACATCGTCGACGGGCCGGGCTGCACGTGCGTCACCGATGAAGAGTGCGAGTGCGGGCCGGAGGCCTACGACCACTTCGGCCCCCGCTCGGGCGCCACCTGGGACGAGATCCGCTCGCTCGTCGCCGACATGCCCGGCGCCGAGACGGCCGGGCTCATGCTCGAACCGATGATCTGGGCACTCGCCCTCCTGCACGGTGGGGCGCCGCTTCACACGATCCTGTTCGAGCAGTCCAACCAACTCCCCGAAGAGATCCGCGACGTGATCGCGGAAGAGCTGTACTGCGCTGGGGAGAGCGAGCTCGGCGCGGCTGTGTCGGTGACGTGGGAGGAGATCGACGCTGCCGCGTACGGGTCGCCGTCGACGCGCCGTCGGGCGTTCATGATGGCGACGTTCGGCCGGTACAACTCCGGGCCGGTTGCACCCAAGATCACGATCACGGCCGACCAGGCGACGGGGCTCTCCGCAGATCTTGAGGTGATCACCCGGGGCGCGCGCAAGACCAGCGGGGGCAACGCGTTCGTCATGGGCCGCGTGATCCCGGGTGTCACCTCGCGCATCCGGTCGGTGGATGTCGGGCACAAGGGCGGCCGGTTCACCCTTGAGCAGGTGGCCGCCCTGGTCACCCTCCCCCGCGACTACGCGGCGCTTGCCGAGGGTTCGCGGACGAGTATCTGTCGACAATTTGCGGACATCGTGGCCCCCGTCGTCTCCGCCGCCGTGTTCGGGGAAACCGTCGGTCACCTCTTCGGAATCAAGCGGAACCGGGGCGGGTGGCTGCCGCTCCTGCTCGCCTACCTCCGCGAGCAGTACCCAGGGGCCGAGGGGATCCCGGCACCTGAGCCTCCGGCCCCGCTGGAACCGGTTGCCAAGGACTGGCAGGGCACTACGTGCGTCGGAGCCTGCGAGTGCGGGCGGCCCATCGAGCGGGCGATGGACGGGCCGGTACCCGCCTGCCCGCACGTCGAGGCGGAGCCCGAGGCCGAGGCAGCCGGCTCAGAGGCGGGTGATAGCGGCGCGGACCAGTGGCTCGATGAGAGCAACGGCCGAACCGAGCTGCCGCGTATGGGCTGGTGCGTAGGGCTGGCCGATGTCCTGGCCGCCGCGTACGCGGGAGACCTGCACGCGGACACGTCCGGGGTCGTCCGCCGCCGTGAGGGCCGGGGCCGGCGGGTGCGGGCCGCCCTGGTCGAGCTGCTGGCGTCCGGCGGCTACATCGCGGTGCCCCGCGCCGGTCGGCGCGGCCCTGTCACGGTCACCCCCGACGGCGTCACCGCGCACCGTTGGTGCGTTGCAGCGCCCGATTTGCTGCACGCGGACGAGCGGGCCGCCTACCGGGCGCGAGTGCGGCTTCACCACACCGGCCGCACCAGCAAGCAGACGGCGCGGGATCGCGCCAGGGGCCTTACCCCGCTGCCGTACGGGGCGGAGGAGAAGCGCCGCCGTGCCGCGCAGATGCGGCAGGTAGAGCAGTGGGCCGAGGAGGTGCAGGCCACGCGGGAGCGGCTTGAGGCGGAGCAGGCGGAGCGGGACGCGCAGGCCGAGCAGGAGCGGGCGGCCGAGTGGGCGCGGATTCAGCAGGAGGCCGAGGAGCGGCAGGCGGCGGAGGAGGACCGCCGCGACGACGGACTGGTCATGTCGCAGCACGGCCCGGAGGAAATCATCATGGGCTCGGGCAAGCGTCGCGTCACGGTGAAGCGGGTCAACCCGAGCGTCTGGAACGCGGTGACGCGCGGAGCTGTCTATGTGGTGTCGAAGGAGGGTGGCGAGGATCGGCCGTGGCTGGTCATCGCGCCGGACAACACGCGCATTGGTGCCTGTTCGGTGATCAATGACGCGCCGTACGCGGACAGCGTCCGAGACATCGTCCGCGACCACGCCGCCGCCATGGAGCGCGGTGAGACGTTCCCCCAGTGGACGCCGCCCGAGGAAACCGGCCAGGGCCAGCCGGCCGCCACCGACGACAGCAACGCTGACGGGCAAACCGAGCCGGAGCCGGAGCCGTTCGCCGCCGGCCCCGAGGACGCCGACCGCACGGTAACCGCCGCCGAGCCGGGCGCATGCGCCGGCTACGGCTGCACCGCGACCGGGCCGCGCTGGAAGGTCGCCTATCGGCCGACGTCGCTTCTGTGCGCGGACCACGCCGCGGAGCGGGGGCGCGTCGCCGTCGCCGACCTTCCGGCGGCCGTCGACCTGCCCAAGGTCGGGGAGGCGTACAACACCCCCGCCCCCGCGCGGGCGGTCGCCCTCGACCTGATCGGCTCCAAGTGGGTGGCCGAGTGTGACCGACACGGCCCCGTCTCCATGGGGCTGAACAAGTTCGGTGACGCGGTCGTAGACGTCGTCGACGCCTACGTCTACGCCAACGAGCAGGACGCGGCCGACGCTGCCCGCACCCACCTGGACGCGCACGCGAGGGAAGACGCCGACGTGATGACGCCGGAGGACATCGACGCCGCCCAGGCGCTGAACTTCTCCCGCGACCAGTGGCGGGCGCTGGGGTGGATGAGTGACGGCAAGGTGCGCGAGACCGCTGACGGGTTCACCGCCTACGACATCAGCCCGGACCGTGCCGACGTCTCCAAGAAGATCAGGAAGACCCTAGTTCCGCGCCTGTGGGCGGCTGGGTTCGTGAAGGTGTTCGCCGTTGCTCCCGGGGTGCGCACGTTCGGTCTCACCGACGAGGGAGAGCGGGCGTTGCGTATGTGGTCCAACGCGATGCGCATCAACGCCGTCACGGAGCCGCAGACGGACACCCGGCACGCGGCCGTGAAGGGCTCCCCCTATCGGTGGCTTTCCGCCGGGGAGACCTGGCCCGGGGAGGAGAAGAAGGCGCAGGCCGTAGTGGACGCGGAGCAGGCCGCCACCGATCAGGCCGCCGCGCTGCGGGCCGCCGCGGAGAAGGCGGCGGCCGAGCGGTCCGCCACCCCCACGGCTGACGAGTTGACCGTGTGGGAGGCGCTGAGCGCTGAGGGACTGGACGCGGAGACGGCGGCCGTGCTGTCGGCCGCGTACATCGGCCACGTGGTCACCCGCCACCGTCCCGGGGCAACCTCGGTGCGCCTCGATAAGGGCACGGGCAAGGACGAACGGCGTGTGACGCGTACCTACAACGTCAACGGCGTTGAGAAGCCGATCACGCCGGATGCCGACAACGCCCTGTCGGCGATCCCGGCGAACCTCACCGATGCCACGGCTGAGACGTGGCACGCGCTGTGCACATCAGTGAATGAGCGGTACGGGGTGTACTGGCTCGACCTGGCCGCCGCCATCGAGGCAGGCGCGGCGGCGCTCGCCCTGCTCGACCAGGCCGAACAAGGGTCGGAGGAGTCGGCGGAGCTGTGGGTGTCGCGCGAGTTCGAACAGACCGCCGAGCCGGGCACTGAGGCGCCTGACCTCCCATGGCCTTCAACATCAGAACCTAAATGACTCGTAAAGTTTGACATCTACCTTAGTTGTGTGTAAATTATTACATATGGGCGGTGGCCCGCCCTTCACGCCCCACCGCGACCCCCTGAGGAGGCGGCACCCATGCGCAACAGCCTCATCCCCACTGTCACGGACCTCGACGACGCGTCCTGGCTCGGCAAGAACGTCACCGACCATCTCGGCCGGCCCGGTACCGTCCGCCGCGTCTACGACGTAGCCGGCGAGCACGTCGCCATCCTCACGTCCGAGCTCCCCGCGTCTGAGGACACCGATGCGATCTGGGGAGAGCACGTCGCCCTCCTCGCCACCGACAGCGACGCTCCTGCCTTCCCCGACTTCCCCGCCCGGCGTAACCAGCTCGTCGCCCTCGAACGTACCGTCTTCACCGGTGACGCCACCGAGGACGAGGCGCGGCGTTACCGCGACCTTGCCGACATCGTCGGGCGCTATCAGGGTGCGGAAGGCCGCCTTTGCCGGGCCCTGTTCAGCACGGCCCATCCCGGTGACCGTGTCTACCTCACCGGCAAGGGAATGTTCGCCACCATCGTCGACCCGGATCCCGAGCCCAGCATCGACGGCCTCCGGCTCTACGTCCGCGCCCGCCTCGACGAGATCCACCTGCGCAAGGACCCCCATCTGCTGCGCGCGCACCCCGGTGGCGTCCTCGACCTCTCCACCCTCCTCCTGTTTCCCACCCTCGGCCTCGTCTGACCGCCAGAAACGGGAGGCCAGCCCCCTCGCTCACCGTCCCCACGCGCAACCGGAGTTCCCGTGACCCCCAAGATCCCCAAGATCATCGCCCCCTACAGGTTCGTCGTCCGCAGGTTTTTCCTCGAACTGCTGCCCATGGACAAGTCCGGGGACCCCATCCAGTACGAGGAGACCGTCAGCCCCGGCCGGCACGAGTCCCTGGATGCCCTGATCGGGCGGGACTCGTTCGACTACTACGGCTACGCCCTCACCACCGACTTGATGGAGTTCTTCAAGGAGCTCGGGTTCTGCACCTTCGACGACACCCCCGAGGAGCGGCTCGTCTGGGCAGCCCGCAACGGCGGCCCCGAACGCGGCACTACGCGCATGGAGACCGCGCTGCGCCAGCTCCACCACGACCTGGTCCTCAACGGCAGCATCAAGGACGCGACCGGCTGGGCCAACCTCTGCTACATCCCCGACCTGGCCAAGAAGCTCGCCGGGTGGTTCATCGCCCTTGGCTACCCCGCCACTCTGGACGTCACCCAGCCCTGCCCTCACCCCTCCCGCCTTCCGTAACCAGCGCCGCTGCCACTTCGCGGCCCAGCGAAGGACTTCGGCCCCGGTCAAAACGGGCCACAGGCAAGGAGCACGCCCAACTTTCACGCGCGCAAGCACAAAAAAGGAGCGGCCCCGACCTGCGGGACGCGCTCCGTGCGAGGCCCACCTTAGCCAGCACTTTCAGCACAGCGTCAACACAGCTCACAGGAGAGGCAGATATGCCCCCGACACTCGACTTCGCCCCCACGGGGCCCGACGACGACGGGCCCGACCTCGCAGCCCACGAATGCTCCTGCAAGCCGGCCGACGACCAGTACCTCCTGACGGTCGAGGAGGGCCAGGTCAGCATCGTGCACGCCGCCTGTGGCAAGCAGCCGCCGAGCACGTGGGGGGACTGGCACGACCTCGCGGTCATGGACAACCCGATCCCGGTCACCGTCACGTGGGTCAACGACACCGGAACATACTGGGAAGACCCCGACCCGTACGTGCAGATCACCGCCACCAGCGTCCCCGAGGACGTACGCGCCGCCGCGCTGGAGCTGTCCCGCAAGCACCAGCAAGCCGCCGAGGAGCAGGCCGAACTCACCAAGACGGCCGGGAAGTTCCTGCTGGTCAGCCACCACACCCCGGCCGGATACAACGCGTACGGCTCGGTCATCACCCCCGGCTACCGCGTCGACCAGGGCCCTGACGGCACGGTGCGCGTCGACCACCGCATGCCCGAGGCGGACCTGTCGGACCCGGACCGGCCCAGCAGCGACGATCGGGCGGCCGAACGACACCGCCAGGTCAACGCCTACGCGGCCACCTTCACCGCGGCTGGCTGGACCGTCGAGCGCTACGGCCCGCACGACCAGCGGCCGTGGCTGCTCGCCCGCCCCGCCGACCAGGATGGCGGAGAGACGTCATGAGCGACGACCTGATCCCGCGCCGTCGGCTCTCAGTCGGCAACCCGGCAACCACCACCATGGTCCTGACGCTGTTCCCGACGTACGTCATCGACTCGATGCGCCGAACCCGCGAGAACTCAACCGGCCGCAAGCTGCTCGGCTACTACTGGGGCCCGGCGAACAGGCGCACCGGCCGCGACGGACAGGTGTCCGGTCCGGGGTTCGTCGCCGACGCCAAGGACTTCCCTCCCGGCACGCGGCTGGTCGTGACCGCTCGGGTCGAACTCCCCGCCGAGACCGTCGTCGAGGAGTGACAGCACGGGGACGTCGTCCTCGACGCCCGCAGCAACATCTGGACCCGCGCCCACCCCGACGACCAGGCGCAGGGCTGGCCGTGGGCATCCGGCGCCGACAGCACGTTCACCCGGCACGGCCAGCCGTACGCCGCCGAAGGCGGCCACCCGGAGGACGCGCCCGTACGCCCGCTCACGCTCCTCGTCCGCAACGGCCAGAGGTGGACCGGATGACCGCCCCCCTCGACCCGGAGAAGGTCGCCGAACACCTGGACGGCATCGGTGAGACCGCGGCCGCGATCCTCGTGCGCGCGATGGTCAACGAACTGGCCGTCGTCCGCAACGAGCGCGACGCCCTCGCCGCGCACGCCCGCCGCATCGCGGGCCTCCAAGGCGACGGACAGAGCTGGAACTGCACGCTCGCCGTCAAGGCCGTGGAAGCCCTGGACGTCCTACGCGTCACTTGCCGCTGCCCGAGCACCAGCGACGGCCGGCACTGGGGTCTCCGCCGCGCGACCGGCACCATCCGCTGTGCCTGGTGCCACGCCCGCGTCCCCGAGACCCGACGCCGGCGCAGCCTCTTCACGGAAGGAAGGCCCTGATGGCCGCCGCCCAGCGCCATCGCCGCACCGTGGTCCAGTGCATCGGCCCGGAGTGCAAGAACACCTTCGAGTGTCCGTCGATGCACTACGCCAAGTTCCGGGCGCTGCTGATGTCGGTCGGATGGGCCGTTCGTGGATCACAGACCGGGCCCGTCTACCACTGCTCAGAGCATCCGCCTGTGCCCGACAGAGGACCCACGAACGGAGACGCCTGATGACGCACATTGCCCTGGACCCGCGCGCCCGACGTGCAATCGAACTTCTCGCGGCAGGCATCCCGCGAACACAGATCGCCGACCACCTCATGCTCAGCGAGAGCGCGGTGAGCCGGGACCTGGACCGGGCCAGCCGGATCATCCTGTCGCACTGGGGCACGAAGACGCTCGCGGCGTACGCGGCATGGCAGCGCGTCGGCGGCCCGTACGACGGCATCCCCGGCTTCCAGAAGACTGCTCAGCGGTAGTTCCCACAGCGGCCCCTTGACGACCCGGCTCATTGCCCCGCCGCGCAGTCTTCGTCCCGTTCCAGGGTGGCCGGCTTCAACCCGCGACTCCACCGGCTGGACGTCCACTGGATCGCTCTGGATTCGATAGCGCGTACTCATCGCCGAGCACGGCACCGTCACCGAAGGGCGCACGAAACCCGAGCGTGCGCTCGGGCGGGTACACCGCTTCCAGCCCGAAACTCCAGGCCGGCGCCAGCAAGTAGGCGATGGCCAAGCCCATAGCCTCTTCCTCCCTCGGGTCGCAGACCTGCACCGTGGCTTCCTGCCGTTGAGGACGAGCAGCAGACCGAGGTGCAGCCACGGCTCCCCCAGCCACGTCAGAGCGGCATCGAGGCGCCAGTTTGACGGCGGGCCGAGCGTCGAGGCCTGCCCCGCGCGCCGGCCGGATTGCGCTCCTGCCGCTTGGCCGGCAGGGCCGCCAGCGGGACGGCCGAGGTAGATCGCCAGACAACACCGGACGCGGTGTCAGACCCATGGGTCACCATGAAGTTCATGAGCGAGCAAACTCCCGCCAAGGACGGCCAGATCCCGGCCCACGCTGATGCTGTAGGACCGGGCTGGGTGCCGCTGCTTTCTCGGCTGCATGGCGAGTTGGCCATGCTCGCCTCGGACTACCAAGTTGAGGAGATCGGCACCGCGTTCGGCCGACTGCGCCTGCATGTAGCAGAGCGGTTCGACGCCGATGGCGAGTTCGACGGCGCGTTCGCCGACGTGTCCGGTGCGCTGATCGACGCTGCGGTGCTCGAATCGCAGACAACGTGCGAAGCCTGCGGCGCTGAAGGTCGAGCGCGGCTGCGGGGCGACGAGCGCGGCACGTTCATCCGCACAATGTGCGACGAGTGCGGCTCCTCGATCAGGATGCAACAGGTACTGCCTCAACGCGTTCCCTCGTTTGGATCGCCTGATGGGGCGCCCGGTCCCATACGCGATGCGGCTGGAAGGTGAAGGTCTACGTGCCGTTAGCTTCCGCCCCTTCGCCTGCGTCGTGCCGGCAGATCACTGCCATCGGGCGCGCGAAGATCCGCTCCGATCGGTTCAAGGCCGCAACCTGGACGGCTCCCATCACGTTCCTTGAGAGGTCCTCAATATGCCGCTGACCTCGCATCTCGCGGACCGTGGGGTGCTCGACGTGACGCTTGACCAGCTCGGATGTGCCCTGCCCTGGGAAGCCGTGCACCGCGTCCGTCCCCGTCCCGAACTCAGCTGCACCGGTTGCGGCCGCCCCATGCATGCCAAGGTCTCCGGCACCGGAAGCCGGTTCTTCGCTCACGATCGCCGCTCCCCCGTCTGCCCGGCCAGTGGAGAAACGGAAGAGCACCGCAGTCTCAAGCGGGCCTTGGCCGCTGCCGCTCGAACAGCTGGACATCGCGCGGAGCTTGAGGTCACCGCTGCCCACCGTGGGTGGCGGGCCGATGTGCTCGTGACTGGGCCCGACGGCCGCCGCACGGCTCTTGAAGCACAGGTGTCCTCTGCCTCCCTCGACGACGTACTCACCCGTACCCGCGGCTACCAAGACGATGGCGTTGGTGTGGTCTGGTTCACCCACCGTGCTACCCATTGGCTCAAACGGGTTCCTGCCGTGCGCCTGCGCCGGCCCGCGTCGCCACAGGGTTCGTGGACACGAACGTACGAGCTGGTCAGCCATTTCAGCGTCGAGTGCTGTTCCGAAGTCTGCCAGCCAAGCCCTCCTTGGCATGGTCCGTTTCACGCTGGCTGGAGCCACGCCACGGACATGTCCGTGGCTGAGTTCGTCACCGCCATGCTGCACGGTCGCCTCGTACCGCGGACGACGGCCGGGCTCGGAGGGCGCTTCGACGGTTGGACTACCCCGACGGACGTCCAGGCCGCCACCGACTACGCCGCAGGCACTGGGGAATCAACCGGTACCCCCCGGCCATGAGTAGCCAGGGGGTCCCGGGATCGGCGCGACTGCCTCACCGGCGCTCCGGCCGGATAGGGCCGGCGCACCGGCGGCGGGTTCAGTCACTCTGGGGTCGGCGGGAGTTGGGCCCGCTCCTCGACCGGTTGCCGCGCTTCTCCGCGTTGGCCGTGCGCTGTAGCGCGCGGAAGGTCCTTCCGCCCTGCCGCTTCTTGAGATGGGGGATGTTGTTCGCTGTTATGCCAAGCGTCTCGGGTCCGTAGGCGGCGAGCAGGTCCGATGGCGTCTGCGAGGTGTAGCCAGCTTCCTCGAGCGTCTCCTCATCAGGGAAGACGTCCGCGTGAAGGTGCCGTTCCGGGTCGATCAGCTCGTCCTGGGTGCCGCCGTAGCTGTAGCGCCACCGGAAATTCGCCGGGGGATCGGGCCGCACCCACTTTTCCATGAGCGAGACCTGCTTGGTATAGCTGTAGAAGGTCACGTGCGGGGCGCTTCGGAAGATTCTCAGCCACGCCTGCAGGTACGGCAGCGACCAGTAGTCGCCGGCGTCGTGGACTCGCACGTGGACCGTGCGGTCGTCGGGTGCGCGGTAGCGGCGGTGCTGCAGTTCCTCGGTCATCTGAACTTCCCAGCCCGCGAGGTCGTCCATGACGTACTGCAGATTGCGCTGGTGGGCGGCCAGCACGGTGCCGCGTTGGAAGTGGCCGGCCTTGGCGTAACACAGGTCAGCGCAGACCCCAGCTGTGGGGCACGCGTTGTAGGTACGCCCGTCGGGCAGCGTGCCTTGGTGAGCCGGCAGAGTCCACTTGTAGATGCGTTCCGACGCGCAGCTCGAGCGCATCGGGAGCAGCAGGAACCTGGGCCGCACGGGTACGGCCTGCTCTGTTGTCGTTTCGGTTTCGGCCGCGGAGGGCTTAGTGGTGCCGTTCACAGCTGTCCTCCCGTCGTGGGCTGGTCATGGCCCGGCGTGATGGGGCGCCTGGGTGAGTTGGGCCTGTACACCTGCGGGATCCGTGTTGGACCGTCGGGATACGGACGATGGGTGGGCAGGGCCTCGGGGATGGTCTGGTCGCCGTGGACGTGTGGGGCGTGGTGAATGTGCGCGGGGTCCTCCCGGTGCCGGCGAGTCGGCGAGCGGTTGGCCGCAGGAGCCGGGCCAAGAACGCAGGGCCCGTCATGCAGCCGGGGACACGGCCAGGCGGCGCGCGGGCGCACGGCCTCGTCAGGTCGGGCAGCCTGCCGCGGCCAGACTCGACGCGGCAGCCGACTCGCGCCGGACAACTACGGCCGGGTGGTTCAGTTCGCACAGCTCCGCGGACTGTCCGCAGTGCCGCGCCGCGCTGCAGCAGCAACGCGTGATCGCAGCGCGGGTGAGCGGCCTCGGCGAGCTCAAGGGCGGTCTTGACCCGACGTAGGGCCTGCAGAGGAATCGTTGGCCGCCGCTCCGCGGCCGCGTAGCTGCCAGGGCCGCCGAGCAGCCGTCCGCAGGCGAGCCGGGTCAGGCCCTGGTTCTTCTTGAGTTCTTCCTGGAACGTCCGGTCAGCAGGCATGCGGTGATCTTGAAAGCGGTGGCCTGTGGACACAGGACGGAGAACAGGCCGACCAGGGGGACACCACGCGCCACCGGCAATCAAGGCTCAGTTGTCCGAGTCGAACTCTGCTCTCTTTCGTGCAGGCGCGTCGTATGACAGGGGCCCGGGAGCGTCGACGGTCGCACGCCATACATCTCCACCGGGGCCTACGGGCGGAGCCGACCGCTGTCGTCAACCCTCAGACTCTGTCCCTGCCTGTCCCTCCACCTGCTACGGCCGATCGCGGCTGCCCCGGCGGCCGCGATCGGCTATCGTCGTCTGCTGGTGCTGGACACGCACGCACCCAGACCGCCGCGGCCGCTCCCACGCAGCGCCGGCACACCAGGTCAAAGGTCCGCCGGACACGGATACCGGCATCCCCGCAAGGGACGAGGGCCCGTGCAGCGACGCCGTCCCGCACGCCACGGCGCGCAGCGTGGGCGTGCGCCGGAAGGTGACGATCTCTCATGGGCCGCAAGACCAACGGCAGCCTCACAGCGCGAGCCCGGCAACTGGCCGCTCGGGCCGGAATCCCGTACACCGCGGCGCTCGCCTCCTTGTGCACTTCCCGCAGCTCAGGCACGGCCTCTCAGCAACGTGAGGCGGAAACAGGACTGCCTGGGCTGGACAGGGCGCTGGGGCCGCTGAAACCCGGCACTCTCACCCTCGTGGCCGGGCAGACCATGGCCGGCTCCACCGCGCTGATGCTGAGCCTCGCCCGGCACAACGCGCACCGCGGCCTGCCCGTGGTCCTGGCCGAACTTCAGTCGAACCGCGAGCAGACCGGGCTGATGCTGCTTGCCGCCGAGTCCGGGCAGGATCTTGGTCCCGCCGCCGAGCACGCCGCCGACCCTGTGTCCCTGACCGAGGCCGCCGATCGGCTTCGGAGGTTGCCGCTGTACCTCACTGCTCCGGGTCCTGGCACGCTCGCTCGTGTGCGCATCGACGCCGTCCGCCGCCGCGCGGGCCTGCTGCTGGTTGACGACCTCGCCCTGGCGGCCGATCCGGGCACCGACACACCGGCACCGCCCGGCGAGGCCGCCGCGGCGCTCGCCAGCCTCGCCCGCACCCTCAACGTTCCAGTCATCGCCGCCGCCCACCTCGGCCCGCCGAGCGCAAGCACACCCGGCCTCGGAGATCTACGTGATCAACACGCCCTTGAGTACACGGACCACGTCATCCTGCTTCTACGCCCTCATCGCCTGGCCCCCGTGCCCGGCGGGCCCGACCCCGTCACCCTCCACGTCACTCGCCCGGACGGCACCGCACTTGGCTCCACGACCGTCCGCTTCGAACCCGAGTACCACCGAATGATCACCGCCACCTGAAGTGCCGCGCTCGCCAGTGATACAGGGACACGGGGGCGTGGCGGCGCCGGCCGCCCGCCGACCTGCGACTGCGAGCCAGAGCTGGCGAAGGGGCGGATCCGGACGGGGCGCGATGAGCGGCAGCAGAAGGACTCGGCGAACGTAGATCGCGAGGCTGATCCCGGCGGGCACAGCGGATTGAGTGCACTGGAGGTCTCCATGGCCCTCCCTGCGAGCCGCTGGCTCCGCGGGGAGTGCGCGCCGTCGCTGCCCGCGCCGCGCGGTTGGACGGAAGTGGAGTTCCGCCGCGTCCAGACCGTGTCCGGCTGATCCAGCCGGGCCAGAAGGGCAACACCCCAACACCATAAGACTCGCATAATTGACATATCATGGAGTGATGGGTAAATTGTGGATTACTACTTCCGGAAGGGGTCCCCATGCCGACGATGCCCGCCACGTCCGAGTCGCCAAGTTTCACCGTTGGTAGCTCGCCTTCTGGAGTACGGCTCCAGATCGTCGCCGACACGGGCCCGACGATGCCCTTGTGGGAGCCGCTGCTACACGACCTGAAGCACCTGGCTGCGGAAGCTGGCACCTTCGATGCGATAGAGGTGTCCTACCTCTCGCCCGACGGAACCGTGCGGGATCACCGGGAACAGGCGGATGCGGTGACGCTGGTACTCAGTGACTGCGCGGGTCCCCAGTGGCGCCCCGGTCCCGAGGGTGTCCGTTGGTTCCAGACGCTGCACGACTGGGCAAGCCGACGGCTGGTCGCAGTGGTGCAGCCGTTGCCGGAACGCATGTGGAGGCAGACCGCATTCCAGGGCACGCCCGGGACGATCCTCACTCCGGCAGGCGGCTCTCCCAATGCCGCTCTCCGCTTCACTCCATACGAACCTTCGACCTGGCACGATCAGGGTGAAGCTGGCGGGCTGCCCATCCCCATCATGGAGGCTTCCCCTCAGTGGCTTGCCCACTGGTTCCGCCTCGCCGCAGGGCCAGAGGGCGCTGAGGTTCCTGCCTCCGTGGGGCTCGTGACGCCCATGCCCGCGCCGTACGAGGGACCGCGCGTGTGCCCCGCCGACCTCTCGGCTGAGGAGCTTGTCCTTCGCTTTCGCGCTTTCGCCTCTCCCGAGGCCTTCCGTCTTTCTGGGCATCTGGCAGTGGGCATTGCCGAGTTGCCCGTGATGCGCCTGGTCCAGGCCGCTGTCGAACCGCAGGCGCAGCGCAGCCACCTCGCCGAAGTGATCCTCAGCGGAATGCTCCGCGCCATCCCCGACTCTCCGGGCAGCTATGCGTTCCGGGACGGCGTGTGCGAGTTGCTGCTGGGCACGCTGCCGAAGTCGCTGTTCGGGAGGACCGTCGCCGCGCTCACCCACGCCGCGGCCGAGGTCGTTGCTGCCCCGGGGGCTGCGCCCGCAGAAGTCCGAGTTCTCGCCCAGGCAGCCGCTGCCCGCCTCACGGAGACCGCGGTACTCGACCCCGCCTTCGTCTTCCTGAGCACCGCGAGCCTGAACCGGTTGCGCACGGCCTAGGTCTGCCTCGTGCGTCGACGCCGTCGGTGGCGGTCCCGTCGTGACCGAGGCAGGCGCCAGGCGGAGGTGGGATCGTCTGATCGCGAAGCGCCATACGGGTGGGCCGCTGCCCGGCTCGGGTACCTCTCAGGTACCCGAGCCGTCCGGGCTGAGCTGGGATGATTGAGCCCTGGGTACCCGCGCAGTACCCTGTGGGCATGGCTGCACTCAACGTGGATTTCGACGACGCCGAACTCGAGGCTCTCAGGGAAGCCGCCCGGGAGCAGGGCATGACGCTGAAAGCGTTCGTGAAGGCCTCCACCAGGGACGCGATCGCCCACCAGCGCGCTCTGCGCGCCGGGGCACTGAAGTTCCGCCGGGTCTTCGCCGATCCGGATCTCGCCGAGGCCATCGCCGCCGCTGGCATCGACGACGGCCCAGTTCCGAGTGCGACAGATAGGGCTGCCTGAGTCAATGGCTCCCGCCATCCACATCGACGTGCCTTGGCTCCTGCAGCAGCATGAGGCAGCCATTCCCGACCAGCCTCACATCGCGGACTTTTCGGCTCTCGTGGCCGCCGTGGCGCGGCACCGTGTCGACCCGCCCCGCCTGGGTGTCGACCCGGACCCGTCCTGGCGCGCGGCCGCGCTGCTGCACACGCTGCTGCTCCTGAAGCCGTTGCCCGCCCTCAACGTTCGCTTTGCGTGCGCTATCACCATCGCCTACATGCACGCCAGCGGCGAGGGGCTCGACTCTCCCTACGGCGAACTCGTCGAACTGTGCAAGGACCTCATCGCCGGCAAGGACAACGTATTCGGCGCCGCCGACCGGATCCGCTCCTGGCGCCTCTAACGCTCGTCGAAGCCGCCGCGCGGTGGCGTCGGCGCTTCCTCACCCTGTCCGGCGACGGCGGACTACGCCTTCGGTCCTCCTAGTACCGGCGGCGTCCGCTGTGGCTTGTCCTGACCGCTCTACGCGATCTCCATGCCTGCATGGCAGGTTGAGTGGTCCCATCCCAAGGCCACGGGGTAGCCGCAGAAGCAAGTGCCCTCTGTGGCCGGGAGTCCCTGCATGCGTCGCCGCAGGGCCGTCATGGGCTCGGCGCGCTGGATCCAGCCCGCTTCACTGACCGTCTCGAGTAGCGCGTTCAGCCCGCGGTCGTAGGCGTCGAACGCGGCTTCGGCAGTCGGTTCGGGAGCTCGTGTCGCCTCCCAGGCCAGATGTTCCGCGACACCGTCCTCCTGGCGGGCGATGAATCGGTAGATGCGGCCGCATCGCACGGCGCTCAGCTCGTCGAGCCGCCAGATTGCCTGCTTTTGGTCCTGCCACCAGGTCGACTGGAACAGGAGGTCGATCCAGTGCCCCGCGGGCAGCCGGCGCCCCTCCCTGTCGAAGTCGAACCGGTGGTCAGCGTTCATGAGCGCCGCTCCCACAACGGGCAGTCGATGACGGGGCGGTAGCTCTCAGGGAGGGGGACACCGGCGCCACAGGAGGGAGGCATCGGTCCCGGCGCGCCCCAGTTGCATCCTGGCTCGCAGCCGCAGGCGTCTCCACCGGGGTCGTAGCGTTCACAGGTCGTGCACGCTCGGACGGCGGGATTCTGCCAACAGCGGGCCATGTGCGACTCGGCTGCGGACCGTTTGGCCCGAGTCCTGCGGCAGTGCGGGCACTGGTAGCGGGTGACAACCAACGGGATCGCCACAGCGTCCGCCAGGCGCGCCTGGTACAGGGCTCGGTGCTCATCGGCCGCGGCCTTGTCGAGCGCGTACACCAGCCAACTGGTGTACGGGATAGCCGTGAGAAGCAAGGACCGGCCCTTTGGCAGACAGGCGTCGGATTGGCTATTCGGGTAGTCGCCTGATGCTGTCGTGAGGGCTGGCGGGCACGCCTCCCGTGGGGACTCCACGTCGCCGATCTCCTGCCCGCGGCACGAGTCGGCGGCGGCCTGCTGATGTTGTGTAGACGTCACGAGCGAGCACCCCGGGTGGAGGTGGCGACCACGAAGGAATCCGGACGCGCGTCCGCCCGCAGACGCCAGGCACACTCGGCATCCGGCGGGCGCTGCTCGAATTCGGCGGTGGTACGGACGCCCTGATCGCGCAGAAGCGCTGATGGTCCGAGGAGCGGAAGGTTCCGGCGTTCTGCATCGGCGAGCGAGCATTCCGGCCCAAGGTCGAGGGTGCGCCAGTGCCGGCCACCGCATTCGCACCCTGCCTGGATGACCACCCGCCCGTTCACGGGCAGGATCTGGGCATACGACGGGGTCGGGTTGGCGCAACCCTCGGCAGCGCGCCTCGCCTGCTGGTCCTCCGCAATCTGGTGGAGGAGTTGCGGCGCCGTCGCCAGGACGGGCGCCGCCGCGTCTTCCTCCACGATCTGCTGAGGCGTCTTGTACTCGGCGCGTACGACCATGTAGACGGCGCGCTGAACCTCGGCTTGGGCGAGCGCTGCGAGCTTCCTGCGGCGCGTGATCCTGCCGGACGAGGTCAGCCATTCCTCACGCGCTTGCCGCACCTGGGCCCCGAAGGACCACGCGTTCCCGAAGGAGCCGGCGCAGTTCGCGCGGACGACCCTCTCTGCGTTACGCAGCCGCTTGCGGAGCACATGGTCGGCCTCGGTCCGGGTCAATATTCCAGCGCCTACGTACGCAGCGATCGCTTCGGAGGCAGCCCGTTCCGCGGGGCGTATCTCCTGGTCCGTCGGCATGGGGAAGAGTCCTTTCCTGCTGGGCGGCTTGGTGGGCATTTCAGGACGGGCGGTCCCGTCCTCCGGTCGTGGACGGACGAGGCCAGAGAGGCACTCCACGCTCTCTGGATGGCAGTCGAGTTGAACGCGGTGATGCGAGCCGGATCAGCTGTGGCAGGCGTGTGCGGTCTGGGGCGAGCTGGCGGAGGGACAAGCGGTCAGGTCACCTCGCGAATGTCCCGCTCTCTGGTCCGCTGGATGTCCACGCGGTGAGTGCTGCCGCCCTGGTGGAACAGGTCGCCAGTGCCTGAGCCTCGGCGGGCTCGCCGGTTTAGCCGGATCAGGTAGCTATGCGCGGTACAGCACCGCTGCCTTTGGGGCAGCGTTGTCACCGCCTCGCCTGAATCGCTCGCTCCGTCTCCAGGACACCTTCAGGGTTCGTCTCCCAGCCCCAACTGCCCATGCGGCACAGCCCAATGCGCGGCAAGCGTACGAACAGGGTGCCCCCCACCTTGAAGGGCACCGGAGGCGGTTGCACGATCGAGTCGGCCATCGGACTACTCCTTCGCCATCCTGGGCCCCCGGGGAGAATCACACCAATTTCTACAGATAGTTTACCCGCTTCTACCCCTAAGCTCAAGTTATACGAGTCGCGTAGCGCCTGTGTGGACGCCTCCGCCTTGGCTGCTTCGCTAGCGAACCATGCAACGCGAGGTGCAACGGATCCTGCAACGCCAGGCGCAACGCACTCTGCAATGGGAATTGAAACGAACCTTGCAACGCAGAGCGCACGGAGAGGAGCAACGCCCCCTACACGATGCGCCGCATCCATCGACCCATCGCCTCCGCGGCATTAACTGCCTTACGGACGAGGGGTAGGCGGGTGAGGCGTGCCAATATCCTTGCCCGGCCAATCATGGTTGCCGAGCTTGCCGCACCAGCAGTGATCGTGGCTCCCGATGGGGTGCCCGGGGAAGCCGACGGCGCCGCGACCTCCATCACCCTGGCGCGATCGGCGGCTTGGCCGCCAGGTGGCGTATCCCGAGGCACGAGCGCGAGCGGCCCGTTCTCTTTTGGGGGCAGGCATGTAGTGACTCCTGAGTAATCAGAACATAGTTGGACTCGTTAAACTTGCATACAGATTACATTACGAGTAAATTAGGGCGACGGTGTTGAGTCTCCTGAAAGGCGCTGCCGTTGTCTCAGGCACTGGGCCCGTTCCGCCCGCAGGACTTCACCGACCGATGTGAGGAGTGCGGGGCGCCCGCCGGCTCGTACTGCCGTCCCACATGCGGCTCGGGCTACACGGCGGAAGACGCCCGCGCGGATGCCGTTCGAGGACAGACCCCCTCGACGCCGGACGGGGCTCCGCCTCCAGCTGCGTAGCTTCGCCGTCCGCCTCTGGTGGCCAGCTCACCAGTCAGGCCTGGCCCGTTGAAAGGTCCCACCGACCGTGACCGTGTACGCCATCGCTCACCCCGACGGCCGCTGGCTCTACAGCCTGCCCACCCCGAAGGGTCTCGCCTTCAACACCGAGCACCTCGGCATGTTCGCCGACGGCCAGCCGATGACCCATCTCTCCGAAAACTGGTGGGCGGTGGCATCCGAGGCGCAGCGTCTGGTCGGCCGCTACCAGCCCGGCCCGAAGACAGTCCGCTACCAACTCGACCGTTCGGACGCCTTGTCGGTGCGATATCCGGCCGAACTGTCGGTCGAAGACTTCGCCCGTCGTGCGCGGGATGGGGAAGAAGACGAGTTGTACGGTCTCTACTCGTCGGTCACCGTGCCGTCCGCTGTCGTGGAGCACGTCTACGACGGGCCGGTGACGGTGCTCGTCGGTCGCGAGCCGCCCCGCCCCGACGAGCCGCAGTGGGTGGCGCAGTTGCCGTATGAGCTCAGTACCCGGCCGGAATATCGGCACCTCGTTCCGGGCCACATCCCTGGTCTGAGAACGCACCTGATGGCCGAATTCAAGACCATGCCGGGAGTCGAGCACGTCTTCGACAACTTCCAGGACAAGCCGGGCGTGTACGTCAGCCTCAAGGTCCCCTTCGACCCGCCGAAGAGTTCCTGGCGGCCGTACCTCGGCAGGCGCGGCCAGGAGCTCAAGAGTGGCCGGCATGTGCCCCAGTACGTCACCCGGCAGCTGACTCTTCCCATTCCAAATCGCGTTGGCGGTGACTCCTACGCGGAGGCCCTTGCGGCCTGGACCCAACAGGTGGAGTTCTGGGTGGGGATCGTGAAGGAGGCGTCGGTAGCGGCCTGCGGTCACTGCGGCGGCCGCGGTTACGTGAACTCCGGTTCTGAGACCTACCAGCGTCGGTAGCGACGACCCGCCGTACGGCTTGCCCGGATGGCGCCGGCAGAGGGCAGAGTGACGCGCCGCGGCCCATGAGGGCTGCGGCGCGGCACTGTCGCCTCAGTCCGCCAGGACCGTGCTGGCGGCCGCGATGCCGCTGGCTGCGGGCTGGGCAGTCGCGGAGCGCCTCGGCAGGAGGTGACGCGCGAGGTCGCCGGGATCGCCCTTGTAGTGCAGGGTCCGCAGGCCGAGCCGGGCCGCCGCCAGGCAGTTTTCCAGCAGATTGTCGACGAACAAAGTCCGCTCCGGAGCGGGCCAGTTGGCTGCGGCCAGGGCAGCCTCGTAGGCGCGTGGCGCAGGCTTGTTGACGCCCAGCCGAGCGCTGTAGAGCGCCCGTGACATGAGTGTGGCGCACCATTCGCTCTCGTCGAGCCGGTCGGCCAGCGGTCTGGGGGCGTTGGAGATCAGCACCATCGGTACACCCGTGGTGGTCTGCGCAGCGTGCAGGATCCGGAGGACCTCTGAGTCCGTGCGGGTCCACATCTCGGTGTCCGTCTCGCGCAGGGCGTCCAGCAGGGCGCTGCCGGGCGGGGCCGTGCGGTCGCCGCGCAGGAGCCTGCTCCAGAAGGCCGAGGTGGTTATGGTGCCCTCGTCGTAGGGGGTGCGTCGCTTCCAGAAGGCGGCTTCGAAGTCCTCGGTGGTGCCTTCGGGCCATCCTGCGAGCGTGGCGAGCTGGCGCCAGTCATCGGCATCGGGCTGAAGTCCGATCACACCGTTGTAGTCGAGGAGGACGGCCTCCAGGTCCGGCAACTCAGTTCGGGGCAGGGCAGGTACCAGCGGGGTGTTCATGCGTGCTCCAGGGCTCGGCGGGAGGCGGCGGCGACGACGGCCGCCAGGAGGACGGGGAGGGCGAGAGCGGTGGGCAGGGTGGTGAGTGAGGCGAGCAGGCCGATGACGGCGGGACCGGCCAGCAAACCGAGGTAGCCGGTCGCGGCGACGGTGCCGACCGCTCGGGGGCCTCCTCGGCCGGCGGCTGTGATCAGAGACGGGACCGCGGTGGAGAGGCCGAGTCCGAGTGCGGTCCATCCGGCAAGGGCCATGGGGAGGGATCCGGCTGCCGTTCCTGCACCGAGGCCCACGGCGGCCAGGGCCGCACCGGCACGTACAACGGTGGCTGGCCCGAAGCGTGCGACGAGGCGGTCGCCGAACAGGCGTCCGGTTGCCATGGCGCCGCTGTAGACCGCGTAGGCCGCGGCTGCGATCGCTTCCGATCCGCCGAGTCCGCGCAGGTGCACGGCTGACCAGTCCGCCGCCGCTCCTTCCGCCAGGAGGCATGCCGCCGCGAGTCCGCCTAGGAGCCACATGGAGCGACGCGGGAGGCTTCTTCCCTGCGGTGCCTCGGGGATGGGACTGGGCTGAGAACCGACCACGGCCGCGTCAGCGAGTCCGGCCACTGATCGCACGGTGGGCGCCGCAGCGAGGGCTGCAAATGCCGTCGACACTCCGACGATCGCGAAGAGCAGCTCGTGTGAGAGGTCCGTGCTCACCGCCGTCAGCGCGGCTCCGGAGAGTGCCCCGAAGCTATAGCTCGCATGGAGCGACACCATGATCGGGCGACCTGCGGCCTTCTGGCACTCGACGGCGGCCGCGTTGGCACCGACGTCGAGGAGTCCGTGCGCTGCGCCGAAAATGACCGCTACCAGGCTCAGGGAGAGCAGCGACCGGCACTGGCCGAGTGCGACGAGCGACAGACCGAACACGACGGTGGGGGCGATCAGCAGACTTGCGGGGCCACGGCGTTGGGCGATCCGTCCGCCGGCCTGCAGACCGATGACCATGCCGGCCGCTGCGGCCAGGAGCGCCAACGCCAGCTGTCCAGGACCGACGTTTGCGGTGGACTGAACGGCGGGCATCCGTGCGCCCCACGCCGCCATGACGATGCCGAGCACTGCAAATACCGCGACGAGCAGCCGACGCGCGGATACCACCTGCGGGTCGGTGTGGTTGCGGGTAGTGAGTGCGGCGGGCGAGGTCATCTCATGCCTCCGTCGCTCTCCGGCGTCCTCGTAGGACGCCAGCGGTGGCGGTGAGGGAGAGACCTCTCGTGGTGCGTCATCGTGACCTCGCAGACAGGGAGCTCGCCGAAGTGGCTGCGGCGTGCGGCCGAAAGTGCGTAGATCTTCGAGCGCCCTGCCTGTGGACAAGGTCTGCGCGGGCCCTGCCGCAGTTGGGCCGCTGGCGGCGTGAGGGGGCGGACGGCACGACTGGCGGGCAGTCGTCCTACCAGAGCTGGCCGGCTCTCGGGCTCGGCGGTCCCCTGCCCCAGACGAGTGCGCCGACTGCTTCGTCGGCCCAGTGCACCGACGACGGAATCGGGCCCGGGCGAACCGTCGCTGAATCCTGCCGAGAGGTCCGTCCTCTCCGGGGGGACCCCCGATTCCGTCCAGCGCACCGCCGGCTCCGTGGGCAGCAAAAGCCGTCTCACTGCTGCACGGCTCCTCTGCCACCCCACCCGCACCAAGCCTATATTGACTCGTATTTCTTGCGCATGAAGCGCAATTTTGGTAAATTTGATATCGGTTGCAGAGTGCAGCCTCGCCCAGAATGAGGAGCCTCCCCGTTGCCTGATTCCACCCCGCCAACTAAGTGGCTTCGCCCGGAATTCCAGGGGCGTGAGGACGAACTGATCCATCTTGCAGGTGCGGCAAAGCAGGCCGGAGTAACCCGCGCCGCCGTCACCAACTGGGGGCGGCGCCATGCTGACTTCCCGAAGATCGTGGTGGAGACCGGCTCTGCCGAGAGGCCCACCAAGTTCATTGTGCGATCCGAGTTCGATGAGTTCCTCGTCGCGCTGAAGGCGCGTCAGGGGACCCGCCGCACCGGAACGCCACGGGCAAAGCAGCGTCCGAGGGCCACGATCGCCGCCGCCGACATTGCACGGCTGACACAGCGGATCGCGGAGTTGCGCGATCGGGAGAAGAAGCAGGCCGCCAAGTTGAAGAACACCCGCGCCGATTTGAGGAAGACCGAGACCCTGTTGAAGCAGGCGCGCGAGAGCCTCTCCCAGGAAGCTGACGCGGTCGCTGCTGCTCAGGAAACTGTCGCTCCCGAGGCCCCATAGTCGCTGTACTGGAGGGGTGCCGCGGCCCCACCGGCCGACCTATGACCGATCCGCCACAGCCACCCGCTACTCACGCGTGAGCCGGCCGCCGACACCTCCCGCCCGCCGTACGGCGGGCAACAGGCGCTGGGTCTTCTCCTAACCCGTCGGTCCCCTGGGTGGCGTTCCCGGGAATGTTTTCCGGGTGTGGAGATCGCCTACGACTCCCGCTGTGAAGCGTACCCAGCGGCAACGGCCTCGCACAGTGCAACTGCAACGTCCGTGGGGACTTCAGGGGGAACGGGGATCGTGTAGGAACGGTCAGCCGGCTCGATGTAGGCATTCCCGTCCCAGTCGTTGGTGACGAAGAAGATGACACCGTTCTCGGCCGGAACCCCGACAGTATTCGGCTCCCAACCCGACGCGCGGAGCAGGTCCACCACATCGGCGCGCGCCGCCAAAAGGTCTTCCATAGTCCCCATGTTGCTCCCACTCTCCTCAGACCGTCGGAGCACGTTGCTGCGGACACCGAACGCTAGCGTCCGCCAATTACCGGAGCCCAACGGGTTTCTCCCCCACCCGGACCTGTCGAACGTCGCCAATCTCCTCAGGGGCATCGTTGCGCCACTCATGTTCAGCGGGGAGTGATCAGGGTTCGCCCGTCGTGGGACTCTTGGCCCGGTACGGGTCGGTGAGCAGCCGTCGTATTACCCATTGGGCTTCCCAGCGTGCGGCCGCGATGCTCGGGGAACGGCCTCCCTTGTAGTACAACTTCGAGCGGTCCCTGCGCTCCCAGTCGATCGACCATCGGCACAACCTGGCAGCTGCGGCCTGGCTCAACAACGGGCGTCCCTCGAACGGCTCCGGGTCGATCTGGGCCCACACCAGCTGGTCGGTTCCCGGGACGGGGACGCGCACGCTGGCGCACATGTGATCGCTTCCGGGGGCCTGCCACAGCGGGGCAGTGGACAGCTTCTGACCGGGCCGGCTGCTCCGCTCGTCGGTTCACCGTCGGGAGCGGCTGGCGGCCAGTGCTGCACGGTAGGCGAGGGCCGGGTCAAGGTGGTGTCCCGGAGCGGGCCACCAGGTCCCGTGCCGGTCGGAGTAGGGGTGCCAGTGGGCGTCCGGGCCGTAGCGGAGCTGGACTCGCGCGGCCGGATCGGTGAGGTGGTTGTGGTCGCGCTCGACGGCGGTCAGCGGGGCTGGACGGAGTGGCTGGATGCAGCTTTCGGCGGCCGCGAGGGTCTCGGGGGCCACGGCCGTCCGATGGAGCTGGACAGCAACGCCGGCTGTGCCGCCGTGGGTGTAGGCGTCGGCGAGGCGGCGCGTCTCATAGGGTGTTTGGCCGAGCTGTTCAGCGATCGCCGCCAAGTGGGGGGCGCCGTGTGGGGTGGAGGCCAGGCGCACGAGATCGGTATAGGGGTCGAGCTCCGAGTGGTGTTGCGGCTGTTTGAGCAGTTCCTGGGCCCTGTGGGCGGCGTCCTGGACGATGGCGCGCAGGATGGACAGCGGTGGTGCGGGGGCTGGTGGTTCTTCTTTGATCGTTGCCAGCGCCGTGGTGCTGGGCGAGGTGAGTTTCGGCAGTGGCGGCAGGGTCGGCCGGTGACTGCGCGTTGGTTGGGTTCGAGCGGTGCTGGTTGCTGGGGATGTCCTTCGTGGGGTGGGTGGGTTCCGGCGTGGGGACCGGGCCGCGTGTTCGTGGGCGCGCAGGTGCTGAGTGAGCAGGTGCAGTGAGCCGCCGCGGAGGGTGAGCAAGTCGGTTGGCATGGTAAGGAGGTGGTCCGCCGTCAAATGGCCGAGGGCGGTGGTGTGTTCGCATGTTCTGGGCGGCTTGGTGCAGGCGCAGGTGAAGGCGATCTCCCGGGCGTGGGGGATGAGGGCGACTCCCCCGGTGTTGTCGGGTGCGAGGAGTTCGTCGCTGAGGATGCCGTTCCGCGTGGAGTCGGCCAGGTCGGGGTGCGCGGCGATCGCTCTGCCGATGCGGTCCCATTCCGTGTCGTTGAGTGTCATTACGTTAATGCGGGGCCGGATGGCTCGGGCGCGGGCTGGCGGGTGTGGGTGGCCGGTGATGGCGCCGGCAGCGATGCTCAGGTCTGTGATGGCTCCGTTGTCGGCGAGTTGGCGGCCTTGTTGGACGACGGGGCTGAGAGGTGCGGCTGTCTGGAAAGCGCCCAGCCATGCGCGGCGCCAGGCGTCCGTGCTGGGTTGGGTGGCGGCGGTCATCGGGAGTCTCCAAGGGTGACGAGGTCGGCGAGTTCCTGATCGGTGAGCTGGGCGAGGGCGCGTTCCCCGGATTGGAGGACGGCGTCGTGCAGGGATCGCTTGTGATCGAGCAGGTCGTGAATTCGGTCCTCGACGGTCCTTTCGGTCAGCAGGTGGTGCACCGTGACCGTCTTTGTCTGGCCCAGGCGATGGGCTCGGTCGGTTGCCTGATCTTCAACGGCAGGGTTGAAGGTCCGGTCGAAGTGGATGACGTGGCTGGCCCGGGTGAGGGTCAATCCGGTGCCTGCGGCCTTGATGGAGCAGATGAGGACCGGGCTGTCGCCGCGTTGGAAGGCATCGACGAGGCGCTGGCGTTCGGTGACGTCCAGGCGGCCGTGCAGGAGCTCTGACGGGATCCCGCGGTGACTGAGGTGGGCCTGCAGGTGTCGACCCATGGTGACGTAGCTGGTGAAAATTAGTGCGGCTTCCTGCTGGTCACGGATCTGGGCGAGGACGTCGTCGAGGGCGGCGAGTTTCGCTGAGCGGGTGGCGTACTCAACGGCACGGCCGGCTGTGGGCGGCTGTTCGCGCAGGTAGTGGGCGGGGTGGTTGGTGATCTGCCTGAGGGCGGTGAGGAGCTTGAGGACGAGTCCCTTGCGGCGGATGCCGGTGGCGCCGCTGAGAGCGTCCATGGTTTCTCGGACCACGGCTTCGTAGAGAGCGGCCTGTTCGGAGGTGAGCTGGACAATGCGCTGGGCGTAGACCTTGGCGGGAAGTTCGGGTGCGATGTCCGGGTCGGCCTTGGTGCGGCGAAGGAGGAAGGGACGGATGAGGCCGGCCAGTTGGCGGGCTTGAGGGCTGGTGGTGTCGCGCTCGGCGGCGTTGGCGAAGCGGGCCCGGAAGGAGCGATGGGTCCCGAAAAGGCCAGGGTTGGTGAAGTCGAGAAGCGACCACAGTTCGCTGAGGTTGTTCTCGACGGGGGTTCCGGTGAGGGCCAGGCGCGTACGGGCTTGCAGGGCGCGCAGGCTGCGGGCGGTCGCGGAGGCGCGGTTCTTGGCGTGTTGTGCTTCGTCGGCAATGACGAGACCCCAGGTCCGGCCGCGCAGGCCGGGGTCGTTGGCACGCAGGATGCCGTAGGTGGTGAGGACGATCGCGCCGTCGGGAAGGCGGCCCAGCTGGCGGGTGGTGCCGTGATAGCGGATCACTGGCACGCCGGGAGCGAAGCGGGCCGCTTCTCGCTCCCACGTGGTGATGAGTGACGACGGGCAGACGACAAGGGTTGGTGATGCGTCTCCGCTCTCGTGGCGGTGCAGCACGAAAGCGATGGCGGTGAGGGTCTTTCCGAGCCCCATGTCGTCGGCCAGGCAGCCGCCGAAGCCGAGCTTGGTCAGATGGACCAGCCAGGACAGGGCGCGTGCCTGGTAGTCCCTCAGGGTTCCGGCGAGGCCGTGGGGAGCGGGGGTTGTCTCAATGGCTGCCGTGGTGTGGCGGCGCAGTGTGCTCACGACCTGGGCGAGGGCGCCAGCTGGTGTGCAGGGGACGTCCTGGCCGTCGAGGGGGGCGGTGCCGGTGAGGGTCGCGGTGAGTGCGTCCGCGCCGGCCAGCGGGGCCAGTTGACGGTGCCTGAGGCGGCGCGCCATCAGCGGAGTGAGCAGGGCCCATTGATCTCGGATCCGGACGAGGGGGCGTGCTGCCTCGGCCAGGGCGTCCATCTCGGCCTCGGTGAGGGCGTGACCGTCGAGCGCTATCTGCCAACGGAAGTCGAGCAGCTCTCCGAGCGCGAATCGCTGGTCGGAGGTGGTTGCCGACGTGCTGCCTCCGATGGTGGTGTACGCGGTCAGAGCGCTGTGCAGGCGAGGCGGCCAGACGATGGTGATGTGGTGGGTGGCGAGCTCGTCTTCGTTTTCGAGTAAGGCACTGACACCGGCCGTGTCCAGCGCGAGGCGGGTGGGCGGTTCCTGGGCGGCCATATCGGCCAGCGGAGGGCAGATACGCGCCGCGCGGCGCAGGGTGCGGGCAATGCGGCGCGCCAGTTGGTGGCGGTCGTGGCCGGGCAGTCGGGCGGTACCGGCCCACACGCGGCTGGCGCGTACTGGATCGGCCGCTCGGTTGTCGGTGCGCGTGAGGTATAGGTGTGCGGTGAGGTGGCCTTGTTCGGCGTGGGTGTCGTCGGGTTCGCCGATGTGGAGCTGCAGCGGAGGGACCGGGCCGGAGTCGATGCTCTCTTCGAGAGTGTCGGTCCAGTCGCGCAGTTGGCTCGTGTCCTGGTGCGCAGTGTGCGGGGTGGCCGTGCTGTAGGGGGCTTGGCCGGCGAGGTGTTCCGCGGCGGGCGTGCGAAGGAAGGTGTCGGCCACCGCGTCAAGGAAGGCCGTGATTGCTCGGCCGGGGGCGGTGGGCTGGTTGCCGGCGATGACGGTGTAGGCGTAGGCGGGCAGGTTCTTCGACAGGTCGGCTACGGTGCGTTGCGCTTCGGGAGGCAGTGGGCCGATCCGCCACTGATCGGTGCCATGCTCGCTGAAGGATGGGTAGACGAGCTCGGCGGCGATGAGGTGCAGGGCCAGTCGCGCGGTGTACGCCCAAACCTCGGCGGAGGGGTGCCACGACGCCTGCGGTCGGGTGCTCTTGAGGAGGAGCGGCACTGCGGCCCGAATCGGCATACGCCAGCCGCTCACCTGCTGGCGGCTCGTGGTGGCGGGGAGCAGCATCGGCTGCTGGGTCTGATCAAGCGGCGTGGGAAGAGGGACGCTCGGCATGGGCGCGCCGTCCGTCCGGTAGACGACCAGGGACGCCGGTTGCGTGGGGGTGGCGGGGGCAAAGCTCACGGCGCATCCAGCCGCGAGCGCCTCCGCGATGACGTCCTGGGCAGACAGTCTGGTGAGGTCCGCCTCCGCGTCAGAACCGCGGGTGTTCGTGTCCAGTGGCCGCGCGGTGGTCGGCGATGTACTCACAGCTCGCCGGCCCCTGGGGACGTGAGGGCGCTCTTGGAGCTGCTGTGCAGCGTGGTGAAGTTGGCGCAGCAGGGCGTGCGCGGCCGCTCGACGGGCGGTGTCCTTGGATGTACCGAATCCCGACGCGGTGACAGTGCGGTCGGAGGGCCGGTAGCGGCAGTTGTAGGTGCAGGTGTAGCCCTGGCCCGGCGCGCGGTTGGTGATCTCGGCGGTGGGAGGGGTAATCAGTCCCTGCTGGGCACGTGTGTCCAGCACGTTCACCGGGTTCGGCTGTGCCTGGGTCGTGGCGAACAGCGGGTCGGGGTCCGGCTCAGGCAGACGGGTACGAGGTTCGGGCAGGTGGCACAGCTGCGCGAGCAGGCTCACACTCGCGTAGTGGCGGGCGAATCGTCGTCGACTAGCTGTCTGCCTCGGCCCGCGCCATGTGCCAGAGTCGCTGGTGAGGATGGCGACGGCTGTGCAGGTTTGCCGGTCGCTTCCCTCGTCGAGACGGGACTCTTCGAAGGCGAGGCGGGCGTTGTCACCGAAGCGCTCGCCGTTCTCGTGAAGCAGGGTCGAGGCATAGGCGCGGGTCTTCGCGACGTAGTCCAGGGCGGCGCGGCGGATTCGGTTCCACGCTGGCCCTGTTGCGTCAAACAGGAGGTGCTGGACCTCCGCGTTGGTCAGAGTGCCGAGCTCAGCACGTGTGAGGAGATCGTTCTCAAGGTTGCCGTCTGGACCGGTCACTGTCGCGGCCTGGTGGTCCTGGAGCTGCTGCATGGCGGATTGCTGTGCGTCAGGTGAGCGGCCGTGCTGCGGCTCGGCCGGGTATTGGGGCGAGGCGCTCGCCGGTGTGCAACCCGCGAGGTGCGCGAGCAGCGCCAGGACGGCTTGCTGTCGAGCCTGGCGGCGTCCTCCGGCTGTTCGGGCGGGGCCGTCGAGGGTGGAGCTGCTGGGGCCGATGCGGACGCTCGCCTCGTACATCTGCGTGAGGGGGGCGTCAGCGTGGACCCAATCGCGAAACTCCGGCGGCGGCCAGGACTCCAGCTGCGTGTGCAGCAACAGAAGCCGCTGGGCGGTGTCTGGGCGCTCGGACAAGTACGCGAGCGCGGCTGTCCTGGCCTGGCGCCAGCCCGGATGGCGGCTGGTCTCCAGCAAGAGCTGCCGCAACTCGCGCAGGTCGAGCCGCCCGCGACGAGTCTGGTCTTCAACGGCCGCCGCGAGGTCGGCGTCGAAGGTCTTCGCGTCGGCGGCATCTTTGAGTCCAGCGCGCCAGTCGACCCGTGGATCCGGCGCGTTCTGGCCTGCTCGTACGTCGTGATCAGTGAGGTGAGCGGTCTGGTGGTTGTCGGACGTCTGACCCCTGAACACCAAGAACAGCTCCTGCTTCCTGTCGCTGGATGCCGCCGCTCCCCCGCGAGCGGCGGTCGAATCATGGGCAGGCTAGGGTCGCGCGGCTGTGGATAGAGCGCAGACCCGCAGGCCGACCTCAATAGCCTCAACAGGCGACTGGAGTGCAGTAATCCGGCAGGGTGTGGAGATAGCCGGCGGGCGCGGACGGACGCTGGCCTTGGGCCGGACGGGTTGTCAGTCCTCGGTGCGACAGTGTCGTCCATGACTGCGGTGACGACGGCAAGCCTGCCTGAGCAGCGTCTTGGGGAGCTGCGGGATCGGCTGAGGCATCCGGTGTGGGTCACTCTCGTGGAGCGTGGATCCGCGATTCGCCGGTCCTTGCCGGACCGTCCTGCCACGGCGTGCGAACGGTATTCGTGGTGGAGAGCTCTCACTCCGGATCAGGAACGGCGGGCGATGCTCCTGGACCGTCTTGAGGCGTTGTGCGGCCACCTCTGTGGCACCCCCGCTCTCGGCTACGCCACGGCCGAGGTGCTGCCCGAGGAGGCGTTGCAGGAGGCGGAGGGGTTCGATGAGGCCCTGTCCGCGCTGATCAGCCAGTACCGGCGGCTGCGTTCGCGGGTGATGGACGACCTCGGCCCAGGCGGGCCCGTTCGATGACCACGTTCTGATGGTCGACGCCGTGGTGCGGGCCTGACCGGCCTGGCCTGTGAGCGGGTCGCACGCGAAGGAGCCCTCCCGCGTGACAGCGTCGGATGTCGTCCTGTAGTCCACCAGTGGCCGAGGGGGCGCGATGCCTCGGCACGGTTGGCGAGACGGGAGACGGCCCGGTGTGCGGGATGATCCGCCTCCCGTTGCTCGCCCACAGCGAGCGGGTCCGCCGTCGTCGAGGAGCGCTCTGAAACCGTGGTCTTTGGGGGAGGCGCGGAGGCCGCGGTAGCGGTAGCCGGCCGCGATCTCCAGGTCCTTGCCGTCGAGGAACTCCTCGTCCTTGTTGAACAGGTCGACTGCGCGCCGCAGTTCCGCTTCAACATCGGTGGAGTACGTGTGGAGGGGGACAATGCGGTCGCTCGGACCGTAGCCCGCGGAGTGGAGATCGGGGCTGAGCTTGTGTCAGGTGGTCACGTTCGCGGAACAGGCTCCTGGAGTCGAGGGGTCAGGCACGACGGGCGGTGAGGAGGGTGGTCCCGAAGGCGTGCATCCACTCCTCGTGTGCGTTGAAGCGGGGGTTCTCCGGTGGGACGGGCCAGATGGCGAGCCAAAGAGGCCCAGCTCCCTGGGGGGCGTGCACTTGGTCGAGACGGTCGTACGGCGCTCCGTCCCCTGCGGGCCAGTGCTCAAGCACAATGAGCGGCCCCGGGTGGGCGGCGGCCAGCTTGGTGTAGATGTCCTCGGCGGCGTTGGTGATGCTGACGCCCATCGACTTCTCGGTCACGATCGCGAGGTGCCCGTTCTGATCCGTGGGCCAGACACGTAGCCGCGCGACTCCGCCGCCGCCGGCGCAGGTTGACGGGTAGGTCCAGGTCGGCTCGTCGACGAGCGGGTTGTGCGGGTCCAGGACGCCCGGGAGGGGCAGCAGTCCGGAATGCGGCACGGTCAGTCTCCTGATTCGGGAGGCAAAGTCTGCTCTGGCGAGTGCTCGGCGGCTGGGTGAGGGTCAGTCCGCCATACGCGAATCGCGGATGGCGGCGTTCTTGGCTGCCCGCCGGTCTCGCTTACGCTTCGGCCCGCTCGCGTGGAATCCACTCGCGGCCGATCGGCGCAGGCCGACAGCGGCTACTGCGCGGGGCTTGTTGCCCATGTAGACGCTCAGGCGCATCGCCATCGGGTTCCTCCTACGCTCTCGTGATGGTTCAGAGGGGCGACCCCCACCCCTCGATGTATAATTTACCCATCTCTACAATTATTGTCAAACTATACGAGTCCTTATCATCGCGATGATCGCTCACCCAGGGAGGAGAACCTCATCCTTTTCCTGGCCAGACGTGCCGCTACCCAGCGATTCACACCTGCCCTGCACGGTCGGGCACTCCAGGCTCGACCCGCAGGGCGTACCCACAGGAGGACTGTTGACCAAGCCTGAAGTGACGCACCCCGGCGCACCCGAGACCTATTTGGGAGAAGCGATCCCCGATGAGGTGCGTGCCCGGTGGAACCGTTGGGAGGGAGCCGAGTGGCGCCGCATGCGGCACATGAGCACCAACCAGCTCGACCCTCCCGACCAGAGGTTCTCCGTGCGGGCACCCTCGTACCTCTGCGAGCGTCACCACAGAAACTGGCTCGGCTACCGAAACATGATCTTTGATCCGGTGTCGGGCAACTGCTGGCCCGGGCTCCCCGGCTCGCCGTTCGTTCCCATCGACCGCGATCTGCGTCGCGAACGCGAGCGGCGGCGGTGCCAGTGGGACGAGAAAGCCTCGGTTCAGATGCGGCTCATCGAAGGCATCTGCCGAAGCCGCAACTCCTGCGCAGGCGTGGGATCTCGGTCCGTGCTGGAGAACTGAAGTTCCACCGCGGACGCCCCATCAGCGCGCGGACGCAGGAAGCGGCGCCAGGCGGAAGTCGAGGAGAGGTCTGAGGTCCCGCTCCGCCCTGTCCGCGACACGTCGCGCTTCGGCCGGCACGTCGCCGCGCTCGCGGACGAGGTCGGCATAGATCGGCTCCACGCCGGCAGCCGCTGCGCCACCCGTCGTTTGTCTCTGCACGGCTGAGGCCCTTCTTGGATCCCGGTCACTTCGAATGGGCGTTGAGTGTACGGCGCTTGGCGCAGTCACCTTCCACCGCCTCAACTCAACTCCGCCTTAACGACTCGTATAACTTGCACACAAGGCGCCTCTCGGTGTAAATTAGTTTCATTCACGGATCGATGCCTGCCCTTCGGTCACCCCGTAGGGCACTGCCTGGCGGCGCCTATTTCGCCCCTCTCTCGATCCACCGCCCTTGTGCAGCACCTGTAGCAGCGGAAGCCCCCGACAGTGCGGGCCCGCAGCACGGGTGCGTGCTCACTTGCTAAAGAGGAGATCGCCCTTGCCCACGACAGGCGATGCGGTGACCGCGTACGGCTGGGAACTGCACAACGACAGCGGCGGAAGCGACAAGTACTACCAGTTCTTCGCCGTCCTCTCTCCAAGTCCGGTCATGCTCACCCGTCACGGGCGCACGGGCCAGGCCGGTCAGCTCGGCACCAACGTCAACCCTGCTGACCCCGAGAAGGTCATCAGGGAAGCGGTGAACCTGACGAGGGCCAAGGAGAAGAAGGGCTACTACCTGAGCCGGGACTTCGTCGAGTTCACCATCCCCGCCGATCTGATCGCCCCCGGCGACTTCAAGGAGAACATCGGCGATGTCGCCAGTCGGTTCGCGGCGGTGACCACGCACGCCACCCTGACGGGGGCGAGCCCGGCGCCTTCGGCCGCCGATCAGATGGAGTCGAAGCTGCGGTCGGCGCACGCGGCCGCTCAGCGTAAGTCCGCTGCTCCCCGGCGTCGTACGCCCGCCCCCGCCCCTGCTGTGTCGCTGCCGCCAGTGGGCCCGCAGACCCGCCCCAACGGCTCCGTCTACCAGCCCCGTCTCCTCGGCGGGGTCGAGGACCTGGCCTTCCTGCGCGACGCGCGCAGCCACAGCGAGAATGTCCTTCTGTCCGGCCCGCCGGGCACCGGCAAGACCGCCATGGCGGAGGCCGCCTTCGCCATGGACGCGGTCGACGGTCGGCACTCGGGCCTGGAGACGATCGTAGGGACCGCCGAGACCACCGCGATGGACTTCCTCGGCACCTTCGTGCAGGACCCGGTGCAGGGCACCTTCGAGTGGCAGCCCGGGCCGTTGATGCGAAGCGTCGTCAACGACGTTCCGCTCCTGGTCGACGAGATCGCGCTCATCGATCCGCGGGAGCTGGCCGTGCTGTACGAGCTCATGGACGGCAGCCGCCGGGAGCTGCGTATCACTCAGAACCCGAGCCTCGACCCGATTCCGGTCCGTTCCGGGTGGTTCGTCGTCGGTACCTACAACCCCGATGTACCGGGCGCTCAGCTCAGTGACGCCCTCCTGAGCCGCTTCCACCACCACGTCGAGGTCCTCACGGACTGGGATCTCGCCGCAGACATGGGCACGCCGGCTTGGCTCGTCACCGTGGCGAAGAACCTGACCGAGCGCACAGACCTCGGGACGTACGACGGCTGGGTGCCGCAGCTGCGCGACGCCATGGCGTTCGTCGCAACGGCCGCCCGGTTCGGTGAGGAGTTCGCCGTCTCGAGCCTGCTCCGGAAGGTCCCGGCGCAGGACCGCACGGAGTTCAAGGAGGTGCTCGGGGAGCGGCATAAGGCAGTTGTCCCGCTCACGCTGGGCTCCCGCGCTCCCCGGGGGCGCCGGTGATTAAGGCAGACGCAAGGCAGTCGCCGCCCACGGAGGTGGATGCCGACCTGGCAGAGGCTCGCAGGGATTTGTCACTGCGGCTGGGCGAGATCATCAACGAGCTCGCTGACCGAGACGACGTCCTGTTCACGATGGTGTGGGGCCAGGGGCCCGTCGACGCACCGGCGTGGTTCGACCCGCGTCTGATCAAGGTCACCATCAACGGGACGGTCGCCCTGGACGAGGAGACGCACCCGGACGACGTCGACCCGCAGAGCCTCGCGGGCCGTCTGCGGCACCCGGTCATCATCGGCATGGCGGGGCACGAGGCCGCGCACGCCCGCAGCACCCGCTGGGGCGACTGGCCGCCTTCGACGGGGCGCGCCGTAAAACGGGCGGCCGTGATGCTGGAGGAGCCGCGAATCGAGTGGCGTCACCTCCAGGAGCGGCCGGACGACCAGGTGTTCCTTCGGGCCTGTGCCAGCACGATCGTGCTGCCGGGCCACCGTCGCGAGTCGGCCGTGTCCAGCCGCTGGCAGGCGGCGAGCGCGGCAGCGCTCGTTCTGGCCCGCGTCGACGCAGGCGTGCTGACCGCTGTTGAGGTGAAGCCCGTTCTGGAAGCCACCAGGAAGGTCCTTGGGACCCCCGACCTTGCGAAGCTGCGGACGCTGTGGCGCCGGATGCTGAAGCTGGAGGATGGTGACCAGGAGGGCCTGCTCGCCATCGCACGTCGGTGGGTCGAGGTGGTCGGCGCCGACGAGGACGACGATCTGCCCGGCGTCGGCTGCGCGGCCGGCGAGCCTGCTGCTGACGGCAGCGGTCGTGAGGATCAGACCGATGCAGTCTCGGCGGCCGTCGCCGTCGTCACCAACGCGGCTTCTACCTCCGCACGGATCGCGACCGGCGCCATGGAAGATCCGCAGGAAGTACAGCGCAGGCAGGCGGAAGCGGCACGTCGGGAGGCGGCACTCCGCGAGGAGGAGTCGGCCCGGGAAGATGCCAGGCAGGCCGCCCAGAGGGTCTTCGCTCCCGCCCCGTCCGACGAGCCGGACCCGGAAGAGAACCCCGTTCTCGGCCGCCGGGCTCCCCGGCCGGACGAGCGGTCCGCAGCCCGGCATCTCGGCAAGACGTTGGACCGTGCTCGCTTCCGCGCACCGGTGCGGACCCGGGTGGCCTCCGCGATGCCGCCGGGCCGCCTCTCAGGCCGTGATGCGATGCTCGGTGCAGCGCAGCGGTCCATGGGACTCCCGGTGACGGCGCGGCCCTTCCGCTCCATCGTCCGACAGCGTTCTGAGGACCCGCCCGTCGCCGTGGGGGTGGCCGTGGACGTGTCCGGGTCGATGGCCGCGTACACCTCGGTCATCGCCTCGACGGCGTGGATCTTCGCGCACGGGACCCGGACCGTGGCGGGTAAGGCGGGGACGGTCGCGTTCGGGTCCTCCGTCACGCCGATCGTGGCTCCCGGTCAGCCACCGGCCAAGGTGACTGAGTTCTCCGCGAACCAGGGCACCCACCGCTTCACCGAGGCTGCGCGGGCCCTGGACGGGGCACTGGGCCTGTCGCGCCCCAATGGCGCCCGGCTGCTGGTGATCGTCTCCGACGGGCACTGGGAGACGCGGGAACGCCGTGGCGGCGCCCGGGTCCTGTCGCGCCTTGCGGCCGCAGGGGTGCACGTCTTGTGGTTCTGCCTCGACCCACGGTCGAACGTGCTTCCCGGCGCGCATCGCGTCGACGTCAGCTCGGTCTCGGACATCCCCAGCGCTTTGGCCGCCGTCCTGGTATCCGCCATCCGCGACGCCTGACGGCCTTGCCCCCTCTCTGCTCCGGCCGGAGCACCCCCACGCGCGACTCCGGCCCGGAGCGGGGCTGTTCTCACTGTTATTGGAAGGAGTTGTCACGGTTGGAGATTCAGAACAAGGCGCAGGCTGTTGAGGCTGCCCGGACCCTTGGCGCGGGCGATGCGCTCGGCGGGCTCGGCAACGGCAAGGTGCCGGCCTGTTTCGTGCACATTCGGCTGCAACTGCATGCGCTGCTGCACGAGTGCCGGGCCGCGGAGGCCCTGTGGGACATGGCCGACGATGACGATGATCCCCTGACGCTCATCGGCCAGCGGGAGATGGCGCCGCTCAAGGAAGCACTCCTCGCACTGCGAACGTGGGCCGAAGCGCAGCAGTGCGTGCTCGAGGCCTGTGACTGCCGCGCAGACCGGCTGCTGCGCCGCCTGCTCGACACCGAAGGGATTCCCATTCAGACCGGCTTCGCGGGCAAGCCGCGGCGAGCCGTGGGCGTCATCGCTGGCGACCTCGAGCCGGCCGGCGGTCCGAAAACGTACGTCTTGGTCGACTACCGCACCAACATCGAGCACGCCGTGCGCGTCCACGGCGGCTGGCGGGCGCGGCTGGTGACCGGCACCGGCGTCACGCTCGTGTACGAGGCGCCTGGATATCCCGCCGCTCGGCTCTCCGACTACGAAGAAGACACACGCGCATGTGTCCGCGCGGTTGTCACTGCCCTGGGCTATGCCGCCGCATGAGATCCCAGCCGCCTGCCCGCGACTGCCAGGGCTTCGAAGCGGCGTCCACCGCTACCGCCAGCGGTGCTGTGCTGACGGGGCGAGCACCGGGCTCTGTCCACAGGCTGCCGGGTTGAGGGTTCACGGTGTCACTGACCGCTGGTCCGGCCGCTGAACGCGGCCGCGATCCCACCGCCAGGAGATCCCCGTGCCCACTCGACAGAACGCCGTTCGCTTCGCCGTGCCCGTCGCCGCCCTCGCCTTCGCGCTGAGCGCGTGCGGTGGCGGCAATGGCAGCGACGAGTCCGCCAGTTCATCCCCGTCCCGCCCGTCCGAAGGGTCCGTCTCCTCTCCGTCACCGGCTGACAACCGTGACCTTGGTGTGGGCCAGAGCGCCACGGGCACGGTGAAGGAAGGGGACACCACAGTCACCTACGAGGTGACTGCCGAGAAGGTGGACGTCGGGACTGAGTCCGAGGCCCAGCAGGTGGTGGCGGACAAGGAAGACGCCAAGGGCATGGCCCTCGCGGTCGCCCACGTGAAGTTCACCCACAAGGCCGGCCCGACGGTCACGGACACCTTCAATGCCAGCGACGGCACGACCATCTGGGCGGACGGCAAGCGCGGTGCTCTCCTGCTCTTCGCCACGGACGACGGGCCGGGCTGCGACGACCCCTACGACATCGACAGCTGGAAAAGGGGCGAGAGCCACACGCTGTGTGAGTCCTACCTCATCCCGGCGAACTCGAAGACGGTAGAGGTCCACTGGGCTGGAGAGGACAGTGACCCGTTCATCTGGCGCTTCGCCAACAAGTGAACGGGCAGGGCACCGGTCCGCGCCGGCGCCCTCCTGCACCTCCAGGGCCCGATGCCGCAGATCGACCGGCAATCCACACGGCCCCTCGCCATCTCGCTTCGCCAACTGCTGCTGACCTCCGGGGGAGACCCTCTCGTGCCACTCGCCCTGCTCGACATTGTCGTCACACTGCTCGTCCCGTTCCTGACGGGCCTGGCGATCACCTTTCCCGGACGCGGGGGCATCACTGCATTCGCGACCGCCCCGCACCCCGTGGAGCAGCTTCAGGGCCTCCAGGCCACGTCGCGGACGTTGCGCCCACTGCGGCTGACCGCGCTGGTGCTGCCCTTCCTGTGGCAGGTCTTGATGGGCACATCGCTACTGGCGGAGCGACTGTTCGGCGTGCTCGTCATCGTCGGGCTCGGGATGCTGGTCGGCGTCTGTGCCCGGGGAGTCGTCCGGCGCTTCCAGGCTGCGCGCACGCCCCGCTGAACCCTTCGGGGCCCAGGAGCGTGAACCGCTCCTAAGCCCCACAGGCTGGGAGAGTCCGAAGCTGCGCGAGAACCCGGGATCGAAGGCACCGCGGGCCGGCTTGGTCCTTGCCCGAGTCGGATGATCAGTAGTTGGCGTCCAACTCGGCGAGCAGCGACGTTACTTCGCGTAGTGCGTGTGTGATGGCCGCCAGGCCTTCACACAACTCCTGTTTCCGATGGCCTTCAGGGAAGCGGGTGCAGGCGCCAGCGCTCGTCATGGCCGGGTGCCCCGCGATGTTCGTCGACCAGCAGATGGAGTTGCAGTTCGGCGATCCGCCCCGTTGGGCCATCCGTCCCCAGGTGCGGGATTACGGTCTCCTCGAGGAAGCGAGAGCGCGTCTCGGCGGCATGAACGCCGTGCCGTGCCTGCGTATCAGCCTGTGCTGGCGTCAGACCCATTCGGCCTTCGGCTCCCTGGGCGGTGAGGACACCTGCGATGTCGTTCGCCATGCGGATGCCCTCGGCATACCGGCCGCGCAGGAAGGCAACCATCGCTTCGCGCTCGGAGGTCACTGGGCGGTCCCTTCCGTCTCGGACACGGCAGCGGCCCCGCCCGGGGCATGACCGACGGTTACCGCTTTACCGGCAGAGCGGGCGGTCGGGCAGTCGATGACGGGGAAGGCCATTTGCCCACCGCTCGCGGTGAACACCACCAGGATAGGGGTGCCGGCCCAGAACGGGGACACGTCGACCAGCTGGTCCCCGTCGAGCGAGGTCAGCCAGATTCGTACGCCCGGCAGGCTGGTGGCGTACATGGTCAATTCCCACGCCTGCGTGGCGTGTCCGCGCGTCTCCGCCCGCGCAAGCACGTCGTCGGGCCGGTCGATCGTGGACAGCGCGACGGAGCTGCCGTCGTAGACGAGGCGCACCCCGTTGGATCCACGCTCGCGCCATCCGGGGACTGCGGCGACCACCCGCAGCAGGTCCGCGATCGTCACCTGTGCCATCAGCGTGGCTTCGACGGTTGGGTGCGTCGCGGGGTGTCACACCCGAACCTCCATAGCTCCGTGAAGCGTTCGAGCATCAACTCTTCCATTTCTCCGTCCCACGCCCCCTGAAGCCACATCGGTGCGGCGTCAAGGCGCTCGCAGATCACGATGCTTTCCGGCTGGTCGATCAGTCCACTGCGCTCCAGCACGGCCAGTTCGCCGCCCGGTCCGTACTTGCGGTACAGCTCCGTCAGCCGATCACGGTGACAGGCCGCGAAGTCCTCCAGCTGCGCGGCGTAGCCGGCCTGGTCCTCGGCGGCGACCGCGGTCAGCACGACGGACAGGGTCTCCAGCGACGCCTCACGGCTGTAGTCAGCTCGGCCCGTGAGCTCGGTAAAGATCCGCTCGGCCACTGCCAGGACCTGCTCTACCTGCTCCTGCGAAGCCTCGTCGATCGGAGTGAGCAAGCTCGCGGCAGGGGGTACTGCTGGCGCCGCGGGCCGGGCGGCCGGCCTGGCGCGGGTAATGGTGCGGTCGGCGATGTGCGCGAGCTCGGCGGCCGCGGCCTGCACGGCAGTTGCCCAGCCCTGCCCGGCCGGCGCGGTGCTGTCCTGGGGCGGCCGCTCGGCGAGCTCGAGGACGCCGCCCTGCGCGCCCTCGACGGCGCCGGCCTGGATGAGGGCGAGTAACTCCTGGGACTCCTCGGGTGCGACCCCGGCCCTTTCGAGGTAGGAGGTCACCTGCTGGAGTGCGGCGGCGGCCCGGTCGCCGTACACGGTGATCGCCGCCAGGCGCTGGGGGGTGGGTTCAGACACGGTGGGCTCCTGGGTGTGGGATTGATGGTCGGGGCAGAGGTCGCCGCGTGACCGCTTCCAACGTGCGTTGACCCAGGAGGTCACCGCACCACCTCCGCGGGCGTTCCTCGTCCTCAAGCACCGTACGTACGACGGGTTTGCCGAAGGCGATGGACGCGCGCTTGGAGGAAACCCGGTGTTGCAGGTCACGGTGGCTCGCTCGTTCTCCAGGACCGAGGGGAAGCCTCCGGATTTCCGTCGTTCGCCAGGTCCGTCGCGCAGCTGAACGACTCTGCCACCCATCAGAGAACGTCAGGGATCAGCGGATGTGAAACGCTTCTCACCGAACGGGCTGAGCCCGGCGGCCACTGCCCGGACATGCTCGTGTACGGCACGCCGATCTTGTCGGTCTGCCCGGCATGCGCGCCGTCCGTCAGAATCTCGATCTCACGGACAGAGCACTCTCACTCCTTCGTCAGTCTTGGTGACGGCGGCACAAGGACCTGTCGGCCGACATGGGCCAGCCGAGCCAGTAAGTGTGAGTGCGGCCGGTATGCGCTGAGGCGGCGCCGTGCTTTCGCAGGTGCGGGCGCCGCCCGACCCACATCGGAGACGCTTCGCCCCAGGCACTCACTTCGCCGCGAGGGCGGTGACGACATCGGGCGCGGACATCAGCCTGACGGCCCCCGTGTCGATTCCGGCGGGGTGAAGGGCGTAGACCTCGGCGTCGGCCGCCAGGAGGGTGTCTCCGCGCATCAGGTAGGCCAGCTGCGCGGCGGGCGGGTCCCCTTCGACGGCGGCATCGCGGGCGGGGCTTCCGATCCGCGCCGCGAACGTGAGGGCATCCTCGTCGGCACCGCGCTGATACATGCTCGCGGACCCATCGGTGTGACGGACGATGACTGTCTTCGATCGGGCGGCCGCCTGCCAGACGGCCAGCTCACCCAGACCGATCCTCGCGCCGGAGGCGAACAGGCCGGTCAGGGCCTGACCCAGGAGTGCGATGGCTCCCGCGTGACGGTGCACGGCGTGGTTGGAGCCGGTGACCGCCTGCACGACGTCGAGCCACCGCATGGTGCGGTCGTTGACGTCGATGACCAGGGGCACGCTGGCACGGGCCTTGCTGGTCAGGTCGAACCGCTGCTCCACCTGCCGGGCATCGAAGACCGGCCCGGTCTCCCCCGGCTCGTCGCGGACCATCACGCCCGCGAAGGCGTCGGCCAGTTCCTCGAACGGCACGTTGTTGTAGGAGAAGACTGTTCCGACCACGTAGCGGACGCCGCGCGCGGCAAGCTCGTCCAGGTCGAGGTCGACGAACTCGCTCGCGCCTTCCGGAGCCGGTGCGCTCGTGCGGTCGCCGGAGTGGACGGCACCGTCGAAGTACCGGTAGCTGGTGTAGTCGCAGGTGCCGATGTGCTCCCAGCCGTCGTTGAACATCGCGGCGGACAGGTCGAGGTCCGTCACGCCGGAGGTCGCGCTCTCCATCCAGTGGACGAAGAGACGCACCGTGTGCCCCTGCGGGATGGGCAGTTCGCTGCCGCGCGGCAGCGTGACCAGGGAGCGCGACGCCGTCCGCTCGGCGAACGGCGCGATCACCCCGTCCAGGGCCGCGTCGACGACGGCGACATCGACCGGTGCCAGCTCGGCGGCACGGCGCAGGACCTCGCCGGTAAGGATGCCGACCGTGCGGTCGGTGACCGAGGTGGTCAGCGGTGCACGCTCGTCGGTAACGATATGCGCCGTGGCGTCGCTGCCCTTCGGGAAGAAGACCCGCGAATCGCCCTTACGGGAGCGGGTCCGGATCGCCCCGAGGGCGGACAGAAGCACGGCCGGAGATGCTTGACGCACCGCCTTGCCGAGCGCCGTCAGGACGGCCTCGGCCGCGGCCGGGTCCGCCAGGCGCAGCATGTGGTCGAGGCGTCGCACGAACTCGCCCGGCCGCTGGGCGATCAGCGGCACGGCGCGCTCCACCTGGCCGTCGGCCAGGGCCGTCTCGACCTGGGAGGCCCACACGGGCAGGGAGACCGTGCCGGCGTCGAGGGTCGTAGCCGTGCTGCGGCGGGCGGCCGTGCGCAGGGTCTGCGAGAGGGTGTCCTCGGTGAGGAGGAATTCGCGCAGCGCTGCGACGGCGAGTGCCGCCTTCGGGTAGCGGTGGGCGTACTCGAAGGGGTGCAGGCGCTCGGCTGCGTGCTTCCATGCGGCCGGGTGCCGCTTCATGTCCTCGGTGACGAGCACCGGGTCGAGCCCGTTGAGGGCCATGAGCAGAGCTCGGCGCAGGGGGCGCGGGACAGCGGTGAAGCGCGGGATCTCGACGAGCCCGGCATCACCGCCGGACAGAACGACGAGCAGTCGCAGGACGTCGGTGGCGGTGGTGATGCTGGCCGTGACGGCCGGGAGGGTGGCCGTGTACGCGTCCTTGTCGGCGAGGAGCCAGGCGAGAACGCGGGCCTTGGTCTCGCGGCCGGGAATGACGTCCGGGAGCCAGGCCAGGTCCGAGCGGTCGCCGGCCTCGTCGAGGAGGACCATGAGGTCCTCGGTGTCCTGCGGGCTGAGCGCTCCCGCACGGGCGAGGAGGGTGGACAGCTCGCCGCCGGCGTCGGCGGTGCGTGCGGCCAGGTCTCCGCCAAAGGTAAGCACGCGCAGCCGCTGAGGCAGGGCCCGGCGGGTGCTGGCGACGGTGCGCGGCAGGGCCGGGCGCAGGAACGGGTCGTCCGCGTCGATGCTGCGGTTGCAGATGGGGCAGGCGGAGTAGTCCGCGCCGTCGAAGCAGGACCGGCACACGAGGTGCGCGCACGGGGACACCGCGTGCACGGTGCCGTTCGTGCCGCACAGGACGCACGGCTGCTCCGGGGCCTGCAGCAGGAGGGCGAGGACACGGTCGACGTAGAGGGCGAACGTGTCGTGCGGGGTGGTGCGCGGGAAGCCGCGGAAAAGCGGCGTGTGGTTGCGGTCCGAGCCGAGGGCGGCGTCGATGTCGGTCAGCAGGCTCTGGCCTGCCGTGGCGAGCGCCTCGGTGTCCAGCGCGGTCAGCGCCTGGCGCAGACCGGCCGAGAGCAGGTAGCCGCGCTCGACGAGGTCGGTCTCCAGCAGGGCGACGCCGGCGATCGCGTCGACGGTGGGCTCGGCGGTGATGGTGGGCAGATAGACGGCGCCACGACTGGACAGCAGGACCGCGCCAAGGCTGCGGCGCGTGTTGGTCGTTGCGGTGGTCGTGATCGTCGTCATCTGGTCCTCCCTTTGTCCGCGCGGTGGATGCCGGCGGACACCGCTGCCTGCCGGACGCGGTGTTGATGGTGTTGGCCGTAGTGGCGGGATGGCTTGCCCCTCTCCCGCAGGAGGTGGCGCAGCGTGTGTGGGGCTGCTCGGGCGCCGTTGAACGTATCAACGCGGTGAGCCCGATTCACCAGCATTACCGCCGGGTTGAGGGGCTCCTGCGTGTCCGCAGTGCCTGCAGAACGGCGGGGAGCGGCAGCGGCGCGGGGCGGGAAGTAAACGCGCTGAGACTTTTCAACCGAAAGGGAGAAGGAAGCACGTTGTGGAGCCGCCCCGCCTGCCGAGCCTACCAACCACCGTTCTGCTGGCACGCGGGTTTGGTGTGCCATGCGGGGCTAGTCCGCACGGCACGAAGGAAACGCCAACTCTGCGAGGAGTCGGTCGACTTGAGGGCGAGCCCTCGTTCATCGACAACAGCAACTATACGCACAAAGAAGTGCATGCGCAAGTTTTACGAGTCGCTTTAGCGGGAGTTGGTCTGTGGTGGTCGCGCGGAGGAGGCGGGGCGCCCGGGCCGCCGGAACCGGTAGCATCGGCACTCGGCCAGACACGTACTGCCACGTCCGCCTGTCGCTGCGTCCACATCCGCAACGGCCCGTCGGCGGCAAGGGTTTGCGGACCCCGTGCATTCTCTGATGCCCGTGATGCGACAGCCGACGGCGCGCGATGTGGGGCTCAACGATGCCGCGCCGTGGCTGAGGAGCAGTACGGCATGCCCAAGAAGCGCACCACCGCACAGCAGCGCGCGCGAGAACTGCAGAGCGCGGACGGATCCACACTCACCTACGGCCAGTCTCTGCAGCAGGTCCGGCGACGGCACCGCGACCTACCTCGTCCGGGTGAAGCCAGGACGGCTCTGGCGGAGCTCGCCAAGGCGTCCGACCTCTCCGTTACCTGGCGGGAGCGGCTGAAGCACCACGTGGCTGCCTCGCGCGCGGACGGCTGGCCCGCGGAGCACCACGCCCGGGATCTGTACGAAGAACTCCACATCGCAGCCGGCGCCCCCCTTCCAGGCCCGGATGGACCGGTGGCACTGCCGCGGGAGTTGCGGTACTTCCCCCTCTCCCCCGTAGAACGGGGCCTCCAGAGCAAGGACGCAGCGGCCCTCGCCTGCGCACTCGTCGAGGCCTTCGCGGGACCGATGCGTCAACTCCTCCGCCACCCATACGGGAGCCCGGCCTCGGTCGACGACCTCGTGTACCGCATTCGCCGAGCCCCCACCCGTGCGCCCCGGCACCAGCTGACCATCCACACGCCCGAGGATCTGTACTTCGACGACGTGCATTACCCGCGGCCCTGGGGCACACCACTGACCTACGGCTTCTTCCGCGCGACCGACGTCCGCGGTCGGGACGAACTCGCCCGAGCCCTCCTCGCCCACGCTCTCGGCGGCGCCGAACCCACCAGCCTTGCGGCATGCACCACCTGCCAGGCCAACGGGCTGCTGTCAGCGCTGGATACGGACCACTCGTCGCACATCCCCGCCTACCGCGGCGAACGCAGCATCTGCATCTGCGGCACGTGCAGGGGCAGCGGCCTGCGAGCGCTGCCGGCCCGCGCCTTCGCCGAAGAGTTCCTTTCCGACGAGATCCGGACCGCGGCAGGGGAAGAGCCATGGGTCATGGCACGGAGCTCGATCATCACCTGGGCGTCGCCCCACCTCCTCCCTCCGTCTGGGCCCTCGGGCGGATGCCGCGACGGTCTGCAGGCCGGATACATCGCCGCCGTCGCCGATGTCCTGATCGGCGCCGGCTTCACGCTGACCGCCGGCGAGGAGTCCGCAGACTACGAGCTCGACTTCGACGACCGAGGCGGCCTGGGCGGCCACTTCTACGTCGGCGGCCACCCCTGCCTCCCCTCCGAGTACGGAGCCAGCCGCCTCCTGATGTTCTGGTACAGCGACCGGGGATGGACCATCACCGGCTTCGGCGAGGTCCTCGCCCTTCTCCCCGGGCAGACCGTTCCCGAACCGGAGGCCGTCCTCCAGGCACTGCTGGAGCACCCACCCGCCACTGACCCCGGCAAGCCTCGCCTCGTTCCACGGGATGTCGACGTGTACGCCGAAGTCCTCACCTACCTGCCGCATTAGTGCGCGAACCCCGTGGCCACGGAGCCGCTGGTCCGGGGCCACGGGGTTGCCCATCCGCTCAGGACAAGGCCGATAGGGACGAAACGGGCATGCCTCCACACGGTATGCCCAAGAGTTGGGCGCGCCGTGGTCCGAAAGCAACTGCCGCCAGTACGGTGGGCCATCGTCCTGTGCAAAGTACAAGTCTGGGTGAGGCTGTCCGTGCCGACGATGAGCATGAAGCCGGCCACGGCCTGGGTTGAGTTCGGCACGAGAGAGCGGATGACCAAGGCCCTGGACCGGCAGAAGCGCCACCGCATCATGCTGTCCTCCGAGTCGCGGTGGAGGGCCCAAGGACTGCCGCGGGATCAGGCGCTGGATGTGCGCCAGCGGTGGAGGGAGCATGTTGACCGGCTCCGCGAGGCGGGAGAGCTCCTCGACGTCGTCGATGTCCTTGCCGCCTACGGCATACGTCACGAGCTGGCCAGGCGAGGCTGGAACCGCGATTGGCCCGAGGTCCCGATGGAGGCCCGGATCAGCAATCGGTGGCCGGGGTCTCACGATGGCGGATATCCGGAGAGCATCCCGCTCCGGCTCCCCGGCGACTTGGCCGATCGGGTGCTGTGCGCCTGCTGGCACACCTCGTCTGAGGCCATCCGTGGAATCCGTGACTGGAGTGTCGAGTTGGGGATCCCGGTCCCCCGTCGGCCACCGTCCGCGGTGGGCGAGGATGCCTTGGCGGAGTATGAGCGGTTGGCTGCGCAGGTGACCACGGTGGGAGACATCTACCGCGCCGGCCTGAACCACGGCATCGGAACCGCGGAATCACTTTCGCAGAGGGGGAAAGGCCTGCCTGAGCTAGACGAAGTGGCCGTTCAGGACGGCAACTGATGTTCTTGGGCATGCAGTTGAGGGCCTCCGTTTCATAGCGAGAACGGGTGCGGTTCGCCGTGCCCTGCGGAACGGGGAGCCGTGCAGCGCCAAGCAGCCGTCAGAAGAGGACGTTGTCCGAGGTAGGCGGGACGGCGCGCTCAGTCGTAGGCGGCCGGCAGAGGATCTGTTCCCAGGTCGCCATCCAGTAGATCCGCATCTCATCGCACTGAGGGCAGCGAACGGCCCAGTGCGTCCGGCACCAGTACGACTCGCCCCGAGCCCGGACCCACTGGGAAGCCTGGTCAGGTGCGGACCGCTGTACGTGGACATCCGTCTCGGGCGTGTACTCGGTCCGTCCGAATGCCATGGAAAGTGGCCCGGGAAAGGCGCACGTCGGACAAGAGGAGGCGAGGTGGCTGGGTTCTGGTGCCGACTCCCACGAATCCCACCGGATCTCCCCCAGCGGCTCGTCGCTCCCCGGCAGTGCAGGGAGCATCCGGCGATCTGGTTCGGGGCTTGCCTGGCCGCGGGTCTCCATCCGTTCAGTCTCTCGGGCACCACTGACATCGCTCTTGGGTCCGACGATCATCAGGGCGTCAGTCGGGCCCGGGCTGTTGCGTGCCTGGGCGCCCGCTGTGGCGGATGCCTAGACGCCCTTGAAGATGACGTCGTCGAGGTTGAAGCTGAAGTCGTCGGGGCTGAAGCCGGCGTACATGCCACCGTTCATGTAGCGGGCGATGCCCTCGGCGACGACCTGGTTGATCTCTTCCTCGTCTGTGGCACGGGCGAGCTTCGCCACGTCGCTGCTGGAGAAGCTGATGGAGATGTCGCGGGCGCGCACGGCGTCGGAGCCGCGGATCTCGAAGGCGGTGGCCCGATTGACGATGGCGCCGACCCCGGAGGGCAGCCCCTGTTCCTGGCGTCTCTCCATCTGTCGGGCCCGTCGGTCGCGGCTTCGTTTGGTGGTCTGGACTTCGACGGCGTCACGGTAGAGGCGGTCGGCGTGCTTGACGGGCTTGCGGGTGCCGTCGATCCACCGCCGGACGGCACGGGGGGTGACGTTGTACGCGGCCGCCATCGCCGCAGTGTCTCCGTTGAACTTGCGCTTCAGGACATGCGCGGCCTGAGTGGTCACTCGGGACGGCGCCGGCCGGGAAGGAAACAGCAGTTCCTTGACCCGGGCGTTGGCGCTGGTCTCCGGCGTTTCCGTTTCGTCCTGGCCGCTCAAAGCGACTCCTCAGCCTGATCGTTGGACGCATCCGTATCCTGCCCTGTCTCTGTGAGGGGGCGTCCGGCGGTGTCGTAGTGGTGCGTGAGCCGTGACGGGTGCTCGTCGTTCCCCATGGCGGCCTGAAGGGCAGCCATGGGGATGGTCGACTCGTGCTTGAACTGACCGGGCCCGATGCCCAGCCGGAGGACACCAAGGACCGGCTTGCCGTTTTCGGGAGGCGTCAGCAGTTCGAGGGGGGACGGCTCCTTGACGGCGAAGAGGAAGGAATCGCGGTTGACTGCGAACGGGGCCTGTCCGGTCTTCTTGTAGGTCTTGCGCATGCGCCGGTGGTTGGCGATGCGGGCTGCGGCGACGATGTGGAAGCGGATCTCGGGACGGTAGGCCCAGTTGGCGACGACCTTCGCCAGCCAGGCCTCGTCGTCCAGGTGGAGTGCGGAGTCGACCCACTTGCCGATGCCTCCCTTGTAGACCGCCTTGTACAGGCCGACGAGGACCAGGGCGTCGTGGGCGTCGGAGTCCCCGTCCTTGATCTGCCTGTGGGCGGCGTATGCGGCGAGATACTCCTCGGGGTCCTGCCCGTCGGTCAGTCCGAGGATGGCGTAGAGGCGTTTGTAGGCCTCGCGCAGCCGGACCGTCCATTCCTTCAGGGCCGGCAGTGTGAGGCGGGAGATGTAGGCGTCCGTGATGGTCGACGGGTCGAACCCGTAGTCCCGGATCATGTAGTCGACTGTCGGCGTGGCGTACCAGCCTGGGCCGGTCGGCGCCAGGCCGTGGAACGTCGCGGGGTGAGGCAGCAGCGGATCGACTTCGATCTCGGTGAAGTCGCACCACCACAGGCCCCCCTTCTTGCTGTCCCACGTCGGGTCGGAGTCGTACTCAAGCGGGCCCACGGGGAGGGGCAAGGACTGGGTCACCGACAGGTACGAGGCGCAGACGTCGCAGGCCACGGCATAGGGCATTGCAGCTTCTGCGTCGGTCAGATCGCGCTTCCAGTAGTGGTAGTCCTCCTCCTCGCACACTGCCTCGTTGCGGTCGCGTAGACCGCGTGTGAGGGGATGGCGGGCACCGGCTGCCGGGGGCACACAGACGTCGCCGCTCGGCAGCGCGCCCTGGCGGAGTCGGTCGTCCTTCCAGCTCCCGTCGTCGTCCTGGTACCACTCCGCTCGCGGCCGGACGGCTTCCAGGAGGAGCTTGCTGGTGGTGGCCGGGGTGACGCCAGGAGCGACACCGAGGTCGGCGACGTAGGTCCGGATGCGGCGGGCAAGGGTGGCTGCGTCGAGTTCCCCGCTGGGAGTCCGCGCCAGCTGGGCCATCATCTCGCTGGTGGTCTGCTGTTTCTCGGTCCCCTGGCCGAGCCACGGGGTGACGACGACACGGGCTGACGTCTTCGGGCCGCCGGGGGATCCGGAGCGGCGGAAGACGTGGAAGATGGGGCCGATCTCTTGCGAGATTTCCATGCCCGCGCTGGCGGCCGCCGTCGTGAGCTTCTTCTTGAGTGCAGTCGCGGCCTTGTCCGTGCTCGGCAGGGCAGCGGGCAGCCCAAGGACCTTGAGGGCAGTGGCGGACAGGCAGACCAGGCCGTCGCTTCCGCGTCCGGCGTCGTGGACGCGGTCGACCCGCAGAGGAAGGCCTGTTCCGAGCCATGCGAACCAGTCCGTCAACTTCTTGCCGGCCGGGGCGGGAATCTGCGCGATGTCGAGGCTCCAGCCGCTCGCGCCACTATCGAGGGCAACGGCTGGCCACCGGCGGGGAGTTGCCGCAGCCGCCGGGGCTGGGCGCGAGGACGGGCGGGGCCTGGTGGCCCGGCGGCCTGCATGCGCCGATGCGGGTCGAGGGCTTGCGGGATGTGCAACCGGTGGCGGCGCTGGCGGCCCCGATGGGGCCGGAGCTGCGGATTCGGCTGCCTGGGCCGCTTCGGCCTCGGCGCGCACACGCTGCTGGCGCGCGATCACCTCAGCGCGGGACTCGGAGGTGCAATTCTTCGGGCAGCGGAGCCACTTCGACTTCATGACGCCGCCTTCCTCGGTCCAGGCCACGATGTAGCCGGGCCGGTTGCTGCCGATGCAGCCGTCACAGCCGGCAAGGCGTACTTCGGACATCGTGTCCTGACCTTTCATAGTCGTCGCGGATCCGGGGGTTCAACGGTCGGGCCGCGCAGAAGGCGCGCCGAACAGCTGTTGAGCGGCGGGCAGGTGGCTTGCCGTCTGGGCTGCCTGCGTGCGGGCGGCGGTGTCGTCCGGCTCCAGTGCCTTGAGCTCCACGGGGATCTTTCTGGCGATCCAGTCGGCCAGGGGGGCGAGACCTCCCTCGGGGAGCGGTCCAGTCAGGCCGCGTGCGAGGCTGCGCAGGAGCTCGTCGACTGCGGGATCGACGGGGTTCTCGCCTGCCGCTCTCGCCTTGGCGGTCTCCGCGAGACGAAGGAGCATCGTGAGGAAGTCGACTCGCTCGGAGCTGCTCACGCGGATCCGTTTGGCCAGGGGCCAGTCGGAGATCGCAAGGATGGACCGCACGGGCGTGAGCTGTCCGGCGACGAGGGCGGGGCAGATATAGGTGCGGGGGCTGGCGCTGCTGAGGAAGCTGCGTTCTTCGTCCCGGCGCAGGGTCGCCAAGGTCGTCGTGGCGAGATCCGCGCCGAAGAAGGCCTGGTGTACCGCCCGGATCATCTTTTGCGGGGCAGGTACGCCGATCAGGGCGAGGGTGTCCAGCACGCCTTCGCGCGTTGTGCGGGCCGGAAGTCCGGGAACGGCGGAGGGTCGGGACGTCGCATCTGCGACGCCGAGGAGGCTTTCCCATGCGGCCTCAGAGCGGCGGAGTAGCCCACGGAGCCGACCCACTTCTTCGTCATCTCGTTTCATGGCGGCAGTGCGCATCTGGTGACGCAGCTCGGCGATGTTCTGCTCCAGCTCGTCCAGCACCCTGTCCATAACTCGATCTTACCAAAGAACTCCCAGAGTTCTCCAAGATAGTTACCAAGATTTGATAGGTGGTGACGGAACGCCACCGGGGCGCCGCCTTCCTGGCGGCGCCCCGGTTCCGGTCGCGACTTGCGGGCTTCCCGCCCGGTCGTGCGGCTACTTGCCCTTGGCGGCTTCCTTGAGCTTGCTGCCCGCGGAGACCTTCACGCCGTAGCCGGCCGGGATGTCGATGGGGTCACCGGTCTGCGGGTTGCGCGCGGTGCGAGCGGCACGGTGGGTGCGCTCGAAGGTCAGGAAGCCGGGGATGGTGACCTTCTCGTCGCCCTTGGCGACGATGTCACCGACGGTCTCCGCGAACGCGGCCAGAACGGCGTCGGCGTCCTTGCGGGTCACCTCGGCGCGCTCCGCCAGGGCGGCGACCAGCTCACTGCGGTTCATATGCTCTCCGTTGTTCTGTCTGCCTTGCGGCTGTCTTTGCCTCATGCTGCCAGTCGCCACTGACATTCTGCCGCACAGCGAGCCCGGGCAGTCCGTCCCTGTCGACTGCCGCAGCTCCGCGAATGTGCAGCACACGGCAATCTTCCGAACTCATTCGTATCGTATAACTTGACATTTGGTCAAGTTGCAATTAATTTTACGAGTCACTTTCTTGCTCTCGGGTATCGATGCCGTGCGCGCACCCCGGCGTGGACATCCCCGTACATCCCTGCCCGTGGGCACCCCGCCCCGATTCTCCAAGGACCCCTTTCCTCGTGATACTGACCTTGCTCCGCTCCCTGCGCCGCCCGGCACGCCGGACCGCCCCCCTCCCCGACACCCTGCCGCAGGCGGACCAACGGGTTTGGCGTGTCATTGCCGAGCGGACCGACCTGGCCTACCTCGACCTCGTGCCGGCGAGTGTGATCGAGCCGCGGGAGCTGGACGTGACCGAGCGCGCCGCAGGCGCCCGGGCTGCCACGCATCTGTGGGCGGGGCGCTTCCTGCTCAACCGCTACCGCGACCAGTACGTCCGGGCGGGGGTCACCTTGCTCGAGCGTCTGCGCCGGCACCGGGAGATGGAGGGGTACCTCTCGGCGTTCGCGGAGGCGCTCGCCTATGCCCGGGCCCAGGCCGAGGGTGAGCGTTCGGCGCCGTGGCCTCCGCGGCTCTTCCAGACGGGCGGGCAGCTGCCTCTGCTGCAGCGCTACAGGCGCGACCGGCACGCGTACACCGCGGTCGTCTGACGGCGGGGACTTCTGAGGAGACCTGTACGGCGCCCGCAGGCGACAGGTCCTACGTACGAGGAGAGACCTTGGAGCTGACAAGGATCACCGCTGAGATGCAGGCGCGGCAGGGCTTCAGTGACACGCTGGGCCGTGCCCTCGCCGAGGCGTTCAACGCCTCGGGGCTTGAAGGAGGCTCATGGAGCCATGAGGCCAACTCCTGGCACTACGTGTCCGTGGACCTCCGGCACCCGAGCGGGATGGGCATCAACCTCCGCCACGAAGGCAGCCACCGTAAGGGGAGCGCAGGCCGGATGCTGACCGTGAGCGGTGACTACCCCCGCGAGTACTGCGGTTGGCGCGCCCCTTCCGTCAGGGTGTCAATGGACCGCGTTCCGGCCGATGCGGCCCGGGACATCATCAAGCGGTTCGTGCCTGAGTACCGCGCCACGCTCTGCGACGCGCTGGATGCCGCCGCGAAGGCAGAGCGGGAACGGCAAGCGCGCATCGCACTGAACCGTCGGATGGAAGGCGTCCTTCCCGGACTCACGGCCGCGGGCGGGACGCCCTCGCACCAGTCCCGGGACCGGGACCGCTCGTACTGGGCCGGCGGCCGCTACGCCATGGGGCTCACGGCTGCTCTTGCATCGGGCCATGCCACGCTGAGCGATGACGCGTCCACCGTGGACCTGCACCTGACGGGCCTGCCGGCCGATCTCGCGCTGGAAATCCTCGCCATGATCAATCCTCGCAGGGCGCTCCAGGGAACGGTCATGCCGCGAGAGATCGCCCATACAGCTCCGGCTCTACCCGCGGCTCCGACCGTTCTTCCGGGTGAGCTTGTCGCCGATCCCGTCGAGGAGGCGGCGGCAGAGTGCCTGGCGCGGGGCGGCGATGTCAGGGAGCGTCCGCCCGCCAGTCCCAGTAGCGCCGGTCCCCCGGGCGCGGAGCGTAGACGGACCGGCCGCCGGGGCGGGCGCCGAGCTCCGTCTCCAGCGCGACGTCGGCGTCGAGAGCGGCGCCGCTCCACCCTGTGACGTCCAGCAGGAGGCCGTCGAGGGGGCCTCCGACGAGTTCCCGGTACGCGCGGTCGCTGCGCGGGCCGGGGTCGTCGTGCTCGGCGCCGTAGACCCTCCGCATCGCCATCTCGTCCATGACGTCCAAGATCGCACACACCCCAGACAATCAACCTTTCTCGACTCGTATAACTTGCACATTTGACGATCCGTGGATACGTTATGAGAGTCACGAAGGCTTCACCCTCCAGGACCGCCGCCCGGCATGCTCCGTCCCTTCCGGGCGGCCCCAGCGCCTGGCCCGCCCCTCCCCCGGGCGGGCCAGGCTTTCGCTGTCTTGGCCCTGTTGCGCCCGCCACCGGATCGCCCACAGCACACGTGAAACGGCAAGGCGCGGCGCAGGGTTCGGCTTCCCGTGATGCGGATCGGCTCAGTCCGCCGACGGCCTCGGCCTCCTCGCAGCAGTCGCGGGGTGGCTGAGCGCCGGTCAGCGCCCTCTGCCCACGCACGGGTTGGCATTCCGGGCTGTGCGGTCCGCGGCCGACCTGACCGCCTGGGAACGACGCTGCGCGGCTCGCAGTCACACCTTCATGCCATGAGGAGAGCCACATGCACCTGCTGCCCCTGCCAATGCCTGCCAAGATCGCCCCTCCGGCGGTTGGTGAACTGACCATGCAAGTGACGGCCCTGAGGCAAGGCCGCGTCCAGTATTCGGTCCGCGGCCGCCACGTCCGCGGCACCTTCGTCGTCGTCCCCGACGTCATGAAGGACGGGACGGTCTTGCCGAGCGCGGTGACCGTTCAGTACGGCCAGGGTGACGGCCCGGTGGGCGACTACTACAGCACACCGCGTCCCGATGAGCCGGTCGTCTACAACGTGCGTGTCCACGGCTGGACGGAAGCCATCAACCCCGATGACCCACCCTCGGGCTACTTCCTGGGGCCCTACGCGACCGGCCTGCGTGACAACGGCATCCGTCGTGCCCTGACCTTCGGGGTCAGGCGTCGAACGGAAGAGGTAGTGCGGGGGATCCTGCAGCACTGGACCTCGCTCCCCCACCGCCAGGATCTGGTCCGCGCGGCCGCGCGGCCGATGGCCGCTGAACTGGCCGAGCACGAGGCCGCTCTCGCCTCCGGCCAGGAACGCGAAGTGGAGCGGCTGCAGGAGGAGCGTCGGCAGGCACGGGCGCGCATCAACGTCCTCAACGGGATTCTCCGGCGCCGGCTGCCCGCAGTGCGGCAGGCTGATCCAGCGCCCGTGAGGGTGCCGCTCGTCGACGGCACGGATGCCCCTCTGGGCGTCCTCACCGTGCGGGAGGTCGCGGTCAACGAGGTCATTCCCGGCAGCGTCGTCTACGAGGTGGCAGGCGCGCGCCTCCACGGGCGGGTCACTGTGAGCCGCGACCATTTCCGCCCTCTGCCGCTTCCGCAGGGCTTGCGTGTGACGTACGGGCACGTCCGTACCAATTCACCGTTCACGCACAAACATGACCACGAACCGTCCATCAACGGCGTGGTCATCGGGGGCATATGGGACCGCGAGACGTCCTCTGGCATCACCCCGACAGCACCGGCTGACCTGCCCGCCCATGCGCGTACGGGCGTGCGGGCCCGTATGTCGGCCTCACCGCCGACCGGCCGGCGCGCATCCGCGATGCTGCGCGCCGTGGCGCTGCGCTACCTGGCGCGGTCCGATGTGGAAGGGCTGCGGCTTGCCGCGGCCAAGGACGCGGCACCTGGCCTGCTCACGGAGACCCGCGATGCACTCCGGGAGCTGCGTGCCGCCCAAGCCTGCGCCGAGAAGGCTGCCGCACACCACCGTGAACGGGAATGTCAGTACCGGCAGTTGGCGGGCACGGTGCCAGCGAACGTGCCCGCGGTGGCCGACCGGCTCAAGGGGGCCGCATGACGCCGCCCGACTCACCGCGCAAGCCGACCGCGGGCGAGCGTCTGCGCCTGCGGCAGGCCAGCAGCGCCTCCGACGGACAGCTCCACAAGACCGTCAGCAGGAGGCTCGTGGAATCGATGCTGCGAGCGGGCTGGGTCTACGGTGAGGACACCGATGGCTTCCGGCTGAGCAACGCAGACACGCTCGGACCCTCCGGCGTCGCCTGCTGGAAGATCACCTATTCGGGGCGGTGGGCGGCCCTGACCAGGGCTCAGCGCCGCACTTTGCTGGCTCTGACGAATGGGGACGGCGGCGGCCGGGCGGGCGATGTCGACCTCACGACGGCCGCAGTCCAGGTCCTGGTGCGCTACGGGCTCGCCACGGATCGTGCCCCACACCGGCCCGTGCGCCGGACCCCGTTGGGAACGCGAGTCGTCACGGCCTGCGCCGCGGATCCGGATGCGTAGGCCGAAGGGGCCCGGTTGGCAGCTCAGCCGCCGGCGGCGTTCGCCCGGCTGGGTCACCGGGTGTGCAGCCCTTCCTCCTCCCACCCGCGGAGCTGCTCGTAGTCGTGCTGAACGTCGGCGGGATCATCGGCAGCCAGGTACGCGTACCCGGGAGAGGTGAGCAGGTCGGTGGTCGGCTCGATCCGGTCGCCGGGGGTGACGGAGGGGACTACCGACACGGTCGTGGGCAGTGAGGCGACCTTGTCGATCACCGAGGCTGATGCTGTCCCGGCGTGGTGGTTGATGAACTCCACACAGCGCACTGCGCCGGACCAGGTGGTCTTGCGGTCGTCGAAGTCGAAAATCGTGGAGGGGTCGACGATCGTGGCTGCGGCGAGGGAGGTCTGGGAGACGCCGGAGTACTTCTCGATCACATCAGGCGCGGTGGCTCCGCCGAGCCGGGCACCGGTCTCGATCAGTACCGGTCCCCGATCGGTGAGCATGACCTCGGTGTGGGCGGGGGTGTTGCGGATTCCGAGAGCGTCGAGGACGGCGAACGTGTAGTCCCTGAGCATCTTCGCTTCGGCGCTGTTGGTGTCGACGGGTTCCTCGAAGTCGTAGACGGGCGTGGCGGCCGCGCCCTCGCGCTTGGTGTAGCGCCACATCTCCGCGACGCGGTGCAGGCCGTGCGCGGAGACGGTGTTGATGTAGAACTCCTGGCCGTGGAGGCGTTCTTGCACGAGCGCGGCGCGGTTTTGGACTCCGAAGAGGCTGGCGCTGGAGAGCACGGCGCTGCAGGCCAGTGCGACCTCGTCAGCGGTTCGGCAGAAGTGGACGTTGTCGGTGCCGGCGCTGCTGAGGGGCTTCACGACGGCTTGGGCCAGGCCGTGATCGGTGAACCAGGCGGCACCTGTCGCGCCTGAGGAAGCCAGGGCGGCCAGGGGGGTGGCCAGTCCGGCCTCCGCGATGACCTGTCCCATCAGGGCCTTGTCGCGTCGGGCGGCGCGCAGTCGTCCGGTGTTCGTGGGCAGCCCGAGGCGGAGGGAGAGGGTCTCGGCCAGCGTCACGCCGGACTCGCTGCCGGCGATAACCCGGTTCACGCCCTCATGCGCGAGGCGGCGGGTGAGGAGGACCTCGTCGGGGATGTAGCCGAGGTCGACGGTGTAGTCGGCCGGCTGGAAGGAGCGCAGCAGGTAGGCCGGGGTGGTGGCTGAGGAGCGGATGTGGAGGCTTTCCGCTCCGTTGTCGCGCAGGCGGCGCGGGAGGACGGCGCCGGTGGAGTAGCCGTCGACGATCGCAACTCTCATGGTCCTTCTCCTTGGCTGTGGGGCGGAATCGGGTAGGGTGGCGGTCAGGCGGCGGGGCGAAGGACGTGACGGGCGTGCCGGTAGGCGGAGGCGATGCGGGCGCGGCTCCAGCCGGGTTCGCGGGGCAGATCCCGCAGGAAGCGGCGCAGTTCGCTGGCCTGGATGATGACGACTCCGCCGCTGATCAGTCCGCCGGGCGGGACGGGAGCGTGGTGGACAGCGATGACCGCAGGTACGGGGTGGCCGAGGGCCTGGGAGGTTCGGCTGGCTTCCCACAGCACGGTCTCGATGGTCTTTTGCTGCGGGTAGCGCCCGTACCACAGGCGGCCTTGGCGGTCGAGGGTCACCCTGGCGTTCTTGGCGCCCCACTCTTTGGTGTCGCAGTAGTACAAGCCGAACGGTCCAAAGATCAAATGGTCGCCGTTGGCGGCTCTGGCGCCGGGTATCAGAAAGTCGTGGATAACGGCCCACCGGCCGAAGCCGAGCCAGATCAGAGGCCGGAGGATGCGTGCGGTCCGCCGTTCGCCGGCCGCGCCGCGGGCCCAGGTGCTGCCGCCGTTGCGGTAGAGACGGCGCAGGGCCAGCACGGTGAGGACCAGGCCAACGGAGAGGCCCGCGTTAGCGCTCGTGACGGACGCGGTCAGGTAGCCGACCCCGCCAGCGGCAGGTGCAACGAAGAGGGGAACGGCCCAGAGGGCTGTGCGGTGTTGCTTGCGGCGCTCGGCGGCTCGGATGCTGTCGGCCATGCGCTGAGCGCTGGCTCCAGGACCTCGGCGCCGCTTGTGGCCAGCTTGGGACATGCGGGTTCCTTCTCGGAAGGGGCGGGTGAATGCCTGCGTGAACCGGCCGGGGATGCAGGCCCGGCCGCCTCTCTTCGTGAGCACGCCTTCCGGGCAGCGGACATGGGTCTTGCGCGGGCGGCCGGGAGGGAAAGGCAGGGCCGGGACTTGACTGGCTGACGGGGAGCCGCGTGTAGCCGCGGCACCCCGCCAGCGCAGTCAGTCGCGTTCCGTCAGCCGAGCACGGCTACTTCGGGATCGGCGGTGTCGGGGCGCCGTTCGTGCCGTACGGGTTGGCGCACTGGTAGATCACGTAGCCGCTGATCTTGGCCCCGTCCGAGCGCTGCTTCACCACGCCCTTGGTGTACCAGGTCCGCTGGCTGGCCTTGTAGACCCACTGGTTGTAGGTCATCTTGTCGCCCTTGTAGGCGATGCCCTTGACGGACGCGGTCTTGGAGGGGCTCGTGCGCACCTTCACGGCGCTGCAGGAGATCTTGGTCGTGCTGGTGTCCGCGGCCTGCGCGGACGGGGCGATGGCCAGCGCGGAGCCGATCAGCGAGACGCCGAGGGCGCCGACGGCGGCCATACGGCTGAGCCGGGTGGGTATAGGCATGGTGCCTTCCGTTCTCGGTGGTGGTTCATGTCGCCGGTCCCGGGCCTGTCACGTCCCGTGCGCCGGCCCGAAAGTGGGCATGGCTCACCTGGCCGTGGAGGTCTTGGGGAACGATCACCGGAACGTTACGAACGCCGCCCTGTGGACAGAGGCCGTGGAACGCCGAGCGGATCGCGGACGGCCTCGGTCGGCGCCGGCGGTGGATGGGGCGGCGGGTGTTCCAGGCTCGCCACTTGGCTTCAAGGGCTTCGAGGGCCTGGATACGGGTGAGCTTCTCGACAAGGTCGGCCCGGGCCTCCTCGGTAGCGTCGAGGAGATGCGCGGCCCCGCGTCCGCGCACGGCGATGTATCCGCCCCGCTCGCGTCGGCCGTGGCAGGAGCTGGCGCCGACGCGAGGACAGCACGCCCGTCCGCAGGCACACCAGGAGAAGTGAGCACCGCACGGTAGAGCTCGGCACGGTTACGGTGCTCACGCGCTGCCGCCGTCTTGCGGTGCTGCTGAGCTCGCAGTTCCTTCAGGCGCTTACGGGTGCAGGCAAGGAGCTGTGAGGCGCGTTCCTTTCCTGCCGCCACGCGCAGGGCCTCGTGGTCCGACCGGGCCAGGTACAGCAGGGCCAGGGCACGCAGGACACCGGAGGCCCGCCGTTGCGTGGCCTCGGGCGCCGAGCAGGCGGTGCTGGGTCCGGTGCGGACGCGGGCCGGCAGCCGGGGCGGGGTGGATGGGGTGATGGCGCTGGGATCGCCGCTGTGACTCCATCCCCCGTGCAGCCGGACGCCGTTGACGGTCGGCTCGTGGTCGTTGTCGCGGCTGAAGCGGCTGCGTGGGAAGCCGTAGTCGATGGAAATGCCGTTGGGAAGAACCGTGTCACCGTGCGGGTAGGGGCCGACGGTGAATGTGCCGTGCACTCGGCCGCCGGTGACGGTGTAAACGACGCGGCCGGGCAGGGAGTTCACGGACTGCTCCCGAACGGTCAGGACGCCGAGGCGCGCGCCGTAGCGGTCGGCGAACGGCACCTTGAGGGGCGTGTCGTTGACGGCGCGGGGTGGCGGCTGGTGCCGGCGGATCAGGCCGGTGAGGGCGTTGACCTTCCGGCGGGCAGCGGCGCGGGCCTGTTCGAGTTCCTCCACCTCGGCTTCCAGCAGTGCGGCCTTTTCGTCTTCGTAGGCGGCGTGCGCGGCGGCGTGATCGCGGGCGGCGGCGTGGAGCAGTGCGTGGTGGTCTGGGCGGGACTGCCAATGCTGGAGGAGACGTCGGACGACCGCTTCGGTGCGGGCGCGGGCGGCGTCGGGGATTCTCGCCGTGCTCGAGTTGGTTGTCGACGTGGCGTACTGGCCCAGGAAGTGCTGCTTGGGTATCTGCTTCGGGTCGAGGCGGGATGTGTCCCCGTGTATCCGAACACCGTGGATGACCGGTTCGTCGTCGCGCGGCTGGTAGTACCGGCCGTGTGGAGCGCCCTCGCCGTACTGCACGCGGACGGTAGCGGGGATTACGGGGCCACCGCGCAGTGCTTCGGGGGCGATGATGAACGTTCCCCGAGTGTGCGGGCCCCGGACGGTGAGCTTCAGACGGCCGTGGTCCAGGGCGGTTTCGCGGACGGTCAGCGTGCCGCCGCTGGGCAGGGCCAGGCTGATGGGCGGCGTTGGCGGTGTCATCGCTCAACTTCCGTTTGGTCGGGGGCGGTCGACGCCTGGCAGGGTGTCGTCAGGGTGGGCTGGGCCGGAGGGCGGAGGACCCGCATCACGTGTCGGCCTTCGCAGGCACCGGATAGCGCGTCCCTGCGAGCCGGACGCGGGTACGGCCAGGGCCGATCGTGCGGGCGTATTTGTGGTTTCCGCCGTGGTCGATGGTGGTCGCGCCGATCGCTTCCAGGGCCCGGGGGAGGTAGGCGGCGCCTGGTTCGTCGGCTCTGCGTGCAGGGGCGCCGAGAGCTCGCATCCTGTTCTCGACTCCCTTGTGACCAGGCTCGTTTCGCCGCAGTTTGCTGGCCGCGCGGTCGCTGAGGACAGTGGCGTCGGGCAGCACGGTCAGCCGGCGGGCGCGGGTGCGGCCGAGGTAGGCGAAACCCTGCGCGTGGCCGTAGACGTGGCCGATGTGACCGGGGCTGATCAGGACCGGTCCGTCGGGGGTCATGCGGGTGCGTGCGACGGGGTCTGCGTGAGCGACGATGCCTCGGAGTCCGATCTTCGCGGCGGCGGCGAACACGCGCGCGCACGTCCACGACTCGGCGTTGGACTCGCATTCGTCGAGCAGGACCAGGCGGCTCAGCTCGAGAGACTCTCTGAAATGGCGGAGGTCGGGGAAGACGTCCAGGACAGCGCTGTTCATCGGGATGCCCAGGGCGACAACGCCGACGAGGCGACCGCCCTCCGGCTCGCCGGGCCCAGGCGGCTGATCCACCCGCTGCAGGGCGTAGGCGAGGCGTACCGCTGGCCAGCTTGCACTGTAATGGTGCTTGATCACGAAGCGCTTGGCGGGCGCCTCGGCGACCTGGATCACCCGGTAGACGGAGGAATCAAAGCCACCGTCGCTCCTCCGCCGCCATGTTGGCGTGCGTTCCCGCCAGCGCTGGCACCACTCGGTGTCGTGCGGCAGGTCGAGCTCCTGCTGGACGGCCGGGTTCACGCCGCCTCCAGATGGGCAGAGGCGCGCTGGATACGTGCTGCGGATTGCCACTCTTCGGCCTGTTGACGCGTTGCGTAGAGGATGTCGTGCCTGGTGCGGCTCGGCCAGGACACGCCTGTCAGTGCGCGCCATTCCTGCTGCTGGTGCAGCGTGACTCGGCTGTGCAGGGCGAGCTGGTTCAGCCGCCACTGAAGCTGTTGCCGGTCGACCGTGGTGCAGCCGGCCGCGGCGCGCATGCGCAGAAGGGCGTCGGTGATGGCCTGCACGGAGCAGGGTCCGTGTCGCTGGGCACGTTGGATCGCGGTCTCGACCTGCGCCCTGGACGGCGAGAACACCGTGGTGGGGGGTTGGCTCGCGTCGTTGAGGTAGACGGCGAGCGCCGCCTGGTCATGGTAGGCAGCGTGGCGAGCTGCCTGTATCTCGGCGCTCTCGCGGTCGAAGGCCATCTTCCAGGCGCCGCATTCGCCTTCTCCGTACCAGGGTTGGTTGACCTCGGTCAGGCAGAGCCAGAGGTAGGCGACACCCTCGGTGGTGGGGTTGTGCATGACGGCCCACGCCGGCTGGTGGCCGGGGAGGGTCGGGCTGGTCCCGTCGAGAGTCTCCATGTCCGGGTAGGTCGTGGACAGTTCGGTGTATCCGTCGTAGGAGTGGGCGTCGTAGAGCCAGGTGTTCGGGCCCGGGAGAACGGGCCGGTCGTGGGGCGGGCGGGTGAGCACGATGGGTTTCCTTGTGGGTGGCACGGCGCCCCTCGGAAGGGACGAGGGGCGCCGTGGTGGAGCGGCGGCTGTGCCGCTGCTCCCTTTGTCGGGTGTGAGTGGGAGACGTCGCCAGGACGGCTGGCATCGGTGACCTCGGTGGAGGTAAGCCACCTGCGGCGAGGGGGTTGGGGCGAGTTCGGGTTCCGGTGGAGGTGGGCCGCGTAGTCAGCCGTCGCGCGTGGGGTGCGTACAACCCGAGTCCCGGTGGTATGCGGAGGCGAGCTCGGCGATCTTGTTCCGCACGGTCTCGGGGACTGCGCTGCCCGTGGTGATGCGCTCATCCAGCCAGGCGTGGTCGGCTCCGTCGGCTCCGGGATCGACATGGTGGACGACGACGTGTGAGCCGGTGGCTTCGACGCCGTCGAGGTAGACGGTGATGCCGGTTTCGCCGTCCGGGTCCCGGTCGACGACGATGTGGATCTGCGGGGCCGAGCTGGGGGCGGGGCGGCGCAGCTCGTAGCGCAGTCGGCCGCTGACGCGGATCTCGTAGATGCCGGTCTGCCGGTCCAGTTCGCGCAGCAGCGGCCGCACGTCTTTGGTGGGGTTGTTGTAGATGTCCCAGGCCTCTGCCGGGGCGACAGGGGTGCCGGTGAGGTCGTTGGCGCCGTGGTGTCGAGTGACGGTGGTCAGTTGGGGGCGCAGTGCGGCGATGATGCGGGTCGCGTTGCGGGCGATCGTACGAACAGTTCGGTCCTTTCGCGGGGCAGGCCTCGACGGTGAGCGATCTGCCGAGGGAGGGAAACTGGCAGGGCCAGCGCCTGATCTGCAGCCGCCGTTCAGGGCGTGCAGGCGGGCCGTTGGCTGGTGCGTCGAGGCGGACTCCGGATGAGGGCCTGGGCGGCCGTGGCCCCTTCGCGGTCTGGCCCTTCGGGGACGATGTCGGCGGAACGGTCAGGCCGAGGGCGTATGCATCTTGGGCTCCTCCGGCGGGAGGGAGATCGAGATGGTGTAGCCGCTCACGTCGGGTTTGAGTGGCCAGGATTCGGCTGCGGCCCGGAAGAGACGGATCTCCGAGGGATGGCGGTTGAGCCGTGTGGTGAGCTTTTCGCAGACCAGGTCACGGGCCGTGTCCTTGTCGGGGTGGGATGCGGTGAGCTCGTAGATCGGCTCGATGGCCAGGAAGCCGCCGGGGCGCGCGACGATGAGGATGAGAAAGCTGAATCCGTCGCCCATGGTCGCTCGCTTCGGGTACTCAGGTGCGGGGCTGGGGCCGGGACGTCGTCCCGGCCCCGGCGGGTCACTTGCGCTGCTGCACGTACATGAAGACGCCGTCGCCGCTGACGGACGGCGGGAGGACCGGGATGGCCGAGACCACGTGCGCGTCGCTGAGGACGGCCGCGGTGACGGTCCCGCTGACGTCTGCGGGGATTCCGTTCCGGCCCTGCCAGATCGCGAGGAGGAAGAGCCGGACCAGGTTCTCGCTCTCGTCGCTCCGGGGCGGGTTGATCCTCACCGCGCCGCCGGTGCGCTGGGTCACGCGGTCCGCGGCCCGGATCATGTCGTCGCGGGTGATCTTCATCAGGGCCTCGGCCGTCGGCTGGCCCTTGAGGTCGTGATGGAAGAGCTCGAAGGCGGTGGCCATCGCCTTGCGTACCTGGTTGTGGAACGCGTGCGGGTTGTCGGGCGACCGGTCGAGGTCCTGAGCGAGCGGGAGCACGTCCGTGGTGGTCGTCGTCATGGGTCCCCTCAAAAGCTAAGACAAATCCTTGTTTGACTCGTATAGTTTATCGTTTTCTGGTATCGTGGTCAAGTTTTACGCGTCGCTTATGGCGCAGTTCGAGGCCGTCTTGGCCGCTCAGTGCCCCCGTGGCCGGGGGCGCGGCATCGGCTCACCTCATCAGGGACAGGACGCCCGTCCCTGTGCTCCTGAAGCGCAGAGCCGCAGGCCATCAGCGCCGGAGACGGCCGCCCGCTGGCACACGCCGGCATACCTGATCCAATAACTCCACCGTGCGGGCAGCCGCAGACTCCCCGCCGGCCCACACCACCCACGGGGGTCGAGATGAACACCAACACCGCTCGCCGGCGCAATCACTCCATCGGCGCGCCCCGGACAACCAGCCTCTGGGCACTCCCTTTCGCGCTCGCAGCCCGACTGTTCCGCCCATCACGCCGCGACCTGATTTCTGACAAGGCGATCGAGACCGCGCAGCTGGCCCGGACTGTGACGGGTATCGCCGCCACGGCGTGGCTGATCTACAGCTACCCCCTGCAGGAGTCCTTCTCGGAGGTGGCAAAGGACGAGTTCGCCGGCATTCTGATCAGTGCCGCGATGCTCGTGGTCGTCGGGCCGCTCGTGCTCGGGCTGTTCGTTCTAGCCGCGCGTCCGCCGGCGCGCGCCATGTACTGGCGCCGGCTTTCAGGCCCGATGGCCGGCTTCGGATCCCTGTTCCTCGCCGTGCTGACGCTCTACCTGGTGTTGCAGGACAGCGGAGGCGCCCGGTTCGCAGCCCAGTTCGGTGTCGTTGGCCAACTGCTCGTCCTCGTGCTCGGCCTGACGGCAGTCGTCTTCGCGGTGCCGTTCGTCCTCGCCTCGGCCGCGTTCTGCGTCCACTACGTCTTCCGGACAGCGGACGTGCACGAGGTACTTCCGCCGCTCCTGTCGCCCCTTCTGGTGTGGGTCATGTTCGGCGTCCAGCTCGTCGACTCCTCCCCTGTCTCGGCGCCGGCCGCGGTCGAGATGCTGTTCCTGATAGGCCCTCCGCTGTCCGTAACCGCGCTGTCGGCGTGGGAGCTGCGGCGCCTGCGTACGCGCTTCGGTCTTACTCTTCGAAGCGCGCTGCAGCGCGGCCGCCGACCGCGGCCGCGCTGACACCAGTGACAAAGCGCGTCGCTTCCACAAAGAACGTGGCCGCAGTGACGGACCGTTCAGCAGGTACGCATTCCGCTTCTCAGATCTGACTCAACTTGGGCGGTATTCCGCAGCTGGCCAGGGTGCAGGCGCCAGGTTGACACCGCAGGTGAAACGGCCGCCACGCGCTCCTCGAACTACAACAGGCCGGCCCATAGCGGCTCGGCCACGGACTCCATCTCCTCAGGCTGCGCAGCGTCGCCGGTGAGCAGTCTCGCGGGGTGGCGTTGACATGATCCTCCTGTGGGGGGGTGAGTCTCAGTGGGCGGTGGGGCCGGGATTTCGCAGCCTCGCGCGACAGGACGGTCGGAGTCGGATGCTCGCGGCTCGAGCCGTGCCGCGGCTACTGCTCTCACTGCTTCGAGGGAAGGCCATCACCGGGGCGGGACGGGTGGGCGGTGTGCTGCTGAGAGCGGCGGATGGTGACCGTGAGGGGCCAGCACACGGCGGCACCGAGGACACCGACGCTGAGCATGGCGGCGCCGGCGAGCGTGCCGCCTCCGTGCGAGATGGCCCAGGCGGCAAGAACAGGGGCGATGATCGACGCGCCGGCCAGGGTTGCTCCCCACAGTCCGGCGTACAGACCGCGGGCGGTGGGAGGCGAGATGCGGGCGAGGATGTCGGATGCCGCTACGACCACGGCGATCTCGCCGGGCACGGCGAGGGCTGCCGTGGCGCTGTAGCCGAGGGTGCTCGAGGCGAGGCCTGCTCCGCCCATGCTCCCCCCGAGGATGAGGCAGCTGAGGGCGAAGAGGCCGGTCATGGGGGTGGGGCGGGCGGCCCGGCGGGCGAGCCGACCGTTGAGTAGCGGCGAGAGGATGAGGACGGCGGCGGCGTTGGCGGCCTGGGCCCAGCCGTAGTCGGCGGCCGACAGGCCGTCGCGTTCCATCAGCATCGGCAGCGCAGAGAACAGGCCCGAGGCGCAGGTCAGGGCGGCGAGACTGGCGGCGAGGAGCAGCCAGAGTGCTGTGTCGGTGGCCGCGGCGCGGTAGGGAGTCCCAGGGGCGGCCTGAGGTGCGGCGGTGGCCATCGGTCGGTCGGGCTCCATGACGTGCCAGGCAAGGAGTGCGAAGAGGGCACAGGCTGCGGCGTTGGCCCAGATCAGAGCCGGAATTCCGGCGGCGCCCGCGAGGAGGCCACCGATGCTGCCAGTGGCGGCCGCGCCCACGTTGACCGTGAAGTGGCGCCAGGCGTTGACGGAAGCGGCGCGCTCGGGGTCGTCGGGGTAGGTGTCGGTGATCTCGGCGGTGAAGATCGGTCGGGAGGCGTCGTAGACGAGGCCCGAGGTGAATGCGGCTATGAAGAGGACGGATGCCGCGTCGGTCTGGGCGAGGACGGGCAGCGCTGCGGCGGCCAGGAGCAGGGTGGCGATGAGGGTGTTGCGGCGGCCGAAGCGGTCGGCGAGCCACCCGCTGGCAATGGAGCCGATGAGGCCACCTGTCCCGAACACCGCGAGGATCAGTCCAATGGTGTGGGTGGAAATGTGCGCTTCGGTCAGGCGATAGGACATGAACGGGTAGGCGAAGCCTGCGGCATGGATGAGGAAGGTGCCGCCCATCAGCACCCAGATCTGTTTCGTCCAGCGGGTGGCCGGTCGCGCTCGTTCCGGGGCGGAGCGGGGGCGGCCCGTCGGCGCGGCGGTGGTGGACACTCAACTCTCCTGGGTGCGAGGGCGGCGGGGCCGTGTGCGGCGCGCCGGTGCGGAAGGGTTGCCGGGACTGCGGTGACGGGAGGTTCCGACCCACGTCAGGGGCGGTAGCTGACTCCGCGGGTCGCCGGTGGCCAGAGCCGTCAGTGTGCGGTCGGGTCTGGCGTGGGGACGACGAGCGCCAGGGCGTAGAGACGGTGCGGGTCCGTCCACCAGTGCGTCAGCGTCATTCCGGCCACGGCCAGTTCGCTGCGCACGGCCTCCTCGCGGAATTTCGCCGAGGTCTCGGTGCGCAGATCCTCTCCCTCGGCGAAGTCCACGACCAGGTCGAGGGCGGGAATCCTCACCGTCTGGGCCGTACGCGAGCGCAGCCTCATCTCCACCCGTTCGTAGTCGCCGTTCCACAGGGCGACGTGCGAGAAGGCGTCGGGATCGAAGTCGGCCCGGAGCTCGCGGTTGATGACGGCAAGTACGTTTTTGTTGAATTCTGAAGTAATTCCGGCCGCGTCGCTATACGCGTTGACCATCTGCGCCTCGTCCTTGACGAGGTCCATGCCCAGCAGGAGGGCGTCTTCGTGGGCCATCTGCGAGCGGATGGCGGCCAGGAACTCTGCGCGCTCTCCTGGCAGCAGGTTGCCGATCGTGCTGCCGAGGAAGGCAGTCAGGCGGGGCCCCGGAGTGTCCGGGAGGTCGAAGGGGGGCGTGAAGTCGCCGATCACGGCGTGGATGCGGAGGTCGGCACGGTCACGCAGGAGCGTCTGGCGGGCCTGTGTGATGGCGCTCTCGCTGACGTCGACGGGAACGTAGGTGTGCAGGCGCGGCATGGCGTCCAGGAGGATTCGGGTCTTCTGCGATGTCCCTGATCCGAGCTCGCAGAGGGTGCGTGCCCCGGTTGCCGCGGCGATATGGCCGGCGTGCGATGTGAGAAGCGCGCGTTCCGTGCGCGTGGGGTAGTACTCGGGCAGTTCGCAGATGTCTTCGAAGAGCTGACTGCCGCGGGCGTCGTAGAACCACTTCGGGGGGAGCGTCTTGTGCTTGCTGGTCAGGCCGTCGAGCACATCGATGCGCAAGGCGGTGACCGAACCTGCTGCGGGGAGGGTGCGGGTGATGTGGAAAGGGCTCATGGGGTGGGCTCCTTGACGTGGTTGGGCCCCAGGCGGGTGGTGTGGCGTACGGCGCGGGCGAGCGGCCAGCACAGCGCGGTGCCGAGGAGGCCGGCAGCGAAGGTGGCGGCTCCGACCACGGCGTTGCCGCCGTGGGTGAGCGCCCAAGTGGCCAGGAGGGGGGCGACAATGACGGCACCGGCGAGAGTGGTTCCCCAGATCCCGGCGTAGGTGCCCTGTGCGGCGGGCGGGGAGATGCGGTGGAGGATGTCGGCCGCGGCGACGAAAGCGAAGATCTCTCCGGGGACAGCAAGAGCTGCGGTCGCGCTGTAGCCGAGAGTCGTGGAGACGAATCCCGAGGCGCCGACACCCACGGCGAGGAGGAACGAGCTGAGGGCGAGGATGCCGGTCATGGGTGCGGGGCGGGCGGCGCGGTTGGCGAGCCAACGGTTCAGCAGGGGCGAGAGGGCGAGGACGGCGCCGGCGTTGGCGGCCTGGGCCCAGCCGTAGTCGGCGGCCGACAGTCCGTCGCGTTCCATCAGCATCGGCAGCGCGGAGAAGAGGCTGGCGGTGCAGGTGAGGGCGGCGAGGCTGGCGGCAATGAGCCACCACAGGCTCCGGTCAGCGAGGGCGGCCGCCACCCTGGGAGGCCCGGCGGCGGCGGCAGGCTCGCGGTAGTGGATGAAGCGCCAGGCGACGAGCGCGAATCCGCCGCAGGCGGCGGCGTTGATCCAGATGAGGGCGGGGATGCCGATGGGAGCCGCAAGTGCCCCGCCGACGGTTCCCGCGACGGCCGCGCCGACGTTCACGGTGAAGTTGCGCCATGCGTTTACGGAGGCGCGAACGTCGTCGTCGGGAAAGGCATCGGCGATCACGGCCGTGAAGACGGGGCGCGAGCCGTCGTAGACAGCGCCGGCGACGAACGTAGCGGCGAACAGAGCGGGGGTGGCGCGTACTTGGGCGAGCAGCGGAAGTGCAGCGGCGCCCAGCAGGAGGGTGCCGATGAGGGTGTTGCGGCGGCCGAGGCGATCGGCCAGCCACCCGCACGCGACTGATCCTGCCAGCCAGCCCGATCCGAAGGTTGCCAGAAGGGCGCCCACGGACGAGGTCGGAAGATCGAGTCGGGTCAGGTGGTAGGGCAGGAACGGGAAGGTGAAGCCGAGGCCGCGCACGATGAACGTGCCTGCCATCAGCGTCCAGATTGCTGGTGGCCACGTGCGGGCGGCTGTTCGCTGAGCCTGGTCCGGCTGGGCGGACGGCATAGCTGTCGTGGACACACTGACTCCTGCTGATGGCGGGGTGCTTGGCGGCACACGTGCCGGAGTGAAAAGGGGGGTGCCGCCGACCGGGGGGTGGTCGGCGGCACCCGTGGGCCGAGGGCCCCGCTGTGCGGAGGACGGTCCGAGCGGGGCCATGCACCGGGCGCAGTCGGCGCTCTCGGCCTCATCCGGCCGGGCGGGGGTCCCTGGCCGGAGTCATCGGCAGCAGTTGCGTGCCGGCGGAGTGGTCAGTCCAACTGCATCGGCACGCAGTCGTACGCGTACTTCTTGGCGACCCAGCCGGTGGTGTTCTTGGCGATCCCGGTCCGGGACTTCTGGCCGAGCTTCAGCTTGATCCAGGAGCCGCTGGTGGCGACCTTCTTGCCCCAGTCGTGCTTGTACAGCAGCCCCTTGGACTTGTAGGCGGTCGACGGCCCGGTCCTGAAGTTCACACCGTTGGAGTTGATCTCGTAGTAGACGCGCGGCTTGCACGGCATCTCGGCGGCGGTAGCCGCAGTCGGTACCGCGGCGATGGATGCTGCCGCTCCCATCACGACGGTCGCGACCGTGATGCCGAGGCGTCGCCGGGTGGTCGTGGTCTGCATGGTGCCTCTCTCACTCTGGGCGTCGATAACGAATGCACTTCGAAGAGGCGCTCGCTCGGCGGATCTCCGCGTGCGCTTTGGTGCGCTGACACCCGAGAAGCTACGAACGCTGACCTGTGGATAAGTTCCGGGAAGTGCCGCCCCCGGGTGGCCGGCCTACGCCTTGCTGCGCGGCAGTTGCCTTCCTTGACCTCTACATGGCCACTGGTGACAGCAAGGTTCGACCGGGTCCCCGCAGCTGAACCGCCGGTGAAGGGCACATGCTCGCCTCGGGACACTCAGCTCGGCACCGTTGATGCGGGAGGGGCTCGGCTTGCTGGGTGGGTGAGGCGGCAATCAGCGTGTGCCCCAAGGGCAGGAGACCGGCAGCTCGCGATGCCAGCCGACTACGCGTGCGGATGCGTGGATGCCGCGTAGAGACGGGAAGTGAGTCTGGCTGACTCGGCGTTGGTGCGGTGAGCCGCCACCACGCTTTCTCCGCCCGCCATATGGGCGTGGACGCTGGCCAGACCTAGCCTGCGCTGCCAGGGACCTTGCTCGACGGAGACAGTCTGGACTCGTGCGGCGGGGCACACCGTGGTGAGGTTCCGGAGGAAGAGCCCGCTCCAGACGGTGAAGTATCGCTGGTCAAGGCGGTATCCGAGGGCCCTGTGGAAGGGGGTGGCCCTCCTCGCTCCGGGGGGTGCCGGAATCGGGTCCTGGAGGTGGGTCAGGGCGTCCGATCCGAGGAGGTGGAGGACCAGCTTGTCAGCGACCGTGCGGGGGCAGACGGGCAATAGGATGCCCGGCGTGGAGGCACCGGCGACAGCGACCTTGACCTGGACCCAGTCGAACCTTCGCCACAGGATGGGCTGATGGAGCTCGATCGAGGCGATGCGGCTATCGCGGTAGGTGTACTGACGCGTATCGAACATGCCGTAATCGGCACGGTAGCTGCCTTCGGCGATGCGAGTGACGGACCATCCGCTGTAGGCGAAGAGTCGCCTGCCGGTGAGCCGCCAGACCTTTGGGACGAAGGCGATCAGCGTCGACAGGGCAAGGGGTTCACCAGAGAGGATGAACGGAAGCAGCCCTGCGGCTGCCAGGAAGAGCGAGCGGATGTTCGTGCCGATGTCGAGCAGCAGGGAGAGCGCGAGTTCCTTCGTGTTCACCCGGTACAGCAGCTCGTCGGTTGTGTCCTCTGCCAGGATCCGCGCTTTGAGCGCCCTCGCCTGATTGAGAGTGAGGTAGGACAGAGTCATAGTGGTGCCCGACATGACGACTCGGAGGGTGCAGACACCGATGAGCCTGCCGAGGAAGGGCCTGACGATGTCGACGCTCTGTACGTGGTCGAGCTCGCAGTGGCGCCTGACCTTGAAGAGTAGGCCGCTGCGGTAACTGAGTATGTCGCCGTCAAGGCTGTAGCGGCTGTGCCACCAGGCGGCGGTAAACCAGCCAACGACGATCGTGACGGCCCCGATCACGCCGATCGAGGCTGCCCAGAGGGGGACGTCGATCTTGCCCTTTGTACCGGTGGTGCCAACGCTGAAGAGGTCATGCTGCTGATGAACGAGCGTGCCGAGGGCAAGAAGGACGGCCCAGCTGCGCCGTAGTGGGGTGACTGGGTGGAGGCGGCCTTCGATGGGCTGGCTCATACCGGCTCCCTCCGCAAGCGGGCGAGCTCGGTGAGCCTGTCGCGCAGTTGTTGGGCGACGACGGGATCGAGATCGGCGATGACGTCACTGCCACCGGCACTGCGGACCGTGAGCGTCGCGAGGTTGAAGCGGCGCTGGATGGGACCGGAGTAGACAGTGACCTCTTGGATCCGGGCGTAGGCAAGGACGCTGAGACTCCGGTTCAGCAGCCCGTTTCGGACGTAGAGCTCTTCGTTGCCCAGGTGGTATCCGCGGAACTGCCAGTCGGCCTTGATTCGGTTCCAGCGCCAGGCATAGACGGCTGGGGGAAGCAGGCATATGAGTGCCATCTTCGGGTCCCACCAGTCCAGTACGTGGTGCCAGTCTCGTGTCTTGATCACGACGGTGTAGGCGAGGGTGGCGACGCCAGCGGCCAGCCCGCCCAGCAGTGCGCTGCTGCTGAGAACGGCGAGAGCGGATGCCACACGGTTGACAGCCACGGTGCGTTGCGGATGCCGGGTCAGCTCTGCGTCAGGAAGAGTGAACGGCTGCTCAGGGGTGATCAATTGAATTCGCTTCCTGTCCGTGCGCGGAAAGGGTCTGGCACTCCCTTGCTGCTGATGGAGTGCTCAGGTGAGAAGCCACCGTGCCTTCGGACTCGATGAGGCAGAGATGCCCGGCCCGCAATACGACGACTAACACGATTTACCCAATCGTACACCTAGCGGCAGGTTATACGAGCCATACTCGGGGGATGTCAGCCCTCCAGGAGGTTCCTGGAGCGGCGCTGTCTCCAACTGGGTCGATTTCTTCCTCGAGGCTCTCCGCCGACGGTGTGCTGGCTGCACGTTCCAGGGCTGCGGCGCCGGTTCAGGTGATCCGGGCGCTGCGCAGCGGGACGCTACTAGCATGTCCCGCTGCAGGCGCCTGCTTGCCACTTCGCCGCCTCCTGTCGGGCGGCCTGGGCTACTCGGTGCTGGCCTACGTCCTGCGTCCGTCACCATCACCACGGCCACGATGAGGCCCCCGGGTGTTGATACAGGACCGCAGTGCCTCCTCCACCCGCCCCGACTGGCGTGCCGTCCATGACCCAGCTGCGACCTGTTCCTGGTCGCGCCAACATGACCGCCTGCTGCAGCGGCGTCTTCGTGCCGGGTTCCCTAGGTCGGCGTCGAACAGCGGCATTCTGCCGACCCCTTGACGCTGACGAGAGGACGGGCGGATTGTGGCCGTTCGCGTCACGCTCCACCCCGAAAGGGGGCTCGTATGTCGTTCACCTGGCGCTATGTGGTGCGCCCCGATGGCTCCTTCTTTCGTATTGGCAACGCCGACGGCAGTCTCGACGACGTCAGCGACGAAGAACTCCTCCGTCTACGTCCGGCCGTGGACCGGGATGAAGACGAGCGGCCGGCCCGGCCCTGCTCTCGCTGCAAGGGCGACCTCCTGCTGCACTGGAACGGCCCTCTGATGACCGGCGTGTGGATGGAGCTCTGCCCGGCCTGCGACGTAACTCGTCCCGCCGCACGCGCCTTCATCCGCTGGCACCGGGACCCGGACCGCGATCCGGAGGAACTCCCCCAGTTGTTCGAGGGCTGGGAGACTGAGACCATGCGCGCCCACGGGTGGGCCCGCGCACCGCAGCCCGAAGCACCACCCAGCCCGGCCGCGCACCTGCGCCTCGTGCCGCGTGGGCAAGGCTGAGGCGGGGGGTCCGGACACACAGCACGGGACCCGGGAGTCACCTAGAGCGGCCACACCGGTGCACTCGGAAGAGCCGACATGAGACCGGGTTACTGTCCTCGGGCGCGTCGAGGACGTCGATCTTGTCAACCAGGAATCCGTATTCGACGAGTAGGTCCTCCCACAGCGTTGGGCCGAGCACCCACATCTGCACGGACAGGGGCTCCCCGCCGGCGAGCGGGAGGACCTCAGGGTGGGCGGTGACACTCTGAAAGGGGCCGCGGCCAGCTGCATTGGTGTGCAGAACGGAGAAGAACAGACGGCCCTCCGGCTTCAGGGCGTCGGCTACAGCGGGGAGGAGCTGGTGCGGATCGATGTAGCCGAAGGCGTGGATCGAGTAGATCACGTCATATGGCTCGGCCTGCCTTAGGTACTCGATGGCGTCGGCATGGATCAGCTTCAGCCTCGGCAGGGTGCCGTGCCGAGTGACGGCGCGCTCGTGCTGGGTGGGAGACGTCTCGACGGCGTCGACCACAGCGCCGTGCTCGCGCACCAGATGGGCGGCGTACTTGCCCATCCCGGATCCGAGGTCGAGGACCCGCTTTCCGGACAGGTCGCCCATCACCTCGGCACCGGGGCCAATCGGCCAGAATCCCCAGCTGATGCGGTCGGCATCGGGAATGTCGGTGCCGCGGTCGATGTGGTGCCTGCCGTACGCGGTCCACGCGGCCAGGTTCTGCTCGCTAGTCACGGTGGTCTTCTCCGATCGAAGGGGACTACGGGTGCAGGGCGAAGCAGGCCAGCCGGTCGAGGTCGACGATGGTCGCGGTGGACCAGCGGGAGGTGAGGAGTTCGACGTCGGACGTGGTGATGCCCAGGCTCTTGAGGGGATCGTCGTCGGCCCGCCGTTCGGCGAGCTCGGTGACCACCCAGAAAGTCCCGCCAGGGGCGAGGAGTTGGCGGACCCGGTCCAGGAAGGCGCCCTTGTCGGTGATGAACCGGAAGGCGAGCCGGCAGGTGATGAGCGCGTACGCCGGATCAGGCAGAGAGCTCAAATCATCGGTGGCGAAGTCCATGACCTGGAACTGGGGGTGATCGCCTACCGCCGTGGCGGTGGCGATGGCGCTGGGCGCGCAGTCGATGCCGGTGGTCCGGTAGCCAAGGTGATCGTGCAGATGGCGGGCAAGGGAGCCATCACCGCACCCCACGTCGAGTGCCGGCCGTCCCTGTCCCGGACCGAGATGTTCGGCAAGAAGCTGGACTTCGGTGTCGGTGATCTGCCGGTAGCGGCGTCCGGCGGCCCACAACGGCTCCCAATAGGCGACGGGGGAGGTAATCATGTGTCTGTCCCTTCGGTCCGGTAGGCGGCTCGGGCCTCCTGGAGGCGCGGTTTCCGTCACGGCCTGTCTCCATCCTTCGTCAGCGGGGCGCGCTCGTGGGAGGGGGCCGGAACATCAGCCGGTGACGGGGGATCGCCAGCAGGATCGGGTGCCGGCACAGGCAAGGCGCCCAGGGAGCGCACCGGGGAGAGTGCCAGGACGGCGGCCGGGACGAGGAGGAGAACGGTGCCGACGATCAGGGCGCTGCGCACTCCGTGCAGGGTGCCGATTGCCCCGGCAAGGGGTGCGGCGAAGGGTCGCGAACCTCCCGTCAGCCAACTGCTTACCGCCTGCATACGTCCCTGCATACGCGGCATGGTGATCATCTGCCGGATGGACCGCTGGGTTGTGCCGGCCGCCGCCGCGCAAAAGAGCTGGACGGCGAGCGCGGCGCCGATGGCGACCTGCCAGGAGCGACCCGAGGACGCGATCAGCAACGGGATCTGGGTGAGCGGGGTCAGGATGAGCGCGGCGAGCATCATCGGGCCGGGCCCGAACCAGCGGGTCATGCGCGGGGCGAGCAACGCGCCGGCGCAGCTGCCCAGGGTGGCGGCCCCCATGACCAGCCCGAAGGCCGTTGGGGTGAAGCGGAGTTCACGCAGCAGGTTTGTTTCCGCAATGACCTTGTCCCCCGCAGGTCGTGTTGCTTTACGCAGGGGCCGACGGCGTGGTCGATGTCGCTTTGCAGTGGCGCATCGTGTTGCCATCCCTGTCCTGGCCTGTGAGGAAGCACACACTACCGGCCTCGTCGGTGGTTGAGCCTCCGACCATCAGGGCAGCGTGCACAGTGGCATGCCGGGCATGCCGCTCGAGCCGTCCCCGCACGGGGTGAAGAAGGAACGGGACGAGCGCGCGGTCGGGTTCGGCGACCTGGAGGGCACGCCCGGCGGCGTCCTCGTCGCCGACCGCGTCACGTGCGGCCGACGCCAGCAGGAGTGCTTCCACCACCCAGGACGGCTGGACACCGATTCGGACGACCGAACCGTCCAGGACGGGGGGCAAGCGCGGCGACCGCGGCCTGCGGGTCGTGCTGGGCGAGCCGCAGCAAGGCCAGGGCGGTGCGCATCTGTGCGCTGTGAGGCTCGTGCTCGTCCAGCCCGTCCAGGGCGGCTTCGGCGTGGCCGGTTTAACCCAGCTCCACGTGGGATAGCAGCATGAGTGCTCGCGCGCCACCGAACTTTGAGTAACTTGACCACTCCTGGCCGCCTTCCCCGACCGCGGACGACCGGGGAGCAGCCGGGTGTGCGGACCGCTGTGCCAGTGCACGGCGCCGCCCGCGCGGCCCGGTGAGCCGGCCCCGTTTCAGTCATGCGGGACGGCTGCGGTGCGGAACCGGCGCAGGCGCAGGCTGTTGGAGACCACGAAGACGCTGGAGAACGCCATCGCCGCACCGGCGATGAGAGGGTTGAGCAGGCCGAGGGCGGCCAGCGGCAGGGCGGCGATGTTGTAGGCGAACGCCCAGAACAGGTTGCCCTTGATGGTGCGCAGGGTGGCCCGGGCGAGGCGGATGGCGTCGACGGCGGCGTTCAGGTCGCCGCGTACGAGCGTGAGGTCGCTGGCCTCGATGGCCACGTCGGTGCCGGTGCCCATGGCCAGGCCCAGGTCGGCCTGGGCGAGGGCGGCGGCGTCGTTGACGCCGTCGCCGACCATCGCGACGACACGGCCCTCGTCCTGCAGCCGCGCGATCACGTCCACCTTGTCCTTGGGCAGGACCTCGGCGACGAGCTCGTCGATGCCCACCTCCGCGGCCACGGCCCGTGCGGCGGTCTCGTTGTCGCCGGTCAGCAGGACCGGCCGCAGCCCGAGATCGCGCAGACGCTGGATCGCCTCGGCCGAGGTCGGCTTGAGAGTGTCGGCGACGACCAGGACGGCACACGCGTGCCCGTCCCAGGCGACGGCGACGGCGGTGCGGCCCTGAGCTTCCGCGGCCTTCTGGGCCGCTTGGAGTTCCTCGGGAAGTTCGGCGCCGGCCTCGGCCAGCATCCTGGGGCGGCCGACCAGCACCGTGCGGCCTTCGACCGTGCCGCGTACGCCGAGTCCTTCGAGGTTGGTGAAGTCCTCGACCGCGGGCAGGTCGCCGACCCGGTCCTCTGCGCCAAGGGCGATGGCCTTGGCGATGGGGTGCTCGGAGGCGTGTTCCAGAGCGCCGGCCAGCCGCAGGGCCTCGTCCTCGTCGACGCCGTCGGCGGCGTGCACGCCGGTCAGGCTCATGCGGCCGGTGGTGACGGTGCCGGTCTTGTCCAGGACCACGGTGTCGATACGGCGGGTTGACTCCAGCACCTCCGGCCCCTTGATCAGGATGCCGAGCTGGGCGCCCCGGCCGGTGCCGACCAGCAGCGCGGTCGGCGTGGCCAGCCCCAGCCCGCACGGGCAGGCGATGATCAGCACCGCGACGGCGGAGCTGAACGCGGACGCGGTGCCGGCGCCGCCGCCCAGCCAGAAGGCCAGGGTGCCGACCGCCAGGGCGATCACGATCGGGACGAAGACGGCGGAGACCCGGTCGGCGAGCCGTTGGATCTCGGCCTTGCCGGTCTGGGCGTCCTCGACCAGTTTGGCCATCTGCGCCAGTTGGGTGTCCGCCCCGACCCGGGTCGCCCGTACGACCAGGCGTCCGCCGGCGTTGACGGTGGCGCCGACCACCGCGTCGCCCATGCCGACCTCGACCGGCACGGACTCGCCGGTGAGCATGGAGGCGTCCACCGCGGAGGTGCCTTCCTCTACGACGCCGTCGGTAGCGATCTTCTCGCCGGGGCGTACGACGAATAGGTCCCCCACGCCCAGCTGCTCGACGGGGATGCGTTCCTCACGGCCGTCGCGGAGCACCGCGACGTCCTTGGCTCCCATCTGAAGCAGCGCGCGCAGCGCGGCTCCGGCCCGGCGCTTGGAGCGGGCCTCGAAGAAGCGGCCGGACAGGATCGCCGCGGTGAGTCCGCTGGCGACTTCGAGGTAGATGTTGCTGTCGGCCATGTCACGGTCGACGGTCAGGTCGAAGCCGTGGTGCAGGCCGGGCGCGCCCGCGTCGCCGAGGAACAGGGCGTACAGCGACCAGAGGGTGGCTGCGGCCACTCCGAGCGAGATCAGGGTGTCCATGGTGGCGGCGCCGTGCCGTGCGTTCGCCCACGCCGCCTTGTGGAACGGCCACGCGCCCCACACGACGACCGGCGCCGCCAGGGTCAGCGAGGCCCACTGCCAGTAGGTGAACTGCAGCGGCGGCACCATCGCCATCGCGATCACCGGCACGGCCAGGGCGACCGAGACGAGCATCCGCTCGCGCAGCGAGCGGGTGTGTTCGTCGTACTCCGCCTCCGCTTCTTCGGGCTCGCCCGACGAAACAGTCTCACCGGCCGCCTCCGGCGCCGAGGTCTTCGGCTTCGGCAGCACGGCGGTGTAGCCGGTGTCCTCGATCACCTTGATCAGATCCGTGGCCGTCAGCTGGACCGGGTAGGTCACCTTGGCCTTCTCGGTGGCGAAGTTGACCGTGGCACTGACGCCGTCGAGCTTGTTCAGCTTGCGCTCGATCCGCGCGGAGCACGAGGCACAGGTCATGCCGCCCACGGCCAGTTCGATCTGCTGGTTGGCCGCCGCCAGGGCCTCGTCCTCAGTCGTCGAGCTCATCGGTGTCCTCCTCGGGCGGGCTCCGCGTGCGCGTGATGTCTGGAGTGCTCGTGATGCTTGTGGTGCTCGTGATGTTTGGGGTGCTTCGCCTCGCGGGCGGGATCTGTTGCGCTGGGCGACGGGTTCCGACTGTCCGGCCCGGGCGAACCGCTCGTCGGGCTTTCCGCAGGCGCGAAGCCAACGGCGTCCGGCCGCCCGGTCTCCGGGGTCACCGCATCCGTCTCCACCTGCGTCGGGGAAGGCGAAGGCGGACCCGAGACGGCCGGCGTCGGCGTCGGGCTGGGTGTACCGGCGCCCGTACGGTCTTCGCCGTGTCCGCTGCCGGGCGGGTGCGCGGAGCCGCCCGGCTGGTCTGAAGAAGCGGCGGCATCGAAGGGCCCGGCCGCGCTGCCCGCCGCCCAGGAGCCCGCGAAGACGACGGCGAGCGACAGGGCGTAGGCGGAGATCTTGGCTGTGGTGTTCACGCTGTGCTTCCCGCGTCCGCGACGGTGTCAGGAGGCGATCAGTTCGTATCCGGCCTCGGTCACGGCGGCCCGTATGTCGTCGGTGTTCAGCGGCTCGGCGCTGCACACGGTGACCCGACCGGAGTCCACATCGACGTCAACGTTCTCCACCCCGGAGAGGGTGCCGATCTCCTTGGTGACGGAGTCTGCGCAGTGGCTGCAGGTCATGCCCGTGACGGTGTAGGTGAACTCGCTCATCGTGCGCTCCTCGATCGGGCACGACCGCCGGCACTCGGCGGTCGCCGGGGCAGGGGACCTCAGCAATCCCTAGCGTTACACTTCCAGTGCACTGGAAGTTCAAGAGGAGGCCCGATGAAAATCGGCGAGGTGGCCGACCTCACAGAGGTCAACACCAAGACGATCCGCTTCTATGAGGACGCGGGCGTGCTGCCGCCGCCCAAGCGCACTGCGAGCGGCCACCGTGTCTACGGCATGGAGACCGTGGACCGGATGCGGTTCATCCGCCGCTGCCAGGCCGCGGGCCTGTCCCTGCAGGAGGTCCGCCAGATTCTGGGGGTGCACGACCGGGGCGAGGTCCCTTGCGGTCATGTCCGGCGACTCCTCGACGACCGGCTGGGGCGGGTACGGGCCCAGATCGCCGAACTCATCACGCTCGAAGCCCACTTGGAAGGTCTGATCGCCCATGCCGACCAAGGCGAGCCGACCGACCACGACGAAGCCGGCGTCTGCTGGATCCTCGAATCGGATCCGGGCCGCCAGGAGGCGGCCTCCGCCGCCTCCTGAACGGACCGGGCTCCCGTCTCACTCGGCGACCCTGGCCCGGTAGTCGCCTGCTCCCTCCACCGCCGCGACAAGCGCGGTGGTGTCCACGGTGGCGCCCTCTTCCAGACGTACGGTGGTGCGCCCGCCCCGGACGTCGGTGGTGGACGACCGGACACCGGCCAGCTTTTCGAGTTCGTCGTCGATGAGCAGCCCGCAGCTGGCGCAGTGCATACCCTCAACCCGCAAGAGGACCTGCGGGCCGCCCCCGACCGTGTCGTCCTTCTTGTTCTTGCTGCGGAAGATGCCCATCACTACGCCGCCTTGAAGTCGATGGTGCCGGTCTGCATGCCCATGGCGCAGGAGAAGCGGAGCGTGCCGGCCTTGCGGGTGCCCAGGTCGATGTTGGTGTCGCCGTCGCGCTTGGCGATCTCCTGGACGCCGAGTTCGGGGATGGTGAAGGCGCGGGCGCAGCCGCCGGAGTCCTTGCCCCGCAGGATCAGCGTGGTGGGCACGCCGGCCTTGGCGGTGAACTGGGTGGGTACGTAGAAGTCCGTCACGGTCAGGGTGATGATCTGCTGCCCGGAGGCGTCGATGCGCACCGGCCCGTCGGCGGCCGGTTTCCGCTCCGCCGCCGCCGTGTTCCCCTCCTCCGTGCTGTCCGACGGGGCGGGAGCCGCTGCGGCGGCCGGGTTGCCGCCCGGCGTGAAGTCGAAGGTCGCCCAGCCGCCCGCCTGCAGGCCGGAGACGACCGTCCAGGCGGCGACGCCGAGGACGACCACGCCAGTGAGGACAGCGAGCCGTCCCCAGAGCGCCTGGCTGGTACGGCGGAACACGTAGCCCAGCGCCGCGAACAACGGTGCGGTGCCCGCCACGAACCCGGCCATCACCACGGCCCCGGCCACCGGGGAACCGGAGGTGATGGCGATCAGCGACACGGACAGGGTCACCCCGCAGGGCACCAGAACGGTGGCGAAGCCAATCAGCGCCGGGGTGACGGCGGAGTCGGTCTTGGTGCTGCGGCGCAGCAGCCGCCCGAAGGATGCCGGCGGCCGGGGTACGAGGCGGCTGACCGCCTTGACGCCCAGCAGGTCGAGGGCGAACAGCACCATGATGAGCGCGGCGACCAGCAACAGAACGGCCCGGGCGCGGGGGCTGGGCTGCAGCGCGTCACCGAAGACGCCGAGCAGCGCGCCGAGCAGGGTGTGGGAGAGCAGTTTTCCGGCGAGGAAGGCTCCGACCGGGGCCAGTGGCTTGGGCTCGGCCGGGCCGGCGACGAGGTCTTCCCCTCCTGCCTTGGTTCTCGATGCGGTCTGGGTTTTCGGTGCGGGCTTGGCCTTCGAACCGGCTTTGGATGAGGAGGCTGAGGAGCGAGTACGGGGCGGCGGCGCTGCCGAGGGGCGGCGCCGGGTCACCGCCCCCGCGAGCAGGCCCCCTTGGACTGCGGCGCACGAGGCACCGCCCGCGAGCAGGCCGGTGGAGACACCGGTGATGAGCAACGCGACAGACGACGGCATGCGTCGGCACTCCTGAGTTAAGGGGAGGGCGGCGCGCGTGCGTGGGCGCGCCGCAGTCGGGCGTGGGGCAGCCTGATCCCGCGGGCTCATGCCCGGCGGGAGGGCTCCGTCACGTCCGAGAGACGCACAGCCGGTTCGGATCAGGTGGAGGAGCCGGCTCGGCGGGCGGGGACAGCCCCGCCCGCTCTTCCCACGGCCGTACGGACACCGCGTCACGCGGCCCCTCGGCCGGGCCCAGGACGACCAGAGTGGCGGAAGCCGGTGCGGTCATCGGTCGGGCGCCGTGGTCGGCGCCCGCCGGACAGTGGTCCTCCATGCCTGCGGCAGGACCGGCCACGGTCTGGGCCGCCTGTCCGGAGGCATCCATCTGATGCGCCTGGCGCACCGGGCCGGACATCGTCATGGCCGGGCGGGCGGCACCGGTCAGGCAGAGTGTGAGCGCGCACGCCAGCAGCACCCCGGCCCACAGCCGCAACACTGGACTCACACGTGGCGTCACAAGGGGCATGCTAGCGGCGCCTGGAACTGCCCGGGCGGTCACAGGGGCAGTTGGTAGCCGCTGATCCAGCTCTGCATCTGGCGGATCATCAGCGTCCAGACCCCGGTTACCTGCAGGAGTCCGACGAGGACGAGCAGTCCGCCGCCCAGGCGCATCACGGCCTGGGTGTTACGCCGGGCGAAGTCCACCGCTCGCAGTGACTTGCCCAGGGCGAGGGTGAAGAGCAGGAACGGGATGCCGATGCCCAGCGCGTACAGGAAGGCCAGGAACGCGCCACGCCCGGCCGAGCCGGTGGTCAGCGACAGCGAGAGCACCGTCGCCAGGGTGGGACCGATGCACGGGGTCCAGCCCAGACCGAACATCACCCCCAGCAGCGGCGCGCTCGCCAGTCCCGCGCGCGGGGTGAAGCGCGGCTTGAGCGTGCGCGACAGCAGCGGGATCCGCTCCAGGATCCCCATGAACATCAGCCCCAGCACGATGGTGAGCGCGCCCAGGACCTTGATCAGGGTCTCCTGGTGGGCAAAGAGCAGGGTGCTCACGCTGCCGAAGAGCGCGCCGTAGGCGGAGAACAGGGCGGCGAAGCCGAGAACGAACAGGGCCGTGCCCAGCAGTGCCCGCCGTCTGGTCCGCCCATCGGCCTGGTTCGCCTGGGCGTCGGCGGCGGTCATCCCGGTGGTGTACGAGAGGTAGCCGGGCACAAGCGGCAGGCAGCACGGTGAGGCGATAGTGATCGCCCCGGCGGCCAGGGCGATCGGGGCGGCCAGGAGCAGGGATCCCGAGCCGACCACCTGGCTGACGTCGACGGACAAGGCTGTGCCCTTCCCATATGCGTTCCGGACCTGTGGCAGGGCCGGTGTGAGCGGCAGGTCGACACGCACCCTACCTCCTATGTAACTTAGGTCCTAAGCCGCCTAGGTGATTGCAGCCTGGGGTGGTACTCGCTGCCCAGAAAGGCTTGTGGATGAGCGAGCTCCTCTTCGGTACGACGCTGCTGGCGTCGTTCATCGGCGGGATGGTGGCGCTGCTGGCGCCGTGCTGCATCTCGGTGATGCTGCCCGCGTACTTCGCCTCCGGCTTCCGCTCACGCGGCCGGGTACTCGCGGCAACGCTGGCCTTCGGTGCCGGGGTGGCCACGGTCATCGTGCCGATCGGCCTCGGCGCCGCGGCCGCCTCGGCGGCCCTGGTCCGTTTCCACCTGGAGGTGTACCTGGCCGGCGGCGCGCTGATGCTGCTCGGCGGTCTTGCGGTGCTGTACGGCTGGAAGCCCAACCTGCCGATGCCGTCCCGCCGTTCACCGCAGGGCGGCGGGTTCGGCGCGGCCTACGCGCTGGGCGCGTTCTCCGGCATCGCCAGCGCCTGCTGCGCGCCGGTACTGGCCGGAGTCGCCGTGCTGTCCGGGGCCACCGCGTCCTTTCCGGCCGCGCTGAGCGTCGGCCTCGTCTACGTGCTGGGCATGGTCGCCCCGCTGGTCGTGATCGCCCTGGCCTGGGAGCGCGGCCGCAGGGGCCCGGCCCGCGTCCTGCAGGGGCGCCGGGTGCGGCTGCGCATCGGCCGCCGGCAGCGCGGCCTACCGCTGGGGGACCTGCTGTCCGGCGTCCTGCTGGTGGGCATGGGTGTCCTGACGGTGGTACTCGCGATCACCGGTCCGTCGATGCCGAACTCCGGCTGGCGGGTCACCTTCGCCGCCGACCTGCAGCACGCCGCCTCGACCGCCACCCACGCCCTGGCCTGGCTGCCCGGCTGGGCCCTGGCCCTCGCAGCCGCCGCGGCGCTGGCCCTGCTGATCCGCCGCGCCCTGCGCCCCGCCACACCGCCCGGCCCCGAACCGGTCACCGACCGCGTTCCCGAGACCGTCCCCGCCGCCCCCGAACCCGCGGAAGTCACCGGGAGCGCCGACCTCACCACGACGATGGAGACCCGCACCGATGGCCGCTGACACCAAGCCCGCACGGCGTGCACAGCTCGCGCAAGACCGTGAACGCGAGCAGCACCGACGCCGCGTGCGCAATCTCGCGGTGCTCGCCGTCATCCTGGTCGCGGTGGTCGCCGGGCTCTACGCGGTGTTCAACAAGTCCGAGGACGCCCCGGCCTCCGGCTACGAGGTCGGCAGCCCGGGCATCGGCAAGAGCGCCCCCGGCTTCACCCTCACCTCCAGCACCGGCAAGGTGACCAGCCTGGACGCCTTCAAGGGCAAGACCGTGCTGCTGTACTTCCAGGAGGGCCTGACCTGCCAGCCGTGCTGGGACCAGATCCGCGACCTGGAGAAGTCCTCCGCCAAGGTCAAGGCCGCCGGCATCGACCAGATCGTCTCCGTCACCACCGACCCGGCGAACCTGATCGCCCGCAAGGTCAAGGACGACGCCCTCAGCACCCCGGTGCTCTCGGATCCCGACCTGAAGGTCTCCAAGGAGTACGGGGCGAACCAGTACGGGATGATGGGCGACTCCCGCGACGGCCACAGCTTCGTCCTGGTCGGCCCCGACGGAAAGATCCAGTGGCGGGCCGACTACGGCGGCGCCCCCAAGTACACGATGTACGTCAAGGTCGACAAGCTGCTCGCCGACCTGAAGTCCGGGCGGCAGTCATGACCACCGCCCCGCGCTCCATCACGCTGCTCACCCAGGCCGACTGCGCGCTGTGCGAGCACGCCAAGCGCGTCCTGGCCAAGGTGGGGGCCGATCACCCGTTGACCGTCACCGAAATCGACCTCGGCAGCACCGAGGGCCAGCGCCTCGCGCTGGAGGCGGGCGCGCTTTTCGCCCCCGGCATCCTCCTCGACGGCGAACCCTTCGGCTACGGGCGGCTCTCCGAACGTCGCCTGCGCCGTGCGCTCACCAGCGCGGCGGCCCCTGCACGCCGTACTTCTGACAGGAGTTCGTCATGAGTCAGTTCCTCTACGTCCTTCCCGCCCTGGCCTGTCCCGTCGGCATGGGGGCGATGATGTGGTTCATGATGAAGGGGGGCCGCAAGGACCAGGCCGCCCCACCGGCCGGAAGCGATCCGCGTGAGCAGGAACTGGATCTCCTCCGCAAGGAGGTCGCCGACCTGCGCACCAAAGTCACGCCGCAGCCCGGCCCGCAGGACCGGGAGCGCACGCCGTGACCGCGTACGTCCTGCCGCTGCTGGCCACCGTGGCGGCCGCCGCGCTCACGTACGTCTTCTGCGTCCGGCCCATGCGCCAGGGCCGCGGCTGCCACACAACGCCGCAGCAGACCCAGTCGCAAACCTCCTCCCACAGCACCGCCCCGGACGCCACGGACGCGGAGATCAAGCGGCTGCGCGAGGAGGTGCAACTCCTGCACCACGAACTCGACTTGCGGGCAGCAGGCGGCAAACGGGCATCCGGCCCACTCCCGAAGGGTGAGCCACGCTGAGCACCACACCGATACGGCCGCGACGGTCCCCGGTCATCCCCCGTCCCGCGGGACCCTCGCGGCGCACCGCCCTGACCGCCCTCCTCGCCCTGGCCGCCACCGGCACGGTCACCGCCTGCGGCACCTTTCAGGGCCAGGACAGCAGCAGCCGAGGGACGAACCCCGGGGCGGCCAAAGGCAGTTCCTCGAACTACCTCAAACCCGGCGAGCGCACCCTCACACCCACCCTGAAGGGCACCACTCTGACCGGTGAGCATGCCAACATCGCGCGGATGCGCGGCGATGTCGTGGTGATCAACGTGTGGGGCTCGTGGTGCGCGCCCTGCCGCGAGGAGGCTCCGGAGCTGGCGCGCCTCGCCAAGGAGACCAAGCCGCTGGGGGTGGAGTTCCTCGGCGTCGACATCCGCGACAGCAAGTCCGCGGCCATCGGGTTCGAGCGCGACTACGGCATCCCCTATCCGAGCGTCTTCGACCCGGACAGCCGTACGATGATCGGCTTCAAGCGCCTCGCCCCCCGAGCCGTCCCCACCACCTACGTTCTGGACCGCACGGGCAAGGTGGCCGCACTGTCCATCGGCCCGCTGACCTACCGTGACTTCCTCCCCATCATCAAGGGCATCGCAGCCGAGACTCCCTCGGCCGCCCCGTCACCACGGTGATCGTCGGCGTCAGGCGGGCTTGCGTGCGGTAATGCGCTCGACGATGCCCAGCTTGAACCGGTCCCGCTGCTCGATCTGAAGGCCCTCGGCCTGCACGTGCCTGAGCGGGCGGCGCCGGAAGTGCTCGCCGCCCAGCGGGACGGTGACCAGTTCCAGGAGACGTTGTACCGCGCGAGCGTGCCAGGCTGAGCTGATGACGTGGTCGAGGAGCAGCAGGCGGCCGCCGGGGCGCAGCACCCGGACCATCTCGGCGACCGCCCGCCGCTCGTCGGGGATGGCGCACAGCGAGAGGGTGCTCACGACGGTGTCGAACGAGGCGTCGGGGAACGGCAGAGCCTGGGCGTCGGCCTCGCGCAGCTCGACGGCGCGGCCCAGTTGCTCGGCACGCCGGCGGGCGATGTCCAGCATGGCCGGGCTCCACTCGATCCCGGTGAGGTCGGTGTCGGCCGGGTAGAGGGGCAGGTTGAGGCCGGTGCCGATGGCGATCTCCAGGACGTGCCCGGTGGCCTGGGAGCAGATCCACCTCCTGCTGTCGCCGAACAGATGCCGGTCGAAGAAGCCCATCTGCCGGTCGTAGGAGCGGGCGTGCCGGTCCCAGTAGCGACGTAGCCGCGCGGAGCGATCGTTGGTGCTGGACATCGGGAGCGCCTCTCGCTGGATGGGACGGGATCGAGCCGGTTTTTGGCCTGTCGCCCTCCGCGGGGCAGAACGATGCCGGAAGCACCTCCGTAACCGCGCCGGGCAGCAGTGGCACGCAACGCACACAGACCGATCGATACCCCATCTCGACGGTAATCCCCGGGACGATGGCCGATGACAACCCCGGACGCCGTCCGTGCCCAGGCACCGGGTGGTGCGGGGAGCGCCAAGGACGTCGTGCAGTCGCGCAGGGTGCAGTCAGCCGAAGAGGACGGAGCTCCGGGGCTGCTCGGCCCCGGCGAGAAGAGACCTGGCCGCCCGGCACCTAAGTCGCTTCGGAGGCATGCTGGAGAGAGGAGATACACGCTGGGTAGGTGATCGGCATGATGTGGTACGACGGCGGCTGGGGCTGGACCGGCTGGCTCTTCATGACCGTGATCACGGTGCTGTTCTGGGCGCTGCTGATCGCCGGGGTGGTTGCGCTCGTCCACTACTTCACGAGCGCCCGTCGCGACCACGAGCCCGGTCGGCCCCCCACCTCGGACCAGACGGGGTGGGGGCGCGGACGGGCCGAGGACCTGCTCGCCGAGCGGTTCGCCCGCGGAGAAATCGATGACGACGACTACCAGCGCCGCCTCGAACTGCTGCGGGAGCACCGGTGAGCGCGCACCGCCGACGCGGGATGTGGATGGTCATCGCGGGGGCGGTTGCCGCACTGGTGCTGGGCATCGCCACCACGCTGTCGCTCGCTGCCACGGGCGCACTGCGTGGTGCGGTTCCTGCGGGCTGGCAGGCGTCAGGTGCGCGCTGCGGTGTGCCCGCCCTGCCGGGCCATGTGGTGCAGGTGACCGAGAGCGACATGGGACCGGGCATGATGGGCGGCACTCCAGGCCGATACGGCATGGGCATGATGCGGCTGGTGGCCCACCCGGGCACGGCCTCAGCGGCGTGATCTCGCTGCGGGTGTTCAACGCCGGCCCGATGATGACGCACGAGGTGGTGGTGCTGCCGCTGGCACCGGGCCGGAGCATCGGGGAGCGTCCCACCCACCCGGACGGGAAGATCGACGAGGCGGGCAGCCTCGGTGAGGTCTCCCGCAGCTGCCGGGCGGGCGCGGGCGACGGCCTCCCTCCCGGTGCCGCAGGGTGGACCACCCTGACCGTGCACCCCGGCCGTTACCAGCTGGTGTGCAACCTGCCCGGTCACTACCTGGCCGGGATGTATGCGGAACTCGACGTCACCGGCCGATAGCAGGCGAGCGCAGCGGTGAGTAGCGCGGACACCGGCTGGGGGCGGCGTCGGCGTGCAAGGGGTGGGGCCTACGTCCGCTGCGTGACCGGGACGCCGTCGACTCCGAGGACAGACGACGGGACCGAGTGACAGCCCGCGCACGGGGCCGATGCAACAGCGGGCGAAGGGTTGCTGCCCCTGCCACGCGCCCTCCACTCTGGGGGTGAGCCTAGGTCCGCTATGTGGGAGGCGGCCGTGTCGAGGAAGTCCTGCAAGCCGAAGGGCCGCTGTACGGCCTGCACCCCGTGTGGCCGGCGGCCGTGCACCGCGTGGCAGGGGCCGCGCTCGATCGCCCGGCTGGGCCGCACCGTGATCACCTATCGGCTGTGCATGCGGCGCACCGCTGCGGCGTGGCTGCTGGTTGTGGCGTTGGTGGTGGCCGGCGGCGCTCTGGGTCTGCTGCCCGTGCTGGGCGCCGTGGCCGCGGCGGTCGTGCTGGGCTGGGCGGCGGGTGCGCTGCGGGTGCTGCGGCTCGATCCCGTCTGCCCGGATACCGGCGGCGCGGGCCCGGGCGGGATGGGGGTGCGCGAACCGCGCCGCCCCAAGCCGGTCCTGCCCCAAGACCGGATCAGCCGGCCGCTGCCCGAGAGGCCCGACGACGGGGCCGCCTGGGTCTGACGGCATCAGGGGGCCAGCACCGGTCCGAAGGTCTGCCGGGCGATCCGCTCGGCCTGGGCCTGGGCGACCATGCGGCCGGACACGTCCGGTTGCCGCCCGAGCCAGGCGCGGGCGGTCTCGGCGCAGGTGAAGAAGTTCAGCGCGTCGCAGCAGGCGGTAGCCGCCGGTCCGCCCCCGGGGCGCTGCCCTACGACCACCACTGCGTCCCTCGGCTCCCAGCGCATGGTCCCGGCGGTCGACGTCACGGTGACGCTCTCATCCGTCACCGGGTCGGTGGAGGAGATGACCACGTCCTGGCCCAGCATGGCGGGGATGCCGAGGGCGTCGATCGCGCACATCGACCACACTTCCACCTGGTCGGCGATGCGGACCCGGTGCCGGGTGGGGACGGCGGAGAACGGATAGGCGGCACGGATGCGCCCGGCGTCGTCCAGGGTGAGGAAATCCTCGTCCGCCAGCTCGGCCAGCACCCCCTCGATGCTGCGGCCGGTCCCGGCCGCCCCCGCGTGGAGCGATTGCGGCTCGGGAGCGGTCCCGGTGGTGGCGAAGTACCGCAGCACCTGCTGGTGCACCGCCCGCAGGCCGCGCTCGGCGGGCGCACGGCGACCCCGGCCGGCCCGGCCGACCACGTCCATCCCGTCCGGCGCGCAGCAGTCCGACACCGCAGAACCCTGACCGCACCCGGTTGCCCCGGCCAGGGCCTGACGCAGGGCCTCCTCGCTCGGCACCCCGGACACCGTGCCGTCCTCGTCCCGGTACAGACGGCACGACATGCTGGGCAGCGTGCCCGGCGACGCGAGCGGATCGGTCCCGTCGACCAGGATGGTGGGCGAGCCGTGCATGCCCCGCCGGGTGGCCTCGGCCGCATCGCCCACCTCGACCAGCTCCACCTCCGCCGGCCGGCCGTCCAGTGCAGCGGTGACCCGCTCCACCGCAGGCCGTGCGTTCGGGCAGTCCGCCACCGTCAGCACCGTGACCCGCATCCGCCTCGTCCTCCCAGGGCATCACTCGATACCGTCCGACCGTAGACCTTCCAGCGCACTGGAAGGTCAAGGGCTAGCCTGGAAGCATGCGTATCGGCGACCTTGCCGCCCGCAGCGGGCTGACCACGAAGACCATCCGCTTCTACGAGGACAGCAGCCTGCTGCCCGCCCCACCACGCACCCCATGCGGCTACCGCGACTACCCCGACCACACCGTCACCCGCCTCGCGGTCATCCGCGACGCCCAGCGCGCCGGCCTCACCCTCGCCGAGATCCGCTCGATCCTCACCCTCCGCGACGACGGCCACGCCCCCTGCACCCACGTCACCGCACTGATCACCGAGCACCTTGACGACATCGACCGGCGCATGGCCGAACTTGCCGCCACCCGCCAGACGCTGCGCGCGCCGCCACCACCAACCCCGGCGCCTGCGACCAGGACGCCATCTGCACCATCCTCACCGGCAGTACCCGGCGAGACCCAAGCTGAGGACACAGGGCGCATTGCCAGGTCAGCGCCCGACGGCGCAGCGACCCCCGTGTCCCAGGTCCCGCGTTCATGACGGTCACATCCCGTTGAAAGCGCGCGGTCCACTGCGGCCTGTTGATCGCCTCCTACGGCAGTCGGCCGGTGCCAGGCAGGAAGCGGCCGACTCGGGCGGCTTACGGACGGTAGGCGAGCCCGTGAACACAGGCGAGATAGGCCCCTCCACCCGCCACACCTGCCGTTTCGGCCCGGCCAGAAGACGTAATGGCCCCTGGCAGGCGTGCAGGTAGGGCACCGGTCGACAACCCTGCCTGAAGCGGCTCCATCGCGTGGACGAGACGCCGAACCTGTTCCAGCCGACGTGCGGTCCACTGCCGCCCGGAGCGGAAGTGGTCGAACTGAATTGCGATTCCGGCTACGGCACCCCGCTGATCCCGGACGGCTTCCGCGCGGTCGCGGTCGACCAGGCCCGCAGGCACCTGACCGGCGACCGGCGCCGCTGCCGCCTCGCGGTGGACGACGCCACCGACCTGCGCACCGTCTCCAGCACGGCGGACGCACACCCGACGGGTGCGCACCACACCGACGTGGCTGGTCAGCGCAGCCCGGTGGTCATCAGCAGCTGCGCCTGGCCCTGCTGGTGGATCTCCAGTGCCACCAAGGCCAGACCCAGCGCGGTCCACCCCAGGCGGCCCGGCCGCACCCGCAGCACCGGCCCGCGCCCCGCCACCGAACCCGCCACCAGGCGGGCCAGGACGGCGACCGACACCACGGCCACCAGCAGCCCGGCCGGGTTGTAGCGCCAGGCCGCCGCCACGTCGCCGCGGAAGACGGCCACGACCGAGCGGGTCAGCCCGCAGGTCGGCGCCATGATCCCGGCGTAGTGCGTCGGCTCGTGCAGGTCGACGGGGAACATCCCCCACACCGCCATCGCCACCCCGGCCCCAATCACCACGGCACCTACCGCACCCAGCCCCCACCAGCGGGCGTTCCGCGTCTCCCAGCCCCACTCGATCCGCGGCAGCCAGCCGGCACCGGCCGACCGCCGCAACGGAAGCCGCGGGTGTGCCATCGCTCTCCTCACCTGACTACCTGGCTGCTCGTGCGGTCGCGGCGTACGGGCCGGGAGACACCGCGGCGCTCACGCGGTGGCGCCGCGCTGCTTGAGCATGTCCGCCATCATCTTGATCTCCCCTGTCTGGCTGTCCACCATGCTCTGGGCCAGATCCCGCACCTGCTCGGTCTTCGCCATCTGGGCCGCCGCCTGGGACATGGCGATGCCGCCAGTGTGGTGCGCGGTCAGCAGCCGCAGATAGAGGATCTCCGCGGCCTTCCCCTTGGCCTTGCGCAGCTGGTCCATCTGGGTGTTGGTGGCCATGCCAGGCATGAGGGAGCCGTCGTGCGGCTTGTAGTCCGTTCCTTCCATGCCCGCCATCCCCTTCATGCCGCTCATGTCGCCCTTCATCCAGGACATGGGCGGCTTTTGCGAGGACTTCGGCAAGCCCCACACGTCCAGCCAGCCCAGCAGCATGCCGCGCTGGTTGGCCTGGGTGTTGATGACGTCGTACGCGAGCCGACGCACGTCCTCATTACTGGTGCGGTCGCGCACGATGAAGGACAGTTCCACCGCCTGCTGGTGATGGATCGCCATGTCGCGGGCGAAGCCGGCGTCCACCGAGTCCTGCGTCGGCACAGCCACGGCACCACTGCCGCCGGACGGCCACAGCAGCATCGCGACCAACGCCACGACGGCCAGCACCGTGGTGAGGGCTCCGCCGATCAGCAGTCGGGACAGCCTGCGCGTGCTGCGCTGTTCCTCCGGGTACGCCTCGTCATCCTGTGCCTCGTCCGCGTCGAGGTCGGCCGCGCTCACGAGGACTTCCCACCGGTGCAGGCCGCGCCCGGCTCGGGCGTCTGCTTGCCCTGGACGTACGTGTCGAAGAACTCGTTCACGCGCTTGTCGGACGCCGACGCGACGTTCAGCTGATGCCCCCAGGCCGACAGTGTGATCGGCGACGACTCGCTCTTGTACGGGCTCATCAGGGTGTACGGCGTCTTTTGCACCTTCGCCGCGAGGGTCTTCACATCGGCCTGGCTGGCCTTGTCGTTGTAGGTGACCCAGACCGCGCCGTGCTCCAGGGCGTGCACCGCGTTCTCGTTCTGCAGCTGGTGCGTGTAGACGTTGCCGTTGCAGTCCTGCCAGATGGGGGCGTGGTTGCCGCCCACCGGCGGGGTCATGGGGTAGTTGACCTTGGTGGTGACGTGGTTGCGGCTCAGGTTCGACCAGGTCTTCTCGCCGGAGATGGGGGCCGCCTGGGCCTTCTCCTTGTTGTTGGCCTGGTCGATCAGGTACCAGCCGCCGCCCACCAGCCCGGCCAGGATCGCCGTGGACGCGACGATGGTGATGATCCGGATACGGCGCTCACGGGCACGCACGGCGCGGCGCTGCTCCTCTATTCGGGCCCGTCGGGCGCCGGCCCTTTCCTTGCCCGACGGCTTGTTGCCCGAGGGCCTGTTCGTGTTCTTGTCCTTGCCGGGGTTCGTGCTCTTGGCGGATGCCATGGGAAAGTCCTTGTCCCCGCCGTCCCGTCTGGGGGCACGGCGGTGCTGCGCTGTGTGGTCAAAGAGCGCGGAATGCCGAGGCCGTCGCGAACTGGGGCGGGCGTCGGCTGGATGCGCCTAGATGCGCAGCAGTTGGAGCTGGTGCAGGTCGGGAGGCCCTGGCCCACTGCCGGGGGCACCAGGGCAGCGTGGCAAGGATGCCGCCAGCACGTGCCCGGCGTCCGGGCCTGAAACCGCTGGGGGCGCGATGTCCGGCGCGGTGGTGCTGACGCCGTTCTGGCCCGGACTGTCGCAACAAGAGGAACGGGGCTGACCGGCCGCCTGAGCACAGTGGGCCGAACCGCAGTCGCCGGACGAACGGACGTCCTCGTGCGGGCTGCCGGCAAGCGAGGGGCACGTGTCGGGCCCGCCGCTCTCCACGGCCATCACGGCCCGGACGTCCCCGGCCATCGATGTGTGACCCATGGTGGCCATGGAGGAGGACGGCCCGGCAGCCGTCGTCACACCGCAGGCAACCGCGCTCGCGGTGAGGACCGCCAGCAGCAGGGCGAGCAGTGCGTGCGCAGGGCGCCGCGCACCGCGCCGGAGTCCCCGGCGGGCCGCTCGCGTCACCCTGGCCATGCTGCTCGTCCCGTCCTCGTCACTGTCCGCCGGACGCGTCGCCGTGATCATGTCCGTCCCCGTGGTCGCCCTCCGGTTCGGGGTAGGTGAAGCTGCGGCGGATGAAGTGGTTGGGGGCGACGAGCGTCTCCCGTACGACGCGGTGCTGCTTGTCCAGCGTAAGTTCGAGGGCGAGGCGTTCGCCCGGGAAGCCGAGGGCCAGCACGGTGTTGCCCTCGGCGTCGGTGAAGCGGGAGCTGAGTGGCGCGCTTCCCTTGGCGTACGGCTCGGAGTCGACGAACTGGTCGCCGGTGACCTGCAGCTTCGTCGGCGCGACCGCGGTGCGGGCGGTGTCGCTGGCCACCTGCTCGTGCAGCGTGAACGTCCCGACATCGCGCATCGCCTTCACGGTCTGCTTGAGCAGGGCCGCGTCCGGGCGCGCCGGCCACATCACCCGCAGCGTGTCCCGCCCGCCGCCCCAGCCGTCGGCGCCGGCCCGCACGGTGAGCAGGTTCAGGCCGTTGCGCCAGGTCACCGGTGCGTAGAAGCAGCCCTCGCCGCAGCCGCGCACGGCCAGCGCGCGGCTGCTGCCGCCGGGCGTGGTCAGGGTCAGCCCGGCCTCGTAGGACAGGTCCGACGTCCCGCCGTTGTCGAGGTCGGTGTCCGGGGCGGTCAGCCGTACGACGACCTGCCCCTGGCTCGCGGTGGCGGCGATGCCGATCTGGTCGGCCCGCCCGCCTACGGTGATCGCGTTCCCGCTCGGCGGCGGGGCGAACGGCAGGGCGGCGTTCGCGTCCCGGGGCGGCTGCGTCACGCCGAGCCACGCGGTGACCGCCAGCACCGCCACCAGCGCGGACGCCTCGACGCGGGCCAGCTGACGCGGCGCACCGCTCGCGAGCCGCCGCCGGGCGGCCAGCGCCAGGGCGCACACGCCCGCCACCAGGGCCAGCTTGAGGGTGAGCAGCCGCCCGAAGTTCGTGTCCCACAGCTTGAGCGGGGAGACCAGCAGCAGGCCCGACAGCGTGCCGGTCAGCAGCACGAGCACGACCAGCGCCAACGCGATGCGGGCGTAGGCACGCAATGCGGCCCGTGCGGGCGGCGCCCACCGCCAGGCCCGGCCCACCCGCAGCACATGGACGAGCGCGCCGATCCACACCGCCGCCGCGGCCAGATGGACGGTGGTCAGCACCGGCCCCCACACCGCGGACTCGGCCGCCGGATGTGCCCGCAAGCCCTCTGCCACGACCGCCGTGAACAGCGCGGCGACCGCCGCCTGCTTCTGCCTCAGTTGCAGGGCGATCAGGGAGCCCAGCCAGCCGGCGATCTCGACCAGGGCCAGAATGCCGGGCCGCCCGTCGAACAGCGCGGCCCCGGACGGTGAGGTGACGCCGCGGACCAGGCTGCCGCCCCCGGCGATCAGGAGCGCTAGTCCGATCGAGGCCACAACGCCCGCCACCGCCCCGGGCGCCATCCAGGACCGGACCGTGGCCGCCCTCTCCGGGACGCGCCGCCGGGCCGTCAGCCACTCACCCACCAACGAGCCGAGCGTCAGCGCGAACGCCGCGAACAGCACCCAGCGCAGCACAGCGGTCGCCGGAGCCCCGGCGACCTGCTGTCCGCCCGAGGATCCGCCGACCGCGAGAGCGGCCGTCGCGGACCCGACCGCGAACTGGTAGGTGCCGCCCATCACGTCGCCGTCGAGCGCGATCGCCTGCCAGGACACCGTGTACACACCGGGTGCCACCGTCGAGCGGACCGGCGCTGTGAGCTGCCTGCCGCCCTCGCTGCGGCCAATCTTGCCGAGGGTCACCTGTTTCCCGTCCGGCGCCGACACCCGCAGGGCCCTGGCCCCGCTGGGCTGCACCGGCTCGTCGAAGACGAGGGAGATCTCCTTCGGCGCCGTCGGCACGGCACCCTCGATGGCCGGGGAGGCGAACAGCAGCACCGCGTGAGCCTGCGCAGACGTGGTCGCGGACAGCAGTCCGGCCAGAGCGAGCAGCACCGCGGCCGCCAGACGAGCGGCCCAGCGGGCCCGTACACCACACATCCCAAATACCTAAGTTCACTAGGAGAGCGTGGCGGTCAACCTACCAGCCCGGCCAGACCGGCCGTGTGACGGGCTCCGCTCGCTCAGCCGGGCATCTGCGGGGCCGCGGCGACGGGGGCCTCGGTCAGCGGGCACGCGTTCATGCCGGTCGCCGCCACAGCCGGCTCCGCGGCCAGCACCAGCGGCAGTGCCAGCACGGCGGCCACCGCGAGCGCACCGGCCCAGGCGGCGGCCCGGTGCAGGGGCCGCCGCGGACCGAGCAGGCGCCGCACCCGCCCGGACACGTGCCCGCCGGACGCGGCCAGGGCAGCCACCGGCGCCCCGGCACCGGCCAGGTCCACCAGGGCCGCGGCCAGGGTCAGTGCGCCCGAACGCGCCGTCGCCTCGTCATCGGCGGCCATCTCCACCAGCCGCCGGGTCTCACCGGCGGCCGTACGGAAGAGCGCCACCCGGGGGAAGGCCCGCTCCAGCGCCTCGGCATACGCCAGCACCAGGTGGTGCCGCTGCCGGATGTGCGCCCGCTCATGAGCGATCACGGCATCCAGCGCCTTCGGCTCCAGCGCCGTCAGCGCCGCCGTGGTCAGCACCACCCGGTGACCGCGGCCGGGCAGACAGTACGCCGCCGCGCGAGCGTCTTCCAGCACGGTGATACCGAGGTCACTCCGGTGGCTGCCGACCAGTGACAGCACGGCAGCATGCCGGGACCGCTCGCGCCGCGCCCGCACCAGACCGGCGGTCAGACACCAGCCGACGCGGCCCACCAGGGCCAGCGCCAGCACCGTGCCGCTCGCCGCCACCGCCGCCCCGCCCGGCACCGCGTACTGGGCCCGCAGCGCCATCACGCACGCCTGCAGCATTTCGGCGAGATTGCCGCTGACCGGCACGGTCGGCACCGCGACGGCCAGCCCAGCCAGCGCGACGGAGACAGCAACAGTGGCGGTCAGGGCCTGCCAGGCCCAGATCCCCAGCCGCGGCGCCCGCGACGTCCAGGAGGCGCGGGCGAGCCATGCGGGACCGAGGACGCCCAAGACAGCGGCGTAGGCGAGGAGGAGGACGGCGACTCTCATGGCCAACCCCCCTCGCTGCTCCGTGCGGCGAGCGCGGCCCGCAGCTCGGCGACCTCGCCGGCGTCCATCTCGTCGAACAGCCTGACCAGGGTCGCGGTACGGTCCGCACCGCTCGCCCACACCTGGTCGATCAGCGAGGCCGCGTACTCCTCCCGGCTCTTCGTCGCCTCGTACCGGAACGCCCGCCCGTCCTTGGCACGCGACAGCCAGTCCTTGCGATGCAGGATCTCTGTGACGGTGTGCACCGTGTTGTACGCCAGCGGCTGCGGCCGCTGGCCGTTCAGCTGCTCCAGCACCTCGCGCACCGTCACCGGCGCGCCCGCGGCCCAGACGACATCCATGATCGCCTGTTCCAGTTCGCCGAATCCCCGCATCCCGGCCGCCTCCGTCCACGAAAACCTAAGCAGCATGGTACTTGCCGACCAGGGGGCGCCGTCCAGGCACACGGTGCGTGCGCTCCCGCTCAGCGCGTCACTTCCGACACGCGCACAAAGCCCTGCCCATCAGCTGGACACAGGCTCAAGCGGTGGCGGAAGAGATCGTCGAGGAAGTCCGGCACCTGGTGATAGCAGAACACCGAGGCCGGCTCTCCCGTGATCCCTGGGGTGTCCAGGAACAGCGGCAGTTCCGCCAGGAAGTACCGCACCGCGCTGCACAACTGCTCATGCGTCGGTTCCTGTCCGGCGGGCAGCCGCCGCTCCAGCGTCCAGCCCGAAGCCCCCAGGCAGGCCCGGAAGAAGACGGAATCCTCTCGACTGCACTGTTCGATCCGCTCCTGCAGAATCCGGTAAGCGGCGTTCTCCGCCAGCGCCTGCCCGTCGAGCAGTTGCCCGTCGGGCTCGTCGATGCCGGCCGCGGCCAAGGCCCGCGTGATCTTGTTCCGTACGTACTGGCCCTGACGGCGCGCCTTCCACGCCGCCCTCTCCGGCGCGTACCCGAGCGCCTCCAGGGTGTACGCCGCGGCGGTGTCCGGGACGAAGAAGTGCACCCGCTTGAAAGCGCCCAGCGCCCAGCGGGCCAGGGCAGCGATGCGCTCGGCGGAAAAGTAGCTGTTGAACGGGCTGATCCCCACGCACGCGTGGGCGCCCGCTTCGAAGACCTCCCGGCACCGGTCGGTGAGCGGCTCTACGAGGAACCGCGCGGCGGCCCCGTCGGACTGGTCGGACTCTGCGGGCAGACGTGTTTCGGGCATGGTGAACTCCCCATGTGACGCGGGCTTGAGGGCACGGCAGCAGGGGACTCAAAGGGGGGCCGCCGTCAACGGCGGCAGTCCGCACAGGCGCGAGGACTCACGAGGAGACGCACCGGAGTGCGACGCCGCGAGCATCAGCGCCGAGTCCCTGGGGGGAGTCCTACGTCCGGATCACGCGCAGTAAATAGGGACTCGGGGCGCCGGGTCGGCTGGCGATCTGTGCCGACCCCGGTGCCGGCACGTCAACGGGTACCAGTGGATCGCCGGCCTGAGCGTCGTCGGCGAGGGGCAGCAGAACGCGCCCGGTTCCTTCACAAGCCGGGAGGCAGTGCCCGCCCGACATACAGGTGGAAGCCCCCGCGCCCGGGGCCTTACGCGAAACGGCTCCGGCCCGGACGTCAGCGTGCCGGGGACTCATGGAGAGGGCCGAGACTGCGGCTTCCCGTGCCATGGAAGAGCACCGCCCGTCGACGCCCGGACGGGCCCCTGCGAGCGCAGTCGATGCGCATCCCAACACCAGCCAGGCCAACAGCACACCGAGAAGGCTGCGGTGCAGGGCACTGCTACAGGGCGGGCGCACAACACGACCGTAAGAGGAAACTCGAGCGTCCGATCCACTCAACAGCACCAATCACCCGGACGGCCCACACCACGCAGCGATACGGTCGCCACCGCTACCCAGGCTCGGGCGGTTGAGGCACCCACACGACCGCCACCAACGCAGCGCCCGCAGCTCTTCATCCACGTCCGCTAGGGGCGGAGACCGACTCGCTGTATACCGGCGTCGGCGCCGCGCCGGTGTGGTGTGGGCGCGAGACAGCAATCGGGGCGCCGAGGTCACTGCTCCTCGCGGTCATGACCCCCGTCCGTCCCCACACTGGGCCGACGACGTCGGTGCCAGCGGATTGATCGGGGCACCGCCCCGGTGCTCCCGTCACCGTGGGGGCGGGAGTACCGGACACGATCTGTGTGCCAAGACCGGGCCGTCCAGATGTCCCGCTTCAAGCACCACACCGTGTTCGTCCTCGGCTACCCTGGCGAACGGCTTGTCCTCGCATCGGCCCTGGAAGACCGTCGATGGAACGTCGGGAGCCGCCGGGCCGACCAGAACCACCTCACCCGCCGTACGTTCACCTGCTGGGAGACGGAAGAATTCCGGAAGTGGGCCTGACGATGAGTTCACGGCGGGCAGCCGGTTCCGTGGTGCTGGGCCTGTTGGTGGCCCTGGCCGCGGTGCTGGGCGTGGCGTGCCTGTGTACGCACGGCCACGTCCCACAGTCTCTGGCCGTATCGTCCGCGTACGGCGCCTTGGACGGCGGCATCCCCGAGCATGCCTGTGCCTCGTCCGGCCACGGCCGGTGCGGCACTGAGGCTGCGGCGGACACCCCAACCACTGGACCGGTGCCCCACCCCCTGCCGCAGGCATGGCCTGCCCGCGTGGAGGTACGGCCGGCCGCCTTCCCGGCTGCTGCGGTCAGGAAGCGCCCAGCGGCGCCGCGTGCGCCGGACCTGTACACCCTGCAAGTGCTGCGGACTTAGACCGGATGCCCGTTTTTCGCCATCGCATCCGTCGATTCTGCTTGCACGAAAGGGACCTTTCCATGGGCTCCGGCAACCCCAAAACCAAGAACACCACGGGCAAGAACAAGAACGCGAACAAGGACAGGACGGCAGCCCGCCGCGCCAAGATAGAGGAACAGCGCCGCGCGGAGCGGGCCCGTGAGCGCCGCAACCGCATCATCACCATCGTCGCGTCCACCGCGATCCTGGCCGGGCTCGCGGGTGGAGGCTGGTACCTCATCGACGCCGCCAACGGCAAGGAACAGGCCAAGGCGGCCCCGGTCTCCGGCGAGAAGACCTGGTCGAAGCTGACCCAGAACCACGTCGACAAGAAGGTCGACTACCCCATGACGCCGGCCGCGGGCGGCGACCACTCCCAGGTCTGGCAGAACTGCAACGGTGACGTCTACACCCAGGAGATACAGGCCGAGAACGCCGTGCACTCGCAGGAGCACGGCGCGGTCTGGATCACCTACAACGGCAACGCCGCCCAGGCGGACGTCAAGGCGTTGGCCGAGAAGGTCGCCAAGACCCCGTACACGCTGATGAGCCCGCTCAAGGCGCAGTCCTCGCCGATCACGCTGACCGCCTGGGGCCGCCAGCTGAACGTGAAGAAGGAATCCGATCCGCGGGTGGCCGAATTCCTCGACAAGTACGTGCAGGGCAAGCAGACCCCCGAACCGGGCGCCGCCTGCACCGGAGGCAAGTCCGCGTGAGCGTGAACGACATGCGCATGAACGGCACCGGCACAGACGAGGACCTGGCCCACGAGACTGAGCTGGATGCAGCGCCCGGTGCGCGGCGGCAGGGCAGCCGCACCGTCGCGATGCTGGCCGCGGGGGCACTCGCCGCCGTACTGGCCGTCGTCGCGGTGCTGCTGTGGCCGACCGCCGGCTCCGCCGACGCCGTGCCGTCCCAGCAGTCCGCGGACGCGGGCTTCGCCCGGGACATGGCGGTGCATCACCAGCAGGCGGTGGAGCTGTCGTTCATCGTGCGCGACCGCACCGACGACGAGGACGTGCGCCGGCTCGCGTACGACGTCATCAACACGCAGGCCAACCAGCGCGGAATGATGCTGGGCTGGCTGGAGGTGTGGGACCTGCCGAAGTCCTCTCAGGAGGGGCCCATGTCCTGGATGGAGCACGACATGATCGGCATGGAGGGCATGGAGGGCATGGAGTACAAGCCGCACGACGGTTCGCTCATGCCCGGCATGGCCACCAACGCGCAGATGGACCAGCTGGGCGAGGCCAAGGGGAAGGCCGCGGAAATCCTCTATCTCCAGCTGCTGACCGCGCATCACAAGGGGGGCATCGGCATGTCCGAGGCGGCGGCCGAGATGGCCAAGACCGAGCAGGTGCGGCGGCTGGCGCAGGGCATGGTGGAGGGGCAGCAGGCCGAGGTGGGTCTGATGGCGGACATGCTCAAGGAACGCGGCGCGACAGCGTGACGGCCTGACCTCAGGGGTGCTGCCGTCCGGCCGGGCCGGACGGCAGCACCCAGGCCGTGGGCACTGTTCGGACGGCCGGAGGAGGGCGAATCCGCGGACGCTCTTTGGCTGCTCGGGCTGCCGCTGACAGACTTCAGGACACCCGCGAGTCTCCGGCGAGCCGGAGTCTGGGCTCCTCTTGGTTCGTGCACGGCCTTGGACGTCACCCGCTGTCCGGGCCCGGCGTCCCCGGGCGCAGCCGTCCCAGGCCGGGAACGAAGCGCCCGGCCGTCGCCCCGTACTCGGTGTAGGCCGCGCCGTGCACCGCCTGGAGGTAGGGCTCCTCGACGATGCGCACCTGCAGTTCGACGGCGACGACCAGCGCGGCGAGCGACGCGACCGCGAGGACGTTCGGCACCATCAGCACCAGGCCGACGCCGCTGACCATCATCGCGGTGAAGATCGGATTGCGTACGTGGGCGAAGGCACCGCTGGTGACCAGCGCCGTGCGCTCGGCCTGGTCCACCCCCACCCGCCACGAGGCGCCCATCGCTGTCTGGGCGGCCAGCGTGCCGACGATTCCGAGGACGGTGATCGCCGCCCCGGTGGCATACACCGGCCGGGCCTCGGAGAGAAGGAGCGGCAGTCCCGCGAGCGTCGCCGCGGGGGCGGCCACCGCTCCGAGCAGCGCCGCGACGAACAGCACACCCGCCCACCAGGAGGCCGAGCCGGGCCGGCCCGACAGCCCCCTGAACCCGGCGTCGCCAGTACGACGGAGCTGGATCACCGCGCGCACCCCGAAGGCGGACAGCAGCCAGATTCCGTACAGCAGCAGAGCCGCCCAGGCCCAGCCCGTCATCGGGCCGTCGCCTCCTCTTGCGTTTGCGGTCCGCAGCACGAGCAGCCGGGGCCGCAACCGCAGCTGTCCTGCTCCGTATCGGCCATCGGGCCCATGGGGACCGCGCAGCAGCTGTCGCCGCGCCACGCCTCCCGGCCCTCCTTGACCGCGACGGCGGCGATCACCAGGGCGGCGATCGGGTCGGCCCACGTCCAGCCGAACAAAGAGTTGGCGAGCAGGCCGGCCAGCAGCACGGCCGACAGGTAGGTGCACAGCAGCGTCTGCTTGGAGTCGGCGACGGCGGAGGCGGAGCCCAGTTCACGTCCGGCGCGGCGCTGCGCGGCGGACAGGAACGGCATGACCGCCAGGGACAGGGCCGCCAGCACGATGCCAGCAGTCGAATGCTGCGCCTCGCCGGTGCCGGCCAGGGCGCGGACGGAGTCGACGGTGACGTAGGCGGCGAGCACGAAGAACGAGACCGCGATGATCCGCAGCGCGGTCTTCTCGCGTGCTTCTCGGACGGCGTGCTCGCGGGCGGAGAACTGCCAGGCGACGGCGGCGGCAGAGGAGACCTCGATCACCGAGTCCAGGCCGAAGCCGATCAGCGCGGTGGAGGAGGCGATCGTGCCGGCGGTGATCGCGACGATCGCCTCGACGACGTTGTAGGTGATGGTGGCGGCGACCAGCAGCCGTATGCGCCGGGCCAGTTGGGTGCGTCGGGCCGGGCTGGGGCCGAGCGATACCTGCAAGGACATCAGCAGCAGTCCTTCTCGTCGGCGTCCGGACAGGTGCGGTCCGCCTCGACGGCCAGGACGGCGCCACGCAGGTCGTCCAGGGCGTGGCCGAGGCGGGCATCAGCCAGCTCGTAGCGCACGCGCCGGCCTACGGGGACGGCAACGACGATGCCGCAATCGCGCAGGCAGGCGAGGTGGTTGGAGAGCCGGGTGCGGGAGATCTCTAGCTTGTCGGCGAGATCGGCCGGGTGGGCCGGGGCCTCGCGCAGGATGAGCAGGATGCGGCAGCGGATCGGGTCGGCGAGTGCGCGGCCGAAGCGGGCCAGCGCATCGATGTCAGTGGCGATGGACAGCACCCCTTGACGATACAGGAAATCCTGAATTCAGAAAGTCTTGTATTAACCCTGGCGGGTGCGGCAGGGAGCAACCTCCCCCCGACAGGCTCGTCCGCGTCGCTACGATCCGCCACGTCGGCCATCCGGCACCTTCCGGGCTGTCGGCCAGGGCGATGGTCCCTGCCCTCCGCGGACCGGCCGTCGAGCGCACCTGCCGCACAAGACTTCATGGCCCGTGTGGCTTACGCCGCGTTCATCAACTGCGGGTCGGGCGGATCCAGATGTGCCGTTCGGGAAGCGTTGGTGCATGACCGCGATCAGTGTGCGATCGGTACCGGTCGTAACTCGCGGGCCTGGCCGAATGTGGGGAAAATGGGGCGTACTCTTCGACCTCGGATGCCCGGGCGCCCAGCAAGCTGCCGGGCCGGAGGGAGCGGCATGAGACAGCGCAGGCTGGTCACCCTGGGCGCGGCGCTGTGCACAGCCGCGTTGCTGGGTCTGGCTGTGCCGCAGGGCGCCGCAGCCGTCCCCGAGAAGTGTTCCTACATCTCAGCGACGTCTCGGCCCGCCCTTACGTACGGTCAGACCGGGGCCGCGGTCAAGCAGGCTCAATGCCTGAGCAACGTGTGGGGAGGCCAGCCGCCCAAGCTCACCCTTGATGGGGTGTTTGGCTCCGTCATGCTGAAGAAGATCGTGTGGATCCAGGGCTGCCACGGCCTGCCGCCGAGCGGCGTCATCGATGCGCGCACCTGGCAGGTGCTCTATCACCCGGCCCTGGACTGCTACGACCCCTATCCGGCCTGAGTAACCCGTCATCGGTCAGGCCCGCACGAGCGAGGACATCGCGGGCCCGACCCGGTGAAGTCACTGAGGGCGGCAGGCCAAGCAGGAACGCCGGATCGCCGCCGCCCTGAGCTACTGCAACCGCGAGGGCTCGTGGAGTGCGGGACCGCTTGAGCGGGGCGCCGAGCCGACGGTTCAGTGCGCGTGCGGGGTGCTCCGGTGGACGGGGCCGTGCGGGTCCTCGCAGTGCGCCGGGTCATCGCCGGGCCGGGTCACTTGAAGGACGGGGTCGGGGACGTGGTCGACCTGGAGTGTGGTGTGGGTGATGCCGTAGTCGTTCTGAAGGAGTTCTTCCAGGTCGCGGCGGACGGCGTGGCAGTCGCCGCCGGGATCGACCAGGATGTGGGCGGACAGGGCGGCCTGGCCGGAGGTGATCTGCCAGACGTGCAGGTCGTGGACCTCGACGACGGCGGGCTGGGCGACGAACTTGTCGCCGAGGGCGTCCGGGTCGAGGTCGGCGGGGGCGGCCTCCAGGAAGATCCGGCCGGAGTCGCGCAGCAGTCCGTACCCGGCCTTGACCATCAGGACGACGACCACGAGCGTGGCGATGGCGTCGGCCCGCGCGAAGCCGGTCAGGACCACGATCAGGGCGGCGATCGCTGTGCCGATGAAGGCGAACAGGTCGTTGAGGATGTGCTGGTAGGCGCCCTCGACATTGAGGGAGGAACGGTTGGCCTTGGAGATGCACCAGGTGGCGATCACGTTCACGACGATCCCGGCGAGCGCGGTGACGAGCATCAGCCCGCCCTCCACCTTGGGCGGGTCGATCAGCCGCTCCACCGCCTCGTAGGTCAGCCAGGCGCCGAGCAGCAGCAGGGTCAGGCCGTTGGCCTGGGCGGAGAGGATCTCGGCGCGCTTGAGGCCGTAGGTGTAGCCGCCGCGGGCCGGGCGGGCGGCCAGCCGCATCGCGATCAGAGCGAGCACGATGGAGGCGGCATCGGTGAGCATGTGCGCCGCGTCCGAGATCAACGCCAGCGAACTGGCCATGATGCCGACGACGACCTCGCCGGCCATGAACACCGTGATCAGCGTCAGCGCGATCGCAAGCCAGCGGCGGTCGGCGTCCGCCGACACCCCGTGGGAGTGCCCGGCGTGCCCGCCCGCCCCGTGATCATGCCCCGGGCCATCGTCGTGACCTTGCTCGCTCATGCTGTGCCTTCCCCCTCGCAACGGATGCCTGACTCGTAGTGAAACCCACGGCCCCGGCAATCACCAAAGGCTGCATCGGTGACCGTTGTCATGTCCGTTAACACGCCCCTGACCTGGGGAAACACCAACCAGCTCCGAGGGTGGGCAGGCCGGTGTCCACCGGGGCGACCCGGCGGCGAACCCGGCACACGGCGGCGGGTACGCTGCCGACTACAGCCCCTGCCGTCCCGTCCCTCTCCGTGATCGCCCGCGCGACCCGGAAAGCCCTGAAAGCCGCACCGTCATGCGACCGCTCGAAATGCACCGCGCCGCCTCCCCGGCGTCCGGCGTGCTGCGCGGGACGAGGGCCGCGGCGCTGGCCGCGTTGTGCGTGCTGCTGCCACTGGCCGGGCACCTGCTGTCACAGGGCCACGCTCCGCGGTGGGCCGTCGTGGCGGCGATGGTCCTGATGGCAGTGCCCGGCGCGGTCGTCCTGACGCGGCGGCGGCTCACCGACACTCAACTGCTCATCGCCCTCGCGGCAGCGCAACTCGCCTTCCACGCCGCCTACTCGCTGCCCGGCGCCTGCGCCGCCATCACGGCGCAGGACGGCCCTCCCGGCGCTCTGTCCTGGCTGATCGAGCACGGCGCGGCCGCCGGCCCGCCGCCCGCCGTGCTCCTCGCCGGACACCTCGTCACCCTGCTGCTCGCCGCCCGTCTGCTGGGCCTTACCGAGCAGCTCCTGTGGCAGGGCAGGCCGCTACTGATGGCCGTACGCCGACTGCTGCTGTTCGTCTGGCCGCTGCTCGGCCTCGCCCACGGAACGGGTCCCCAGACCGGCGTCCGCGAGAGCGCCTCGCCGCTGAAGTCGGCCATGCTCGCGCGGCTCAACGAGGGCCGGGCTCCCCCACGTCGTGGGAACAGCCCCCTCGCCCTTCGCCGGCCCCTGCCGATCGGCGGTCCCTGCCTGCCCTGACGGGTAGGACACGCGGACCGGTTCGACGGGCCGGCCCCGCCCGTCCCGGTGGCCCGCGCCGCCGGGGATGACAGAGAGCCCCGCCTTCATGCTCGCCACCGACCGGCGTGCCGCCCGTAGGACGGCACGCGTCCTCGTGGTACCCGCCGCCCTCGCGGCCCTGGCCGTCGCCGCACCGCAGGCCGCCGCCCACACCGACCTCGAAGCGTCCAGCCCTGCCAAGGGCGCCACGCTCGCCGGGCTGCCCCCGCAGCTCACGCTGACCTTCAGCGATCCGATGACCCAGAAGTACGCCAAGGTCGCCGTCACCGGCCCGGCGGGAACATCCGTCGCCGACGGCGAGCCGCAGGCCGACGGCAAGGCCGTCACCCTCGCGCTCACGTCAGGTTCCACGGCAGGCCGGTACACGGTCGGCTACCGGGTCGTCTCCAAGGACGGGCACCCCGTCTCCGGCTCGTACACCTTCACCGTCAATGAGACGGCCGCCCCCAGCTCCCCGCCCACGCCCACGCCCACGAATCAAGCCGCCGCGCCTCCCACGGCGTCGACGCCCAAGGCGGAGCACGCCGCCGCCGACGCCGGCACCTCGTCCGGATCCACGACGCCCCTCCTCGCTGGAGCCGGCGTGCTGGCCGCGGCCGCCCTCGGCGCCGGCCTCTACCTCCGTCGGCACAGGCAGGCCCGCCATGGCGACTGACGCCGACCCGACACGGGCGAGCCGGCTGCCGGTGGTCCTCGCCGGCGGGGCACTCGCGTCCGTAGCCGCGGCCGTTGTCGCCGTCTGGGCCGGCGGCGGTGCGGCGACCGCCATCCCCGGCATCGAGGATGCCGGGGGCCTGACGACCTGGGGGCTTCCGGTCGCCCGGACCCTCACGGACGCCTTCGCCGTGGCCACCGTGGGCGCGCTGCTGCTCGTGGCCGTCCTCCTGCCCGGCGGTCGCAGGCTTACGGCGACGCAGTTGCGCTACCTCACCTGGGCCGCCGCGGCGGCCGGAGTCTGGGCCGTGGCATCGGCGGCCGCGCTGGTGTTCACCCTGTCTGACCTGTTCGCCCAGCCCGTCGGCAAGATGCTTTCCCCCGCGATCGTGGCGGACTTCGTCACCACCGACGCCCAGGGCCGCTCATACGCTTTGATGGCGGCCTCGGCGGGGGTGATCGCCACGCTGTGCGTGGGCATCGGCACCGCCCGCTGGGCCCGCCTCATGCTGGTCCTCGCGCTGGCCGGGCTGCTGCCGCCCGCCTTCACCGGGCACTCCTCCGCTGCCGGCAACCACGACGCGGCCGTCGCCAGTCTCGCCCTGCATGTGGCCGGTGTGGCCGTGTGGGTCGGCGGGCTGGTCTTCGTCCTGGTCGTCGCCGCGCGCCGGGAGGAGCGGGCGGCGGACGCGGTCCGGCGTTTCAGCCCGCTTGCCGCCGGGGCGCTGCTGGCGGTTGCGGCCAGCGGTCTCGTCAACGCGGTGGTCCGACTGCCGTCCCCCGCCGAGGTGTTCACCAGCCGGTACGGCCTGCTGGTGCTGGCCAAGACGGTGGCGCTGGCTGCGCTGGGCGGCATCGGCCTGTGGCACCGCCGCCGCACGCTGCCCGCGCTTGCGGACGGCAGGCGGGGTGCGTTCGTGCGGCTCGCGGCCGGTGAACTGGTGCTGATGGCGGCGGCGATGGGGCTCGCGGTGGGCCTGTCGCGCACCCCGGCCCCGGGCTCCGGCGGGGAGGTCTCGCCCACCGAGGAACTGCTGGGCTTCCCCATGCCGCCGCCGCTCGGCGACTTCCCCTGGACACCGCTGTTCACCCAGTGGCACTTCGACCCGTTGTTCGCCTTCGGCACGGCCGCGGCCGCGCTGCTGTATCTGGCGGGCGTACGGAAGTTGCGGGCCCGGGGCGACAAGTGGCCCGTCGGGCGCACCGTTTCGTGGCTGGCCGGGCTGGCGGTGACCGTGCTGGCGTCCATGAGCGGGCTCGCCGTCTACGGCAAGGTGCTCTTCAGCGTCCACATGGGCCAGCACATGATCCTCGCGATGACCGTGCCGATCCTGCTGGTCCTCGGCGCCCCGGCCACCCTCGCGCTGCGCGCGCTGCCCGCCGCGCTCAAGGGCGAACCGGGCGGTCCGCGCGAGGTGCTGCTCAAGCTGCTCCACAGCCGCTATGTGAAGGTGATCTCCCATCCCGTGGTGGCGAGCGTGCTGTTCATCGGCAGCGCGTTCGTCGTGTACTACACCTCGCTGTTCGAGACCCTGATGCGCAGCCACCTCGGGCACATGGTCATGCTGGTGCACTTCCTGGCAGTGGGCCTGCTGTTCTTCTGGGTGATCATCGGTATCGACCCGGGTCCCCGCCGCCCGCCCCACCTGGGCCGGCTCTTCGCGCTGATCCTGACGATGCCCTTCCACTCCTGGTTCAGCATCTCGCTGATGAGCTCCACCGCGTTGATCGGTGAAGGCTGGTGGTCGCAGCTGGAGAGGCCCTGGGTCGAGTATCCGATGGACGACCAGTACAACGCGGGCGCGATCGCCTGGGCCACCGGTGACATCCCCGTCCTGCTCACCACGATCATCCTGGCGATCCAGTGGGTGCGCTCCGACCAGCGCGAGGCCCGCCGCGTCGACCGGCAGATCGACCGCGCCGACGCGGGCGACCCGCTCGCCGCCTACAACGCCTACCTCGCGGGCCTGCACGCCCGCGACCGCCGGACCGTCAACTCCCGTAAGGCCGAGGAATCGTGAAACGACTGAAGAAGCAGCTGATCGCCGCCGCCGTGCTCGTCGCGGGATTCGCCCTGGCGTTTGCCTCCTATGTGCTGCTCGCCCCGGAGAACCAGAGCACGGGTGGCCTGGACGTGCAGCCCGCCGCCGAGGCACTGCCCGTCCGCGACAGCAGCCATCGCCTCACCCGCCCGGCAAAGAGCGAACTGACCGTCGTGGAGTTCCTCGACTTCGAGTGCGAGGCGTGCGGCGCGTACTACCCGGCCGTGGAGAAGCTGCGTGCGGAGTACGGCGACCGCGTCACCTTCGTCGCCCGCTACTTCCCCATGCCCGGCCACCGCAACGGCGAACTCGCCGCCCGCACGGCCGAAGCCGCGGCCCGGCAGGGCAAGTTCGAGGAGATGTACACCAAGCTCTTCACCACCCAGAAGCAGTGGGGCGAGTCGCAGGACTGGAAACAGGACGTCTTCCGCGGCTACGCCAAGCAACTCGGCCTGGACATGAAGAAGTTCGACGCCGCCCTCGCCGACCCGGCAGTGGCCGGCCGTGTGCAGGACGACCAGCGCGACGGACTCGGTCTGGGGGTGCGGGGCACGCCCACGTTCTTCGTCGACGGCGAGATGGTCAAGGCCCCGGCCTCCTACGAGGCGTTCAAGGCCCTCATCGACGGCCGGCTGTCCGACTGAGCGTGGGAGGACCGAGCCCCATGCGATGCCTCATCAGCCCCTGCCCGCGCGCCAGCGCCTTCCTTGCGCTGTGAACACACCGCACAGCTCCGACGTATATGACAAGGTGACCGCAGTGACCACCACCAAGGCCCCCGCCTACGACGAACGTCTCACCGCCCCGCGAGTCTGGTGGCTCATCGCCTTTCTCTTCGGCGTCTCCCTGGCCCTGATCTTCCTGCCCTACGGCCTGATCGGCGCCCTGACCGGCTTGCTGGCGGGCACCGTGCTGGGCGGATTCGTGGTCAGCAACCAGGGATCGATGCGCATCCGGGTCGTCGCCGGCCTGCTCGTCGTCGGCGACGCCCGCATCCCCCTGACCGCGCTCGGCGAGCCCGAGGTCCTCGAAGGCGAGGAGGCGCGGGCGTGGCGGACGTACAAGGCGGACCTGCGCGCGCACATGGTGATGCGCAGCTACATCACCACCGCGGTGCGTGTGGAGGTCGTCGACCCCGAGGACCCCACGCCGTACGTCTACCTCTCCACGCGCACGCCGGACCGGCTCGCCGAAGCGATCCGCGACGGCGTCTGACAGGACGAGGCGAGAGGGGGAGAGGGGGCGAGCGTGCCAGGTGACCGTGTGGCCGGGCGGGACGGCCGGACCGCGGGTGAGCGGCCGAGTGGTACCGGGGCGTGCGTGCGGGCCGGGCTGTTCGCGCTGGTCGGGAGCGTGCTGGCGGCCCTGGGCCATCACGCGGTCGCCGAGGGCGCGGTGCCCTGGCGCCTGGTGAGCGTTTTCGCCGTCGCGCAGTTCGTCCTTCTGTGGCCGCTCGCACGGCGCCGTCTCACCCTGGCCACGGTCACCGCCTGCACGCTGGCTGCTCAGGGTTCGCTCCATCTCGCGCTGACCTGGCTCGGCGGCACCCACCACACCGACAGCGGTCACATGTCAGGCCCGGGCGACAGCCACGCGGCCATGGCCATGGGCGACGGGCACGCCTGGCATCACTCCTCGACGGCGATGACGGCCGCTCATGTGGCCGCCGCGCTCGCCGCCGGCTGGCTCCTTCACCGTGCGGATACGGCCATCGCGGCGGCGCTGGCCGCCACCCGCACCCTGCACCGGGTGGCGGCCGCCCTCCTGACCCGCCTGCTGCCGCCCCTGCCCAACCCTGTGCCGACCGAGCCGCCCGTCCTGCGCCTGGCCGGCTGCCTCGAACTCCCGCCGCCCGCTTGGACGTACACCCTGGAACACGCGCTGGTGCGCAGGGGACCACCGGGACGCACCCACGTCCCGCAATGTCCCCTTCACCGGGCTGCGGCTTCGGTCCGCCCGGCACCATCGGCAAGGAGTTCCCCATGCCCACGAATTACCGTGCCCGAACGGCACGCCGCATCACGCTCGCCGGCGCCGCCGCGCTGACGGCCACCCTGGCGCTGGCCGGTCCGGCCTTCGCCCACGCCGAGGTCGAGGCCGACACCCCGCAGGCCCTCGCCGAGAACGTCACCCTCAGCTTCGTCTCCGAGGCCGAGTCCGCCGACGCGGGCTTCACCGAACTGCGCATCGTCCTGCCCAAGGACATCGCCCCTGCCGACGTGACGCTCGACGAGGCTCCCAAGGGCTGGAAGCTGAAGGCCACCGATGACGGGTACACCGTCGGCGGCCCGGCGCTGAAGGCCGGCGTCGACGCCGAGCATAAAATCAAGGTGCGGCAGCTGCCGGACGCGAAGGAGATCGCCTTCAAGACCGTCGAGACCTACAGCGACGGCAAGATCTCCCGCTGGATCGAACTGTCCGACGGCGGAGCCGAGCCCGAACAGCCTGCCCCGGTCCTGGAGTTGAAGGCAGCCGCGCCGGGCGCCAAGCCTGTCGTCCCCAGCCCGTCCGCGAGTCCCACGCCGAGTCCGACCCCGCCGGCTGAGACATCGGCCAGCCCGGCCGCGGCCTCCGAGACGGCCGCGGCACCGAAGAAGGACGAGAGCGAGTCCAACGGGGTCGTCATCGGCGCTGTGCTCGCGGCTCTGGCCCTCCTCGGCGCCGGGGCCTGGTGGCTGGTCACGCGCCGCAAGGGTTCGGCACAGAGCTGAGAGAGCGCGGTGATGCGCCCACGGCCGTCCCGGGCGCATCACCGCATCGGCACTCGCGTCTACGATGACCGGGCGACCTGGGTGGAAGGACCTGACACGATGCGGCGGCTCGGCGATCTGGAAGCAGAGATCATGGACCGGCTGTGGACATGGCGGCGGCCGGCCTCCGTCCGCGAGATCTGCGACGACATCAACACGACCCGCCCGGTCGCCTACACGACGGTGATGACCGTCGCCGGCATCCTTCACAGCAAGGGCTGGCTGCTGCGCACCAAAGAGGGACGCGCCTGGCTCTACACCCCCGAGCGCAGCCGTGAGGCGTATGCGGCGGCCCTGATGGAAGACGGGCTCGGCGTCAGCAAGGACCGGCCAACCGCCCTGCTGCACTTCGTCGAGGGCATGTCCGAGGAAGAGATCACGGCCCTGCGGCAAGCCCTGGACAGCGCCCGCGGGGACGCCGGGACGTGATCACATCCCTGTCGCTGGCCGCCTACGCCGCATGCGTCGCCTGGGCCGGCCCGCGGGTGCTGGTACGGGCGAGCCGGCTCCACCGGGCCCCGGTGCTGGCGGTTGCCGTATGGCTGGCGCTGGGCCTCTCGTTCGCCCTCGCCGTCATGCTCACCCTTTACGGCCTGGCCATGCCGTCCGAGCACCTGCACATCGTCGTCGTCGACCTGCTGCGCTCCTGCGGAGTCCACGGCGGCTCGGTGTCCGCCGCCGCAGACCGCTTCGCGCTGCTGTGGCCCGCCGGTGTGCTGGCCGCCCTCCTCGCCTGCCTGGGCTGCCGGCTGGCGGTGAACCGACGGGCAAGGGCACGGCACCGCCATGCCGTCGACCTCGTCGGACGGCATGTGGCGGAGCTGGGGGTGACCGTGCTGCCGTACGACCTGCCGGCCGCCTACTGCCTGCCCGGCCGCGGCTCCCGCATCGTCGTCACCGACGCGGCCCTGCGCCGGCTGACCCCGGCCCAGCTCGGCGCCGTACTGGAACACGAACGCGGGCACATCGCCGGGCGCCACCATCTGGTTCTGGCCGTCACGGACGCCTTCCGATACGTCTTTCGTGGCGTCCCGTTGGCCCGTGAGATCCACCAACAGACCCATGCGCTGCTGGAGATGGCCGCGGACGACCGGGCTCTGCGGACGCACGGCCGCGACGCACTGGCGGGCGCCCTGGTCGAACTGGCCCGGGCGGCCACCCCGAAGGGCGCGCTCGCGGCGTCCGGACACACCGCGATGCTCCGCATGCGACGCATCCTGGGCCCGCAGCACAGGCCGCATCTCTTCCTGCGGGCCGGTATGACCGTGGCCGCGGGCACGACCCCGCTGGTGCCGCTGGTCATCGCCTGCGGCGTACAGGCCGGCTGAGGCACGACTCACACCGCTGCGACATCACAGTTGCGTTGTGAACCGAACTACGAATCTACTAAGTTCATCAGTACATCCGGTACCGGTAGCCCGGCGGCCCCTCTTTCGTCGGCTCATGTCCCAAGGAGTCACCGCGTAATGGGAACCCACCGTCGGCCGAAGCCGCCCAGCCGGACCCGCATCGCCTCGCTGGGCATAGCCGCGGGCGCCGTGAGCCTGCTGCCCACCCAGAGCCAGGCGGCGCCCGAGCCGACGGTCGAGGAGGTCCGCAAGCGGGTCGAGAAGCTCTACGAGGAGGCCGAAGGGCCCACCGAGGCGTACAACGGCATCCGCGAGAAGCAGAAGACCCTCGAAACCGCGGTCGACGGGGCGCAGGACCGCCTCGCCCGCAAGCAGCAGGAAATCAACGAGCTGCGGGCCAAGATGGGGCCACTCGCGGCCGCCCAGTACCGTGGCGGCGGCCTGGACCCGAGCGTGCAGCTCTTCCTGTCTTCCGATCCCGAGTCCTTCCTGGAGCAGGCCGAACTGCTCGGCCGGACCGGAGACCGCCAGTCCGACGCCCTCAAGGCCATGCAGAGCCTGCAGCGCGAACTGGCCCAGGAACGCGCCACCGCCTCCCAGAGCCTTAAGGATCTGCAAGAACTCCGCGTCGAGGCCGCCGCGAAGAAGAACCTCGTCCAGGAAAAACTGCGCCAGGCCCGCACCCTCCTCAACAACCTCACCGCCCAGCAGCGCGCCGCCGTGCAGGCAGCCCAGGACAAAGACGACGCCGCATCCGGCACGAGCGACAGCACCGCGACCTACAACGGACCCGCCAGCGGACGCGCCAAAACCGCCCTGGACTTCGCCTACGCCCAGCTCGGCAAGCCCTATGAATGGGGATCCACCGGCCCCAACTCCTACGACTGCTCCGGCCTGACCGGCGCCGCCTGGCGCGCCGCGGGCGTCTCCCTGCCCCGCACCGTCGTGCAGCAGTACAACGCCACCCCCAAGGTCGCCCGCGCCGACCTCCAGCCCGGCGACATCATCTACTGGTACAACAACAGCCAGCACAACGGCATGTACGTCGGAAACGGCAAGGCCATCCACGCGCCCCGCACCGGCAAGAACATCGAGATCGCCGACGTGGACAGCATGCCGTTCTACGCCGCGTCACGCCCCTGACGCCGCCTGATCGTTGTCGTCCGCAAGGGCTCCCATCCGCAGGTTCCACCGGCCCGCCCGGCCGGTGAACCGCACCACGGCCAGGGGCGGAACATCGACGCGCCAGAACGACCGAACAGGCGCCGCAAGGGCGTTGAGCACCGAGGCCCGGGCCACGGCCTGCTCCACCACGGCCAGAACCCTGCCGGAATCGTCCGCGAGGCCGTCCATCCAGCCAGCCACCCGGCGGCACAGGTCCTCCACCGACTCACCAGCGTGCGGGGCCGCCTCCGGGTCCATCATCCAGGCGCCGAACGCGGCAGGATCCTCTGCCGCCACCTCGTCGAGGGTCCGCCCCTGCCAGCGGCCCATGTCCAGGTCCCGCAGGAACGGTTCCGCGACCACCTCGCCCCATCCCAGGGCGCGTGCCGTCTGCCGGCATCGCTGCGAAGGCGCGGTATACGGCGAGCCCGTCGCTTCAAGGGAACCGCGGGCCTCCCGTGCCTGCCGCAGCGCCTTCTCGTCGAGTTCCACGTCCCCGAAGCGCATCTCGCGCCCCACCGGTGCGGCGGCGCACACCAGCGTGAGCCGGACAGTCATGCGCTCCCCTTCGCCCTGTTCACCACGGTCGGTCCATCGTAGGTGGCGTACGCCATGTTGGCTGATCCTTATCCTGCGCTTACCATCTCGAACGACAAGGACGACGGCAGCACGGAAGTCCGGTGCAAGCCCGGCACGGTCGCGCCACTGTGTGCCACCCCTCGGCAACGAGGTGGTGGTGAGTCAGACCCAACGCCGTCGTCGCGTGCTCCACACGATCGCGGGACGCGTTGTTCCCGAGGAGGTCTCGCCATGGCACAGTCCACTGCCGCCCCTGCCCCCACCGGCTCCGAAATCACCCTCACTCCCCTGCCGTTGAAGGCGATCGCCCCATGGGCGGTGTTCTTCGGCATCCTGATGCTGGTCCTGCTGTACTTCGTCGGCGCGGAGCAAGGCGCAACGGCCGTCGTCTCCGGCGAGGGCGTGCACGAGTGGGTGCACGACGCCCGCCATCTGCTCGGCTTCCCCTGCCACTGAGACGGGCGGAACGATCGTGAATTCAGCCATCGTGCGCACCCTGCTGGTGCGCGGCATGCTCGCCGGGATCGCGGCCGCGCTCCCGGCTCTGGTCTTCGCCTACCTGATGGGCGAAGGACCGGTAGACGCGGCGATCGCGTTCGAGTCTGCCAACTCCCATGAGCACGGCGAGGAGTTGGTCAGCCGGACACTGCAGTCCACAGCCGGTCTGGCCACCGGCGTGCTCGTCTTCGGTGTGGCGGTGGGCGGGATCGCCGCGCTCGCCTTCTGCTTCGCGCTGGGCCGCATCGGCCGGTTCTCCATCCGGGCGACCGCGGCGCTCACCGCACTCGGCGCGTTCCTGCTCGCCTATCTGGTGCCCATGCTCAAGTACCCGGCCAACCCGCCTGCGGTCGGCAACCCGGACACCATCGGCAAGCGCACCGCGCTCTTCTTCCTGATGATCGCGCTCACCGTCCTACTGGGGGTCGCGGCAACCCTGCTCGGGCGCCGTCTCGCACCCCAGTGGGGCAACTGGAACGCCTCCATCGCCGCCGGCCTGGCCTTCACGGCAGCCGTGAGCGTGGCCATGGTCATCCTGCCCTCAGGGGACAACACGCCCTCCGGGTTCCCGGCCACGGACCTGTGGAACTTCCGGCTCGCCTCCATCGGCATCCAGGCCGTGCTGTGGGCCGGATTCGGGCTTCTCTTCGGATACCTGGCCGAACGGGCCCTCGAACCGAGGCCCGTGGGAAGCCGAGTCCCGGAAGCGGTCGCCTGACCTGTCATGAACGGCGGTGGGATCCACCGGGGGCGCGCCCGCCGGATCCCATCCGCCACCGTTCTCAGGACGCCGCATACACGGTCTTTGAGGAGAAGTCGCTGATCCTCACGGCCCGGGCCAGAGTCGAACCGTCGACCGTGGTGATGGCCCCACTGGTCCAGGTGCCGGCATGCCAGTGTCCGGCAACGCTAGACCGCCTCTCGACAAGCCGTCAGAGAACCGGCTCAGGAAGTGCTCGTGTCGGTGACATCCGTGATGGTCACCGTCTTGGTGACCGTGACCTGGTCGACGTCGGTGGCGCGTACCGTGACGTTCATCGTCCACACGCCCGCCATGGGCACCCGCAGGTCATAGGCGGCCCAATAGCCCTGCTGGTCCTTGAGTTTGGCGTCGAGCGGGCCGATTCCCCGTTCTTTGTGGGTCAGCGTGAGACGGATTTCGGGGATCGTGACGATGCCGTTGTCGAACGCGTACGCCACGGCCTCGACCGTGTTCTCACCCACGCGTCCCGGTGCCAGGGTGATCTGCACCCTGCCACGGTTGTTGGGCTTGCCCATGTCGAACGGAACGACGACGAGCTTCGCCGGGGCTTGCTGCGCGGCGAGGGCCGCGGCACTCTCCGCGGCAGCCCGGCTGGGCTGGCTGCCGGTAAGCACGGTGGTGACCGCCAGAACGACAACACCCAGTACGGCCTCGACGGCGACGGTGCGACGCAGACTCCGCCGCTGACGATCGGCGACGGAGAACGGCTGCCCGGCGTCGCCGAAGGACTCGCGCTCGGCGGGTACGTCCGCGGTGCTGTCGGACCCGGTGGTTCCCGGCACAACCGAGGCGCCGACAGCCTGCGCAACGGGTACACGCTCGGGCTCGGGCACCTGCTGCTGATCGGCGGCCTGCGCAGTCCCGCCGACGAGACGCGCGGCCCACTGCCGTGAGAAGGACGCCGCGCACACCATCACCACCACGGCGACGGTCTTGAGCACGAGAGTCCTGCCGTACGACGTCGTCGACAGCGCCTCCACAGAACCGACCTGCCGCCAGGACTGGTAGAGCCCGGTGCCGACCAGGACGACCACGGCCGTGAACGCCAGCGTCGAGAAGCGGACGACAGCAGAGACGGGGATCTCGGTGCGCTCCGTGACTCGCCTGCGCAGCACGGTCAGCAGGGTGATCAGGCCACCCAGCCAGACGGCCATGGCCAGCAGGTGCAGGACCGCGACAGGAACGGCCAGCGGCACCTGGATGCCGGCGGAGGCGTGTTCGGCGGCGGCCCAGGTCGCCGCCAGCCCGACGGCCAGCACGGCACCGGCCCAACGTGCACCGGAACCGGTCGGCCTGGGCTGTGTTCCCTCCTCCCTGATGCCGGTTCGTACGGCCGTCCGCCACATCAGGACCGCGGCGAGGGCCAGCAGCACCAGCCGCAGACTCAGCGCCGTCCCGGTCCTGCCGGTGATGCTTCGACCGAGCAGGGACAGATCCAACGCCGAACTGATGCTGCTCCCTTCCTCGTAGGGGCCGCGCAGCAGCAACAGGGCCACGGTGGACGCCAGCAGCGTCGCCCATCCGGCCACCAGCAGCCTGCGTACCGGGCGGGCCGCGCTCGCGGCGGGCCAGCAGAACAGGACGAACGCGGCGACGCCGACGAGGAGAGCGAGGCCGCTGTAGGCGACGTAGCGGACGATGCCGTACACGCGGCTGGCCGCCGTGTCGTCCGGTGAGTCGGCCACGGCGACCACGGCGGTCTCGGAGGGCTTGCCGATGGAGAAGGTGAACGCGCCGGAGATCGGGTGGCTGTCCGCGGAGACGACGCGCCACGCCACCGTGTAGGTGCCCTGGGCGAGTTTGTTCTGCAGGGTCACCTGGGCGGTGTTCTTCTTGCCGTCGGCGTGCTGGGCGGGGCGCGGGTTCACGCGTTCGTTGTCCGGGGACAGCACGCGCAGAGAGGCGTCGCGGAAGCTGACCGACTCGGTGAAGGTGAGGGTGACCTGCCGCGGTGCCGTTTTGAGGACGACCTTGTCCGCGGGGTCGGAGGCGGTCAGCACGGCGTGCGCGGAGGCGGGGCCGGCCCCGCCGAGGAGCAGGGCGATCACCGCGCCGAGCAGGGCCAGGGCGGTCAGCGGCCTCCTGGCGGGAGGCGATCCTGAGTGCATGAAAGGGAGGTCTCCGGGGCGGTGTCAGGACGGGCTGGGTGCGGTGCTGGGTCCCATGCCGGAGTAGCTGACGATGTCGCCGCCGGTCTGGGTGCGGAACTTCTTGAGCGCGTCGATCTTCGCGCTGATGATCCAGCGGGGTCCCACCAGGAAGTCGGCCCGGTACATGGAGGCGGACTCCAGCCACGTCTCCTTGAACCGCTCCTCGGGGAACGTGGTGACGAGGTAGTCGACCGCCTTGGTGTGGCAGACACCCTGGCGCAGCTCGTCCGCCTCGATGCGGATCTTGGGCTTGCAGCCCGTCAGGCTCGCGATGACCTCGACCTTCGCGGGCGCCACCACCCCGGCCTTCACAGCGGATATCGCGGGGCTCTTCGACGCCTTGCTCCCGTCGGCCGCCTCGCCCTCGCCGCCACTGCAGGCCGCGGTCAGGGGGAGCAGGGCCAGGCTCCCGGCGACGGCGGCGCCGCGCACCAGACGGGCGGCGCAGGGGGTGCGGCCGGTACGTGATCGCGGTTGCTGGTGGGGCACGTCGCTTGCTCCGTATCCAGGCTGTTGCTGCCCGTTCGGGGGGACTGACGGTCGACTAGGGGTACGGGTGAACGCCGGTGGGTGTTCACCCGTATGACAGGCGCGAGCCCGTGGGGCGGCTGGGACACCGCCCCACGGGCCCACACTCATGCCGAGACGGGTGTGCGCTCGGGCTGGACGGTGGGTGCGTTGTGCTGGTCGGTCCAGTTCTGCAGGGCGCTCATGCAGGCGTGGTCGAGGTGGCGCAGGCCGGCGAGGTTCAGCTCGACGGGCCGGTCGGCGGGCAGTGCCTCCAGGGCGTCCAGGATGCGCGGCAGCCGCAGGAAGGTTGCGTGGCCGGCGATCCGTACCCGTACGGCGTCCGTGGCGGTGTCGTCGACGTCGATGTGGACGTGCGAGGTCTCCCAGGCCGTCTTCACCACGGCGAGCCCGAGTCCGATCAGGACGCCTTCGAACATGTTGGTGACCAGGATCGCCCCGGCGGTGATGACCAGCACCAGGGCCTCGCCGCGGTGTTCGCGCCACAGCGGCCCCAGTTCCTTGATGGGCAGGAGCTTGAAGCCGGCGTGGATGAGGACGCCGGCGAGGGCGGCGGTGGGGATCATGCCGAGGGCGTCGGGCAGCAGCGCGGCGAAGAGCAGCAGCCATACGCCGTGCAGGATCCGGGAGAGCTTGGTGCGGGCGCCCGCCTGAACGTTGGCGGCGCTGCGGACGATCACCGCGGTCATCGGCAGGGCGCCGAGCAGCCCGCACAGGGTGTTGCCGGCGCCCTGGGCCATCAGCTCCTTGTCGTAGTTCGTCTTGGGCCCGTCGTGCAGCCGGTCGACGGCCGCCGCGCTGAAGAGGGACTCGGCGGAGGCGATCAGGGTGAAGGCGACGATCGTGGCCAGCAGGCCCACGTCGGTCAGACGCCCGAACTCGCCGAGGGCGGGCGCCTGGACGGCCTCGGCCAGGCCGCTGACCTCGACCCGCTTGATGGGCAGGTCGAAGAGGACGGTGGCGACGGTGGCCGCACCGACCGCGAGCAGCGGGCCGGGCAGCAGCTGTGCCCGGCCGGGGAGCTTCTTCCACAGCGTCATCACGGCGATGGTGCCTGCGCCGATGGCGGCCGCCGTGAGAGACGAGTTGGACATGAGGACGTCGACGGCGAGGTCGTACAGGCCGGCGATGTTGGCGGTGCCGCTGCCGGGTGCCTTGCGGTCGCCGAGCGCGTACAGCTGGCCGGCGATGAGTACCAGTCCGATGCCGGCGAGCATGCCGTGCACGACGGACAGCGAGATGGCCCGAAACCAGCGGCCCCACTTCAGGGCACCCAGGGTGAGCTGGAGCAGGCCGGTGGCCAGGACGATGACGCCGAGCGCGGGCAGTCCGTAGTCCTTGACGGCGGTGAAGACGAGGACGGTCATTCCGGCGGCCGGGCCGGACACCTGCAGGCTACTGCCGGGCAGGAATCCGGTGACGAGTCCGCCGACGATGCCGGTGATCAGGCCGAGTTCGGCCGGGACGCCGGAGGCGACGGCGACGCCCACGCACAAGGGCACGGCGACGAGGAAGACGACAAGGGATGCGGTGAAGTCGCTGCGCAGCGTGCCGCGCAGCGAAGAGATCGGTGAGGTCATGGCGTTCTCTCAGGTGGGGGAAGGAACGTCGCGGGAAGGTGCGACCGGAACGGACACGTGCGGGGCCGTGCTCGGACCGGTCACAGGGGCTTGAAGGTGCGCCGGCCCGTCGCGCAGGCCAGGACCTCGCCGGTCTCGACGGTGTAGTACCAGGCGTGCAGCCGCAGCCGCCCTGAGGCGATGCGCCGGGCGATGAACGGGTAGCTGCGCAGGTGCTCCAGCTGGGTCAGCACATGCTGCTGGGTGACCGCGGTGGGATCCTCGCCCAGCCCCCGGGTCTGCCAGGGCTCGTCACCGCCGCTGCGATAGCCGGCCCAGGCCAGCCAGCGCCGCACCAGCGGCATGGTCTGCACGTTCTGTTCCCGCATCAATCCCTGGACGGCGCCGCAGTGCGAGTGGCCGCACACGATGATGTCCGGAACCTGCAGGGCCTGGACGGCGAATTCGAGAGAGCCGGCGACGCCGCAGGCGGCCTGGGCGCGGTAGCGGGGAACGATGTTGCCGGCGGTGCGCAGCTCGAAGAGGTCACCGGGCCGGGCGCCGGTGAACAGGGAGGGGATGACGCGGGAGTCGGAGCAGGAGATGAACAGCGCCTGGGGCTTTTGCCCGTGGGCGAGCCGTGCGAACTCCTCCTGCTGGTCGGCGGTTTTGGCGGGGAACGTACGGGCGTGCTCGATGAGCGTTTGCATGATCGGCCTCGTGCTCTTCGTGGGCCTACGGAGGTAAGGGTGCGAAGAGGGCGTGCGGGCGCGGCCAGGCAGGGCACAGCGGAGTCACGGGGAGCGGTGTTGGGCCGCTCGCCTCATGAGGAATCCGGCGTGCCGGCCGTGTGAGGGCCGCAGCGCACGCTGGGGATCAGCAGCGGAACGTCTGCAGAGTGCTCAGGGTGGGTGCGATTGCGGCGCCGGGGTTCCAGGCGTCTCTTGCCGTACGCGGCTGCGCCGTACCGGAGGGGGCGGGAGAGATGACCATCTCGCCGGTCGTGGCGGTGTCGACTACGAGCGGCTCCGCCTCAGGCCCCACCGCCCGCGGGGGCCGGGCGATGACATCGGCCATCTCGTCGTGGTGCTGGGACGCCGCGCCCGCGCGGGAGACGGATGACGGGCCCTGGAGCTTCCTCGCCTCCGGCTCCACGGCAGGCGCGAGGGAGGATGCCAGGGTCGGGGAGGTGGCCGAGTGGTGCGGGGTGGCGAAGTGCATCAGCAGGGCAGCGGCCAGCATGACCACCACCGCTGACACTCGCCGCATCACCACTGAACCCCCGAAGGTTTGCTTTCGCCGACATCGAAACGTTACCGGCCGACAAGGCTCGCACATGCCGAACTCCTGGGTGAAGAAGGTGATCTGGCCAACACTGGGCCCCTCATTGCAAGAGCAATGAGCCGGTTCACTCGGGCTCGCCCGATGTAGGGCGCCGATGAGGTCGGGGCCCACCGGCATCGCTAGCCGAAGATCGTGACCAGGCGGCGCAACGCGAGGGTGAAGCGCCTGCGGGAGTTCGGTCGTGCCGTTGTCGGGGCGGTCGTCGCCCAGGCGCTGGGTGTGGCTGGAAGAACCTGAGCGGCAACCGGCGGGTGGGTGCGCTCTGGCGTGGTGGGCTGCGTGCACGGGGTGTGGGTGCGGGCGAGTTCGGCGCGTACAAGGGCGCCGACAGCGGCGTGGACATCGATGGGCATGGCAAGGCTCCTGCGTGCTGTCCGAAAGGAGTGGGCGCGGCAGGCCGCAGCCGCGTCCCGGCCGGCGAAGCGGACCGGAGCGGCGCGGCCCGGGCCTCTCAGCAGCGCAGGACGACGGAGCCGGTGGCCGCACCGGGCGCGCAGGAGCGTGTTCTGTCAGGAGATGTTGCCGGCGCCATCGCACTCGGCCCGGCGGTCGCGGGCCCCGCAGGCATGGCCAGGAGGGTGACAGGGGCTGTCAGTTGGCGCGGCCCGTAGGCGGACGCGTCGCAGGACTGCGAGGCATCACCGTCGTGGTGATGGCCGCCACTATCCGGCGCGGTGAGCACGGCGGCCGGTACCCGCTGGCAGTCCTGCGCTGTCGAGGTCGTGACAATCCGCCGCTGCAGGCAGCCATCAAGGTCGAGGGCGGACAGGTGCCGCGGCCCGGGACTGAAGGTGGCGTGCAGAAACGCCAGCAGGACCAGCAGCACGACAGCGCCCAGCCCGCGGCGTGCCGCGGGCCGGTGGTCACTGAGGGTCTGCCGCATCGGATCTCCCGGGTGCTCTCCGTGCCAGACAACCCCGGCACGGTGGTTCACCGCACCCCGAAGGCGGCGTTCGGGCGCTGGATTCACCCGATCCGGTGATCAGGCGCATCCAGTCGCGGACGCAGCGCAGTCGGCCGCCCGGTAGCCGCGGCAGCGGGCCGTCCAGGATGTTCGCAGCGCCCCTCAAGGCGTTCGCCCGACGTGCGGGAGACACCCTCACCTGAACTTTATGCACATGATCGACTACCGTCTGTGTTCATGGCGGCTAGGTCAGTTCTTCGTGCTTCCCGCCCCGGGCCACGGGCCGGGGCGGCGCTCGTGGTGCTGCTCGCCGCACTGGTGCACCTGCTCGGGTGCGCTCACGGACCGACGTTCACGGGGACCGCCCGGGCGGACACCCCTTTGACCGCTGTATCGTCATGCAGGACGGCATCTGCGCCGACGGATACTCCGGCGACGCGACCGGCAAGCCCGTCGGGGGGCGACCAAGCGCACTGCTGGGGCGGTGACGGGCCGACAGTGCAGCCACCGAGGGGCATCACCTCGCCCGTCCCTGCCGTGGACGACGCGCTGCCGCCCACCATGGACAACGGCAGGTTCCGTCCCGTGACGTGCGGGCCTCCTCCGGAGCTGGCACGCAAAGCGGCCACCGCTGGTCAGGCACGAGCCCGCCTGGGCGTGTGGAGGACGTGACCGGTCGCTGAAGCCGCACCATCAGCGGCGGGCGCCCGTGCCCGCCGATCTGACGTGCGGCAGCCGACCACCTCAAGCCTCCTTCAACCACAGTGGCCGATACCGCGCATGTCCGTCGGCCGCGGGAGAAGCACGCCATGAATCACCACACCCGCACCGCCGTCCCCCACTCCCCCGCCCAACTGCTCGCCGATGCCAAACACCCACTGCACACCCCTGCCGGGCTCGTCGGCGACACCCCCGTGCTGTGGATCGGCGAACCGTTCACCGCCGCCGGACGCGGCTTCTGGGCCAAACTCGAAGGCCACAACCCCGGCGGCATCAAGGACCGCACCGCCCTGCACATGGTCCGCGCCGCCCGTGAGCGTGGACAGCTGCTGCCCGGCGCCCGCATCATCGAGTCGACCTCCGGCACCCTCGGCCTCGGCCTGACCCTGGCCGGAGCCGCCTACGGCCACCCGGTCACCGTCGTCTCCGACCCCGGCATGGAACCGCTGATGACCGGCCTGCTCACCGCCTACGGCGCAGAAGTCGACCTCGTCACCACCCCGCACCCCGAAGGCGGCTGGCAGCAGGCCCGCCGCCACCGCGTCGAGGAACTCCTCACCGTCCACCCCGACGCCTGGTGCCCGGACCAGTACAACAACCCCGACAACGTCGCGGCCTACGCCCCGCTGGCCCTCGAACTCGTCGCCCAGCTCGGCCGCATCGACACCCTGGTGGTCTCCGTCGGCACCGGCGGCCACTCCGCGGGCATCGCCTCCGTCCTGCGCGGCTACTTCCCCCGCCTGCGCGTGGTCGGCGTGGACACCACCGGCTCCACGATCTTCGGCCAGCCCGCAGCCCCCCGCTTGATGCGCGGCCTGGGCAGCAGCATCTACCCCCGCAACGTCGCCTACGACCTCTTCGACGAGGTGCACTGGGTCGCCGCCCCCGAAGCCGTCTGGGCCGCCCGCCGTCTGGCCCGCCACCACTACGCCACCGGCGGCTGGAGCGTCGGCGCCGTCGCCCTCGTCGCCCGCTGGCTGGCCCGCACCCTGCCCGCCGAGGACCGCATCGTCACCGTCTTCCCCGACGGCCCGCAACGCTACGTCGGCACCGTCTTCGACGACACCTACTGCCGCGAAAACGGCCTGCTGGGCCACCTCCCGCCCGACGACCCCGACGAGATCGATCACCCCGGCATGGAGGTCGTGACCCGCTGGACCCGCTGCACCCACGTCACCGACCCCCTCACGACCGCGGGCGAACCCGCGCTCGCCGGAGCGACGCGATGAAGAACCTCTGGCGCCAGACCCGCTCCTTCCCACCCGCAGCACGGCATCTGATGGCCAACCAGTTCGCCATCAACCTCGCCTTCTACATGCTCATGCCCTACCTCGCCGCCCACCTAGCCGGCCAACTCGGCCTCGCCGCCTGGGCCGTCGGCCTCGTCCTCGGGGTACGGAACTTCTCCCAGCAGGGCATGTTCCTCATCGGCGGCACCCTCGCCGACCGCTACGGCTACAAGGCCCCGATCATGGCCGGCTGCCTGCTGCGCACGGCTGGCTTCGCCCTGCTCGGCTGGGTCGACAACCTGCCCGCCCTCATCGCCGCCTCCGCCGCCACCGGCTTCGCCGGCGCCCTGTTCAACCCCGCCGTACGCGCCTACCTCGCCGCCGAGGCGGGCGAGCGCCGCGTGGACGCCTTCGCCACCTTCAACGTCTACTACCAGGCCGGCATGCTCCTCGGCCCGCTCGTCGGACTCGCCCTGCTGGCCGCCGACTTCCGCCTCGTCTGCACAGTCGCCGCCGCCATCTTCGCCGCGCTGACCCTGCTGCAATGGCGAGCCCTGCCAAAACGCCGCGGCACCACCACGGACACCGCGGCCGCGCGGGAGGGGGTGCTCACACAGTGGCGCATCGTGGTCGCGAACCGGCCCTTTCTGCTCTTCGCCACCGCCATGATCGGCTCCTACGTGCTCACCTTCCAGGTCTACCTCGCCCTGCCCCTGGCCGCCTCCGACGCCCTCGGAGCGCAGGGCACGGCGCTCACCAGCGGCCTCTTCGTCATCTCGGCCGCCGTCGCCGTCGCAGGTCAACTGCGACTGACCAACTGGGCCAAGCGCCGTTGGAGTGCCCACGAGGCGCTGGTGCGCGGAATCGCCGCCATGGGGCTGGCCTTCCTGCCACTGGCCCTCACCCCGCACCACGCCACCGCCACGGTGGTCGCCGCTCTCGTGGCCGCGGTCGCCCTGCTCGCGGCAGGCAGCGCGGTGGTCTACCCGTTCGAGATGGACACCGTCGTCACGCTCTGCGGCAACCGGCTGGTCGCCACCCACTACGGCCTCTACAACACCGTCTCCGGCCTCGGCATCACCCTCGGCAACCTCGCCACGGGCGCCCTGTGGGACTTCGCCGTACGCCAGGACGCGCTGTGGTTGGCCTGGGGAGCGCTGACCGCCACCGGGCTCGCCTGCGCGGCATCGATCGCCGCGCTCGCACGCAGCGGACGACTGACGGTCCGAGAGACGGAGCTCGCTCCTGCCTGACCCCGGAGGGAGGCGCGGGCGGCACTGCCGGCCCGGGCACCGGCACCGGATCGTGCTGACCTCGGCCGCGCGTGGCCCTGGAGCGGCCCGCCCTGGAGGCGGTCATCGTCCACGAGCGGGCCTACATCCGGCAGCGGCCCCACCTGGTGCTGGCCTATGCGCAGGCACTGCAACGGGCGTTCCCCAGCGTTGCGCTCTTCACGTCGGCGGCGAACGAGACCGGCGCCTCATGGAGATGGCCGCCGACGCCGAGGCCACGCCCCGCACCGGCGCTCTGACGCTGGCCGGGGCGCTGGTGGAGATGGCCGCCGTCGGAAGCCCGACGGCGTCGCTCGCCGCTTCCAGCGGCCAGTTCGCCGTCGGGTGCGGCGCCTACTGAGCCCGCAGTGGCCGCTGGGCCGCGCGTCAGCCTGGGCGGTGAGCCTGGTGGCGGGTGCCGTGCTCGTGCTGCCCCTGGTCGTCGGGGCTCAGCCGGCCGTGGCGGCAGCCGGGATGAACGTCTGTGCCCTCACCGACGCCCCGAAGCCCACGGCCTCCGCCGCTGCCTAAACGCCCTCGCACCCGGCACCGACGGCAGGGCGCCGCCATCACGCGGCCATGACTGCCATGAGCCCTTCCTGTGTACCTAAACAACTCAGGTGCACAGAAAGGCTGCCCTTCGTCGCTCGGCATCTCGACCCCGCCGGGCCGGCCTCTCATGACACGCGTACGCAAGACCATTCTGATCGCGGTGGCGCTCCCCGCGACCGCGGCCCTGACGTTGTCCGCCTGCGGTGACGGGGCTACGGGAGGCAACAGCGGAAGCAAGCCCTTTGAGGTGTCGGGGGCGGCGCCCGGGCGGGCAAGACCTGGACCGTGCTCGACACGCCCTTCACCAAGCCGGACGTGGTGCTCATCGACACCCAGGGCTAGCGGTTCGACCTGGAGACTCAGGGCAAGTCGACGCTCATCTGCTTCGGCTACACCAGAAGCTAGGCGGGGACCGAAGCCAGAGAAGGCGGTCAGCTACATGATCCGTATGGAGCACCTGGTCGGGAACTTTTCGGCAGGGCCCGGACATTCGACGGCGTGGCCAAGACGTCGCGTAGGCGCTCGATCTCCGTCCACTGGGCGGCGATCTGTGACAGCGCCCGCTGTCTGAAGTCGGTGAGCGCGTCGATCTGCGCGTCGCGTGCGGCCAGGCGTTCCTTGAGCCCGGCGACCTGCTCTTTGAGGCGTTCGATCTGTGCGGCCCGCGGGTCCGGGACAACTCCCTGCTCCCGGAGCTCGGCCAGCCGGCGTTCGAACTCCTCCGCAAGGTGCTGGTAGGGCCCAGGCCGTGGCGAGCCGTCGCGGTTCTTCTTGGGGTAGAAGCCCGTGCGGGCGACCCCGGCCTGGGCCGCAAGCGTCTTGATGTCGTATTTGCTGCCCGCGGGAACGTCACCGGCAAGCAGCCGTTCCATGACCTGCCGAATGGCCATCTCGTTGTTCCGCCGGGTCTCGTCACTGATGCGGGCCACGTCATGCCCCCGTTCCGCAGAGGGCGTCGATCTCAGCCAGCACCCGTTCATCGCGGGCGAGTTCCGTACTCAGCCGGGCCTTCTCCGTCCGCTGTGCGCGTCCGATGGTGGCGATGAAGACCTTCTTGCTGTCGGCACTGGCCGCCCATACCGGGCGGTGCCCGGCATGGTGGGTGGCCTGGGGGCACCGCGCTGAATCGCACATACCGATCAAGGGCTCTGTCGCCCCGTGGGCGCGGGCTCCGGCGAGCTTGAGGCACAGCGCCTTGGACGGATCGAGGAACCAGCAGTAGTTCGCCGGCCCCAGGTGCAGGGACTTGGCCCGCTTGGCGAGCAGGTTCGTCACCTCCTGGTCGCTGCGTTTGATGTTCGGCGCCCCAGAGAAGTCCAGCTGCTCGTCGACGAACGCGAAGAAGTCCAGAAGGTCGCTGGCGCCGGGCCCCGCCAGCCGGATACCGTTCTGGTAGTCGTGGAATGCGTCGAGGGCGACACGCATCTTGTGCTCCCGCTCCTCTTGGCCGAACTCGGCCATCAGCACCGACTGTGCCCCACCGGGGCGGTCCGCATAACCCTCGGTGGTGACCACGGAAATATGCTTGAGATGAATCTTGGCGGCCAGCAGACCACCGGGCCGGTGCGCCATTTCCACCGCGAGGGTTCTCCGGAGCATCCGCAGACTGACTGGCACCTCGGGGATCGGCGCCAGCCCAAGGCGGCGACCTTCCGGGCCATTGACCCAGGTCAGGAACCATTCATACGGGGTGAAGAAGGAGAGCGACTTGAACAGGTGACCGGTGTTCTTCGCCGGGTCGGCGAGCGAGGCGGCTACGCCGGCGGTGTCGTACGCCTGCTTGATGGTCACCCACTGGTCGTGTTCACCACCCAGCTTCCGGCCCTTGATGATCTTGCCCTTCAAGCGGTAGCGGAGGCGGCCCTCGCCGAGCTGTTCGGGAGGCTGCCGGCAGTCGTGGGTCAGCTCAGCCAGTTCGCTCTTTCGCATTCCGGTCAGCGCGGCGAGCACGATGAGGCAGGCCGTGCGGGCCCGGGAGAGCTGCAGCCGGGCCTCGGTGGTGTTCACCGGCAGGGTCCAGGGGACACTGCCCCGTCCGTCCGCGCGTTCGACCAGGGCGGCCGTCCGGCCCCAGCGTTTGGACAGGCCGACTTCCCTGACGGCCTTCTCCAGCTGGCCGCGCAGGGTGGGTAGCCACGTGTAGTGGAAGGCGTGCCGTCCGGTCTCGTGGGCGAGGGAGATCAGGTTCACCCGTAGCAGCGGATCGTCCGGAGACCAGCCGTCCGCCAACCGCTCGGCTACGACGTGATCGAGGGCGACATCGAACGGATCGGCCTCCTGCATGTGCCGGTCGATGGCCTGCGAGACCTCGACCTTCCAGGTCGGACGCCCGCTGTTGCGGCCCGGCCGGTTCGGCACCATCTCCTGCAGCTGTTCCTGGAGTTCCATGGCGTGCGGTGCCAGCACCTCCACCACGTACAGGGCCGCTGCGACCAGCGGTTGGAAGACGTCGTTGCTCAGCGGCGGTGTCGTGTTGCCCGTCCGAGGGACCATCCCGGCGACGGAGTATGCCGTGCGTCGGCCCCACGGGCGGAAGCCCGACACGTAGCCGCCGGTGGAGAACAATTCGGTGTAGTAGCCGAGCTCCTGGATGACCGCCACTACGTCCATGCGGTAGCCGGGGCTGCTGTCGCGGATCACGACGCCGTGCTTGTCCCGTACCTTCTTGCGAAGTTCCAGGTAGGCGGCACAGTGCTGCTGGGTGACCTCCCTGAGATCGTCCACGCCCTGTTCGGTGAGCCAGTTCAGCCAGCCGGTCAGCATGGTCAGCCGCCCGTGCACCGTGGCTATCTGCACGGGCGTTCGGTAGGCGTGAGGAAGCTCCCGCACAGCGTGGTGGTCCGGTGCGAGCCTGGCGAAGATGAACTCCTTCGCGAGTTCCCTCCACTGGGGATTGAGGATCTCGGTGAAGGACAAGATCCGCGCGTGCCGCGCAAGGTAGCGCGGCATTCCGATGACACCGGTGAAGTCCCAGATTGCGTCGTCGAAGTGAGGATGCGGGCCCGCGCCGTGGACCGGCAGACCCGCCGCAGCGCAGACGTCTTCACCTCGAAAGACGGAACGCGAAAAGGTGGCCGCGAGGCCCGTGGGCCGGTGCAGGGTGGTCATACGGTGTGCTCCTCAGGTCGCAGGGGAAGCTCGGCATCGGAGTCGGTGACCTCGGCAGCGGCTGCCCGTAGCGCGTGCTCGGAGAAGTACCGGTCGGGGGTCAGGATCTCGTCGAGACGGTGGGTGTACGGGCCGAAGACGGGGATGAACTCGGCGGTGGTCATCTGCTGCCACTGGCGGGAGAAGAACGCCCGTAGTCGCAGCAGGTTCGGCAGATGGCGGGGGGCGAACAAGGCCAGCGGGCACAGCAGGCACACCCACGGGCGTGCCGGGCAGGGCTTGCCCTTCGGCCCGTGGAGTCCCGATAGTTGATCTCCACATGCGGCGGTGAATACGTCGCGTTCCCCGGACAGGAGCTGCGCCAAGGCGTTGTCGTCCAGGCCGAGTCGCTTCATGTGCTTGGGATAGTTCTCCACCAGGTCGGCCAATTCGGCGGTGGCCAGCACCAAGGGCGGCAGCGCCCGGCGCACGAGGTCCTCCTGGGCCTGGGCGATGATGTCTTCCGCCGCCTCGCGCTGAGCCGGCGTCGTGTTCGTCAGGTAGTGGTCCCCCTCAACGCCGGGGGACCGGTTCGGATCGAGTGTGGTCCGGCGGCTGCCCCGCCAGTGTGACCGGTCTTTCAGCGCGTCGTGGGTAGTGCGGATGCGGTGGCGGTGAAGGGCCAGGGGGAGGCCGTCGTCACCGCTCATCTGCGTGGGGCGCCCGTCCTTGTCGACTGCTTGGCGCCGCTTGACCCAGCCGCATATGGACAGGCGCGTGGGTGGCTTGGCCAGCCAACGCTCTCCGGCCCATGTGCCGCTCGGCGTGAAACGCACCCAGAGTTCCTGGCGCAACTCCTCGGGCGTGAAGCGGCGGGCCACCGCGGAGTGGTCGAGCCACTGCTCCAGCAGGCGAGTGGCCTGACGTGACAGAGCAAGGCTCTCCGCCGCCGTGCGGCCCTTGACGTAACTGAGGAGGATCTTCTCGTCACCCGCCCACTCGATGTCGTCGAGCCCCAGGTCCGCGATCCCGTCCGGCACGACCCCGGTGTAGGCGCCGAACAGCAGCTGATAGGCGATGATCACGTCCAGGGTCGGGATCAGCGGATCCAGCACCGCGCGCAGACCGACCCCGTATCTCTGCCGGAAGGGGAACGAGCCGCGCCCTGCCATCTCGCTGACCAGCGGGTCGGGCCCGTTGTTCAGCACCAGCCAGTGATGGGCAGCGCGCTCACGGAGCGAAGCCCCTGGCCCGTCGGCTGACGAAGCCTGCTCACGGGCCGCGCAGAACTCGCGGAAGGCGCCATCGACCTCGTCCCGGCAGGTACGGATGAGCCGGGCCCATTCGGCCTCGCTGTACGGCTGGTGCGAGCCGTAGCGCTCGCCGGTGTTGAACAGCCGGCCATCGACGAACGCGCGCACATCCGGCACCAGAATCTGCTCCTGGTCATCCGCGCAGCGCAACATCGCCCGCAGTGCGCTCTCCTGCGAGGATCGCACCCCTTGCCGCCAGTACCGGGCGAGGAGTGCGCGCGTCAGGTCGGATGCCCCGCCGGAGAACCCGAACTCGACCAGCCAGTCGGTGAAGCCGCGGACGGCCGTGAGGTAGAGGTCGAAGCCTCCCGCGCTGTCGACCTGCCCATGCGGATGGACAAGATCTGTGGCGCCCTCCAGCAGAGTGCGCGCCAGCCCCGGGAGCTCCACTGGCCGCCGCACGCGTAGACGGCGGCGGTACTCCGACCCGTCGCTGAAGATGCAGTGCACACCCAGCGGGTCAAGGGTGACGGTGGCCGGCATCAGACCACCGCCGGTTCGTCGTCGAACTCAGTCTCGAGCTCCAGCTCGACGTCCTCGTCCAACAGCCCGTACTCCTTGCCGACCCGCCGATACAGGGAGGTGAACAGGCGGAGTACGTCCAGCCGGTGGAGGTACGATTCCGTGGTCAGTGAAGTGGTATGTCCGAGCAGATCGCGCAGAATCAGCAGCGGTTCCTGGGTCCGCAGGTAGTGCGCCAGGGCGGCATCGTCATCGGTGTCGCGGACCTGTCGAGCAGCCTGCTCGTACCAGCCGCGCATCAGCCGCGCCATGGTCGCCATGGCCATGGTGTGACGCAGCCGGTGCGGGTTGACGTGCGGGAAGCGTGGCTCATATCGCTCGCGGATGCGGTCGGAGGTCCGGGCGAAGACCGTGGACCATCCGGTGAACGGGCGTCCCTGGCCCCACACCGACAGCAGCATCGAACCACCCTCCGGACCGACCAGACGCCGCCGCTCGTCAGGACCGAGCGAACTCCACTGCACACGGACCCCGTTGACGCGTCCGCCCCGCTGATCCGCGTCCGTTACGAACAGCGGCTCTCCCCAGCGGGCCGGCGGACGCCACGACGATCCGTACGTCGCAGCTGCTCGGTCGAGAGTGATGTAGGAGTGCAGCTCAGCCAGCGAGTTGTAGTCGATCCACGACTCGCGGTACTTGCTTCCCTTGGTGACACCGGAAGGGACCGGGAACGACACCGGCACCGTAGTCCGCCGCGAGGGGAGCACGGGCACCTCGCAGACCAGCAGGTACGTGTACTCCTGGCTGCGTAGCCCGCTCGAGACGATCATTCGGCCGACCGCTGAGTTCCGGGCCAATTCTCGCCCCCGGTACCGCAGATCCCGCTCCCCATCAGGATCCAATCCCGCCAACGCCTTGAGGAAGATGTCCGTGAAGTCGTCGTCGAGATATTTGATCGTCACGTGAGGCTTCGCCTGGCGCCGCCGTGACTGGTTGACCCGCCCGCGACGGACTTGCCCCTTGAAAGCCCAGACCGCCTGCCGGTACGTGAACGGCTCGGAGTCTGCGTACTCCTCGTCCTTCGCCCACTTGTAGAACCCCGCCAGGATGCCCATGCTCTGGTTCCACGTGGACGCCTCGAAGCGGTGCTTGATGGGGCCCTGGGCTCGATAGACGGAGTACGCGCTCAACGCTGCCTTCAGGCGACGCCGCGAGTCGAACAGGGCGACCCCGTGCCTGGATATGAACTCCAGCCACTCACGCACCGTACGCACGTAGTAGGGCCACGAATTTGGCGATGGGCATCCATTCGCCGGCAGCTCGCAGGCCCAGCAGTTGATCACGGTGGTGGGACGGATGCCGTTGCTGTCTTCGAAGAGAAGGTCGTCGTCGAACAGCAACGGCATCCCCTCCGGGATCGCCGGCCTGAACGCAAGTCCCCAGGATTCCCAGCCTGCTGATGAGTACATCGATTGGTGCATGGCCGATGAGTATCAATGCAACCCGACTGTGTGCAACAAGCAAACGAGCAGGTCAGACGGGGCATCAGACGGTAAGCAACACCGTCGTTAAGCGGGAACAAGCAGGTACAGCGCCCACACGGTGTTGAGCACGCCCAGGGCGAAGCTCATGGTCGAGTTGGTGAGGGTGAGAGTGCGCAGGGTCGTGTCCGCGAACACGTACCGCACGCCTTCCGCGATCTCCGTACGCAGTCGCGCACTTCCGGTCCGCGGAGACGGCGGCGGTTCGGTGACGCGGATCCGCGTCGTGGACCAGGCGCTGACGGCGTAGGAGACGGCGTCCGCGACGAGAGCGCGGGGCGCCCCCAGGACGGAGACCAGCACCGCGCCGAGGCTGCTGCCGGCCGTGGCGGAAAGGGAAAACCGTCCGCCGATCCGGCTGTTGCCCTGCTGGAGCAGCGATCGGTCCAGCAGGGTGGGGAGGTAGGCAATGGCGGCGGCATCGTGGACGACCCCGGCGGTTGCCTGGACGAAGGCGACCGCTACCAGCTGCTGGAACGTGAGCCAGTCGAATGCGGCGGTGAGCGGCAGAGTGAGCAGGACGAGCACGCACACCAGGTCACCGCCGATCATGAGCGGGCGTTTGGGATGCCGGTCGGCCAGCGCCCCAGCGTGCAACGCGAAGAGCAGGCTGGGCAGTTGCGACAGGAATACCAGCGCGGACACCTGAGCGGTGGAGGCGTTCAGCTCGACCACGGCCAGATAGGGCACGGCCACGGCGCTGACCGACGATCCGGCCACGCTGGTCGCCTCGCCTGCCACGTAAAGCAGGTACGGCCGGTGCCGCCACAGAGATTGGGGTTCGGCCTGCGGCGGAGCGGAGACGACGGTCGGGCGCGGGGCGGGATCAGGAGAGGCCGTCATGCTCCACCGCCGCTCACTGGCACGGTGATGTTGCCGTACAGCCGCCCCGCGATGAAGTTCGCCAAGACCTCTCGGGTGTAGGGGTGGCAGTCCGTGGGCGGGTTGCCGGGATCGATCCACAAGATGGCCTTGTGCCGGTCCGGTTCGGCGTTGCGCGGCTCTCCATGCCACCGCTGCGCGGCGAACACCACACCGATCACCCGCGCCCCGTCGGGACCGAGGTAGTGGACCGTCTGGCAGATCTCCAGGTCCTGGGTGGCGACACGGATGCCGGTCTCCTCGTACAGCTCGCGCACTGCGGCTTCGTCGAGGAACTCGCCGATCTCGAGCTTGCCGCCGATCACGGTGACCTGGTCCGGACAGGTCGAGGACGTGTCGTTGTGCCGCACCGCCAGGATCCGCCCGTCGTCACGCTGGAGCAGGACCATGGCGTTCGCGGGACTCAAGTGCTGCTGCTCGCTCACGCGGCCTGCACCTCCAGCCGGGCCAGCGTGGCCTGCCCACGGGCGACGATCTCATCGTCGCCGTTGGGGACGCCCCACGAGATGGCGCTCACCGCATCCAGCACGCACAGGCAGCGCAGCGCCCACTGCTCCCTGGCTGTGAGCGGTCGGCCGTAGCCCTCGAAGAACGCGTGCTGAAGGTCGGGGCGGCCGACCCAGGATCCGCAGGCGAGGGGGACGACGTCGGCGACCGCGGCGTGCGGACGGGCGCGTTCCAGATCGATCGCCCCGAACACCTGGACCATGGGGCCGGCGTCGAGCAGCCAGTTGCGTTCCTTTCTCTAGGCTGTCCAGAGTTGTCGTCCGTTTTGCTCATGGATCTTCTGGGGGAGAAGTGTTGGATCGTTGGAGTGTTGCGTTCTACGACTTCCTGAAGCCGCCGCCGGGCCTGGGCGGGGGTGTGCTGGAGGGGTTCGGCGACCTCCATGAGCGGGCGGCGCGAAACGGAGCTCAGCATGGCACGCCGGTGCTGGTGACGGTCTCGGGCTTTACTGATCCGGGCGTGAATCTGTTCTTTCGTGTCTCGCCGATGGTGGGGCGCGGGATCAGAACCTGGCGGCGGTACGCGTACACCTTGGTCGTGTGGCTGAACTTCCTGCAGGTGTTCGGCAGAAGCTGGCGTGAGGCTACGGCTCGGGATGTGGAGGCGTTCAAGGACTGGCGGCTCACGGACGTGCGCAACGATGAGCGGATCATGGCGGGGAGTTTCGACGCCGACCGGGCCGCTCTGAACACCTTCTACACGTGGGTTTCCGGCAAGTACGGGCTGCTCAACCCGGTGACGGGGATCTCGCCGGCGTCGGGGACCAGCGGCCGGTCCGGGCAGGAACTCGGTCCCGGGGGCCGTCGGCGGGAGGGCATCCGGCCGACGGGCTCGCGCCGTCGTCAGGTGAAGTGGATGCTTCGGGTGCCCTTCGAGCAGTGGCGTGACGTCGGTTTGTGTGGCTACGGCTTCGACGGCGCGCGGCGGGCCGGCTGGCGCGGGCCGAACGAGGATCGCGACGCGGCGTTCGTCGACGGCCTGTACGGCACCGGGCTGCGCCTTCAGGAGTGGGGCAGCGTCCTTGACGTGGAGCTGCCGCGCTCTTCAACTGCGCGTCTTTCGCGGGCCTGGCTGGCTGCGGCGTGCCTGAAGGGGGCGAAGGAGGGCCGGTGGTACCGGATTCCGCGAGCGGTGTTGCGTGAAGTCGAGGGTTACGCCGATCCGTTGGAGGGTTCGCGGACGGAGGCGATACGCAGGGCCCAACGGCGGGGTACCTATGAGCGGCTCGCGTACCTGCGGGTGGTCAGCGGCTACAACGCCCGAAGCCGGGTGCTGTATCTGGAGGGCGGGGGCTCGCTGTCGGTTGACGTACTGGGCCCCGATGAGAGGCGTCTGCTGTTCCGTCGGACCGCATCCGGACTCGAGCCGCTGGCCGTGTGGCTTTCGCCGAACGGACTGCCGAAGAAGGTGGAGGGTTGGGAGGACACGTTCACCGCCGCCAACGAGCGGGTGCAGCGGGTCTGGACGGAGGCGGGCGGGGAGGGGCTGGTGCCGCTGTGGTGCCGTCCGCATATGTGCCGGCACTCCTTCGCGCTCAAGTGGTACTCGTTGCTGTCGGCGGTGTGGCAGCCGCACCTCGACGGGTTCACCGAGCAGGAACTGCTGGATATACGGGAGATGTTCGGCGGTGTGTGGTACGCACTGTCGCTTTTGATGGGGCATGCGGACCCGTCCACCACGCGGGACACGTATCTGGGGCCGTTCACCGCGCTTCAGGTCGATTACCTGATGGAGTTGCTGGACGGCGACGAGGCCAAGGGCATAGAGGCGTTGATCCGTACGGTGGCCGAGCGGGGCGGGCGGACGCTGACGGGTGTCGCCCGTCCTGGTGCCCAGCCGACGGCCGAGGGACACGCATGAGTGCCGGGAGACGGGGCGGACGCCAGGCGGCCATGCCACCGACTGGGTGGCAGCCACCGGAGCGGATGCTTGAGGCATCGGGCGGTACGGCAGTGCGCTTCATCGAGCAGTCGGGTGCGCGTTCGCGGGTGTTCGACTTCGCCGACATCCACGACCCCAAGGGCCGGCGAGTAGTGATCGCCGGGGGCCTGCAACGCTGGCTGGCGTCGGCCTTTGCCGCTCGGACCTCGAACCGTTCGGGGATGACGCGGCTCAGGGCTGCCGAGGGCATCTATGCGGTGCTGTCCTGGCTGGCCCGGTTCTTCGCGGCCCAGAAACCTCCCGTTCAGGGACCGGGCGACGTCACCGCAGACCATGTACGGGCACTGTGGACGCATATGGAGGGGCGCAACAACGCCACTCAACGGGATCACCTCTACCGGCTGCGTCTGCTGTGGCGCGACGACGACCAGTTGCCGGACGAAGTACGGGCGGCACTGTACGAGCAGCCGCTGCCAGAGGTGACGGACATCGCGGATGTGCCCGCGTACGACGACGCGGGCATGCAGCGGATCATGACCGCGTTGCGGCACGACATCCGGGTGGCGCGGGACCGGGTACGTGCCGGGCAGGGTCTCCTGGCGCGCTTTCGCGCCGGACGGGTGCTGCCCGAGGATTCAGATCATCGACTCGCGAGCCTGCTGGACGTCTTCGACCGCACGGGGGACCTTCCGCGCACGGCCGGTGGCTGGCCGGTGCCGGCGGTGCGGAGAGCAGGCGGGGTTCGCGGGATCGCCCCGTGGCTGTGCTTGAACTCCCAGGAGCTGACCGCGTTCTGCTTGCTGCTGACTGCGCTGACGGCGGAGAACTTCGGCACGGTCGCCGCGTGGCCCGCAGCGCACTACCGGCCGGACGCCGGGATCGAAGGCATCCCAGGAGTTGCCCTGATCGAAGCGTCCAAACCCCGGCGGGGCCCGGAGCGCGAGCACATGGTGACCCCCGTGGAAGACGTGCCGGAAAACCTGGCCGCGCTCCTGGTCGACGATGATCCAGAGCCTCGGCTCTTCCGTTCCCCGCTGCGGGTCTACCAGCTGCTCCTGGAGCTGACGCAAGTCGCGCGCCGCCACGGTGGTCATGACCTGGCTCTGGCCGGGTTCCGCGCGACGGGCGCCCCCAGAGACGGACGCTGGACGCGCGGGGCCGACGCCAAGAACATCGCCCGATGGTCCGCTCAGCACGGCTTTCCCACCAAGGAGCCCACGGCGGAGGGGATCGAGCCGGTGGAGGCCAGACGGCTTCGGCAGACCGGAATCGAACGCAAGCGCCGCCCGGTCGCACACACCCGGTCCACCATGAACGACCACTACCTGGCACGCAGTAAGACAGTGGTCACCCAGTCCCGCACCGTTGTCGCCGACGCACTGCGCGCTCAGGTGGCCACGGCCCGAAAGCGGCGCAGCGTCCCCGTCCTGACAGCCTCGCTGGTCGCCCGTGCCGCGACCGATCTGGACGGAGCAGCCCGCGAGGCAGACCTGGACCCGCAGGTTCTGCAACGCCTGGTCACCGGCCAGCAGGACACCGTGCTGACGGGATGTGTCGACCACCTCAACAGCCCGACCACGGAGCCGGGAGAACCCTGTGCGGAATCGTTCCTGGCCTGCCTGGGGTGCGAGAACGCCCGAGCACTCCCGCACCAGCTGCCCTTGCAGATCGCTGCCCTGGACCAGTTGAACATCCTGCGGGCCCACGTCGATCCTGCAACGTGGAAGGCGCGACACGCGGTGCACCAGGAACGCCTGGAGGACCTGGTAGGCCACTACCGCGAGTCGGAGCAGAACAAGGCACGCCGCGACCTCACCGAGCCGCAGACACAGATGATCAACGACCTGATGAGCGGACGGATGGACCTGCGATGACCACGCCATTGAGCGACGAGGCGGTCGCGCCTTCACTGCTGCACCACCTTGCGGACGTCGTCGTCCTTCGCGCACGCCCGCTGTGGCACGGCATCGATCCGGCGTCGCTGTCACGGTTCGCGGACTGGGCCTGGTCCCTGGCCGAGGCACAGCCGGACCAGCACACCCAGCCCATAATGCTGTACTGGTCGACATTCCCCTCCGCCCTGGTGGACGACTTCAAGGTGTTCACCCTCGCGGTGCTCGACTGCCCCTATCCACCGCTCCTGAGCAGGATCACAGGACTGGAGCGGGCCAGCGTCGCCACAGTGCTCCTGTGGTTCAAGCGTCTGCGCGTCTTCGCGACCTGGCTGCGGCATCGCGGCATTGCCCGGCTTCAGGATGTGACCGATCACGATCTCGACCGGTACCTCGACCACGTGCGGGCGATCCAGGCCAGTACCAACACGCGCCGTCAGCTCCTGAGCGTCGTGCGCGCCGTCTGGGCCTACGCGCCGCAGCTGCCGTCAGAACACCGCATGTCCGTCACGGTGCCGTGGCAGGGCCGCTCCCCCGGGGAACTGGCCGAGGACATCAAGACCGGCCGGGGCAACAAGACCCCGAGGATCGAAGCCGCCACCATGACCGCGCTGCTGGACTGGGCTCTGCGCATCGTCGAGGACATCGGGCCGGACGTCCGCGACGCATGGCGGGAATTCCGGCAGCTCTACACGGGCGGCCATCTCAGCCACCGCCGGTACGACGGGCTGCCGCAGGCCGAGCGGATGAAGCTCTTCCTCCAGGCCGTGCGTGAAGAGGGCAAGGAACTGCCCGGCGATCCGGAGCGCCCCGGCGCCATCGACTTCAAGTATCTGGCCTGCCTTATCGGGCTGCCCGCGCTGTCCGACTCCGTGTCCGCAGCCTCCCGGTCGCTGGCCGAGGCCACCGGGCTGCCGGTGGCCGAGGACTTCTTCATCGGCCGCATCACGGGACGGATCGACGGTCGTCCCTGGCGGGAGCGGCCGCTCACGGTGTCCGAACTCCCCGCCCTCGTCTGGGTCGTGACTGCGGCATGCTTCGCCATAGTGTCGTACTTGTCTGGTATGCGCCCTGGTGAGGTGGCCAATCTGCGTCGCGGCTGCCGGGCGGACGACGTCGAGTCCGGGGAACTGCTGCTGCTCGGGCACCGGGGCAAGGGGTACGACCGCAACGCGGCGGAGACGCAGCGGCCGGCAGCCCGTCCCTGGGCCGTCGTCAGCCCGGTGCACCAGGCCGTCGTCCTGTTGGAGTCGCTGCACGAGACGGACCTGCTGTTCCCTACCCGTCTGCCGGGCAGCGGCGGGCGCAAGAGCCGTGCGGGCGCGCGGACCTGGGACACCAAGAAGATCAACACGGAGCTGAAGCGGTTGCAGGACTGGGTGAACTCCACCTTCACGTCCGTCAGCGGCACCGCTGCGATACCGCCCGACCCGGTCAAGCATCTGCACGCCTCCCGGTTCCGCCGCACCCTCGCGTACTTCATCGTGCGCCGCCCCCGCGGCCTCATCGCCGCCGCCCTGCAGTACGGCCATCTCAAGACGAAGGTCACTCTGAATTACGCCGCCCACGGCGACGATTCCTGGCTGGATGACGTCGCAGTGGAGCGACTGGAGATGGTCCTCGAGCAGTCCGAGGACGACTGGACCCGTCTGGATGAGGACAACGAGCACGTCAGCGGGCCGGCCGCAGCCGAGTACCGACGCCGATCTGCAGGCGCCGCGGCCTTCCTCGGCCGCACCGTACGCGCGCAGGCCAGCGTCAAGCGGCTCCTTGAGCAAAGCGACACCGACATCCACCACGGCGAAGGCATGACCTGCGTCCATCGTGCCGAAACCGCTGCGTGCCGCAAGGAGAAGCTGCTGCTGGGGCTGCCCGCCGACGACGGGCCCGACGAATCGCTGTGCCGCAGCACCTGCGCCAACCTCGCCTACACCGACCGGGACATCGCGGAACGCCGCGTGCGTTTGCCCGTCCTGGAGCGGGAAGCCCGCGATCCGATGACTCCACGTCCGCGCCGGGACCGAGCCGCCGCTCAGGCGGAGCAGATCCGCGCGGTGATCGAATGGCACGAGGCATCGCGGCCCGACGCTCTCGACGGGGAAGGCGGCCGGGTCGCATGACGCGAAGGAACAGAGACCGGGATGCGGAGAGCGAGGAGATACGAGCCGCCGCGGAACGGCTCCTGGCTGGCACACCGCTGCGCTCGACGACCGGCAAGCTCACCGGAACCGAGCTGATCACCGAGTGCGGGCTGCGGCGCGACATCGTCTACGGAGATCACAAGGATCTCGTGGATGAGTTCCGGGCGCGGGCCAAGGCCCAGAACTTCACCCCGCAGGTCGTCCAGAACATGGCCGAGGAGAACGCCGTGCTGCGGGAAGCCTTGGCGAAGACCAAGGCGGATCTCGCCTCGGAGCGAGAACGAGTTCGCGCCCTGGTGCGGGCCGCTGCCGAGCTGTCGCTGGAGCTGGAGCAGGCACGCGAGGAACTCGCTGCGGCTCAGCAGGTCACACGGCTGCCCGGCCCGCGAGGAACTGGCAGTTCATAGCCAGCGCATGGTGACGTCCAGCCGCGCCTGATGTGAGGCCGGTGGCATCGGGTGGGAGCGTGCGGGCGATGCTGCCCGGAGCGTGCCCTGCCGTCGGGCGCGGCATCGCCCTACGCTGCGTCCGGGAAGCGGGTTCCTGAGCCACCGTGTCAACGGACCCTGGCGGCGTCAGCAGCAGCCGTGGGACGTGCTGCTGTCCAGGATCTGTTCGACGACGGGCCGTCCGATCTCGAAGGCGTCGGCGACGGGCAGGACCCGGGCGTCGGGATGTCCGCTCAGCCAGTCCTTCGCGGCGTCGGCGCTGGCGAAGAAGTGGACCTGGTTGCAGAAGGAGGCGCGGACGGAGGTCGGCGCGTCGGGGGTGACCAGGGAGACGACGGCGGTGGCTGGTTCGACGTTGGTGACGCCGTCGGGGGTGACGGTGAGGCGGACTGGTTCGCCGGTGGCCCGGCAGGGGGAGGTGACCTGGGCGGTGTGGTCGAGGACTGCGGGGAAGGCGAGGGTGTCCAGGGCGCACCAGGTGTAGAAGGTGTGACCACGGGTCTCGTAGCGGTGCGGGGTGGGGTTGAAGGTGAGGCCGAAGCCGATGATGCGGCCCTCGGCGTCGTACTCGGTGTCGGGCATGGCGGCCAGTGCCTCGCGGATCTCGGCCTCGGGGCGGCCGGCCTGGGCGGCGAGAGCGGTGATGGTGACCGGCTCGCCGGTGGCCAGCAGCGTCTGCAGCGGGCGTACGAGCCACATGTGCAGGCCGGGTGAGCTGGTGAGGGAGGCGACGAAGCGGGTGGCGAACTGCTGGGTGTCGGTGTCCATGGCGGGTTCCCTCCAGGGTTGTGGATGGGTGTGTCCGATGCCTGGACCGTAGGGTCTGACCCCGGGGGGGGAGGGTCAAGAACGTACGCCGCATCCCCTCGGGTCGTCCGCCCAGCAGGCCGCGCTCCCGCCCGCGTCCGCAAGCTCGGCGCGGTGCGTCTTCTCGAACGTGTCGATCCGGTTGAGGGTCTGCTCGGCGGCGGCGATGCGGGCCCTCAGCCGTTCCCGGGCCGCCTCCAGTCGCTCCGCCAACGCCGGGCCGAACGGCCGGCCGGTGTGCTCCAGGTAGGTGGTGGTCAGTTCGTGGATCTCGGCGACGGTCAGCCCGAGGCCGCGTAGTTCGCCGATCCACCGCACGCACCACAGGGCATCGGCGGTGAACAGGCGGTAGTTGGCCGGGCTGCGGCCCAGCGTGTAGATCAGCCCGAGGTCGGTGTACTCGCGCAGCGTCTTGACCGTGACGCCGGTGCGTTGGGAGAGCTCACCGACGGTCATCGGCCGCGTCTGCTTCCCGTTCATGATCAGTCTCCGGTCTCTCAGCCGGCGCAGCAGGACAGCTTGGCAACGTCCGAGGTGAAGCTCTGGGCCGCGAGCTTGAGCCCTTCGGCCATCGTCAGGTACGGCGCCCAGGCGTGGGCGAGCTGATTGACGGTCATCCGGGCCGTGATCGCGTAGGTGGCTGCGGTGATGATGTCACCGGCGCCGTCGGCGAACACGTGCGCGCCGAGCAGACGCCCGGTGCGCGCGTCTGCGACGAGCTTGACCAGGCCGCGGGTGTCCCGGTTGGCCAGCGCCCGGGACACGAACTGAAGCGGCAGGGTGCGGCAATCGCAAGGGATGCCGGCCTCGGCCACCTGGGCATCGGTCATCCCGACCGACGCGATGGCCGGGCTGGTGAAGGTGACCCGCGGCAGCGCCGCATAGTCCAGGTCCCGCTGCGCCCCGTCGAAGGCGTTGTCGGCGACGAGGGTGCCGTGGGCGGCGGCGACGTACACGAACTGCGGGTGGCCGGTGACGTCCCCGGCGGCCCAGATCCGCTCGGCGGTGGTGCGCAGGTACTCGTCCACGACGATCTCGCCGCGCGGCCCGGTCTTCACGCCCACTGCGTCCAGGTTCAGCCCGGCGGTGACCGGGCGGCGGCCGGTGGCGATCAGGAGCTGCTCGGCCCGCAGGGAAAGATCCTTTCCGCCATGGCTGGTGGTAGCGGTGAGGGTGTAGCCGGTCTCGTCGCGGCGCACCCCTGTCAGGGCGGCGGACGTGTGCACGGCGATGCCCTCGTCGGCGAGGACCGCCTCGAGGGCGGCGGAGATCTCGGGCTCCTCGAACGGTGCGAGCCGCTCCAGGGCCTCGATGACCGTGACCTGGGTGCCGAGGCGGGCGAACAGCTGGGCCTGCTCCAGGCCGGCCGCGTTGCCGCCCACCACGACCATCGACTCCGGCAGGCGGTCCAGCTCCATCGCCGTGGTCGAGGTCAGGTACCCGGCCCGCTCCAGGCCGTCGGCGGGCGGCGCCCACGGGGCGGAGCCGGTGGCGATCACATAGTGGGCTGCCTCGATCCGCCGTGTCCCGCCGCCGTTCAGAGCCACCTCAAGGACCGGACCGCCGGGCTCCCCTGTGAAGGTGGCGGTGCCGTGGACGATCTCGAAGCCGTACTCGGCCGCCAGGTCGGTGTACTTCTCCGCCCGCAGCTGGGCGACCAGCGCGTCCTTGCCGCTGATTAGCGTGGGGAAGCCGACCGGGCTAGCACTCGCGGCGATACCGGGGAAGCGGTCCGCGACCTGGGCGCCATGGCGGGCCTCGGCGGCGGCCAGCAGTGCCTTGGACGGCACGCAGCCGACGTTCACGCAGGTGCCGCCGGTGGTGCCGCGCTCGACGAGCACCACACTCTTGCCCTTGGTGGTCGCGGCGATGGCGGCGGCGAACGCCGCCGACCCGGAGCCGATCACGGCCAGATCAAAACCTGTTCCCGTACCGGTCACTGCGCTGCCTCCTCGTTGCGGGACCCGGCCTCCCGGACCCCGCTTTCTATGCGGCTTGCCGAATGCCAGATTGGCACCGTACTATACGGATAGGCGAATAGCTGCATGCGGAAAGGCCCCGCCCGTGACATCCACCCCCGCCTCCGTGAACACCGGCCCCGCCGCCGACATTGAGGTCGCGTGCACCCACCTGGACACCACCGCCCGCTTCTTCCGGGCCCTGTCCGACCCCACCCGGCTCAAGCTGCTGGAGTTCATTCTGCGCGGCGAGCGCACCAGTGCCGACTGCATCGAGCACGCCGGCATCTCCCAGCCTCGCGTCTCGGTGCACCTGTCCTGCCTCGTGGACTGCGGCTACATCACCGCCCGCCGGGACGGCAAGAAGCTGCGCTACTCCGTGGGCGACCCCCGTGTCGCAGACCTCGTCGTGCTGGCCCGCTCCCTGGCCGCAGACAACGCAACAGCACTGGACTGCTGCCCGCGCATCGCCCCGGCCGACCGCGCCTGACCAGCAAAGGCAGGATCGGTCCGGCCTGCAGGGCCGCAGGATCCAGCTCGCGCGGCACGCGGCGGCTGGGGTTGCCCGTCGGCGTTCCGGGCGGGCCCTGGCCGGTCACGGCCCGCTCCGGGTCGGGACGTTCCCTCCGGGTCGGGGGACGTCGCGGAGGGTGTCGGCGGCGGCGTGGACCAGGGCAGCGGCAATGGCGACGGCGCCCCACAGGCCCCAGGCGGCCGAGGGCGCGTCGGCAGCGAGGAGCGTGGGAAGGGGAAGCAGACCGGCCATGAGGAGGACGGGGGCGGTGCGGTGCATGGCGCGGGTCAGTCCCGCAGCATCGCGCCGGTGACCTGCAGCGCGCGCAGGTGTGGAAGGCCACCAGCAGCGCGGCGTCACGCCGCTGTACAGACAGGTCTTCGGTTGCCGCGCCAGGCGGGTTCAGTGTTCCGAGGAGAAGGCCGGCGGGCGTGCGCAGAGCGACGCTGCTTCTTCGGGCCCGTACGGCGGAAGAAGCAGCGGCCGAAGGTGACGCCACGACTGCCTGGCGTGGAGCGTGCTGCCTGTTTCGTCGTCCGCCGACGCGCGCGGCCCGCCGTCATCTCCTCCGCAGTCTTCGACCAGCAGCGTGCGGCTGTCTTGCCAGCCGCACGCCCCGTACCGAAGACCATCCGATGACGGCGGGCCCGTATGCGTGAAGGTTCCGGGTGGGCTGTGGTCACTTCTACTCGGTGGCGGAGGCGCTGCGGAAGCCGCGCAGGCGCAGGCTGTTGGAAACCACGAACACGCTGGACAGCGCCATGGCCGCACCGGCGATCATGGGGTTGAGCAGGCCGAAGGCGGCCAGCGGGAGGGCGGCGATGTTGTAGGCGAAAGCCCAGAACAGGTTGCCCTTGATCGTGCGCAGGGTGCGGCGGGCCAGGCGGATGGCGTCGACGGCGGCGCGCAGGTCTCCTCGTACGAGGGTGAGGTCGCTGGCTTCGATGGCGGCGTCGGTGCCGGTGCCCATGGCAAGTCCCAGATCGGCCTGGGCGAGCGCGGCGGCGTCGTTGACGCCGTCGCCGACCATGGCGACGACGCGGCCCTCGCGCTGGAGGCGGGTGATGACGTCGACCTTGTCCTTGGGCAGGACTTCGGCGATGACCTCGTCGATGCCGACCTCGGCGGCCACGGCGCGGGCGGCGGTCTCGTTGTCGCCGGTCAGCAGCACCGGTCGCAGCCCGAGGTCGCGCAGGCCCCGGATGGCCTCGGCGGAGGTGGGCTTGATGGTGTCGGCGACGACCAGGACAGCGCGGGCCTCGCCGTCCCAGGCCACCGCGACGGCGGTGCGGCCCTGCGCCTCGGCGGCCTTCTGCGCGGCCACGAGGTCCTGGGGGAGGTCGGCGCCGGACTGTGCCAGCAGCTTGGGGCGGCCCACCAGCACCTTGCGGCCCTCGACGGTGCCCTGGACCCCGAGTCCCTCGAGGTTGAGGAAGTCCTCGACCGGCGGTAGGTCACCTACCCGGTCCTCGGCTCCGAAAGCGATGGCCTTGGCGATGGGGTGCTCGGAGGCGTACTCCAGGGCGCCGGCCAGCCGCAGTACCTCGTCCTCGTCGACGCTGTCGGTGGTGTGGACGGCGGTCAGGCTCATCTTGCCGGTGGTGACGGTGCCGGTTTTGTCGAGGACGACGGTGTCGATGCGGCGGGTGGATTCCAGTACCTCGGGCCCCTTGATGAGGATGCCGAGCTGGGCGCCGCGGCCGGTGCCGACGAGCAGCGCGGTGGGGGTGGCCAGGCCGAGCCCGCAGGGGCAGGCGATGATCAGTACGGCCACCGCGGTGCTGAACGCGACCGCCGCGCCCGCGCCGCCGCCTCCCCAGAAGGCCAGCGTGCCGACGGCCAGCGCGATCACGATCGGCACGAAGACGGCGGAGACGCGGTCGGCCAGGCGCTGGATCTCGGCCTTGCCGGTCTGGGCGTCCTCCACCAGCCTGGCCATCTGTGCGAGCTGGGTGTCCGCGCCGACGCGGGTGGCGCGGACGACGAGCCGGCCGCCGGCGTTGACGGTGGCGCCGACCACCGGGTCGCCGGGAGCGACCTCCACGGGGACGGACTCGCCGGTGAGCATCGAGGCGTCCACCGCGGAGGTGCCCTCCTCGACGACGCCGTCGGTGGCGATCTTCTCGCCGGGGCGGACGACGAACCTCTCGCCCACGCCCAGCTGTTCGACGGGGATGCGCTCCTCGCGGCCGTCGCGCAGCACCGCGACGTCCTTGGCGCCCATCTGCAGCAGGGAGCGCAGCGCGGCTCCGGCGCGGCGCTTGGAGCGGGCCTCGAAGAAGCGGCCCGCGAGGATCGCCGCGGTCAGGGCGGTGGCGACTTCCAGGTAGATGTTGCTGCCGGCCATGGAGCGGTCGACGCTGAGGGAGAAGCTGTGGGTCAGGCCCGGGGTGGCCGCGCCGCCGAAGAACAGCGCGTACAGCGACCACAGGAACGCCGAGACGACGCCGAGCGAGATCATCGTGTCCATGGTGGCGGCGGCGTGCCGGGCGTTGGCCCAGGCCGCCTTGTGGAACGGGGCCGCGCCCCACACCACCACCGGTCCGGCCAGGGCCAGGGAGGCCCACTGCCAGTTGGCGAACTGCAGCGGCGGCACCATCGCCATGGCGATCACCGGGACCGTCAGGACGATCGAGACCAGCATCCGCTGCCGCAGTGAGCGGGTGTGCTCGTCGTACTCCTCCTCGCCCGTGCCGCTCTCGTCACCGAGCTCACCGGCGGGCCCGGCCGCGGGTGCGGTGTTCTTCGGCTTCGGTGGTGTGGCCGTGTAGCCGGTGTCCTCGACCACCTTGACCAGGTCCGCGAGGGGCAGCTGGGCCGGGTAGGCGACCTTCGCCTTCTCGGTGGCGAAGTTGACGGTGGCGCTCACCCCGTCGAGCTTGTTCAGCTTGCGCTCGATCCGCGCGGCACACGAGCCGCAGGTCATCCCGCCGATCGACAGTTCGATCTGCTGGGCGGCCGGTATCGGGAGAGTCTCATCCAGCGCGGTCGGGCTCATCGATGTCCTCCTCCTTCTCGTCTCATCGGTGTGGTCCTTCCTAGTGGTGGGGCGTGGATCCTGGGGCGGGTTGCGGGTGCCCGGCACATGCCGGGCACCGGACCTCCCGCAGCCGTCAACGTGTATCCCTTCCGTCAGGGCATCGGCTCGGCCTGCATGTCGCTGCCCGGTGCCGCGGGTGTGGACCCGGCGGTAGCGCCGGGGACGGGCGTGGTGGGCTGAGCCGCGGAATCGGAACCGGTCTGCTTCCACTGCCCGGGAATCCACCGCGGCGGCATCCAGTGCCCGGGCCGCCACTGATCGCCGACCCATTGGCCCGGCATCCAGGTGCTGGGCATCCAGTGTCCGGGAACCCATTGCGGCTGCTGCGGCTGCGACTGCTGGGGAGTCTGCGGCTGCTGCGGTGGCTGTTCCGGCGACTGCTGCGCGGGCGCACCGCCAGGCTGCTGCTGCGACGGCGCCTCACTGCTCGGCGCCGGCGTGGGTGTACTGGAGGCGGCCCCCGCACTCTCGCCGTCGGAGCGCATGCCGTCATGCGCAGCGGTGGCCTGCTGCGCGGAGGCGGATTCCTCGAACGGCCCGGCCGTGCTGCCGAGCGCCCAGGCCAGCGCGAAGACGACCGTGAGCGCCAGGCCGTAGGCGGAGATCTTGGCGGCCGTGCTCATGCCGTCCAGGGGGTTGGCAACCGCCATCAGGAGGCGACCAGCTCGTAGCCGGCCTCCGTCACGGCCGCCGCCATGTCCGCCGCCGCCAGGGGGCCGTCGCTGAACACGGTGACACGGCCGGCGTCGACATCGACATCGACCTTCTGCACGCCGGCGATGCCGCTGATCTCCTTGGTGACCGAATCGGCGCAGTGGCTGCAGGTCATGCCGGTGACCGTGTAGGTGGACTCGCTCATCGTGTTGCTCCGCGATCTCTCGATGTGGCCACGCTCACCAGTGATTCGGTGATCGTGGGGTGCCGGAACACCTCAGTGCACGCTAGCCTCACCGTTCCAGTGCACTGGAAGTTCAAGAGGGGAAGCGAATGAAGATCGGCGAAGTGGCCAAGCTCACAGGGACGAACACCAAGACCATCCGCTTCTACGAGGACGCGGGCGTCCTGCCGCCGCCGGCACGCACCCCCAGCGGGCATCGCGAGTACGGCCCGGAGACCGCGGACCGGCTGCAGTTCGTCCGCCGCTGCCAGGCCGCCGGCCTGTCCCTGCGGGAAGTGCGTCAGATCCTGACGGTGCGCGACGGAGGGGAGGCCCCCTGCGGCCACGTCCGGCGCATGCTGGGCGAACGACTGGACCAGGTGCGGGCCCAGATCACCGAACTCGTCACCCTCGAAGCCCACCTGGAGACACTGATCAACCACGCCGAAGGGGGCGGGCCGGCCGACAGCGACGCCGACCACGACACCGCCAGCGTCTGCTGGATCCTGGAGACCGAGCCCGCCGGGGCGTAGGCGTTCACGTGGAGGTCCCGCCCCGCCCCGCGCCCGCCGGTGTGTGCCGACCGGCATCGGTTCAAGGCCCGGCGCGCAAGAGCGAGCGGCGTGCCGATGAGGATGTTCGGCGCATGCCGCCCTTGCGGGCGCGGGGTCTCGTGGTCCTTGCCGCCGGCCCGGGCGTACTTGATGAACATCGCAGTCCGGACCCCTCCCGCGCACGCCGCTCCGGCGTGGACGGCACGCGGCTCTTGTCCGCCTGCCCGCACGAGCACCTGGCAGGGCTGCAGGAGGCCGGTACTGCCAGCGCCCGGGCTTCCCTGCCTGTGACCGCGTGACGCACCCGGCGCAAGATCTCGTCGACTGGGGAATTTCTGTCGCGGGTCAGAGGGGCTCGCGTCGCTCCGGAGTATCCAGGGTGACCTGTCACATATACATTCATTGGCCCGCTATGGGTAACTTGATGAGCTTTCCCTGCGCGCCGTTGTGTCATCGGGTGCGCCGTCCTGCCGTCCGATCCCAGGGAGACCCATGCGCCGCCGAATACCCTCCGTTCCGCCCCTCGCCCTGGCGGGCGGTGCGCTGACCGTCGGTATCGGCGGCCTGTATCTCGCCGGGCTGCTGCTCACGAGCGGTGAGATCGACGCGGGCACGACGGTGCGTGGTGTGGACGTCGGGGGCCTGAGCCGTGCCGAGGCCATACAGAAGCTGGACAAGCACCTGTCGGCGCCCGGCTCGCAGGAGCTGGCCGTGAAGGTCGGCGGCCGCAGCGGCACGGTCGATCCGCGGCAGGCCGGACTCAGCTTCGACACTCGGCAGATCGCCGACCGGGCAACGCGCGCCGGCGCCGATCCGTTCACCGTGATCGGCGGACTCTTCCGCTCGGGCGGTGAACTCGAGCCGGTCGTACGCGTCGACGAGGGCAAGGCCCGCGCCGCTCTGGAGAAGCTGGCGAAGACACTCGATCAGAAGGTCCGCGACGGCGCTGTGACGTTCGACAAGGGCAAGGTCAAGGAAGTCACCCCGCGCAGCGGGTACGCCCTGGACGTGGACGCCGCGGTCGGTACCCTGCGAACCGCATTCCTCAGCGGCAAGGCCGACTCGGCCACTGCCCTGCCCGCCCGCGAGACCAGGCCGAAGGTCACCGCCGAGGAGACGCGGCGGGCGGTGCGCGAGTTCGCGAGCCCGGCCATGTCGGCACCCGTCACGCTCACCACTGGCGGCAAGCGGCTGACGATCAGCCAGACCGTCTTGGGCGAGCACCTGAAGATGCGGCCGGACGGCGCCGGTGAGCTGACGCCGAAGCTCGACGCCAAGGGCCTGCTCGACGCCCCCGCGGTTGCCGGCCCTTTGGCCGGCATCACCGTCAAGGCCCAGGACGCCAAGCTGCGGCTCGACGGCGACAAGGTCGTGGTGGACGCCGACGGCAAGCCCGGCCAGGAGGTCACGGACAAGGCGCTGGGCAAGGCCGTCCTGCCGCTGCTCACGAAGTCGGGCACCGCCCGCACCGGCGAAGTGGCCCCGAAGAAGACCCAGCCGACGGTGACCCGCCAGAACGCCGCGCAGCTGGGGCTGAAGGAGAAGATGTCCTCCTTCACCGTCAACTTCGAGCCGGCCGCGTACCGCACGAAGAACATCGGCCGGGCGGCGGAACTCATCAACGGCTCTGTCGTCCTGCCGAACCAGACCTGGAGCCTCAACCGGACCGTCGGCGAGCGCACCAAGGCCAACGGCTTCGTCGAGGGCATCATCATCCTCAACGATCAGTTCGCCAGGGCGTCCGGCGGCGGTGTCTCCACCGTGGCCACCACCGTCTACAACGCGGCGTACTTCGCCGGGCTGAAGCTTGTGGAACACGGCGCCCACTCCTTCTACATCGAGCGTTACCCGGAGGGCCGTGAGGCGACGGTCGCCTGGGGCAGCCTGGACCTGAGGTTCAACAACGACTCCGGCCACGCCGTCTACATCCAGGCCCAGGCCACCGACACCTCCGTGACCGTCACCTTCCTCGGCACGAAGAAGTACGGCGACGTGAAGTCGGTCAAGGGGCCGCGCACCCATGTGAAGCAGCCGGTCGACAGGGTAAGCACCGCGAAGGGCTGCGAGCCGCAGACCCCGCTGGAGGGCTTCGACGTCACCGTGCAGCGGGTCTTCTACAACGACGGCCGGGAAGTGAAGCGGGAACCGTACCGCACGCACTACGTCCCGCGCGACGAGGTGACCTGCGGCTGACCCCGCGAATCCGGCAGGGCGGCCCGGCCTGAAACCCGGCCGTCTGCGCCGCCCGGCCACGGCTTGGCCCGGCTCCGGGCGTGTGATGCGTCCGTCCCCCGAGCCCCCGGTTTGCACCGCGGCTCCGCTGCGGCCCCGCTCCCCGCTCCCCGCTGTCCGCGTCCCGGGCGCAGGAGGCCTTCTCCGCTCCAGGCGGCGGTCCGCGCCCGAAGACCGGGATGCCGAGCAATCAGCCCGACACCAGGGCGGCCAGGGCGGTGACCGCGGCGGCGGCAAGCCCGACCGCAGCCGGGCGGCGCCCCAGGCGCCTGCCACCGGGACTCAGGTGCACGGCCGCCTTCAGGCTCACCCACGCGGCCTGGGCCAGCACCCCGGCGGCGAGTGCGACCAGCGCGGTCTCGGCCGCGGCGGGGAGCAGGCCGACCGCGGCCGCTCCGGCGACCGGGCCCAGGCACATCGCGGACAGCCAGACGATCAGGTGCCGCCGCGGCTGGGCGTGGAGCAGCGCGCCGACCGCGAGTCCTTCGGCCAGCGCATGCACCGCCAGGGCGCCGGCAACGGTGAGCGTGCTGGTCAGCGCCAGCGCCGAACCCTCCAGGAAACGGTGGACAGTCAGCGCGGCCGCAGTGCCCAGGCCGCCCGCCTTCTCCGGGTCGCACGGGCAGCCCTTGCGCGCCACCAGCCCGGCCAGGGCGAAAGAGGCAAGAGCGATGGTGGGCACGGCCCACCGGGGGATTCCGGCGGCGGGGGCGTCAGACCACGCGTCGGGCAGCAGATGCACGCCCGAGATCACCAGCAGCGCCCCGGCCGCGGCGGCCAGCCACGCCGCCTGCTGCCCGGAACGACGCCGGGACAGCCACGCCCCGGCCAGCGTGGCGGCCGTCACCAGCACGACCCCGGCGATGACGGACCCGTGCGCGGAGGAGGCATGGGCCAAAACCGCCGTACTGTCCACTACACCCATAGCTACTCCCCTCCACCGCACTGACCGGGCCCGGCCGCCCGCCGGCAGCGCGGTTCCACACGGCGGGTCCAGCGCCGCGCACCCTCAGGCGTCCCGTCCCAGGCTCCCCGGCACCACACCCGAATACTCCTAACCCCTTTAGGGCATTGGAGTGCGCCCCCTTCCTCCCGCACGGCCGGTGAACCGCTCTGCGCCCGCGCACGCCCCTTCGCGCACCCTGCCCAGCAGAGGACGCGCCTGATGTCCGGACGCTCTGCGGCCGCCGCTCGAACACTCACCCGTGGGCGCATGCGCCGCAATCGCCCTGCTGGGAGCGGGGTTCGATCCGCGGTGCCCTGCGAATCGACCCGCTTCTCTCCAGAGCCTCAGGGACCGCGCCGGGGTTGGCCTGCTCCGAAAAGGTGCCCCGACCGGCGGCGGGGCCGCCCGGGCTCCCAGGTGTGGCGACCGACGACGTGGTCTCCTGCTGCGGCAGGGCGGACGACTGGCGTAGTCGCAGCGCCGCGTCGAGAAGCTGCTCGGACCGGCTTGCGGGGATGCCCGTGACCGTGCCGTCGAGAGGAGGACGGTGACCAGCGACTTCGGTCCTCCCAAGCATCCCGAGGGCGACTGCGTACGGTCTAAAGGTCCAGGGTGAGGCGTGAACTGCGGGCTCGTGAGACACACGGGTAGATCACATCGGTGCGTCCGCGTTCGCTGGGGGCCAGCACCTCGTCACGGTGGTCCGGGGTGCCGGCGAGGACGGTCACCTTGCAGGTGCCGCAGAAGCCCTCCCCGCAGGAGGAGGCGGCGTCGGGGACGGCGTCGCGGATGACGTCCAGGAGGCTGCGGTCGGCGGGGACGGGGAGCACCTGGCGGCTGCGGGCCAGTTCGACCTCGAACTCCGGCGCGGCTGCCTGGGAGGTCGGTGCGGCCGTGGTGGTTTTGGCCGGTCCGAAACGCTCGATGTGCAGGTTCAGGTGGGGAAAGTCCGCCGCCATGATCTTCTCCAGGGCGGCGATGAGCGGTTCGGGGCCGCAGCTGTAGACGGCGGTCCCGGGCCGGGCGTCGGCCAGGACGGCGTCCAGGTCGGGCAGGCCGTCGGTGTCCTCGGGCACCAGCCGGACGCGGTCGCCGCCCAGGGCGGGCAGGTCCTCGGTGAAGGCCATGGACGTGCGGGACCGGCCGCCGTAGATCAGCCGCCACTCCAGGCCGGCCGCGTCCACGCGGCGGATCATGGGGAGCAGGGGGGTGATGCCGATGCCGCCGGCGATGAAGAGGTAGCGGTCGGTCAGGACGAGGGGGAACCTGTTGCGGGGGCCCCTGACGGCGATCTTCTGCCCGGCCCGCAACTGGTGGACCTCCGCCGACCCGCCGCGCCCGGCAGGAACCTTCAGCACGCCGACGCGGTAGATGTCTCGGTCGGCCGGATCGCCGCACAGCGAGTACTGACGGACGGTGCCCGAGGGCAGGACCAGGTCGATGTGCGCGCCCGGCTCCCAGGCGGGCAGCCGGCCGCCGTCGTCGGCGGCGAGCCGCACGGCGAGAACGCCGTCGGCAGCGTGGCGCAGCTCCTTCACGAGGACCGGCCGGTCCCGCAGCGTGTCACGGGTGAGTGGCGGCGGGGTCGGACCCACCTCACCGCCCTCGGATTCGGACGTGGATCGAGTCGCGGCATTGCTCGAAGCAGACGGTTCCCGCCACGTGAGGAACCGGTAGGTGGCCAGGAACAGGAACGCCCCGCCGAACGCCAGGCCCGTCAGCTGCACGGCCGGGTTGGTCGCCTCGGTTCCGGCGGTGAAGGCGTGCACGGTCGTCAGGACGAAAAGAGCGAAGGTGGCGTAGTGCACCCACCGCCACACGGAGTGGGGCAGGTGGCGCCTGGCCAGCGACGTCACCACGATGGCGGCCATCACGTACATGGCGACCACGCCCCAGGCCACCGCGCCCGGGCGGTACGGCGAGACCATGGGCACCAGCAGTTCCGGGAGCCCGAAGTCCATGAACTCATCGGCCAGCAGGGCGACCAGGTGGACGAGGACGAAGGCCGCCGACATCCCGGACAGGAACCGGTGCAGGTCCAGCAGCCGGGCCGGGACCGGGCGGCGGGGGCCGAGGATCCGGCTGGAGAGCAGCAGTCCCCACACCACGGTGAGGGACAGCAGCCACCAGGCCATCAGCCCGCTGGCGCGGGCGATGTACCACCAGATTTTGGGGTCCAAGATTCGTACCTTTCCCATGGGCCGGCCCGGTGTACCGTGCCGTCGCCCGTGACGAGCACTCCCGCGACGCCGTGGGAGCGCAGTAGTTCGCTCCCGGCCGGCAGGCCGGCGATCAGCGCGGCCTTGGCGAGGACCTCGGCCCAGTGCGCCTGTGCGGCCACCACGGTGACCGCGGCCACGGAGGACGCCGAGGGGCGGCCGGTGCTCGGATCGATCAGATGGTGCAACTCCCGGCCGCTCCGCTGCCAGCGGCGCCGCAGCCGGGTGGAGCTGGCGACCGCCCCATGTGAAAGGGCGACCCAGGACAGGTCCTCGTCGGGGTGGAGGTGGTCGTCCACGGCCACCACCCAGCCCCCGGGCCCGGGTGCCCGACCGGCCACCCGCACGTCTCCGCCGAGGTTGACGCACGCACCCTCCGCGCCCCAGCCCAGCAGTTCGTCGGCGACCAGGTCGGCCGCGTATCCCTTGCCGATGCCGCCCAGGTCCAGGCGCACACCGGGCGGCAGGCGCACCCGGTCGTGGTCGATCTCGATACCTGCGCACCCGGGAGCCGGAACCGCGTCCACGTCCGCACCCGGCCGGGCGTCATCTGTCAGGGTCTCGAAACTGCGGTCGTAGCCGGCTGCTTCCAGCGCGGAAAGGACGGTCGGGTCGTACAGGCCGCCTGTCGTCCCCCACGCCTGGACGGCCCGGCCGATCAGCGCCACCGTGGGCACGGAGAGCCGGACCCATCGGCCGGGCGAGGAGTTCAGCAGGCTCACCTCGCTGTCGGGGCGGAACCGCGACCAGCACGACTCCAGCTCTGCCAGCAGCTTCTGGGCGCGCTCCAGCAGGTCGGGCGCGCCGGACACCACGATCAGGTGGCCGGCGCTGCCCATCACCGGGAAACGCGCCTCACGCGCCTCAGCTGCCACCGCTGCGCGTCATGGGTTGCTGGGGCATGGCCTGCGTCGTCGTACCCGACGCGGCCGCGCCCGGCGCAGGTGCGGCGGAGGCCGTCGCGGACTTGCCCTCGCCGGGGCAGCCTGAGTCGGTGCTGCGGGTCACCGGGGTCGCCGCGGATGCGGACGCGCTGGGCGTCGGCTGTGCCGCGGCGGCCGCGGGCTGAGCCGTCCCTCCGGCACCCACGACCAGACCGGTGGTCAGCAGGATGGCACCCGCCAAGGCAGCCCCGCCCACCGCGACGCGTACGGCGGTCCTGGTGTCCTGTTCCCTGTCCTGGGCCGACACGGGCGGCTCAGCTGCCATTGCCGCTGTTCATCCCCATGCTGTCGGTGCTGTTGCTCTGGGTGTCCGAGCTGCTCTTGCTGTCCTTGCCGTCGCTGGAGGACTGGTCCTTCCACCAGGTCGGCGGGGTGGTCCACCACTCCGGCGGCGTCGTGTACCAGTTGGGCGTCTGGCCGTTGGTGCCCGAGTTCATGCCGCTGCCCATGTTCATGCCGTCCATGCCCATGCCGGACTGGCCGTTCATGTTCGTGCCGCCGCTCATGTTCATGCCGTCCATGCCCATACCGGACTGGCCGCTCATGCCCATGCCGCCGCTCATGTTCATGCCGTCCATGCCCATACCGGACTGGCCGCTCATGCCCATGCCGCCGCCCATGTCCATGCCGTCCATGCCCATGCCGCTGCTGCCGCCGGACTGGCCGTTCATGTTCATGCCGCCGCCCATGTTCATGCCGGACTGGCCGTTGCCGGACGTCTGACCGTTCGTCCCGTTCGGCTGCGCCGGCTGGGTGGGCGAGGCGGACGCCGACGGCGATGTGCTCGGCGTCGGGGAGGCGGTGTCCGGACCGCCTCCGGCGGATGCCGTCGTGGCCACGGCCACGGAGATGCCGAGTGCGGCGACAGCGCCGGCGACGGCGAGGGCAGTGCGTTGCTTCACGTTTTCTCCACCTTCATGACAGCCCGTTGAGGGCTTTGTACGGTGTGCGGGGGCGCGAGTGCCCGGTGCGGGCATGCGGCCGATCGTCGGCGCGCCCTTCGGTCGGGTTACTGCGGGACGAGGCGTCGGGCCCTTGCGGGCCCGCTCACGCCTGTGGCTGCGGGGAGGCCAAAGGCCATGCGGCCCCCTGCGCATGCGCCGCGCGCCTCTCGACCGGACCGCAACCCACCCAAACTCCTAAGGGAGTTAGGTGATTCTTGATTCACGTGCGCCGAGATGTCAAACCCGTCGGCGTGTCCTCAGGCGGGTCAGCCGTCCATACCCATGCCGTCGTCGGCCCTGTCCATCCCGTCGTCCGCCCTGCTCATGCCGTCGTCGGCCCTGTCCATGCCGTCGTCGGCCATGCCCATGCCCATGCCCATCTCACTGCCGTCGTTGGGCTCCTGCCCGTCCTGCCCGTCCTGCCCGTCCTGGCCGTTCCGGGGTGCCGGAGGAGTGGACGGCGTGGCCGTGGAGGATGGCGAGGACGTCGGCGTGGGCGCCGGGCCCCCTCCGGCCGACGCTTGGGCGGCCACGGCCACGGAGATGCCGACTGCGGCGACGGCGCCTGCGACGGCAAGGGCGGTGCGATGCTTCATGCGTTCTCCACCTTCCTGACGGCCCGTTGAGGGCCTCTTTTCGGTGCGTACGGCCGGGATGCCCCCGGCGCACGTTCGGCGTCCGATCGCCGACGGGCGCGAAGCACCTTGGCCACCCCAAGCATCACCCTTCCAGTGCACTGGAAGTTCAAGGGGAAACGCGCGAAAGATCCATGAAGTGGCAAGGCTCACAGGCCGGTAGGCGACGCGGCACGGTCCTGCGCGGGGCGTTCATACCGCCCTCGCACCGCGCCCTGTCGGCGCCGCTGCCCCTGCTCGGCGTTATGGCTGGCCGGTTGTTTCCGGCCCGGCTGCCAGGCCTTTTCGCAAGCCGCGGCCTGAGCCTGGGGCGGGCGTGGCGGGCAGCCGGACGAGGAAGGTGGTGCCGTGCCCGGGCCGGCTGTCGGCGGTGATGTGGCCGTCGTGGGCGGCGGCGAGTTCGGCGACCACGGCCAGTCCGATGCCGGAGCCGTTGGCGCGGGCGTCGCGGCCGCGGAAGAAGCGGTCGAAGACGTACGGAAGTTCGTCGGGAGGGATTCCCGGCCCGGTGTCGGCGACCCGCAGTTCGGCCTCGTCCCCGTGCCGGGACAGGGACACGGTCGTGGTGGCGCCGGACGGGACGAACTTGAGGGCGTTGGTGAGCAGGTTCGTCACGATCTGGCGCATCCGGTCGGGGTCCGCGTCGGCCGCTACTTCTTCGGTGAGGTCGGTGCGCAGCGTGATTTCGGCGTCGGCGAAGGCGTCTGCGAATTCGGCGGTCACTTCGCAGACCAGGGTGGTCAGGGACACCGGCTTCCGGTGCAGGGTGAAGGCGGCGGCGTCGGCGGAGGCCAGGGTTTCCAGGTCGGCGACCAGACGTCCCAGGCGCAGGGTCTCCTCGTGCAGCGAGTCGATGGTCTTGGGGGTGGCCTCGGCGACCCCGTCCTGAATGGCCTCGATCTGGCTGCGCAGGATGGCCAGCGGGGTGCGCAGTTCATGGGCGACGTCGGCGGCGAAGGCACGGCGCAGTTCGTCCTCCTTCTCGACCCGGTCGGCCATGGTGTTGAACGCGGTGGCGAGCTGGCCGATCTCGTTGCCCGGGATGGTGGTCACGCGGCGGTCGCGCTGGCCGGCCGCCAGGTCATCGGCCGCACGGGTGAGTTCGGCGATCGGTGCGGTGGCCCGGCGGGCGGTGAACACGCCGACGACGAGGGCGACCAGCGCGGCGCCGAGAGCTCCGGCGGCGAGCAGCCGGTTGACGGAAGCCTGGAAGTCCTTGTCGACAGCCGGGACCACGCCCTGGGGGACGCGGACTTGAAGGGTCCCGACCCGCTCACCCTGCACGCTGATGGGCAGGCTGCGGGGCGGACCGAGGTCGCCGGTGCCCATCATGTCCCGGTGCATGGCCAAGGTGGCCGGAGTGACATCGGCATCGGCGAGGGACCACACACGCTGTCCTGCGGGACCGCGCAGTTCGACTTCCGACCCGGTCATGGTCACGGTGGGGGCCAGCTCGTCGAGAGCTCGGGGGCGCCAGATGCCATCGCGGTTGTACTCGTCGGCGAAGAGGGCGACGAGTTGCTGCTGCCGGGTCTGCTGCTGCTGGCTGAGGTAGTCCTCGAAACGGGCGGTGAAGGCGGTGTTGACCAGCACCGCGGTCAGTACCGCCGTGCCGATGCCCAGCGCGGCGAACGCGAGGGCCAGGCGGCGGGCGAACCGGCCGCGCAGCAGTTCACGCAGGGCGTTCCACATCGCGTTCGACTCCCAGTTTGTAGCCGACCCCGGGCACGGTGACGATCACCGTGGAGGGCGGGGTGTCGCCGAGCTTGCGGCGCACGTTCTTCACGTGGACGTCGATGGTCCGCTCGTACGCCTCGAAGGTGTGGCCCTGGACGCGGCCCACCAGTTCCATCCGGGTCCAGGCCCGGCCGGGGCGGGAGGCGAGCGCGGCCAGCAGGTCGAACTCGGTGCGGGTGAGCTCCACCGGCTCGCCGCTCGCCTGCACTTCGCGGCGCTCGGTGTCGATGCGCAGCCGCCCGTTGCCGTACGAGGCGGCCTCCTGTGGCCCCATCCCGGTCCGGGGGCCGCGGGCGCGGCGCAGCACCGCCTCGATACGGGCGATGAGTTCACGCGGGCTGAACGGCTTGACGACGTAGTCGTCGGCGCCCAGCCGCAGCCCCATCACCCGGTCGTTCTCGCTGGCCTTGGCGGTGAGCATGACGATCGGCACGTCGCTGGTCTTGCGCAGCAGCCGGGCCACCTCTTCGCCGGGCAGGCCGGGCAGGCCGAGGTCGAGGACGACCAGGTCGGGGTGGGAGGCGGTGGCCAGGGCGAGGGCGCTGCGGCCCTCGCTCGCCTCCAGCACCGTGTAGCCGTCGCGCTCCAGGTAGTCGCGCAGCAGGCCGCGCAGTTTCGCCTCGTCGTCGACGACCAGCACCGTCGCACTCACGGGTACACCTTCCTTCGTCGTACGCATGTCATCGTGCGCCCGCCCGGGCCAGGGCCTCGGAGGCTTCCCGCGGGCGCGGGGCCGCGGGCAGCGGGCTCGGGGAGACGCGGCGCAGCCGGTTGGCGTTGCCCACCACGGACAGGGACGAGAGTGCCATCGCCGCGGCGGCGATGATCGGGCTGAGCAGCCAGCCGGTGACCGGGTAGAGGACCCCGGCGGCCAGCGGGATGCCGGCGGTGTTGTAGACGAACGCCAGGAACAGGTTCTGCCGGATGTTACGCATCGTGGCCCGGCTCAGCGTGACCGCGGTGACCACACCGCCCAGCGCGCCCGAGATCAGGGTGACATCGGCGGCCTCGATGGCCACGTCCGTTCCGGTGCCGATGGCGAATCCGACGTCGGCCTGGGCGAGCGCCGGGGCGTCATTGATGCCGTCGCCCACCATGCCGACCCGCTTGCCCTCCTCCTGCAGGCGGCGGATCTCGTCGGCCTTGTGCTCGGGCAGCACCTCCGCCAGGACCCGGTCGATGCCGACCTCGGCCGCGATGGCGTCGGCGGTGCGCCGGTTGTCCCCGGTGATCATCACGATCTCCAGGCCCAGCCGCTTCAGTGCGGCGATGGCGGCCTGCGAGTCCTCCTTCACGGTGTCCGCGACCGCGATCACTCCGAGCAGCCGTCCGTCGGCCGCCGCGAAGATCGGCGTCTTACCCTCGGCGGCCAGCCGGTCCGCGTCCGCCGTGAGGGGTCCCGGGTTGACGTCTTCCGCGTCGAGCAGCCCGGCCTTGCCGACCAGCACTCGGCGCCCGTCGACGGTGGCGGTGATGCCGTGCCCGGTCAGCGAGTCGAAGTCGGTGACCTCGGCGAGCTCAATGCCCTGCTCGGACGCGCCGCGTACCACCGCCTGGCCCAGGGGGTGTTCGGAGGAGTGCTCGGCCGAGGCGACCAGTCGCAGCACCTCGTCGTGGGTGAAGCCCTCGGCGGGGACGACGTCGGTCAGTTCGGGCCGGCCCTGGGTGATGGTGCCGGTCTTGTCGAGCACGACCGTCTGCAGGCGGTGTGCGGTCTCCAGCGCCTCGGCGGAGCGGATCAGGATGCCCGCCTGGGCGCCCTTGCCGGTGCCGACCATGATCGACAGCGGCGTGGCCAGTCCCAGCGCGCAGGGGCAGGCGATGATCAGCACGGCCACAGCCGACACCAGGCCCAGGGTCAGGGCCGGATCAGGGCCGAGGAGGAACCACACCGCGAACGACGTGATGGCGATGAAGACGACGGCGGGCACGAAGTAGCTCGCGACCAGGTCGGCGATCCGCTGGATGGGCGCCCTGGACGCCTGCGCCTGCTGCACCAGCCTGACGATCTGAGCGAGCATGGTGTCCGCGCCGACCTTGGTCGCCTTGAACCGGAAGGCACCGGTCTGGTTGAGGGTCGCGCCCACGACTTCGTCGCCCACGCTCTTCGTCACCGGGATCGACTCCCCGGTCACCATCGACTCGTCCAGGGTGGAGCGGCCGTCGACGATGACGCCGTCCACCGGGACCTTCTCGCCGGGACGGACCACGACGATGTCGCCGGCGCCGACCTGCTCGGCGGGGATCTCGACCTCTGCCCCGTCCCGCACGACGCGGGCAGTCCTGGCCTGCAGGTTCAGCAGCTCGCGGATCGCCTGCCCGGTGCCCGCCTTGGCCTTTGCCTCGAACAGGCGGCCCAGCAGGATCAGGGTGAGGATCACCCCGACCGCCTCGTAGTACACCTCGCGCACGCCCTCGGGCAGCAGGCCCGGCACCACGGTGACCAGCAGGCTGTACCCGTACGCCGCGGACGTGCCCAGCGTGATGAGCGCGTTCATCTCGGCGCTGCGATGACGCAGCGCGAGCCAGCCGGTGCGGTGGATCGGCCGGCCGGTGTAGAACATCACCGGTGTGATCAGCGCGAACTGCCACCACCGGTTCAGCAGCAGGCCGGGCACCCCGACGCCGAAGACCTCGTGCAGCATCACGGTCACGACGACCGGCAGGGACAGCAGCGCACCGAACGCCACCCGCCGCGACAGATCGGTGATCTCCGCCTGCCGCTCGGCGGTCTCGGCGTCCTCACGTTCCGCATCCCCCGGTTCGGGTGCCGGAGCGGGAGCCCGCTCCGCTTCCCCGGGCGGGGCGGTGGTGGCCGCGGCGGCCTCACCCTCCCCGTCACCGGGGTCGACCAGCAGAGTGCCGTGCACCATGTTCATCCCGCAGGCGAAGCCGAACCGGCCCGCCCGGTCCGGCGTGAACTCCACGGTGGTCGTACCGAACGCCGGAAGCGAGGCGGCGAGCGCGAAGTCGGGGAAGACCACGCGCGAGGTGCAGTCCCCGCCCTCCTGCCGGTCGAAGACCACACGGACCGGAACCCCCTGGCGGACCCGGATCAGGTCCGGGGAGTAGCCGCCCTTGACCGTGATGCCGATCTCCTGGACGCCGCCCTTCAGTTCGGCCTCCCGTGACTTCTTCGGGCCCAGGAAGTACCAGGCCAAAAACGCGATCAGCGCGACCGCTCCGGCCAGGACCCCGATGTCCGCCGCACTCATGACGCCCTCCTGGTCGACCTGTGATTGATCTTGTATCCGGCGATCTGGATCGCCTCGTCGATGCTGTCGGTGAAAGCCGGGAAGTCGTAGAGGACGGCGACAGTCCTGGCATGGACGTCGACCTCCGCAACCGAGACTCCCGGCACTGCGCCGACCGCGCTCTCGACGGCCTGCCGGCAGTCACCGCAGGTGATGCCTCCGACGGACCGCATGATGGCCTTCGGCATGATCCTTCCTCCATTCTGCTCGCGCTGGTCAGCGGTGCCGGAACAGCACCTTCATCAACTCGTCGTAGATGAGCGGGTCGTCGCTCTTGACGGCCTCGGTGACGCATCGCTCCAGGTAGTTGCGCATCACCGTGCGGGACACGCCGTCCAGGGCCTTCTGCACCGACGCGATCTGGTCCAGCACGTCCACGCAGTACCGGCCGTCCCGGATCATCCGGGAGACGCCCTGCACCTGCCCGCCGATCTTGGCCAGGCGCACCAGCGCGTCGTCCGCGGCCTCCGGGGTCAGGAACGGCTGCTGCTCGGTCTCGGGATTCGCCATCATGCACCTCCTTCATTCGCGAAGCTACTCCTACCCCCTAGGGGTAGCAAATAGGTCAATGAGCGGTCATTGCGGTTCCGCAATGGTCGGCGTTGCCTCGCCGTGCCACCCGCTCGGCGGATGAACTTCCTGGTCACACCCGATACGTCGACGTCTGGTGCCGGACACGGATGCGAACTCCACAGGGACCCGCCCCATTCCGGCTCCGCCGGAGGCCACAGAGCCGGCACATCGCCGCTTCACGGATCCTTCACAGCGCGCTCCTAGCGTCGGCGTCACGCAGTCACGAAAGCATCAGCAAGGAGCGACATCATGATCAAGCGCAAGACCGTTGGCCTGGCAGCGGCCGCCGCCCTGCTCGGCGGCCTCGGCGCCTTCGGCGCCACCACGGCCTTCGCCTCCTCGCCGTCCACCGATCCGAAGCCGACCCCCACCGCCACCACGTCCACACCCGCCACCGGCGACTCCGCGGACACGAACGCCATGATCCGGCACTGTACGAAGCACTTGCCCGCGGGCGAGCGCGACAAGGCGGAGAAGCAGATGCGCGACATGATGGCCGACCGCGACCACGAGTCCGGCGATTCCATGATGGGCGGCACTTCCGGGAGTTCGATGATGGGCGGCTCCACGACGGACATGATGAGCGGCGGCCACACCTCCGGTGACGGGTCCTGATTCGGCTCGTCCGCGGCGTGACACCCGACCGCCCCGCGCTGTCCGTCCTGCCAGCAGCCCGGACTCCACCCACCGGTTGCCCGCCGAACGCGGACGGCACCGCGCGCTGGTGCGACCCTCCCTCTCCCGTTCTTCAAGCCCAAGTGATGTGATCCGATGACTCTTGCGTTCCTGCCGAGCCCGCCCAGCCCGTACCTGACGCTCGGCCCGCTGATGATCCACTGGTACGCGGTCATGGTGGTCCTCGGCGTCCTCGCCGGGGTCGTGATCGGGCAGCGCCGCTGGAGCGCCCGCGGCGGTGCGGCAGGCGCCGTGCTGGATGTGACCATGGTCGCCGTGCCGTTCGGTATCCTCGGCGGCCGCCTCTACCACGTGATCACCAGCTGGCAGCTGTACTTCGGCCCCGGCAAGAACCCCGTCGAGGCCCTGTACGTGTGGCAGGGCGGCCTCGGCGTGTGGGGGGCCATCGCCGGCGGCACCCTGGGGGCCTGGATCGCGGCGCGGCGCCGCGGCATCGACTTCGCCGCCTTCGCCGACGCCCTCGCACCCGCCGTGCTGGTCGGGCAGGCGATCGGGCGGATCGGCTGCTGGTTCAACCAGGAGCTCTACGGGCGGCCCACCACCCTGCCCTGGGGCCTGAAGATCGACCCGATGTACCGCCCCGCGGCGACCCCGGACGCCGCGACCTACCACCCCACGTTCGCCTACGAGGCACTGTGGGACCTGGGCGCGGCCGGCCTGGTGATCTGGGCACAGCGCCGCTTCCGCCTCGACCGCGGCCGGGTCTTCGCCCTCTACGTCGCCGCCTACACCGCGGGCCGCGGCTGGATCGAGACCCTGCGCGTCGACCCCGCCAACCACATCCTCGGGCTCCGCCTGAACGTGTGGACCAGCATGCTGCTGTTCCTCGCCGCCGTCGTCTTCCTCGTCCTGCGCAGCCGTCCCGCACCCGTGGCCGTAACACAGGAGGAGCCCGGCCTGCCGAAGACCACCACTCCCGTCTCCGGATCCCCCCTCGCGGCGTCCGCAGCCCCCGAAACCGACCCGACCGCGGCCCCACCCGCACAGGGCACGGACAGCGGCCCGCGGGAGGAAACACGCGCCGCTCCGAGGACGACGGCATGAGCAGGCTGCGCCTGCGCGGCACGCGGACCGCGGGCAGCACACGCGACAGGATCCTGCTCTACACGCTGGTCCCGCTCGGCCTGTTCCTCTTCGCGCTCGGCTTCATCGGTGCCAGAACCGGGCTCACCGTCGTGCCGTTCGACCCGCACCACATCGGCACCCAGGCCACCGGCCTGGTCCTGGCCTTCATCGGCCTGAGCCACTGGAAATGACGGCCGCTCCCGGCCGCACGGCGCATATTCCATCGCCGTCAGAGCCTGGTTGCGGGTTGGCTGATGGCGTGAGTGAAAGCGGATCCCCGCTGTGTGGCTGGGCCGAAGGCACACGGATGCGCGGTCTCCATCGAAGTTCCGGCCACTCCAGGCGTCACAGGAGGGCCTGGCGCAGCGCGCTGGTGGTGGGCCGGAGCCAGGGGTCTTGTGAGAGAGGTTGCTCATGGTGGAGGGGGCGAAGAGCACGGGCCTACCGGCACCGCGAGCACGGGGGCGGCATGCCGCAGGCCGGAGGAGGACGGTGAAGGGAGGACTGGCCCGTTCGTCCGTGCTGATGGCCCTGGGCACCGTCGTGTCCCGGGCGACGGGACTCATCCGGCAGGTGCTGCAGGCCGCGGCGCTCGGCACGGGCCTGCTGGCCAGCACCTACAACACGGCGAACACGGTGCCGACCAGCCTGTACACGCTCTTGATCGGCGGTGCGCTCAACGCCGTGCTCGTGCCGCAGCTGGTGCGGGCCCGGGCCACGCATCCGGACGGCGGGCAGGCGTACGAGCAGCGTCTGGTGACGTTGGTGGTGTCCGTGCTGACAGCCGGGACGGCGCTGGCGGTGTGGGCGGCGCCGCAGATCGTCGGCCTCTACATGCCAGACACCCCCGACAGCCACCAGGCGTTCGAACTCACCGTGGTCTTCGCCCGGTTCCTGCTGCCGCAGATCTTCTTCTACGGCCTGTTCAGCATCTACGGCCAAGTCCTCAACGCCCGTGAGAAGTTCGGCGCGATGATGTGGACCCCGGTCCTCAACAACCTCGTCCTGATCGGCATGTTCGCCGCCTATCTCGGGCTCCTGACCGTCCCCGACCGGGTGGCGGACATCACCGCAGCCCAGGTGCGGCTGCTGGGCATCGGGACCACGACCGGCATCGTCGTGCAGGCCCTCGCGCTGGTTCCGTTCGCGCGGGCCGCCGGTTTCCGTTTCCACCCGCGGTTCGACTGGCGCCGTACCGGCCTGGGCCCCGGCGTCCACGCCGCGAAGTGGACCCTGCTGTTCGTGCTGGCCAACCAGGTCTCCCTGACCGTGGTCACCAACTACGCCAACGCCGCCGACCAGGAACTGCCGCAGGCAGGCGCGGGCTACACCGCCTACACCTATGCGCAGACCATCTGGATGCTGCCCCAGTCCATCGTCACCGTCTCCCTGGTGACCGCCCTGCTGCCGCGCATGAGCAAGGCCGCCGCAGACGGCCGCATTCCGGACCTGCGCGCGGACCTTTCGCGCGCCCTGCGCGTCAGCGGCGTCGCCGTCGTACCCGCCGCCTTCCTCTTCCTTGTCCTGGGCCCGCAGATCTCCACGCTGCTGTTCGCCCACGGTGCGGCCGATGCCGCCTCCGTCCAGCCGCTGGGTCACATGCTGCAGGCGTTCGGGCTCGGGCTGATCCCGTTCTCCGCCCAGTACCTGCTGTTGCGCGGGTTCTACGCCCTCGAGGACACCCGCACTCCCTTCTTCATGGCCGTCTGGATCGCGACGGTGAACATCGCCCTGGCCACCGCTTCCCATCTGCTGCTGCCCGCGGCGTGGGCCGTGACCGGCATGGCCGGTGCCTACACCCTGTCCTATCTGGCCGGCCTCGCCCTGACCGCACGGCTGCTGCGCAAGCGGGTCGGCGGCCGCCTCGACGACGGGGCGCTGCGCCGCACCTACACGAAGCTGGTGTGCGCCGCGGGCCCCGGCGCCCTCCTGGGCTGGATCGCCGCCCGTATCTGGGCTGCCTTCCTGGGCACCGGCACCTGGCCCACCGCCCTCACCCTCGCCGCGGGAACGCTGACGCTGGGCCTGGCCTATCTCGTCCTGGCCCGGCTGATGAAGATCAGCGAACTACGGCACCTGACCGGACTGAAGTGAAGGGGAAACACCCTGGCCGCAGGCAGCCCGAGTCGCTGGAAACGGCGGCTCCGCAGGCGGGCGGTGAAGCACATCGGCCGCCCATCACACGCTCATCGATCCTTCACAGCCCCTGCCTAGCGTGTCCCGTATACCGCCCTTTACGCAGCACGCGGCCCCTCCACCGGAGCGATTACATGTGCCTGAACAAGAAAGTCCTCATCGGCCTCGGCGCCATCGCCGCCGTCCTGCTCCTCCTCAGGCCCGCCTGGGCCGTGGCGGCACTGCCGCTGCTGATCCTCGCCATCTGCCCGCTCAGCATGATCTTCATGATGCGCGGCATGGGCAGCCATGGTCAGGACGGCAAGGGCGCCGCGTGCGGCATGTCCGGCACGACGGGCAAGTCCGGGACGGCGACGGACTCCGCCCTGGACAAGCAGATCGCCGACCTCCAGGAGGAGGTGCGCATTCTGCGGGCCGCGGAGGCCCAGCAGCGGACCACGGACGACGACACGCCTGCGCACACGGTGGATTTCACCAAGCCCGACGATCCCGGCCCGCGCCCCTGACACCGGCCGCCCGCCCAGGAAGGAGACCCCGGATCGTGCAGCCGCTCATCCCCGACTGCGCGACCGTCCGCGAACCAGCGCCGGAGTACGCCCTGAACCTCCTCGGCCCGGACCACGCGGCAGTCGTCCGGAGCCACCTCGATGGCCGTGCGCCGCGCCCTCGCCCGGCCCGTGTCCACCGATACCCCTAGCGATGACCTGTCATCCCTGCCCACGCCATCAGGGCACCTTCGTGCCCGCGTACGCACCCCGCCGCAACCGCCCCGGAGGAGAACAGCATGAGCCGCAGCGATGTCCTGGTCGACGCCGACTGGGTCCAGGCCCGCATCGACGACCCCAAGGTCGTCCTCGTCGAGGTCGACGAGGACACCTCGGCCTACGACAAGAACCACATCCGCAACGCGATCCGCATCGACTGGAAGAAGGACCTCCAGGACCCGGTGCGCCGCGACTTCGTCGACCGGGCCGGCTTCGAGGAGCTCCTGTCGGAACGCGGCATCGCCAACGAGGACACGGTCGTCCTCTACGGCGGCAACAACAACTGGTTCGCCGCCTACGCCTACTGGTACTTCAAGCTCTACGGCCACCAGGACGTCAGCCTCCTCAACGGCGGCCGCAAGAAGTGGGAGCTGGACTCGCGCGACCTGGTCGTGGACGTCCCGGCCCCGCGGCTGCAGACGCAGTACAAGGCCAGGGAGCAGGATCTGGCAATCCGCGCCTTCCGCGACGACGCGGTCGAGGCGATCGGCAGCCTCAACCTCGTCGACGTCCGCTCGCCCGACGAGTTCAGCGGCAAGCTGCTCGCCCCGGCCCACCTGCCGCAGGAGCAGTCCCAGCGCCCCGGCCACATCCCGACCGCGCGCAACATCCCGTGGTCGAAGGCCGCCAACGACGACGGCACCTTCAAGCCGGACGACGAGCTGAAGGAGCTGTACGAGGGTGAGGGCGTGGACCTGTCCAAGGACACCATCGCCTACTGCCGCATCGGCGAGCGCTCCGCGCACACCTGGTTCGTGCTGCACGAGCTGCTGGGCCAGCCCAACGTCAAGAACTACGACGGTTCCTGGACCGAGTACGGCTCCCTGGTCGGGGTGCCGATCGAGCTCGGCGCCAACTGACCCCACGCATCCGGCCAGACAGCGGAAGGAAGACAGTCATGTGTGGAGCGAAGACCGGCGGTCCGGACCCTGCGGGTGTCGACGTCGCGAGCGAGACGATCATCCAGGGGTCACTGACCCGGGACGGTGAGCCGGTCTCCGGCTACATCCGCCTCCTCGACGGCGGCGAGTTCACCGCCGAGGTGCCGACCTCGGCGACCGGGCAGTTCCGCTTCTTCGCGGCGCCCGGCACCTGGACGCTGCGCGTGCTCGTGCCCGGCGGCTCGGCCAACCGGGCGGTCGTGGCGCAGCAGGGCAGCCTCACCGAGGTCGCCATCACCGTCTGACCCGACGGTCAGAAAGGGCCGTACCAAAGGGTTGGACGCCTGGCGGGAGGCGACCTTCCGTGCCGGGCGCGACTCCCAGAAAGAAAGCAGGAAGAACATGACGAATCTCCTCGCGGCGGGCGGCGGCTTGGCCGGCGGCGGCGCCCTGCTCGTGCTGTGCTTGGTGGCCTGCCCTCTGATCATGGGTGCGATGGCGTGGAGCGGGCGCCGAGCTGAGCGCAAGGCGACGCGGACCTCGACGGACAACCCCGCTAAGCCGGGGGCCAAGTCGGCCAAGCAGGCGGAACTGGTGCGCCTGCAAGCCGAGATCGATCAGCTTCGGGCCGAGAGAAGGACGCCCGGGCGAAGGGACAATAGGCGCTCGCCATGACAAGGCTCATACTGATCGCTGTCGCCGGCGCGATGGCGGCGCTGTTCTTCCTGCCGTACGTGCTCTCGACGAGCCGACACCGGCATCCGGCTCCCACCCGAGGCGGCCGCGGCTCGCCTGCCGCACCCGCAGGGGCCGTCACCACGGACCTGGACGCGCAGGTGCGGCGCGCCCGAGCCGAGGTCGTCCGGCTGCGCGGGCTGCAAGGCCGGTCGGCCGCCCCGCCGGCACCGGGTGGCGTGAAGCCGAGTGCGGTCGCGGTGACGGGATGGCGACGCTACCTGCCGGTGAACATGTCCCGGCCCGAACAGGTGGTACGAGTCGCTGCGGGCGTGGCCATCGCGGTCATCGCTGTCCTGGTACTCCCAGGAGTGGGTGGCGGCTGGGGAGTGGGGCTGGCGGTGGTGAGCGGACTCGCGGTCGTCGATCTCGTGGTGAGCGGGTTGATCGCTCACTGCCCGCTGCACCGGTTCATGCGCATGCCCTGGGAACCCAGAGATCAGAACGCGGAAATGTGGCGCCACCGGGCACCGCGCGCCCGCGCGTCGGCCGGAAAGGGCGCATCATGACCGGCATCGGGCGGTGGCTGGCAGGCCCGGCCGGACGACGACGCCTCTGGGGCGCGGGCGCCGCCCCGTGGGGGCGCCTCGCGGAGGCCGCCGCCCAGGCACATGGCCGGGTTCCGCTCTGGCTGGACCGTCCACTCCGCATCGCACCGGAACTCGGGGTGGACACCGACTACGCCGCCTTCGCCGAACTCGTCGTCGACACCTCCGCAGCGCTGCACCAGGCGGGGCTGGCCCGCGGAGACGTGCTCGCGATCGTCAAGGCGCACAATGTCGACGTGATCGCGCTGGCCCAGGCTGCCGCGCGGCTCGGCGCCGTGCCCGCGTTGCTCGCACCCGACTTCGACCCCGGCACCATCCGCGCCCTGCTGCACCGGTTGGGCGGACCCATGACGGTCGCCGACGACGTCGCGATCACCAGGCACGGCCTGGCCACCCCCGGCCTGATCCGACACCTGGTCAGCGTGGACGGCCCCGCGGCCGGCGGAATCGCCCTGAACCGGTACCGCGGCCACCGAGCCCCGCCGCCGGCACCGCGAACCGAGCACGAACTGGTGGCCCTGACCCACACGTCCGGCACCACCGGCGTGCCGAAGCTGATCTCCCACACCGGTGGGAGCCTGGCCGGGCAGTCCCTCGTGCAGGTACTCGGCGGACGCGTCATGCTGGGGCGCCGCGACGTCATCGCCACCTGTCTGACGACGGCGCACGCCCGGACCCTGTCGGGGCTGGCGACCATCGCCGCGCTCGGCCTGCCGCACCTGGCGATGGTCGATCCCGACCCCGCCTCGGCAGCACCCCTGATGGCCCGGCACCGGCCCACGCTCATCGAGACCTTCCCCAACGTCTTCACCCGCTGGGAGTCGATGGGGGAGGACCCAGCCGCCCCGCTCGCGAACGTCCGGATCTTCCTGTCGACCTTCGACGCGGCCCACCCGCGGACCATCCACAAGATGCTGGCTGCCTCGCGGCGGCGCCTGCCGGTCTACGCCCAGGCCTACGCGCAGAGCGAGACCGGAGCGATCGCGCTGAGCTTCCGGTTCTCGCGACGCCGCGCCGGCGACGCGCGCCATGTCGGCTGGCCGATCCTGGCGTTCAACCGGGTACGCCTGGTCGACCCGAGCACCGGCGCGGTGGTGCGGCGACCGGGCCGCGCGGGCGCGATCGAGGTGCGGGGCCCGGGCCTGTTCGCCGGCTACCTGGCCGAATCAGAGCGGACAGCGCAGGGATGGCACGACGGCTGGTGGCGCACCGGAGACCTCGGATCGCGCCGGATCGACGGAGCGGTGCGCCTGCAGGGGCGTGCCGTCGACGCGGTGGCCGCCGTCCCGGACTACCTGGCCTGGGAGGACATCGTGCTGGCGCGCCTGGAGGAACTCGACGAGCTCGTGATTCTCGCCGATCCTGACGACCGCCCGGTCGCGGTGGTCACCACCCGCGACAACCGGCCCTTGAATCCCGACCGGTGGGCCGCGGCAACCGCCGACACCCCCGGCCTGGGACTTCCGCTGGTCATGCGCTGGGAGCAACTACCCACCACCGCGACATGGAAGGTGCGCAGGCCCGCGCTGCGCGATCAGCTCTTCCCCTGACCGCACACAGCACGTTGGCCCGCCGGCACCGAGCCTGTCCTGGTCGGGTCGATCGTGTGCCCCGCCGGGCAGCCGGGGTTACATCCCCGGGCGGGCGACGGTGGCGCACGCCGGTGCGACGGTGAGCCGGACGAGGATGCCGGTGGTCTGGCAGGGGGATTCGACGTGGGCGGTGACCCCAAGGACGCCCGGGAAGATCAGCGTGTCCAGAGCGCACCAGGTGTAGGCAGGCGGCCGTCGATTTCGGCGTCGGGCGCTGGGTGAGCTCGCCGCCGATGACGCGGCCCTGCTCGTCGTACTCGGTGTCGGGCATGGCCGCCAGGGCCTGCCGGATCTGCTCGGCGGTGCGGCCGGCAGCGTCGCGCATCTGGTCGGTGGTGACGGGGATTGCCCGTGGCCAGGAGCGTGAGCAAGAGCTTCCCACCGCCCGGGTGCGAGCAACGGCCCCACCGCACCCACCACCGTTCGACCTGTCCCTGAAGCGCCGGGAGAGGGGCTCCGCATCGGTCGGAACCAGTTGGAAGTGACGGCCCCTTTTTGGCTGCGCGGTGACGCACATCGGCCGCCCATCACACGCTCATCGATCCTTCACAGCCCCTGCCTAGCGTGTCCCGTATACCGCGCTTTACGGAGCACGAGGCCCCACCACCCAGGAGCGATCGCCATGAAGTGCCTGAACAAGAAAGTCGTCATCGGCCTCGGCGCCGTCGCCGCCGGTCTGCTCCTCCTCAGGCCCGCCTGGGCCGTGGCGGCGCTGCCGTTGCTGATCCTCGCGATCTGCCCGCTCAGCATGATCTTCATGATGCGCGGCATGAACGGCAACGACCAGAAGGGCCAGAAGGGCGCCTCCTGCGGCACCGGGGCCAAGACCCAGGCCTCCGGCACCCACACAGCCACCACCGAGGCCGACCTCGGCAAACAGATCACCGACCTCCAGGGCGAACTGCGCCTCCTCAAGGCCGCGAGCGCACGGCAAGGCGCCCCGACCGATCCGGACCTGCCCGCCGTCGACATGACCAAGCGGGATGAGGCCGACACCCGTCCCTGACGTACCCGCAGACAGGACGCACCGCCCATGCCCTCCCAAGTCCCGGACTGCGCGGAAATCCGCGAGCTGCTGCCCCTCTACGTCCTTGACGCCCTCGAACCCGGGGAAGCAGCCCCCGTCCCCGCGCACCTCGGCACCTGCCCGGCCTGCCGGACCGAACACGACGAACTCGCCAAGGTCGCGGCCCACCTCTGGGTCCTGCGCGACGCACTGGCCCGGGAGGCCGTCACGGATCCGGACCCGCGCTCCTCCTCCGCCGCCCGGCACGGGCCTTGCCTGCCACACCAGGAGGGCCGCACCGGCCAGGGCCGCCGGCACCGCACCGGTGGGCCCCGGTTCCCGGATCGCCGGCCACGCTGAACCACAGCCCGCCGAGGACCCCGGGCGAGAGCACAGAGCCTGCGCATCCGCTCTTCATCACCGCTTCACACCCCCGGCGCAGCATGGAGGCGTGCACGCGCCGAGGCGCACCTGCCCGGGAGCGGCCGAACGGCTGTGAGACCAGGCCGGCCCCCACAGCACCCGCGGTGAAGGACCGTCCACCCCAGAGATGTCAGGGAAGGGCACGATGAACGACACCTACGCGTACGGCCTGTGGCCCCTCGTCATCTTCAACACGCTGTTGCTGGTGGTCTTCGCGGGCAGCTTCTTCCACCCGCGCACCGGGCGGGACTGGCGGGTGCTGGGCGGCTTCTCCGCCTTCGCGGTGGCGCTGTTCACCGAGATGTACGGCTTCCCGCTCACCGTCTACCTGCTGTCCGGCCCCCTGGGAGGCTGGTTCCCCAACCTCGGGTTCAGCCACTCCCAGGGCCACCTGTGGAATGACCTGATCGGCTGGAAGGGCGACCCGCACCTCAGCCCGTTCCACCTGGCCAGCTATGTCGTGATCATCGTCGGGTTCGCGCTCATCGCCTCCGGCTGGAGGCACCTGTACGCCGCCCAGAAGGCCGGCCGTCTGGCCGCCTCGGGCCCCTACCGGCGCATCCGGCACCCGCAGTACAGCGGGTTCCTCGCCATCATGGTCGGGTTCCTGCTGATGTGGCCGACCCTGCCGACGCTGGTGATGTTCCCCGTGCTCATCTGGGTCTACCGGCGCCTGGCGCTGCGGGAGGAGGCCGAGGTCGCCGCCCGGTTCGGCGCCCGATGGGAACGCTACGCGGCCAAGACCCCCCGTTTCGTCCCGTCCCTGCGCCCCCGGTCACCCGGCCGGCCCGCACACCGGCCGACCCGCGGCCCCCGCGAGGAGAGCCCGGAGGTGGAAGACGTACCCGAGGTGCCCCGTACGACGACACGATCGCGGACCGGAGGCACGTGATCCCTCCCGAAGCCCCGCGTCGGATCCGCCGTCCGTTGAAGGGAGTTGGCGATGTCCGAATACATTCTGGTCGTCCTGATCCTGCTGGCCTGCCCCGTCGGGATGGGCCTGATGATGTGGTGGATGCAGCGGTACGCGCGGCAGAACCAGCCCCGGCAGCGCACTGCCACCCCCACAGCCCTCGGCGCCACGGAGGTGGAGGTCGTCCGCCTGCGCGCCGAGATCGACCAGCTCAAGGCCGCCCACCGGGAAGCATCCGAGTCCGGCGGCCGTCAGCCGCAGGACCCATGAGTTCACGCCCTGATCACTGATATGCCGCGGCCCGGCCGGGACTTGAGTCCCGGCCGGGCCTCTCCGTGCGGCGATCCCCGGGGCCGCTCGGCGGGCGGGGGTCAGGCCGTGAGGCGGGCCTTGTAGTCGCCCGCGCGTGCCACGGCCGAGACCAGGGCGTCGGCGTCCACGGCGGCGGTCTCTTCCAGGCGGACGGTGGTGCGTTGGGTGCGGAAGTCGGTGCCGGCCGAGCGGACGCCCGGGAGCTCCTCGAGTTCGTCGTCGATGAGCAGGCCGCAGCTGGTGCAGTGCATGCCCTCGATGGCGAGGACCACCTGCGGGCCGGTCTCGGTTTCAGTCTTGGTCTTGCGGCTGAACAGGCTCACTTCGGGTTCTTTCTACTGGAAGGTGATGGTGCCGGTGTTCATGCCCATGGCGCAGGTGAATCGGAGCGTGCCGGCCTTGCGGGTGCCCAGGTCGACCTTGGTGTCGCCGTCGCGTTTGACGATCTCCTGGACGCCGAGTTCGGGGATGGTGAAGGCGCGGGCGCAGCCGCCGGAGTCCTTGCCGTGCAGCACGAGTGTGGTGGGCACCCCGGCCTTGGCGGTGAACTTCGTGGGGACGTAGAAGTCCGTCACGGTCAGGGTGACGGTCTGCTTGCCGGAGGCGTCGATGCGCACCGGCCCGTCGGCGGCCGGATTCCTGTCCGCTGCTGATGTCTCGTCGCCATCGGCTCCGGCCGCGGCGGCCGGGGTGCCGCCCGGAGTGAGGTCGAAGGTGGCCCAGCCGCCCGCCTGGAGCCCTGAGGCCACCGTCCAGGCGGCAACTCCCAGCACCACGACACCGGTGAGGACGGCCAGCTTGCCGGAGAGCGCCCGGCTGGTGCGGCGGAACAGGTAACCCAGGGCGGCGAACAGCGGTGCGGTGCCGATGACGAATCCGGCCATGATCGCGGCCCCGGCCACCGGGGAGCCGGAGGTGATGGCGATCAGCTCGACCGACAGGGTCACCCCGCAGGGCACCAGCACGGTGGCGAAGCCGATCAGGGCCGGGGTGGCGATCGAGTCGGTCTTGGCGCTGCGCCGCAGCACCCGGCCGAACGAGGCCGGCGGCCTGGGCACCAGGCGGCCCACCGCCTTGACGCCGAACAGGTCGAGGGCGAACAGCAGCATGAGGGCCGCGGCCGTCAGCATCAGCACGGCCCGGGCCCGGGGACTGGGCTGCAGGGCGTCGCCGAAGACGCCGAGCAGCGCGCCGAGCAGGGTGTGGGAGGCGAGCTTTCCGGCGAGGAACGCTCCCACCGGCACGAGGGGCCGGGGTTCGGCCGGGCTACCGGCGCGGTCATTGACGGCGGCCCGGGGCTCGGGGCGGGCCCGGCCCGCGGGCGTGGACGGGTCGGCGGACTGGCGGCGGGTCACCGCACCGGCCAGCAGGCCCCCTTGAACGGCGGCGCACGAGGCACCCCCGGCGAACAGTCCGGTGGAGGCACCGGTGATGAGCAACGCGACAGACGACGGCATGCGTCGGGACTCCTGGATACGGGAGGGCGGCGCGCGTACGTGGGCGCGCCGAAGTCGGACGTGGGGGCATCCTGATCCCGCGGGCTCACGCCCGGCGGGAGGGCTCCGTCACGTCCGGGAGACGCACAGCCGGTTCAGATCGGGGGGTGGGGCCGCCACCGGGGGCGGGGACAGCCCGGTCCGGACCTCCCATGGCCGTACGGGGACGGCGTCGTGCGGCCCGTCGGCCGGGCCCAGGGCGACCGAGGCGGCAGAAGCCGGTGCGGCCGCCGGGCGGCTGGCGTGGTCGGCGGTCGCCGGGCAGTGGTCCTCCATGCCGGTGGGACCGGGAATGGCCTGGGCCGTCTGCCCGGAGGTGTCGCGCTGGTGCGCCTGTTCCATCGGGGCGGGCATGGTCATGGCCGCGCGGGCGGCACCGGTCAGACAGAACGTGAGCGCGCACGCCAGCAGCACCCTGGCCCACAGCCAGAACACCGGACCCACCCGCGACAACATGATCAGCATGCTAACGGCTCCCGCCACGGCGGGACGGACATCGCGGAAGTTGGCAGCCGCCGATCGAGTCCCCCAGCTCGCCGATCAGCAACGCCCGACCCCGGTGACGTGCAGCAGCCCGACAAAGACGAATACTCCGCCGCCCAGCCACGTCAGGGCCTGGGCGCGGCACCCGGCGAAGTCCACGCCCCGCATCGACGTGCGGCGGGCGAGGGGGAAGCGCGGGAACGGTATGCCGATGCCCGGCGCAGGCAGGAAGGCCAGGACCGCGCCGGGCCCGGCGGAGCCGTGGGGCCGGCGGCGGCGCGGGCTTGGACTGGGAGTCAGACGCCGGCATAGGAGTGCAGGCCGGTGATGAAGATGTTGACGCCGTAGTAGTTGAAGACGAAGGCGGCGAAAGCGCCCAGGCCCAGGATGGCGGCGCGGCGGCCTTTCCAGCCGGCGGTGGCGCGGGCGTGCAGGTAGGCGGCGTAGGCGACCCAGGTGATGAAGGCCCAGGTCTCCTTGGGATCCCAGCCCCAGTAGCGGCCCCAGGCGGCCTCGGCCCACACCGCTCCGGCGATGATGGCGAACGTCCACAGGGGGAAGACCAGCGCGTTCAGCCGGTAGGACAGCTTGTCCAGGGTGGCGGCGCTCGGCAGTCGCTGCGCGAGTGCGGCCAGCCGTCCCGGTTCCATGCCCTCTGCGGCGGCCCGTTCCCAGCGGTCGCGGAAAAGGTAGAGCCCGGTGGCCACGGCCGCGGTGTGGAAGACGCCGCCGGAGATGATCGCGGCGGAGACGTGGATCCACAGCCAGTACGAGTGCAGGGCGGGCACCAGCTGCGCGTCGTCCACGTACAGCACGGTGACGGCGAGGCCGAGGGTGAGCAGGACGGAGAAGGTGACGGGCAGGCCGAGCCAGCGCACCGGCTTGCGGGCGGCGAGCAGGCCGAGGTAGGCGCCGGTCGCGGCCAGGGCGAAGGCGGTGGAGAACTCGTACATGTTGCCCCACGGGGGCCGGGCCACCGACCAGGCCCGGGTGAGCACGGAGGCGAGGTGGAGCAGGAAGGCGAGGGCGGTCAGCGAGATCCCGATCCGGCCCAGCAGATCGGACCGCCCGTCGGCGTCCGCGCCGCCGGGGCCACCCGTCGCGGGCTGCGCGGGAGTGTCCCTGGTCTTCTGGCTGGTGGCGGGCCGGGGCAGCACCGCGGTGGCCGCGCCGGTGCCGGTACGGCTGGCGGCCGTGGTGCGGGCGGCGGGCGCCTCGGTGGCGGCCTGGGCGGAGAGTTGGGCGATGCGGCCGCGGCTGCCGAAGGTCCACTCGGCGCAGTGGGCGAGGAAGGCCAGCAGGTAGACGGCGATGGCGGAGTGGATCAGCCAGCTGCTGAGCTGGTCCAGGGTCTCGTTCGTGAGGGAGGTCGGATTCACGGTTGCTCCTGAAGCTGCTGCTGGTGCGGCGTGGCGGAGTCGTTCGGGGGGAGGGTGCGGCGCAACTCCGTTGCAAGCGTGGCCACTTCCTCGGCCAGGGCTGCGGATGCGGTCCGGTCCAGGCCCGCGATCTCGATCTCGCTGCCCGTGCCGGGGGCCGGCCGGACGCGGATCCACAGGCGGCGCCGGCGGATGAACAGCGAGGCGGTCAGGCCCAGTCCGGCGAGGACCGAGCTTCCCAGCGCCGTGCCGTTGCTGGGGTTGTGGGCCACCTGGAAGCTGGCCCATTCCTTGAGTCCGTCGAAGGTGAGCGAGCCGGCGCCGCCTGGCAGCGTCATGCGGTCGCCGGGCCGCAGGGCCTGGGCGAAGGGGGAGCCGTCCTTCTTGGTGAACTGGGTCATCCGGCGGGTGTCGAGCTGGTAGACGCTCTGCGGCACGCCCGCGTCCAGGCCGATGTCTCCGTGGTAGGCGGTCAGTACGAGGACCGGGTTGTCGGCCCCCGGATAGATCGAGGACCAGCCGCCCGCGGAGAGGTTGACGGTGGGCAGGAACAGTCCGGTGAACCCGAGCTGGTCGGGTTTGCCGTTGCGGTCGCGGGCGTCGGGTGCCTTGATCACGCCGGTGGAGCGGATGAAGGAGTCCTGGGGCAGGAAGGGCACCGCCCCGGACCAGGCGATGTCGCCCTTTCCGTCGCGGACGGTGACCTGGGGGGCGTAGCCGTGGCCGACCAGGTAGACCTTGCTGCCGTCCACCTGCAGGGGGTGGTTGACCCGGATGGTGACATCGCGCCCGGGGCCGCCCGTGGCCTGGGTGTAGCGCACGCGGGCCTGGAAGGAGGTCGGGGTGCCGCGCTGCGGACCGGTGCGCTGGTAGGTGCCGGAGAAGTCGTTCAGGCGGAAGCCGAACGGGGTCAGATCGTCGTCGGAGACCAGCTTGCCGGGCTGGAAGTCGTCGTACTGCGTGGCCGTGTTGGTGAAGCTGTCGCCCTCGACGACGAGGACCTGGCCCGTGGTGCTGAACAGGCCGCCGACGGCCAGCGCCACGAGGAGCCCGAAGAGCGCGAGGTGGAACAGCAGGTTCCCGGCCTCGCGGAGGTAGCCCTTCTCGCCGGCCACCCCGCTCTCTCGTGGCGGACGGTCCGTGCCCTCGTCCGGCTCGCCGCTCTCCACCCGCAGCCGGAAGCGCCGCGTGCGCAGCGCCCGCGTGGCGGCGTCCAGCGCCTCGTCGGGAGGGCAGGCGCTGGTCCACCGGGTGTGCTCCGGGAGGCGGTCGAGCCTGCGGGGCGCGGCCGGCGGCCTGGCCCGCAGTGACCTGACGAACTGCGCGCAGCGCGGCAGGATGCAGCCGCCCAGTGAGAGGAACAGCAGCAGGTAGACGGCCGCGAACCAGGGCGAGGAGTAGACGTGGAAGAGCCCCAGCTTCTCGTAGACGGGGGTGAGGTCGGGGTGTTTGGCGCGGAACGCGGCGGCCTGGGCGGCCTGGCTGGAGTCCTGCGGCACCAGGGACCCGGGGATCGCGGCGAGGCTGAGCAGCAGGAGCAGGACCAGCGCGGTGCGCATCGAGGTGAGCGTGCGCCACATCCAGCGCAGCCAGCCGAGGAGGCCGAGCCGGGGGCCGGAGGGCTCCGCGGCGTCCTCCCGCGGTGCGCTGGACATGCCGGCGCTCAGTGTGTCCGAAGGATCCTGCGCGGAGTGCGGGCCGCTGCCCAAGGGCGCGGTGTCCGGCCGGGAAGAACGGGACGGGGTCCGCATGCCGCTCACCGGCCTTCCACGATGACAGGGGCGAGCATGCCGAGGATCTCCCGTTCGCTCAGCGCCCCGAGCGCGCGGACCGCGATCCGCCCCTGACGGTCGATCACCACGGTGGACGGGACCGCCTGCGGCAACAGGGAGCCCTTGAAGCGCAGCACGAGCTTTCCCTGAGGGTCGGAGAAGCTGGGGTACGTGATGCCGTAGCGCCGCTCGAAGTCCTTCGCCGGCCCGGTCGACAGGTCGCGGGTGTTGATGCCGAGGAACTGCACACCCTGGCTCTTGGTCTTCTCGAAGGCGCGCTTCAGATTCGGCGCCTCGGCCTTGCACGGCTCGCACCAGGAGCCCCACACGTTCAGCAGCACCACCTGGCCGCGATAGTCGGACAGCCGCAGCGGCTTGCCGTCGAGGCTCTTGCCGGAAATGTCCGGGGCCGCCGCACGCCGCCCGGCCGGGATCGCGGTGATGGCCCCGGCGCCCGCCGGGGACGCCGTCGCGCTGCCGGAGACACCGGCCGTGTCCGGGCTACGGCCGACGGCCGCTCCCGGCGCCGACGTGCACCCGGCGAGCAGCAGTCCCGCCCCAACCCCTGCCCCGGTCACAACTGCATACCGTCGGCCGCGCAGGGGCGTGTCCACCGATGTCGTCGCCGACCGCCCCGCACTCCTCCGAAACATCTTAGGAGACATGGAGGGGAGTGTGACACGGGCCGCCGCCCCGCCTGCGACCGCCCCCTCGGACCGCGAGCGGGGATCACCGGGGCCGACAGGGAACCGCCGATCCGCTACCGTCGTCCCCTAAGGAGATTAGGGATACCTACTGTGGAGGATCTGCCCATGCGACGGCAACTGATGGAGCGCCTCGGCGCCGTACGAAGGGGCGCTCGCCGGACGCCGGTGCAGGCCGCCGCCCTCGCCGCGGTCGCCGCGGTGACCCTCGCCGCCTGCAGCGGCACGGGGAACGCGGCGAGCGGACACGCCGCGGCCACGGCGACGACCGACCCCGTCTCCATCACCGTGAAGCCGGACGCGAGCGGCACCCCCGCATCGCCCGGCAGCAAGGTGACCGTGCGTGCCAACGGCGGAAAGCTCTCCGAGGTGAACGTGAGCGCCGCCGACACCGACGCGTTCGCCGGGGCGCTGTCGACGGACAAGCGCACCTGGACCTCCTCCGCCCTCCTGGCCCCCGCCACCCGGTACACCGTGCTCGCCCGCGGTGAAGGGTCGGACGGCAAGCCGGTGACCAAGAAGAGCACCATCACCACCGCCGCCGCGCGCGACACCTTCGTCGGCGAGTACAGCCCCGACAAGGGCACCACGGTCGGTGTCGGCATGCCGGTGTCCATCACCTTCAACAAGCCCATCCGCGACAAGGCGGCCGTCGAACGCGGCCTCACCGTCACCTCCACCCCCGCGGTCGAGGGGGCGTGGAACTGGATGAAGGACCGCGACGGCAAGGACCGGATCGACTACCGGCCCAAGGCGTACTGGAAGCCCGGCACCAAGGTGACCCTGGGGATGTCGCTGTCCGGCGTGGACGCGGGCGGCGGGGTGTACGGCACGCAGCAGCGCCTCGCCCATTTCCAGATAGGCAAGGCGGTGGTCAGCACCGCCGACGTGAACAAGAAGACCATGACCGTCACCGAGAACGGCAAGGTGATCAAGACCCTCCCCGTCTCCACCGGCAAGACGGGCTTCGAGACCTGGAACGGCACCATGGTGGTCCTCAGCAAGGTCCCCAAGATCCATATGGACTCGAAGACCGTGGGCATATTCGGGCCCGAGGCGTACGACCTCGGTGAGGTCGACTGGGACGTCCAGCTCACACCCTCGGGCACCTACGCCCACGCCGCCCCCTGGAACGAGGGCAAGTTCGGCCGCGTCAACGGCAGCCACGGCTGCATCGGCATGAGCACCGCGGACGCCAAGTGGTGGTACGAGCACGTCCGCCTCGGCGACCCCGTCACCGTCGTGGGCTCCAAGGACACCGTCGCCACCAACAACGGCTACGGCGACTGGAACGTCGACTGGGCCACCTGGAAGGCCGGTAGCGCGCTGTCCTGAGCGAGGCGCCGGGGCATACACATAGGTATGGCGAGGGAGTGCGAGGCACGGGTGCGGCGCAGCTGGAACCGCGACGCGCCCTGGTACGACGGCTGCATGCGGCCTTATGACCGGCTCCTGGTCGGCGACGGCCGCTCCTGGGCCGGCGCGCAGGCGAGCGGCACGGTCCTGGAGGTCGGCGTCGGCACCGGGCTGAACCTGCCCCACTACCCGGCCGGGGCCGAAGCGGTCGGCATCGACCTGTCCCCGGGAATGCTGGCGCGTGCCCGGCCGCGGGCGGCTACCTGCCCGGCGGCGGTGACCCTGGTGGTGGCCTCCGCGGCGGCGCTTCCCTTCCCGGACGCCCGCTTCGACACGGTGGTGTGCACGCTGGCCCTGTGCTGCATGCCCGACGACCGGGCCGCGGTCCGCGAGATGCACCGGGTGCTGCGGCCCGGAGGCCGCCTGGTGCTCCTCGACCACATCCTCGCCACCGCCTTCCCCGTACGGGCCCTGCAGCGCCTCGTCGTACCGCCGCTCCGGCACCTCTCCAGCGCCTACCGGCCAGGCCGACCCCTCCTCCTGGCCGAGCGGACGGGGTTCACCGTGACCCTGCGGGAGCGGTACTGCCTGGGCATGATCGAGCGCCTGGTGGCGGTCAAGGAGCCCGTACTGACCGGTCCGCGCCGGAAGCGGCCCGGGCCACGTCTGGCACGGCGGCGGTGTCCCCCGGCGTGTCCGCGCCCGGCGCGGGTCAGTGGTCCGCGGCCCGATGACTGGCGGCGCTCCGTGAACGTCCTGCGGCCCGTGCGGGCGTGCAGCGTGCCGTGGTGCTGTCGTAGGGCGTTGGTGAGCCGCAGGCAGGCCTCCGGCGCGGTGTCCCCCGGCTGCCGCAGGACTCCACTCGTACGGAGGAATGAGCATCCGCCTGGACCGAAAGGCCTTAGGGGATTAGGTAGCGTGCCGGAGTGTGACCGCGTCGCGACACACGGTCGCGAACCGTCATTGATCCGAAAGGTGTCCCATGACCAGACGACTTCTCGCCCGTACCGGTGTTCTCGCCGCGACCGCCCTGGCCGCCTCGGCCGGATTCACCGGGCTCGCCCAGGCGCACACTCCCGCGACGGCCGCGATGAGCGGATGCACCGGCATGGCCTCGCGCATGCCCGCCATGACGTCGGCCATGCCCATGCATATGGCGGCAATGGGTCGGCTGGGTGTCCGCTCGCCCGTCCAGGCGCTCGAGCGCGCGGCGGCCTTCGAGGCGCACCGGACGTCCGTTCGTGACACGGAGTGCTGCACGTGCTGCCGGGACGGAGCGCCGACCCGGCGCGCCGAGGACTGCCGGTGCTGCGACGCGTCGCACGCCGCCCACCGCACGTCGGCGCGGGCGACCGCACCAAAGGGGTGCTGCAAAGACATGAACAACGCCTGAGCCGAGCGAGGTGCACTCAGGGGCCGTGGTCGTGGCCGGCTGGGCCACCTGTCGAAGATCGACAGGGAACCGGAAGGTCGGCACCGGCCAAGCTCATCGGCCTGATCGGCTCCACCCGCAGTTCGAGCCGGCCCCACCCGCCCTCCGAGCTGTGCGCCACGCCGTACCACGGTCAACTTCCCTCTGCCGTACGACGCGTCACGCAGTCGGGTGAGCCGCGCTCACCAGCTCCTGGGCGACTTCGAGGATGGCCCTGCGCTTCTCCTCGGGGTCGCCCTCGACGTCTTCCAGGGCGAACACCCCCGCGTGCATCGCGACCAGGGCAGTGGTGCAGCGCACACGGGCGGTGAGGTCCGCGCTGCCGTCGCACAGCAGGCGGATCATGGCGAGCATCCGGTCCCTGAACGCCTCGCCCACGCCGAGCTCGCGGATCGTCGCCTGGTTCTCCTGCATGAAGCGGAAGAGGACGATCGCGTCCTGCACGGCCAGGCTGTAGCGGGCGAGCAGCTCCCTCTTCGTGTCCAGTGTTCCGAGCTGCCTCTTCCCCCACTCGATCAGCTCGTCGACCGGCCGCCCGAGGTCGTCGAAGAGGCTGACGAGGATGTCTTCCTTGGCCTTGAAGTGGTAATACAGCGCCGCCTTGGTCACGTCGAGATGCTCGGCGATCTCGCGCAGCGAGGTCTTCTCGTACCCGTGCTCGGCGAAGAGTTCCAGGGCCACGTCCTGGATGCGCTGACGGGTGTCGCCTCTGCGGCCCATGGTCCTCTCCTGCCGTCTGCTGAGACCTGACGATTTCCGAATTGGCGACCGGCCGGTACTGGCGCTCCTTCCTGAGTATTGCGAACGCGAACAAATGCGCCGACGCGGCCGACCCGGGCTGCAGCCGCCGGGGAGCGAGCGGACACGGATCACCGGGGACGGGCCGGCGTCACAGTGGGAGCTCGTAGCCGCTGATCCAGGTCTGCATCTGCTGGATCAGCAGGCTCCACAGCCCGGAGACCTGGGCCACGCCGACCAGGACCAGCAGGGCGCCACCCAGGCGCAGCACCGCGCGGGCGTGGCGGCGGGCGAAGTCGAAGGCGCGCAGGGACTTGCCGAGGGCGAGGGTGAAGAGCAGGAACGGGATGCCGACGCCCACGGCGTAGAGGAAGGCCAGGAAGGCGCCGCGTCCGGCGGAGCCGGTGGTGATGGACAGGGAGAGCACGGCGGCGAGTGTGGGGCCGATGCACGGGGTCCAGCCGATGCCGAACATCACACCCAGCACGGGCGCGCCGGCGAGCCCGGCGCGTGGGGTGAAGCGCGGTTTGAAGGTCCGCGACAGCAGCGGGACGCGCTCCAGGGCGCCCATGAACATCAGGCCCAGCACGATGGTGAACACGCCCAGGACCCGGATGACGGTGTCCTGGTGAGCCAGCAGCACAGTACTGAGGGAACCGAACAGTGCGCCGTAGGCGGTGAAGACGGCGGCAAAGCCGAGGATGAACAGCGCGGTGCCCAGCAGCGCCCGGCTCCTGGCCCGGCCGCCCGGGGCGGACTGCGCCGCGTGGGCGTCGGCGGCGGTCATGCCGGTGGTGTACGAGAGGTAACCCGGAACCAGGGGCAGACAGCAGGGCGAGGCCACGGTGATCGCGCCCGCGGCCAGCGCGATGGGGGCGGCCAGCAGCAGGGATCCCGAGCCGATCACCTGGCTGATGTCAACGGACAAGGCGGCACCTTTCACTCATCCGGCGTGATGGTCACTCGCCCGGGGGCGATGGGTCGACACGAACCCTATCTCCTAGGTACCTTAGGTCCGAAGCTGCATAGGTGATCGTGGGCCCTCGGGCGCGCGACCTGCGGAAAGGTCTTATGGATGGGCGAGCTGCTGTTCGGGACGACGCTGCTGGCGTCATTCCTCGGCGGGATGGTGGCGCTGCTGGCGCCGTGCTGCATCTCGGTGATGCTGCCGGCCTACTTCGCCACCGGGTTCCGCTCCCGCGGCCGGGTCCTCGCGGCCACGCTGGCCTTCGGCGCCGGAGTGGCCACGGTGATCGTGCCGATCGGGCTGGGCGCCGCCGCTATCTCGGCCGTGCTGGTGCGCTACCACCTGTGGGTCTACCTGACCGGCGGGCTGCTGATGCTGGCCGGCGGGCTGGCGGTGATCGCCGGGTGGAAGCCGAAGCTGCCGATGCCGTCCGGGCGCGGCCCGCAGGGCGGCGGTTTCGGCGCCGCGTACGGGCTGGGGGCGTTCTCCGGGATCGCCAGCGCCTGCTGCGCGCCGGTGCTGGCCGGCGTCGTGGTGCTGTCCGGGGCCAGCGGTTCCTTCCTCGCGGCGTTGGGCGTGGGCCTGGTGTACGTGCTGGGCATGGTCGCTCCGCTGGTGGTGATCGCCCTGGCCTGGGAGCGCGGACACCGGGGTCCCGCCCGGGTGCTGCAGAGCCGCCGGGTGCGGCTGCGGGCCGGACGGTGGGAGCGCAGCCTGCCGCTGGGCGACCTGCTCGCCGGGGTGCTGCTGGTCGTCATGGGTGTGCTCACCGTCGCCCTCGGCGTCCGCGGCCCGGACATGGGCAGCTCGGGCTGGCGGGCCACCCTCACCGCCGACCTGCAGCATGCCGCCTCCGTGACCACGAAGGCGCTGTCATGGGTGCCCGGCTGGGCCGTGGCCGTCGTCGTCGCCGCCCTGCTGACGCTGCTGATCCGCCGCGCGCTGCGCCCGGCCGCCGGAGCCGAGTCCGAGTCCGACATCGAGTCCGATACGGCGACTCCCGCGGCCGACTGCTGTGAGGGCACCGGGACCTCCGCCGATACCGAACACCTCGCCTCTGCCACGGCAGGGGCCACCGACCCCAACCGCACCACGACGATGGAGACCCCCACTGATGGGCGCTGAGACCCGGCCCGGTGCACAGACCGGGCCCAAGCCGGGCACCAAGGCCGCGAACAAGGCCGCACGCCGTGACCACGCGGCCCAGATGCGCGAGCGCGAACGGCAGCAACAGCAGCGACGGCGGCTGCGCACCATCGCACTGGTCGTCGTCGCCGTACTCGCCGTCACCGCGGGCCTGTACGCGGTGTTCAACCGGTCCGAGAAGTCCTCGACCGCAGGCGGCTACGAGGTCGGCAGCCCCGGCATCGGCAAGACCGCGCCCGGCTTCTCGCTGGCCTCCAGCGCCGGCGGCACGCAGAGCCTGGCCGCCGCGCACGGCAAGACCGTGCTGCTGTACTTCCAGGAGGGCCTGAGCTGCCAGCCGTGCTGGGACCAGATCAAGGACCTCGAGAAGTCCGCGAAGCAGATCAAGACCGCAGGCGTCGACGAGATCCTTTCCATCACCAGCGACCAGGCCAACCTCGTCGCCCGCAAGGTCAAGGACGAGGGCATCACCACCCCGGTGCTCTCCGACCCCGACCTGAAGGTCTCCAAGGCCTACCAGGCCAACCAGTACGGGATGATGGGCGACTCCCGCGACGGCCACAGCTTCGTGCTGGTCGGCCCCGACGGGAAGATCCAGTGGCGGGCCGACTACGGCGGCGCCCCCAAGTACACGATGTACGTCAAGGTCGACAAGCTGCTCGCCGACCTCAAAGCCGGGCGGAAGTCATGACCGCAGCCCGCGAGATCACGCTGCTCACCCAGGCCGACTGCACGCTGTGCGAGCACGCCAAGCAAGTCCTGGCCAAGGTCGGCGCCGACCACCCCCTGGTCGTCACCGAAATCGACCTCGGCAGCGAGGAAGGCCAGAAGCTCGCACTCGACGCCGGAGTCCTCTTCGCCCCCGGGATCCTCCTGGACGGACAGCCCTTCGGCTACGGACGGCTCTCCGAACGCCGCCTGCGCCGCACCCTCAACAGCCCGACCCCTGCACCCCGCAGCACCGACAGGAGTTCCTCGTGAGTCAGTTCCTCTACGCCCTGCCCGCCCTCGCCTGCCCCGTCGGCATGGGCGCCATGATGTGGTTCATGATGAAGGGCAACCGCCAGCCCGCGCAGGACAAGACCGCCGGTCACGCGGGCTTCACGACCGATCCGCGTGAGCAGGAGGTGGACGCCCTGCGCAAGGAGATCAACGACCTGCGGGGCAGGGTCGACAGCCCCTCCGACGCGCCGGCGGAGCGTACGCGATGACCGCGTACGTCGTGCCGCTGCTGCTCACCGCGGCGGCCGCCGCACTCACGTACGTCTTCTGCGTCCGGCCCATGCTCAAGGGCCGCGGCTGCCACATGACGCCGCAGCAGTCGTCCTGCCACACCGCCTCGGACACCACTGACACGCGGCAGGACGCGCGGTCGACGGCGCCCGACGCCACGGACGCGGAGATCAAACGGCTGCGCGAGGAGGTCCAGCTGCTCCACCACGAGCTGGATCTGCGTTCCACCGAGGGCACGGTACGGCTGCAGAAGGATGAGTCACGCTGAACACCTCGGACATAGCCCCGCGGCGGTCCCGCATCCCCCGCCCCGCGGGGCCGTCGCGGCGCACGGCCATGACCGGGCTGCTGGCCCTGGCCACCGGCACCCTCACCGCCTGCGGCAGCCTCCAGGGGAAACAGAACAGTGCCGGATCCGGATCCCTGGGGGCGGCGAGGGGCAGCTCCTCGACGTACGTCAAACCAGGCGAACGCACCCTCACCCCCACCCTGAAGGGCACCACCCTGTCCGGGGAGCACGCCGACATCGCGACGCTGCGCGGCCACGTCGTGGTGATCAACGTCTGGGGGTCGTGGTGCGCGCCGTGCCGCAAGGAAGCACCGGAAATGGCCCGGCTCGCCAAGGAGACCGAGGCACTGGGCGTGCGGTTCCTCGGCATCGACATCCGCGACAGCAAGACCGCGGCGAAGGCCTTCGAGCGCAACTACGGCATCACCTACCCCAGCATCTACGACCCGGACAGCCGCACCGCGATCGGCTTCAAACAGCTGGCCCCCCGCGCCGTTCCCTCCACCTATATCCTGGACAAAACCGGCAAGGTCGCCGCCCTGTCGATCGGCCCCCTCACCTACCGCGGCTTCCTGCCCATCATCAAGGGCATCGCCGCCGAGACGCCCTGACCGCGCCTGTCTCACGCCAACCCACCCGCAGGAGCCCGCCGGTGACCAACCAGGAGTCGTTGCAGCATCCCCGGTTCGCGCGGACCTACCTGAAAATCGCGCGGGAGGCGGACCGCCGGGGCGGCGCCGAGCACCGGCGCCGCCTGCTGGACGGACTTACCGGCCGCGTCCTGGAGGTCGGCGCGGGACAGGGCCGCAACTTCCGCCACTACCCGGACACCGTGGACCACGTCGTCGCCCTCGAACCCGACGAGACCCTGCGAACGGCAGCCGAGCAGGCCGCCGCCACCGCCCCGGTGCCCATGACCGTCCGCGCCGGGCACGCCGGTGAACTGCCCGGCGAGGACGGGGAGTTCGACGCCGTCGTGTACTCGCTGGTGCTCTGCTCGGTCGGCGATCCGGCCGCGGCCCTGGCCGAGGCAGCCCGGGTCCTGCGCCCCGGCGGCCGGCTGCGCTTCTACGAGCATGTGCGCTCACCACGCCGCTGGGCCGCGCTGCTGGAAGACGCCGTCACCCCGCTGTGGCGCCGCGCCGCGGGCGGCTGCCACCCCAACCGGGACACCGAGGCCGCGATCCGGGCCGCCGGATTCACCATCGACCACGTCGACCGCTTCGGGTTCTCCTTCTCTCCCCTCGCCCCGGACACGACCCACATCATCGGCAGCGCCACCCGGCCGTGAGCCCAGACCAGGGCGCCTCCCCGTACCCAGAACGAGAGGCTGCGCGGATGAGTGACGGCGGGCAGGCCCGGTGGGGGCGCTGCAGCGGAGGGCGGGAATGAGCTCGCCGAGGTACGGGCGGTGTCAGCGGCCAGTACATACGGCGGTGCCCAGCACATCGTCAGCCTGTAGCCGAAGGCCGTGCCGCCGCGCTGGACTGCTGCCCCGCATCCCCGCGGACGCCCGCCAGGGCCGAGATGCACGGCAACAGGCCAGTGGTCAGCTTTCGGTTACGAAGCCACTCAGCGGGAACCGCTCTTGCCGACCGTCCACGACTTGTGCGGGAGGCCATCCGCCCTGCGGCTCACGGTCGCGAAAGCCCAGCTTCAGCTGTTCATATGCGATGGAGGTCGGCCGCTGCGGGAGGTCTCGCCCTGCCGGGCGTGAAGGACAACCGCGACCGGTTCGGCGCGCCCTGCTTCAGGGCTGAGCAGCCAAGACGCATCAATCGCAGGCCGAACGGATCCGGAGGCCCGAGGTGAGGGCCGGATGATGCTGGCGCGGTGTGCCGTTGGCCGCCTCGGAGACACGCAGTCGGGCGGTCGATCACAAGCTCTCGCAGCTGGCGGCTCTCCCGGCCGAGGTAGCCAAGGCCGGCTGGGAGCACAGCCGGGTGGCAGCCAGAGGCATGGTCCGGCATGAGGTTCGTCCATCCGGGCCAGAGCCCTTTCCTCGTACGTGGGGCGCGCGGAGCGGACGCGTTGACATGCCCCTTGCGCTGTCCCCTAGTAGTGGGAGGAAGAGGCGTTCCGTGTGACGCAGCGCCGCCACGCCCCGCGCGGCCCGGCCTGGCCGGCATGTTCCGTCCCTTCAGGAGCCTTTATGAAGCACCCCGTCATGGCGATTACCTGGGCAGTGGCCTCCGCTCTCCTCGTTGCCGTCTCCAGCGGCTGTTCAAGCAGCAGCAAGACGACGGCCCCGACCACCTCCCCGGCAACCACCGGCACGTCAGCGCCCGCCACATCCTCGTCCAGCACGGGCGCGACCGAGTCCACGGTCGCCGTCGCGTCCAGCAAGTACGGCCCGATCCTGGTCGACGGGAAAGGCTCGACCCTCTATCTGTTCGAGGCTGACACGTCGACGAAGTCGACCTGCGTCGGCACCTGCGCTGCCGCGTGGCCGCCGATGCTCGCCTCCGGCGCGCCGAAGGCCGCGAAGCACGCCAAGGCAACCCTGCTCGGTACGACCAAACGGTCCGACGGCAGCACTGAAGTCACCTATAACGGCCACCCGCTGTACTACTACGCGGGTGACACGAAGCCAGGCGACACCAACGGTGAGGAACTCAGCCAGTTCGGCGCCAAGTGGTACGTGCTCAACGCGGCTGGCGACAAGGTCGAAGGCGACTGACCGACGCATCCTCAGTCATTCGGGATGGAGACGGAGTGACGCACCGACGTACCGACACGCCGATGCCTCGCTCGATGCGGCCTCTCATACTGGCCCTGGGTGCGATCGCCGCCGTTGTCGCCCTGTACGCGTTTGGCCGGTCGCACACGCCCGACTACGCCAGCAGTCTGTCCTGGCGGCGCGGCAACAACGCCAACGAGTTGAAGGCGCAGCTGGGCAGCGCGCTGGTGAGGATCGCGCTCCAGTGATTTCGCCGTCCAGGGGCGGACTGCTCCAGCACCCGCTTCGTCGGGTGCTGGAGCAGTCCGCCCTCTCCGGTCAACTGCAGCCCTTCCGCTCGGGCCCGCTCAGCCGGCATCCCGACCAGTTGGTCGTCGACGGCCCAAGCTGCGGCAGCCGTCGCAGCTCCGACGACGCCTTGATCTCCGACTCGCGTACAACATCGGTCATCCGGTGTCACTCCAAGATCCAGTTCCGCCGGTTTGTTGTACACACCCGGCACAGGAGAGCTGATGGTGCCGTCGGCCCCCGTGTGGGTGGCCGAGGGTGGGTTGTCTTCGCCGTGTGTCGCCGGGCCGCCACTGCAACGGTGAGTCCACCGGCTCCTGCTGTCCCCGGCCCGCAGCACCCGCCAAGCGGAGGGCCCTGAGAAGGGGCAGACCGCCCGATCCCTTCGGGGCCGCCTCTATACCGCCTCCCTGCGCGTCAGGTGCGTGAAGGACAGCCAGCCCGGCAGCACCGGCAGCCAGAAGGTCACCAGCCGGAACAGCAGCACCGCCGGCGTCGCGGTCTCCTTGTCCAGTCCGGCCGCGATGAGACCGAAGGCCAACGCCGCCTCGACCGCCCCCACACCGCCCGGCGTCGGCGCCACGGATCCCAGCGCGTTGCCCGCGAGGAACACGACCGCGATGCTCGCGAAGCTCAGCTCGCCGCCGAACGCCCGGACCGAGGCATCCAGACTCATCACGAAGGCCAGCGTCAGCAGCAGCGCCCCGCCGATGCCGGTCAGCAGCTTCCGCGGCCGCTGCACGATGTCCAGCATCCGCGGCACCACGCCCGTGAACAGCGACCGCACACGCGTCGAGATGAACGTCCGCAGCGCGGGCACCGCCGTCACGACCAGCACCAGCACCGCGGCCGCCAGCAGCCCGGCGATCACCGTGCGGGACGGGGCCAGCGACGGGGTGCGTTCGGTCCCGGAGACGTAGCCGAAGACCAGCAGCAGGACGACGTGCACGCCCAGGTTCACCAGCTGGGAGGCGCCGACGCTTGCCACGGCGAGCCCCGGCCGTACCCCCGCGCGCTGCAGGAAGCGGGTGTTGAGCGCGACACCGCCCACCGCCGCGGGCGCCACCAGCTTCACGAAGGACCCGGCGACCTGGGCCAGCACCGTACGGGCGAAGGACACCTTCTCGGGGACGAAGCCGAGCAGGCCCAGCGCGGCCGCGACATAGGTCAGCGCGGAGAAGAGCAGTGCGCCGGCGACCCAGTACCAGTTCGCCTCGGCGATCACGTCCACGAAGCTGACCTGGGTGAGCGTGGAGAGCAGGAAGTACGCGGCGAAGGCGCCCGCGACGATGCTGACCAGCGTGCGTGGCCTGATCCGCTCCAGGCGGGCCGGTTCCACCGGCGCCTGCGGCCGGATCAGCAGGATCTGCCGCCGGATCCGGGCGAGCAGATCCTCCTCGCGGTCTTCCTCGATCGCCTCCTCGACGGCCCTCTTCTCGGCGAGCGTCTCGGCCCGCGTCACCGCGCGGCCCGTACTCCCGCGCGCCTCGTGCGCCGCCCGGGAGGCGGCCAGCACCGCCTCGCGTTCGCGCCGCGCCCGCGCCCTGGCGAGTTGCCGCAGCGCGGCGCGGGTGGTGCGGCTGAGCGCGATGGGCTGCAGCAGGGGCAGGCTGTCGGCGACCGCGTCCGGGCCCAGGACGTCCACGGCGGCGGCCACCGACCGCTCGGCGCCGACCCGCAGGCCGAGGGTGGCCAGGAGCTGGGCGATGTCCATGCGCAGCACCAGGTCGCCGGCCGCGATCTCGCCGCCGCGCAGATCGGTCAGCGCCACCGAGCCGGAAGGGTCCACCACCATCGCGTCGCCGACCAGCCTGCGGTGCGCGACGCGCCGCGACTGCAGCGCCCGCACCTGCCGCCAGGCGTCGCACAGCAGCTCGTCGGTGATCTCCTCGTCCGCCAGCGCGTCGAGGCTGCGGCCGCCGGTGTGCTCGTAGACAAGCATCACGGCGTCCGGGCCCAGCTCGGATGTGGCGAGCAGCCTGGGCACGTGGGCACCGGCCGCGGTGGCCGCGTACGCGAGCAGCGCCTCCTGCTCCAGGGCCTGGCGCAACGACCACAGGCCGCGGCGCGCGGCGATGCCCCGCAGCGTCAGGTTGCGCCACAGGCGGTAGAAGAAGCCCTGCGCCTGCTGCTCCCGGTCGACCACCGTGACGTCCAGCAGCGGACCGTCCTCCACGGTGACGACGTAGCGGCGGCCGCGCTCCTGGTGGCCGGCGTCCGCCGGCTCCTCGGCACGTAGGGCGCTGACCGGGGTGAAGCCGACCCGCCGCAGGCCCGCGAGGAGGTTCCGGCCGGTGGGCCGGATGTTCGGGAAGCCGACGGCATAGAGCGTGCCGGAGGCCACCGTCCAGCCGATCAGCACCGTGACGGTGATCGAGAACGGCGTGGCGAAGCCCCCGACGAGCACCGCGAGGACCTGCAGAGTCACCACGGCCCACAGCAGGCCCCGCCAGCGCGGGCGGCGGGCCATGCCGACCGCCGTCATATAGGCGATGACGGGGGCCAGATAGCCGTGCACCGGGTCGGTGAGGCCCCCGCCGGAGGTCTTCCTGGTGAGCGCCTCCTGGATCGAGCCGGGGGCGGATCCGGTCACCCACAGGTCGGTGGCGAGCGAGACCGCGTAGGCCAGGACGGCGGCGAGCACGCCGTCCGCGATGCGCAGTCCGTCGCGTTTGATCAGCCGCTCGACGGCGAAGGCGACGGGGACGATGAGGACGGCGACGCCGGAGGCGAACCCGGTGAACCGCGTCAGCAGGTCGGGCGCCTCCTCCGCGCCCCTGCCGATGTCCTGCTCCAGGCCCGCGGTGGTGCCGTGCGCGACGGCGGCGAGGGCAAGGACGACGGCGATGCCGAGCACGCCGAGCAGCACGTGCACGAGATCGGCGGGCCGATGCACGCGCGTGGGGAGCAGGGGCTCGTCCCCCAAGTCCCGGCCGGCGGGGGTCTCTTCGTCGCCGTCGCCGCAGGACGGAGCCTTGCCCTCCGGGTGTACGGCGTCCGGAGGGTGCCTGTCGGAGAGCTTGTCCGGGTGCCTGCCGGGCTCCGTGGTCTCCGGGCGCGACGGCCCGTCAGGGGCGCCGGGACGCTCCGCAGGCTCCGCGCCCCGCTGCTCTGCCGCGTCTCCTTGATCTCGCATCGCCGGTCACCGCTCGGCAGAGGGTGGCGCGGCCGAGTCCGCAGAGCACGACGGCGCGGCACCCGCCCGAATTCGCGGAGCGGGGTGTCCGAGGGGGCGCCGCCCGGATCCCGCCAGGGCTGGTGACGACGTACCGGGACGTGGCGGAGGGGCTGGGCAAGAGCGGCACCCGGCAGCTGCGACGGGGCATGCCGCGATGCGGCGGTGACGTCCCGTGGCGGCGCGGCGTCCGCGCCGGGTGGAGTCCGCCGCCCACGGGCGGCGCGCACGGCCCAGGGCCGTATCCCGGAGACCGGCATGTGCCGGGCGCGCTGGGACGGCGCCGATCGCGGCGCGCGCGAAGGAACTCATATCTGCATTCTTCCGCCATCAGGGGACAGAAAAGGTGGTCGACAGCTGGATGGGTATGCGGACAACCGGTGTCAGCCAAGGATGAGTGCCGCGAGCGCGGCCAGGAGCACGAGCAGCGCGGCGGCCGCGGTGAGCGGCCGACCGGTCGTCGTCTTGCGGGCTTCCGCGCGCAGCGGGAACAGCAGTTGCCGTCCGAAGGCGTAGGCGGCCATGGCGGCGACGAAGAGCGTGCCTGGGATGGCGGGGCGCCACGTCAGGTCTGCGGCGAGCGTCGCCGCGCCGAGGGTCAGGGCGAGGAGGGCTTCGATGAGCTGGGTGGGTACGCGACGGATCCCCACCCTGCGGTCGGATGACCACAGTCCCCATCGCGAGGTGGTGGGCCGTCCCGCGCAGCAGCCGCCCAGGAAGCATCCCGGCCGGGCTGTGGCCATGGCCAGGAACACCCCCGGTGCCGCCACGTCCAGCCACGTCCCCACCGGGATGCCCGCCGCGGCGACAACTGCGAGCGCGGTGCCGAACGCCCCTAGCAGGAAGCCCTGGATGCAGGTACCGGCGCCCACGAACTGCCTCAGGTGCCGGCGGTGTTGGACCATGTAGTAGGCCTTGGCGGTGAAGTAGCCCACCACGGATCCGGCGAGCGAGGCGAAGACCGCCGTCCCGGCGTCCAGTCCCGCCCGGGCGGCGAGCAGCCCCTGCACGACAACGGCGAGCGCCACACCGGCGGCGACCAGCGCCGGCCAGGCGAGCGGGCGCACGCCCGGGCCACGCACCAGCGGCGCCAAACGGGTCGAGGCCGTCACCTTCGCCGGTTCCAGCCGAGGTCCTGGCCGCGGGGCGCCGCTGCGTCCGGCAGGTGCGAGGGTGACCGGTGTCGCGGTGACGTGCCAGGTCCCCGGGTTGATGTCCGTCACCTTCGCGGTGACCGATATCCGGCCGCTGCGCGGGGTGATCCCTTCCACGGTCTCCACTCGCTCGAACCGGTCCCGCGCGTCCTTGCCGGGCCCACCACCGTCGCGGACCCCGGCAAACCTGATCGCCATCGTGCAGGGCCCGGAGCAGGTATCCGGTCCGGCGTCGAACCAGTACGTCACTCCCAGCCCGGGTACGTTCTCGGCAAGCTCCTCCCTCCAGGCCGCGCACCCGCCGCCCCGGACCTCGGCAGCCGGGGCCGCTTGTGTCCCAGTGGCCTGGGGTGCCGGGACCGGCACCGGTGGGGCACCCGTCGCGGAGGAGGCCGAAGCAGGCGCGGTCGACGGCGGCCACATGCCCGGGGGAAGTATCTGGTCCAGCGGCGGAAGCGTGATCCGTGCCTGAGGGGGCTCCGGCGTGGTCCGACTCGGGGCACCTCCCTGCTGGCCGGGCCTGCTGGTTGCCGGCTGCCGGATCTTGCGCTTGTCAGGCACCCGCTTACGGGACTTGGGCACGAGAACTCCTACGGTGTGAAGCTGAGTGTCGGCAGCGCCCCTGTCGTCGCGGCCGGCCGGCACTTCGCATCCGGTCACGGGCAGGGCCCCTTCCACCTGCGGCTATCCGCGTTGATCCATGCCGTCCATGCCGTGGCCGTTGTTCGGGGACCGGGTCGCGAAGGGTTCGGCCGCGGTCCGTCCGGCGGACGACGTGGCGAGGGCGGTGGTGTCGCCGCAGGGGCCGAGGCCGCCGAGCAGGGCGGTGGCCGCTGTCAAGCCACGCCGAAGGTCCTGCGCTTGATCCTGCCGTGGTCCCTTCCGTCCCGTGGCTCCTGGTGCGCTCGACGCTAGGAGCACGGCGTGAAGGACCGATGAAGTATCGATGTGCCGGCTCTGTGGCCTGAGCCGGGCCGCAGTGGGCCGCAGGCCTTTGGCGTCCGTACTCACATCCGGCCGTCACGTAGCAGCGGACCGGCCGTGACCAGCGAAAACATCTGTTGGATGGGGGCGCGGCGAAGGGATGACGGCGGTTCCCTCGCCGACGGTGCCGCCAATTGAACGTGCCAGGATGTCAGGACCTGACGGACTTCCCGCAGGGACAGGCCAGCCGCCTGGCAGCGGCGGAGGAACTGCAGCCGGTCGGCCGTCTCCGGGCCGTACTCGCGATGCCCGGTGGGGGTGGGGTGCGTGCCGGTGGCGGCAGGACGCCCGTGTCCTCCTGGAAGCGGATAGCGGGCCAGGCCGGCCGGCAGCAGCACGACGGGCACCGGTGCCCCGGGCCGCCGACGGCCGCCGGGATCGCGATGGGTGCGGCGATGGCCGTCTTCGGGCTGCCGCCGGTGGGCCTGCCCGGGCCGCTGCACCAGGCGGGCGTGACGGGGCTGCTGTGCGGCGGGACCCGCGGGGCACGCGCCGCGATACTCGGGCACTTCGGTGAGGCATGGGAGCCCAACCCGCTCAGCGTCGTCCTCATGGCGGGAGTCATGGAAGTCGTACGCGAGATCGTGGGCCGGCTGAGCAGGCGGTCGCTGAACGTGCGAGTGACGCGCGGCCGGGCTGTGGCCGTCGTGGGGCTGCCGCTCCTGGGCGCGACTGCACACCGACCGGCAGGCGTACCGGTCTGCTGCGCCTGGGCCCGCTGTGCGCGGTGGTGCCGTGGCCGCTGTCCGTCTTCGTCCTGCCCCGCGCGCCGTCGTCGCCGTGGCAGGTGCCGTGCGGCGACTCGGAGGCAGTCAGCGCCACCGCGTCAGGCCGAAAAGCACCAGGGCGACGCCGCCGATCTGCCCGTAGATGTGGTGCGGATCGAAGGGCAGCACAACGAATCCCACGATGTTGCCGAGCAGGCTGGAGGCGAAGAGCCCCAAGCCCAGGCAGAGCGCCGTCCACATGATCAGCCGGTCCCGGCGGTGTGCTGTCTCCGCGTTCCGGACGGTTTTGGACCTGGCCATGCCCTCACCTCGAAAACCTAAGCTTCATAGGTAATGGCGAAGGTATCAGAGACCACGCTCGCGCCGGAGCGGGAGGTCACACGGTCTGTACGGGGGTGACCGGTGCGTCCTGTACGGCGGTGACCGGTGCGTCGGGCAGCGGGCAGGTGGTCATGCCGGTCGCGGCGACCGCGGGCTGGGCGGCCAGGACGAACGGCAGCGCCAGCAGGGCGCCCGCCGCCAGTGCCCCGCCCCAGGCGACTGCCCGGCGCAGCGGTCGCTGCGGGGCCAGCAGTCGCCGCACCCGGCCGGCCACGTGCCCGCCGGACGCGGCCAGCGAGGCCGCGGGCGTGCCCGCCCCGGCGAGTTCCACCAGCGCCCCGGCCAGCGTCATCGTGTCGGTGCGGGTCGTGGCCGCGTCGTCGGCGGCCAGCTCCACCAGCCGGCGGGTTTCCTGGGCTGCCGTGCGGAACAGCGGCAGCCGGGGGAAGGCCCGCTCCAGGGCCTCGGCCCAGGCCAGGATCAGGTGGTGGCGCTGGCGGATGTGGGCCTGCTCATGTGCGATCACCGCCTCCAGTTCGCGCGGCCGCAGCGCGGCCAGCGCGGCCGATGTCAGCACGATGCGGTGGCCGTATCCGGGCAGGCAGTACACCGCCGGCCGGTCGTCGTCCAGCACGGTGACGCCGAGATCGGCACGCGTGCGGCCGACCATCCGCAGTACCGCGGCGTGCTGGTCGCGTTCCCGGCGCGCCTGCCACAAAGCCGCCGCCAGGCACCAGCCGACGCGAGCGACCACGACCAGGGCCAGCACCGTGCCGGAGGCGGCGGCCGCCGCGCCGCCCGGGGCGGCGTACTGGGCCCGCAGCGCCATCACGCACGCCTGCAGCATCGCCGCGAGGTTGGCGCTCACCGGCACCGTGGGCACCGCGAGCGCCAGTCCGGCCAGCACGACGGAGACGATGACGGTGGCGGTCAGCGCCTGCCAGGCCCAGATGGCCAGCTTCGGCGCCCGCGCCGCCCAGTCCGTGCGGGCCAGCAGCACGGGCCCGAGCACCGCCAGCACGGCGGCGTAGCCGAGCAGCAGCAGGGCAACCCTCATGACCGGCCTCCCACACTGCGTACGGCGAGCGCGGCCCGCAGCTCGGCCACTTCCCCGTCGTCCAGTTGCTCGAACAGCCGTACCAGGGTCGCGGCACGGTCCGCGCCGGTCGCCCACACCTGGTCGATCAGCGTGGCGGCGTACTCCTCACGGTCCTTGGTGGCCTGGTAGCGGAAAGCACGGCCGTCCTTGGCGCGGGACAGCCAGCCCTTGCGGTGCAGGATCTCCATCACCGTCTGCACCGTGTTGTACGCCAGCTGCTGCGGCCGCTCACGGTTCAGCTGATCCAGTACCTCGCGCACGGTCAGCGGCCCCTCCGCGGCCCACACCACATCCATGATCGCCTGTTCGAGCTCGCCGAAGCCCCGCATCCCGGCCGCCTCCTCCCACGAAAACCTAAGCGCCATCGTACGTGCCGCCCAGGGGTCGGCGTCCAGGCACGCGGGGAGCGTGCTGCCGTTCACCGCGTCACCTCCGGCAGGCGCAGATACCCCTGGCCGGCGGCCGGGCGCAGCGCCAGGCGGTGGTGGAACAGGTCGTCGAGGAAGGCCGGCACCTGGTGGTAGCAGAACAGCGACTCCGCTACGCCCGTGATCTGAGGCGTGTCCAGGCACAGCGGCAGCTCCGCCAGGAAGTACCGCACCACGCTGCTGCTCGTGCGTCGGCGTCTGCCCCGAGGACAGACGCCGCTGAAGCGTCCAGGCCGAAGCCTCCTTGCACGCCCGGAAGAAGCCGGCATCCGAGCGGTAGCGGTCCTCGACCTGTTCCAGCAGGTCGCGGTAGGCGGTGCTCGCCGACAGCGCCTGCCCGTCGAGCAGGTACCCCTCCGGTTCGGTGATGCCGGCCCCGGCCAGCGCCCGCGTGATCTTGTTCCGTACGTACTGGCCTTGGCGGCGCGCCTTCCACTCTGCCCGGTCGGGGGCGTAGCCGAGGGCTTCGAGGGTGTACGCGGCCGCGGTGTCCGGGACGAAGAAGTGCACCCGCTCGAAGGAGGCCAGGGCCCCGCGGGCGAGGGAGGCGATCCGCTCGGCGGAGAAGTAGCTGGTGAACGGGCTGATCCCCACGCACGCGTGGGTGCGGGCTTCGAAGATCGCCCGGCATCGCTCCGTGAGCGGCTCGGCCCAGAACCGCTCGGCGCCATGGGAGGGGTCGGGCTGTGTGGGCAGGCATGTTTGAGACACGGCGGACTTCCCGTACGTAGGACGGCACAGTGGGCACGGCGGCAGGGGAACCCGGCTGCGGACCTACGACCGCCAGGCAGCGGCCGTCTCCGCTCGCCGGAGATGCGCGGGTCAAAATCAACGCCCGGGCACGGGTGCCGGGTTCCCCGGAAGGCCCTACGTCCGGATCACGCTCAGCGCATAGCGATTCGTCGCACCGGGCTGCCCATGGGCGTACGGCGCACCCGTTCCTCGTGGCTCGGCCACAAGCGACGGCTCAACTCCCCAAGCCCCGTCCGCGGAGGGAAGCGGAACACCGGGGGCGGCTTCGGCACGCGCGGGAAGGCAGTGGTCGCCGGCCGTACAAACGGAGGCCCCGGAGTCCGGAGCCTCATGCGAAACGGCGACGGACCCAGCGGCAGCGGCCGCGGCTTCTTGGGGCGGGCACGGTGCGCCCATGGCCGAACCGGTACGGGCGAGCGCGCCTGACACGCAGCCCAGCAGCAGCAACGCGATCAGCGCGCCGAGGAGACGGCGGTGCGCGGGCCTGCTGCGGTGGGAGAGCACGGTCCCGACCGTAGGACGTGATCATGATGCCCGCTCCGCACCACTCCGCCGATCACCTGAACGACGTACCCGACCGCGCGAGCTGGGCCAACGCATCCGTGCCGGCGGCTGGATCGACTGTCGCCGGGAATCCGGTTACCGGTCGGCCCGTGGCCCTGGCGACCCGGCTGACACCCGTGTGAGCCCTCGGCTCAGCGTGATCCCCCCTGCGAGATCCACTGCGCCACCTCGTCAACCACGACCGATCGATGCCGGGTAGGGGCTTCGACCCGAGTTCACCGGAGAAGCGGTCAGCCGACGCGCCTGACGGGCGCGCACCGCACCGACGTGGCCGCTCAGCGCAGCCCGGTGGTCATCAGCAGCTGCGCCTGGCCCTGCTGGCGGATCTCCAGTGCCACTAGGGCCAAGCCCAGCATGGTCCATCCGAGCCGACCTGGCCGTACCCGCACCGCCGGACCGCGGCCGACCACCGAACCCACGACCAGACGGGCGAAGAACGCCACCGACACCGCCGCCATGAGCAGCCCGGCCGGGTTGTAACGCCAGGCCGCCGCCACGTCGCCACGGAAGACGGCCACGACCGAGCGGGTCAGCCCGCACGTCGGGCTCATGATCCCGGCGAAGTGCGTCGGCTCGTGCAGGTCGACGGGGAACATCCCCCACACCGCCATCGCCACCCCGGCCACGACCACCACGGCGCCCGCCCCGCCCAGTGCCCACCAGCGGGCGTTCCGCGTCTCCCAGCCCCACTCGATCCGCGGCAGCCAGCCGGCACCGGCCGAACGCCGCAAGGGAAGCCACGTGTGCGCCATCGTTCTCCTCACGTGACTGCTCGTGCGGTCGCGGCGTGCCGGCCGGGAGACGCGGCGGCGCTCACGCGGTGGCGCCGCGCTGCTTGAGCATGTCGGCCATCAGCTTCATCTCCGCCGTCTGGCCCTCCACCATGCCCTGGGCCAGCCGCCGCACCTGCTCGGTCCTTGCCATCTGGGCCGCCGCCTGGGACATGGCGATGCCGCCCTTGTGATGCGCGGTCAGCAGCCGCAGATACAGGATCTCTGCGGCCTCGCCCTCGGCCTTGCGCAGTTGGTCCATCTGGGTGTTGGTGGCCATGCCGGGCATGAGGGAGCCGTCGTGCGGCTTGTAGTCCATTCCTTCCATGCCCGCCATCCCCTTCATGCCGTTCATGTCGCCCTTCATCCAGGACATGGGCGGCTTTTGCGAGGACTTCGGCAAGCCCCAGACGTCCAGCCAGCCCAGCAGCATGCCGCGCTGGTTGGCCTGGGTGTTGATGACGTCGTACGCGAGCCGGCGTACGTCCTCGTTGCCGGTGCGGTCGCGCACGATGAACGACAGTTCCACCGCCTGCTGATGATGGATCGCCATGTCGCGGGCGAAGCCGGCGTCCGCCGAGTCCCGCGCCGGTACGGCCTCGGTGCTGCTGCCGGACGGCCACAGCAGCACCGCGACGACGGCCACGACGGCCAGCACCGTGGCCAGGGATCCGCCGATCAGCAGGCGAGACAGCCGCCGCGTGCTGCGCCGCTGCTCCAGGTAAGCCTCGTCAACCTGCGCCTCGTCCGCGTCGAGGTCGGCCGCGCTCACGAGGACTTCCCACCGGTGCAGGCCGCGCCCGGCTCGGGCGTCTGCTTGCCCTGGACGTACGTGTCGAAGAACTCGTTCACGCGGGCATCGGACGCCGTCTTCACGTTCAGCTGATGCCCCCAGGCCGACAGCGTGATCGGCGACGACTCACTCTTGTACGGGCTCATCAGGGTGTACGGCGTCTTTTGCACCTTCGCCGCGAGAGTTTTCACGTCGGCCTGGGTGGCCTTGTCGTTGTAGGTGACCCAGACCGCGCCGTGCTCCAGGGCGTGCACCGCGTTCTCGTTCTGCAGCTGGTGCGTGTAGACGTTGCCGTTGCAGTCCTGCCAGACCGGGGCGTGGTTGCCGCCCACCGGCGGGGTCATCGGGTAGTTGACCTTGGTGGTGACGTGGTTGCGGCTCAGGTTCGACCAGCTCTTCTCGCCGGAGATGGGGGCCGCCTTGGCCGTCTCCTTGTTGTTGGCCTGATCGATCAGGTACCAGCCGCCGCCCACCAGCCCGGCCAGGATCGCGGTGGACGCGACGACGGTGATGATGCGGTGACGGCGCTCTCGGGCGCGTTCGGCGCGGCGCTGTTCCTCTATGCGGGCGCGCCGGGTCGCGGCCTTGTCCTTGCCCGAGGGCTCGTTGCCCGTGGGCCTGTTCGGGTTCTTGCCCTTGCCGGGGTTCGTGCTCTTGGAATTGGCTGATGCCATGGGAGTGTCCTTGTCCCCGCCGCCCCCTCGGGGTACGGCGGTGCTGCGCAGTGTGGTCGCAAAGCGCGGAGTGCCGAGGCCATGGCGCGCTGGCGCGGGGCGTCGGCCGGACGTTTCTAGACGCGCAGCAGTTGCAGCATGTGCAGATTGGGAGGCCCCGGTCCTCTGTCGGCGGCACCAGGGCGGTGCGGAAGGAACGTGGTCGGCAGATGCCAGGCGTCCAGGCCCGGAACCGTCGGCGGCGCCACCCCGGGCGACGTGGCATTGACGCCGTTTGAGCCGGGACTGTCACAACACGAGGAATGCGGCTGACCGGACACCTGAGCACAGTGGACCGAATCGCAGTCGCCGGACGAACGGACATCCTGGCGCGGGCCGCCCGCGGACGAAGGACATCTGTCGGGCCCTTCGCTCTTCATCGCCATCGTGGTCCGGGCGTCCCCGGCCATGGCGGCGTGCCCCATGGCTGCCCTGGATGAGGACGGTCCGGACGCGGTCGTCAGACCGCAAACGACGGCGCTTGCGGCCAGAACCGCCAGCAGCAGGGCGAGCAGTGCATGCGCGGGGCGACGCGCACCGCGCCGGAGGAGCCGGCGGGCTGCGTGCGTCGCGTTGGCCATACTGCTCGTCCCGTCCTTGTCAGCGGCCGTCGGAGTCGGCGTCGTGCTCGTGATCATGTCCGTCCCCGTGGTCGCCCTCCGGTTCGGGGTAGGTGAAGCTGCGGCGAATGAAGTGGTTAGGGGCGACAAGCGTCTCCCGTACGACGCGGTCCTGCTCATCCAGCGTAAGTTCGAGGGCCAGGCGCTCGCCCGGGAAGCCGAGGGCCAGCACGGTGTTGCCCTCCGCGTCGGTGAAGCGGGAGCTCAGCGGCGCGCTCCCCTTCGCGTACGGCTCGGAGTCGACGAACTGGTCGCCGGTGACCTGCAGCTTCGTCGGCGCGACCGAGCTGCGGGCGGTATCGCTGGCCACCTGCTCGTGCAGCGTGAACGTCCCGACCGCGCGCATCGCCTTCACCGTCTGCTTGAGCAGGGCCGCGTCCGGGCGCACCGGCCACATCACCCGCAGGGTCTCCGCGCCGCCGCCCCAGCCCTTCGCGGCGGTCCGCACGGTCAGCAGGTTCGCACCCTTCTTCCAGGCCACGGGAGCGTAGAAACAGCCGTCCCCGCAGCCGCGCAGGGCCACGGTCCGGGCCCGGCCCGCCGCGTCGGCCAGCCGCAACGACGCCTCGTACGAGCGGGAGTCGCCGCGTTCGAGGTCGGTGGTCGGCGCGGTCAGCCGCAGCACCACCTGCCCGGCCGACGCGGTGGCGGCGATACCGATCTGGTCGGCCCGGCCGCCCACGGTGATCGCGTTGCCGGTAGCCGGAGGCGCGAACGGCAACGCGGCCTGCGCGTCCCGCGGAGGCTGCGTCACCGACAGCCAGGCCGTGACCGCCAGCACCGCGACCAGCGCCGAGGCTTCGACCCGTACCAGCGAGCGCGGCGCCGACCGGACCATCCGCCACCGCGCGGCCAGCGCGAGCGCGCACACCGCCACGACCAGCGACAGCTTGACGACGAGGACCTTGCCGAAGCCGGTGTCCCACAGCTCGGAGGGCGAGACCAGCAGCAGCCCGGACAGCGTGCCGGAGAACAGCACGACGATCACCAGCACCAGGGCGAGACGGGCGTACGAGCCCAGAGCGGCACGGAAGCCCGCACCCCACCGGTGCGCGACACCGATCCGTACGATATGCACGAGCGCGCCGATCCACACTGCGGCCGCCGCCAGATGCACCGTGGTCAGCACCGGACCCCACACGGAGGAGGCGCTCGCCGGATGGGCACGCAGCCCCTCCGCCACCAGGGCGGCCGCGAGCCCGGCCCAGGCGACCGGCCGCCACCCACGCCACAACGCGACGGCGGCCACCAGCCACGCCGCCGTCCCGATCACCGCGAGCAGCCCGGCCCGCCCGCCGAACAGCGCCGACGCGGATGGCGAGGAGACGCCCTCGACCAGGCTTCCGCCGCCCGCGATCAGCACCGTGAGCCCGAGCGAGGCGGCCAGAGCGCCGACCGCGCCCCCTCGCGCCCATGACCGGGGCGCCCGGATCCCGTGCCGGGCGGCCAGCCGCTCACCGACCAGCCCGCCCAGCACCAGCGCGAACGCCGCGAACAGCACCCACCGCAGCACGGCGGTCACCCCCGCCCCACTGACCTGCTGCTGCCCGCCGGCCGCTCCGGCGGACAGCCCGGCGGCGGCCGAGCCCACGGCGAAGCGGTAGCTGCCGCCCATCACATCGCCGTCCTGCGCGGTGGCCTGCCACTCGACCGTGTACACGCCGGGTCCCAGGGTCCCGCGCACGGGAACCGTCAGCTGCCGGCCGCCCTGACTGCGCGCGGCAGCCCCGACCGCCACCGCCGTGCCGGCGGAGGCCGTCAGGCGCACGGTGCGCGCCCCGGCGGCCTGCACCGGCTCGTCGAACACCAGCGACACGGCCTTCGGCGCGGTGGGCACCGCCCCCTCGATCGCCGGAGAAGCGAACAACAACACCGCATGCGCCTGCGAGGCCGGGGCACCGATCAGCAGCCCCGCCGCGGCCAACGTCAGCGCAATGACCAGCCGTACACTCCGGCGGACCCAGCCGCCCCACATCGTGAACACCTAGGCATCGTAGGAGCAGGGTGGCGGCCATCCGTCACCGGGTCAGGCAATGCCAGGACCGGCGGCCACCGGAGCGTCTGTCAGCAGGCAGGCGTTCACGTCGATCGAGGCCAAGGCAGGTCCGGCGACCGGCACCACCGGCAGTGCCAGGGGGTACACCCGTGCCACGGGCCCGGCCGGCTTGGCTACCGTAACCTGAGGCGCTGAGGCTGCCGCAGCCGGATGCCCGGCGTGGTGGGCCATCAACGTGCCTGTTCCCCGCGGAAGAGGGGGACGGCGCGGGCGGCGGCGAGCAGTGCGGTAGCGCCGAAGACGGTGAGCGCCCCCCCACGGCGACACGCCGGAGACTCGCGGAGAGCGGAGCCTTGTCCCATGTGGCAGCAGCCTCCTCGGGACACCTGGGAACGCCCCGAAGGGGACTGAACCGATATTCCGCCCCTTTCTTCCCGGCATGCTTGCTGATGATCGACCCGCACTGCGAATCACATGGAGGGGCCGAATGGCCTGGCTGCTCGTGGTGGTAGCCGGTCTCCTGGAGACCGGCTTCGCGGTGAGCCTCAAGCTGTCGCACGGCTTCACCAGACCGTGGCCGACCATCGCCTTCGCCCTGTTCGCGCTCGGCAGCTTCGGGCTGCTGACCCTCGCACTGAAGAGGCTTGACGTCGGCCCGGCGTACGCCGTGTGGACCGGCATCGGCGCGGCGGGTACGGCGATCTACGGCATGGCGTTCCTCGGTGATGTCGTCTCCACACTCAAGATCGTGGCCATCACGCTCGTCATCGTCGGCGTGATCGGCCTGCAGTTGTCCGGCTCGGCGCCCCCCGCTGAAGCCCGCCGCTCTCCGGACGGAAGGAGCCGAAACGGCCCACCGTCGTGGCGCCGGGTCAGCGGGCCAGTTCATCTCGGAAGAGGGGGAGGGCGCGGGCGGTGGCGAGCAGTGCGGTGGCGTCGAAGACGGTGAGCGCGACGGCGAACCCGGCGGGCAGCAGGGCCTGGAGGGCGAGGCTGCCCAGGCCGAAGCCGGTGAAGAGGGTGAAGACGTTCAGGCCCATGGCCTGGCCGCAGGGCGAGCAGGCCGCGGGGCGGAGCGGGACGGGCCGCCTGGTCGGAGGCGGACACCGGCGCGGAAGACGGGAAAGACAAGCGGCCTTTGTGTCGGTTGGCACCGCCCGGCTGCGGGCGTACGGGTGCGTGCCGGGGCGGGGTCCGAAGGCTGGGCGGCAGTGGGGTGTTCAGCTCACTGTTCGGCGGGGCGGCGGCCGACGCTGCTGATGGCGGCGAACAGCAGGGTGGGGCGGGCGCCGATGGAGTTGGCGAAGATGGCGGTGACCGAGGCGGCCATGGCGATCATCGCCCACACCGGGTAGAGCAGGCCGGTGGCTGCGGCCGGGATGCCGATGCCGTTGAAGGCGAAGGCCAGGGCGACGTTCTGCTTGACCTTGCGGTAGCTGATGCGGTGGGCGTCCAGCAGCAGGTGCAGATGGTCGCGTACCAGGATGATGTCGGCGGATTCCATGGCGATGTCGGTGCCGGTGCCCACCCGCGATGCCGACGGCGGCCTGCATCAGGGCGGGGGCGTCGTTGATGCCGTCGCCCACCATCGCCACCCGCCGCTCTCCGGCCTGGAGGTCGCGGACAATGGCGGCCTTGTGGACGGGGTGGACCTCGGCGTGCACCTGATCGATGCCGACCGCCGCGGCGGTGTGGGCGGCGGCGCGCTGGGCACGATCTTCGGCGAGATGGCGCTGCTCGGCCAGCGCATGTACGACAACTTCGCCGAGGCACTCGACGACGTCACCGTGTGCGTGATGAGCCGCACCGACGTCCACCAGGTCCTGCTGTCCGATGCGCGGATCGCCGCCCGGATCACCGAGATCCTGGGCGTCTTCAAGTCCGTGCCCCAGCGCCTCGCCACCACGCTCGCCAGCCGCACCGACACTCCGGCTGGTAAATTTCGGCCGGGCACCCGTCACCCGCAGATCACGCTCACCCACGAACAGCTTGCCGCGCTCGCCGGGACCTCGCGGGAAACCACCACCAAGGTCCTGCACGAGTTCGCCGACCGCGGCCTGCTCCGCCTGGCCCGGGGCCGCGTCACCGTCCTGGACCCGGCCCGTCTGCTCGACGAAGCCGGATAACCCCGAGGGCGCGAAGCAGGCGCTCCCGACCGTGGCACGGCACGGGGCGAAACCGCGCCCCCGGTGGTACGGGGGAGGCCACCGAGGCGGGCTACCTGGCATCGTAGGGGTGCGCTGGCCCCTGCAGATACCTACTCGGTCTTCTTGACCATGGTCTTGCCGCAGCAGCACGTCGGGCTCTGCTGACCGGTGCACGTCGGCGGAGCCGCCCTGGTCACGGTCAGCTCACACCCACAATCCGCATCCGGACAGCGGAAGACCTCACCCTCACGGAACGGCATGGCGATCACCTCACTCGTCACGACCCTTGCCCCCACACCCACGACGCTAGAACCCGACCCCTGGGTGAAGGTCAACACTGGAAGGGAAGGGAGGAGGCACGCCATGGCGCCAACGGGACTGACCATCGGGCAAGCCGCGAAAGCCGCCGGACTGACCCGCAAAGCGGTGCGGGCGTATGAGGCCGGGGGCCTGCTGCCCGCCGCCGAGCGGACCAGGGCCGGCTACCGGCTCTACACCGATCACGAGGTCGAGCTGCTGACCTTCATCCGCCGAGCCCGCACCCTCGGCCTGCACCTGGACGGCATCCGCGTTGTACTCGCCAACCGCGACGGCGGCACCCCTCCGTGCGCCACCGTCCGCGACCTGCTCGACGACCGGATCGCTGAGATCGACGGCATCGTCACCGAGTTGCTGGCCCTGCGCCAGGCCCTCGCCGAGACCCGGCAGCGGCCGACGCCCGCACCGACGCACAGCCGGTAACCGTCTGCGCGCTCATCGAGGACGTGTAGCGCCAGCGGTGGCCCGTTGTCCCCGGCTTACGCAGCGGTAGACACAGTTCAAGGGTCCCCCGCGAGTCGCAGGGTGCCGGACACGCCGGCCCGAACCCGACAACTTTGATCCCGACAACCCACTTGCCTAGTGAATCGGCAGGAAGTCGCCGTGGACGTATCCAGCGGGCAGCTGACCGAGGCTGTCGAGCGCGGCGGCGTGCCACCGTACGGTCCGGCGCCCTTCCGGGTCGATGAGGCCCCCGGCCCGGACCAGGTATTTCTCTCCGCCGGCGGCGGCACGGGCGACCTCGGCGGCGGCATCGGCACGGTCCTGGGCCGACAACTCGCCGGGGCCGCCATGGAAGCGCCGCAGCCAGCGCCCAGCCTTCCGGTGCAGTGAGCGCTGCTGGGCGGGGGTGAGGGAGAGCGACTTCACCATGTGTCCGGGCACCGGGGAGAGCAACAGGGCCTGCTGGAGGGGGTCGGCCGCCAACAGTAGGGGCGCGGTGCCCGGTTCCATGCCCGGCGCTGCTTCCCGCAAGGCGCGGGTGTCGCGGGCGAATGCCTTCGGGCTCGGAGCCACCTTCGCAAAAACAGCCCCCCTGTCACAACCTAGCTTCCACACAAGAGAGTTGACGCGGTCGTGAGAGACATCGCGGACCACGTGTACCGGACCTACGACGCTCTCGGCCCACCTCAGCAGAGCGGACGGAATCGGCTTTGCGACGCTCATGCCCCCCACCTCGGTTCCGGGCGTGACGGATCCGCGGCGAACGCACGAGCGGCGTCAACACTGTGCACCGGGTGGGTCCAAGGGGACGGGGAGGTCCGGGCTTGCTGTTCGAAAGCAGGAGGAACAGAGGCGAGGGCGGGGACGGGATTCATGAGTTCCTCCTGGGAAGGGTGAGCAGCTCGGCTACACGACAACTCGCCTGCTGGAAGGGCAGTTACGGGCAATGGCAGGCGACGCGTCGGTCAAAAGTTCGAGAATCCGAGGCGCCCCTTGCGGGGACTGGGTGATGCGACCGTGATGCGCTGTTCGATCACTCGCTCAGGGGGTCGTCACCTGATCGAGCGATTGCCATGGGCGGCCGACATCGCATCCGATACGCGGGCTGGCCACGGCCGGTATGAACGCGCCCGTGGCGGCCAGAGCGCGCCAGCGGCCGGGGAGCCGGTGGCGCTCGGCACGCCGTGTCAGCGATGCGGCGGTGGCGACCTCCCGCACGCCGATGCCACGAACTATTCGTCGCCTTGGCGGCCGTCAACAGGGTCCTCCGGATCTGAGGTGTTGCGCTCGGAGACATCGGTGGTGCTGGTCCAGACGGCAACGAGGCGTGAGTGTGGGGTGCGGAAGAACCTTCGGGTACGACACTGACAATCGGCTGAGCCCGGGGCTGCGATCCGGACAATCCGAGCGACCGTTCGACGGCGGGCAGACTGCGGCACCGTGGCCCGATGACCTCGGAAGAATCCAGAAGAAAGGATTCTGGAACTAAGTGGCTGCACCGCGAAGTTGGGCGCCGCCCAAGATGGCTTGAACTGCCCGAACGGGAGTGCCGACCAGCGCGGCGACCTGGATGGCGGGCCCCTGACTCGACACATCGACGGCTAGCATCAGCACCTTTGAGAACGGACACCGGTGTGGGTAATGGTGGTGCATCCGTGCCTCAGCGCCGCGTCTGCGTCCGGTCGCGCGTTCGCCAACGGACGGTAGCCAGCAGACAGACGAGTGCGGCCGTAGTCGAACCGCCCGGCCCGATGGGCGACGGCCCAGCACGCACGCAGCGAACCATCAGCGGAGAAAATAGCCCAAGGCGGGCATTCGGGCCGCTCGCACTGATGGCGTCAGCAAGTTCAGTCCATTCAGGTACCCACACGTGAGGGTATGCCGATACGCCCTGAGCGCACTGCCTTGATCGCGACACCCATACCTCCGGCCGAACCGTGGCAACGGGTGGCCATGGAGGGCGCACAGAAGTATCCGGCGTACTCCTATGCGCTTCAAAAAAGCTCCCACAATCGGTTTATGACGCTGGAAAGCGTTTAGTGGTCAGCATCGAAAATGGGAAATGGCGGAACTTCGCTGGCGACAAAGACAGTTTCTCTCGCTATTCTTGCCGCATGACGCGCCCACGAATACCCGAAGAGTCGGCAAGTCACCCACCCCAGAGCCACGCGCTCAACGTACCGAACGTGCGCAACTTCCGGGACGCCGCAATACCCCCGCTGCGAACCGGACAGCTGTACCGGTCAGGATCTCTGAACCGGCTCACAGAAGAGGGTGCAGAGCGCATCAGCCAGCTCGGCATTCGCACCGTCGTCGACCTTCGCGGTAATGCGGAGACAGCCGTATGGCCAGTCAACACTCATAGGGCAGGCATTGAATGGGTCTCCCTTCCTGCGCTCCCCGACCGTGCGGGCCTGGTGGAGCTCGGCTTCACGGACTTCTCTGGGTTCGAGGGCAAGTCCTGGCCGGTCGACCCCGCACAGCTGTACCCCTTCATGGCGGTGTTCGCAGGGCCGGCGATCGGGCACCTGGTGCACCACCTGATCCGCCCGGGCGCCCTACCCGCGATCATCCAGTGCGCCGTGGGCAAGGACAGGACAGGCCTCGCGGTCGCCGTGATCCAGTCCCTCCTCGGGGCCCCGTGGCCTGACATCGTCGAGCACTTCGTCCAGTCGAACATCGAGCTGGCACTGACGGCCGGTCCCACACCTTTCACCGACGAGGAAGGAGTTACCCGGTACTCACACCCTGTGACCGCAGAGCTCCTCCGGTCGGCCATGGAAGCGATCAACAGCACACACGGCAGTCTGACCTCCTACGCGAAGGCTCATGGAGTCACCTCCGAGGACGTGGCTTCACTCCGCTCTCTCCTGCTGCCCTGACCTCGTCTCTGCTGGCGTGCCCTCGGCGTGATCGCCGGGGGCACCTGTGTTACGCCCCGATGCGGACGACCGACGAATCTGAGCCATCCTCCGCGGGAGCCCGCTGGAGGAGGCGACGGGTGCGACCAGGAGACTCCCGCTCCATTCGCCCTGGACAAACAAAGAGACAGTTCGATCCGGCGTCGTCATCTGCGGTCCAGGGATAGCCAGGCCTGATCTTGAAAGCGGCGCAGTTTCATCACTCTGCACCCACTTCTGCGATCCTCTCGCTGCCGCGGGCTCTGGCTCCGCTAGCATCGCTCGGGTTGCAGGACGGGCTCTCGTGCTCCGACGTAAATGAGTGCTGCGTGGTGCCCGCGTGGTTTTTGATGATCAATGTGCAGGAGTGGCAGCCATGAGTGATGCGTTGGCCGGTGCGGTTGCCCTTGAAGGCGGCCGAATGGCGGCGGGTGTGGTACGGGTAGACGACACCGTGCGAAAGCCTGCGACGGAATCCTCAGAATTCGTGGCTCGCCTCCTGAAACTGTTCGAACAGCAGGACTTCGACAATGCCCCCAAGTATCTCGGGCAGGTCGACGAAATGGATCTGCTTGGCTTTATCGAAGGCGAAGTTCCTTCACGCTTCCAGCCGTGGGCTGATGCCCAGGTGCGAGCCGCCGCAGTTTTGCTGCGAAAGGCGCACGACGCCACCCACGGAAGTGAACTCGCTGGCCGTTTCGACGTCGTGTGCCACCACGATCCGGGCCCGAACAACTTCGTCTTCCAGGACGACGTGCCTGCGGCAATCATCGACTGGTCCGAGGCCGCGCCGGGCAGTCGCCTGGAAGATCTCGGGTACCTTTCCTGGACGTGGTCCATTTCGTCCAAACAGCGCATGCCGCTTGAGCGTCAAGCGGAACAGGTCCGGCTCATCGCCGACGCCTACGGATTGGGTGAGGCCGAGCGGCATGCTCTGGTCGACTGCATCCTCGAGCGCCAGGTGCGAAACGTCCGGTTCTGGTCCGAGTTCCTGGCTCAGCCGGAAACAGCGCCTGCCGCTCCGGACGTGCTGGGCGACAGGATCGAGTGGAGCCGGCGGGAGCACGCCTTCACCTACGCCCACCGAGACGTGTTCGACGCGGCGCTCGTCTGACGACGAACAGACTGGTCAGCGGGGCGAGGCCGCCGCAGCGGGATTGCTGGGTGCTGTCGGCAGCCCGAACATGGCTCCCTTGGTGCGGGCAAGTTCGCTGATATCCCTCGGGCTGTTCTCCCGCGTCACGTAGGGCGCTACGGGCTGGTTCAGAGGCGGGTTGGCCAGGAAGAGCACGGTCATGCGCCGAGGGAGCTGGTGATTGCGGACCCGGTGGTAAAGCGGGGGCACGTCGTCCCCGGTCATGGCCGTGAGCAGGCTGCCCGGCATCACCAGCAGCCGGTTGTCGTGGACCGGGACGGGCTCCATGGCACCGTCGACTTCGATCTCCAGGCCGGGGCCGTCGGCGATCGCGAGGGTGAGCAGGTGGCCGTCCTCGTGCCGGTCCTGGAGCAGGTCGCGGTCACTGGGGTGGTACCAGTTGATCTCCAGGTAGGAGTAGTCGCCGAACGGCAGGGCGTGCGGTGGGTGCCCGTAGTGGCCGGACAGGTCGGCGAGGACGGTGGACGTGATCTCGGCGACGACGGCCCAGTAGTCCCGGAGGGCCTTCAGGAACGGTGCGATGGTCTCGTCGTCGTGATGCGGGACGGTGGCGGGGTTGTTCGCCCAGTAGGTGAATGACTCGTTCATGTCGGGCCGGTCGGGGCTGACGGAGTACTGCCGGCCGTAGGGGCGGAAGCCGTAGTTAAAGTCGGCGCTGCCGTGGGCACGCTTGGCCGCCTCGTCCAGGGTGAAGAAGCGGGTGGCCTCGGTGCGCAGCGCGGTGAGCGCTGCGGCCGCCTCCGGGGCGAGGTCGACCGTCGCGCGCGCGTCGGCGAGGAGGCTGGCTGCGAGGGTGGTGTGAGGCACGGTGTTCTCCTGTCAGGTCAGGCGGGTCAGAGGAAGTAGAGGCGGCTGAGCGGGGTGGTGTCGGCGGGCGGGGAGCTGAGCGGGGTTCCGTCGAGGCTGACGCGGCCGGTGGACGCCTCGACGCGGACGTCTGCGGTGCGGTCGTTGCGGAGCATGGTGGTCAGGCCGATGCCGCGGGTGTCTCGCACGGGAACCCGGCGCCGGCGGGTGGGCAGCTGGTCGGTGGCGCTGTCGTGGGCTGCCTGGCTGACGAAGGCGACGGAGAGGTCGGCGGCGGTCTCTCCGAAGGCCCCGAACTGCGGTCCGAGTACGAGGGGTTGGCAGTTCTCGGTGGAGGCGTTGGGGTCGCCGGTCACGCCGTACGCGGGATAGCCAGCCTTGAGGACGAGGTGGGGCTTGGCCCCGAAGTAGGCGGGGTCCCATAGGACGATGTCGGCCAGCCGGCCGGTGGTCAGCGCTCCGATCTCGTGGGCCATGCCGTGGGCGAGGGCGGGGTTGATCGTGAGTTTGGCGAGGTAGCGCAGGACGCGCTCGTTGTCGTCCGAGGCTGGTTCGGCGTCGAGTGCTTTCATCTTGGCGGCCACGGCGAAGGTGCGGCGTACGGTTTCGCCGATGCGGCCCATGGCCTGGGAGTCGGAGGAGGTGATGGGGATGACGCCGAGGTCGTGCAGTACGTCTTCGGCGCCCAGGGTGCCGGGGCGGATGCGGTCGGCGGCCAGGCGCAGCGCCTCGGGGTTTCCGGGGTCGAGCCGGTGGACGGTCGCGATCATGTGGAGGTGCTCGTCGGCGGTGTCGCGGGTGTAGGGCAGGCCGGGGTTGGTGGAGGAGCCGATGATGTTGGGGACACCGGCCAGCTGGAGCACGTTGGGGGCGTGGCCGCCGCCGCAGCCTTCGACGTGGAAGGCGTGGAGGGTGCGGCCGGCGATGACGGCGAGGGTGTCGTCGACGTAGAGGGCTTCGTTGAGGGTGTCGCTGTGAAGGGCGACCTGGACGTCGTATTCGTCGGCGACGGTGAGGGCGGTGTCCAGGGCGCGGGCGTGGGCGCCCATGTCCTCGTGGACCTTGAAGCCGGAGGCCCCTCCTTCGGTGAGGGCCTGGTGGAGGGGGCCGGAGTGGGAGCTGGAACCGCGGGCCAGCAGGGCGATGTTGACGGGCCAGGCGTCGAACGCGCGCAGTGCGTGGTGGAGTTCGGTGCGCGTGGTGACGCCACAGCCCCAGGTCGGGCCGAAGTTCTGGGAGACGACCGTGGTCACGCCGGCGGCAAGGGCGGCGTTGAGGATGCGCGGGGAGACGAGATGAACGTGGGTGTCGACGATGCCGGGGGTGGCAATCAGCCCTTCGGCGGCGATGACGGTGGTGCCGGTGCCCACGACGACATCGACCGCGTCGAGGGTGTCGGGGTTACCTGCGCGGCCGATGGCGTGGATGCGGCCGTCCTTGATGCCGATGGAGGCCTTCCGCACGCCGAGGACGGGGTCGACCAGGACGGCATTGGAGACGACGAGGTCGCAGGTGGCGTCCGTGGGTTCGGCTTTCATGTGCATGCCGTCGCGGGCGGTGTTGGCGTAGCCGGTGATGAATTCGTCGCCGGGGCGCTGGGAGTCGGCCTCGATGCGCAGGCGCAGGCCGGTGTCGGCCAGCTGGAGGCGGTCTCCGGTGGTGGGGCCGTGCAGCCGGGTGCTCATGGGGTGCCTTCCTGGGCGGTTCTGGATCCGGTGTCGAGGTAGCCGGCGACGTGTGCGCGCTGGAGGGCGGTTTGTAGTTGCCCGGGGGCGTCCAGCGGGCCGTCGACCAGGCCTGCGAAGCCGATGATGATGCGGTCGCCGCCGATCGGGGTCAGGGTCACGCTGCGGGCGGACTGCGGAGGGAAGACGGTGACCTCGCCGACGGGCAGGGCGAGGCGGCGTCCGTAGGCGGCGCGGCGGTTGAAGGCGAGCGCCCGGTTGACTTCGAAGAAGTGGAAGTGGCTGGTGACGGTGATCGCCACGGTGCCGGTATTGGTGACCTCGACCTGGACGGGATCGGGAAAGGTGACGGCTAACGGCTCCCCTGGCAGGATCGCTCCCGGCACGGCCTGTGCGGCCTCCGGGTCGGGGATCGGGTCGGTGATGACGATGAGCTTGGTGCCGTCGTCGAATACGGCCTCGACCTGGATCTCCCTCAGGACCTGAGGCACGCCGGGCAGCACGTCGGCGGCGGTGAGGACCTGGCGGGCCGCGGCCACGGCCTCGGCGAGGCGGGCGCCGTCCCGTGCTGCCTCGCAGGCGGCGTGGGCGATGAGCGCGGTCGCCTCCGGGACGTTGAGCCGTACGCCGCGTGCCCGTCGCTCCCGGGCAAGGAGGGTCGCCAGATACAGCTGCAGCCGGTCGAGTTCGGTCGGGGTCAGACGCATTCCTGCTCCTGGGGGACAGAGAGGGCTATTCGCCGATGACGACGCCGCATGCCTTCGCGTGCTGGCGGATAGCCGTGCGGGCCTGGGCGAGTTCGTCGAAGTCGAGGCCGGGCATGAGGGCGTGGGCGTAATCGCGCATGGCGTCCTCGGGCGGCACGACCGCCTGTCCCCTCCAGCGCCGGGCGACTTCGTTGAGGACCGGGTCGTCGGCGATGGGCAGGCCCAGGTGTGTGGCCGCGGCCTGGGCGGCTTGGGGCGTGGTGAGGTAGGTGTAGTCGCGGGCGCCCGGCTGGGGGGAGAGGACCTCGACGTCGACGGCGGAGAAGACGCCGGTCGTGGCGCCTTCGCTGATCAGGGCCAGAATGCGTTCCACGTTCTCCGCCAGGAGTTGGCGGGTCATGCCGATGTGGCCGACGACGAAGCCGGCGCGGATGAGCAGCCCGTGCTCGCGCGCGACCGTTATGGCGGTGGAGTTGAGCCGGTAGAGGGTCTCGGCCTCGGCGAGGACGTCACGGCGGCGGCCGCCCAGGGGCTTGTTCATCGCGGCGAGTGAAAGGGGCGCGCCCGCATCCATGCCGATCATGATCTGGCGGACGCCGAGGCCGGTGAGCAGCGCGGTGCGACGTGGGTCGGCGATACCGTCGGCCCGTCCGTAGCCGACGAGCACGGGCCGTTCCTCCTCTCCGAGGGCGGACCACCAGCCCGGCCGGGTGCCATCCATCGCGGTGAGCAGCTTGGCGAACGTCATGGGCAGTTCGTCCGCGGTCAGGTAGAGGTAGTCGTAGCCGGCGGCGAATGCGGCCTCGAGGACGGCCCAGGCCTCGTGGGGGCCGACTTGGTTGCGCCACAGCTGTCCGGCGTGGATGGAACAGAACGTGCAGGCGTCGTTGCCGGCGAACTTCACGCAGCCGCGGCCGATCTCCACGGGGACTCCGGCGGTCACTTTCCGGCCCAGGAGTTCGTGTACGCGCGGCGCGATCCGGCCCTGGAAGTTCCCGGTGTACAGCGCGGTGTGCTGGAAGGCGCCGTCGACGTGGCCGTAGTCGAAGCCGGTGAAGACGGGCTCCCGTGACGGCTGGGTCAGACGCGGGCCCTCGCTGGTGCGGTACACCAGCCCGGGCAGCTTCTCGGGCTCGACTCCTTCTCCGGCCCGTAGGGCGGCGATCAGGCGGGTGAAGGGGCCGACGACTTCGTTGCCGACGAATCCGTAATCCAGGCAGGGAGCCGCGGTCATGCACTCGGACCACAGGGAGCTGAAGTGGTCGTTGCCGGCGATGGTGGTGATGCGCGGGTCGGTGGTCTTGGCGTGCTGGGCGATGAGGACGCCCGCCTCGAAGTTGGCGGTGAGCACGCCCACGCAGACCGCGAGGATGCGCTCGGCGTGGTCGGTGATGTAGGCGAGGACCTCGTCGAGTGTGATAACCGTGCCGTCGATGTAGACGGGCGAGATCTGTGGGTTCTCCGCTAACGCGCTCACCAGGGACAGCGCTCCCAGACACAGGAAGTCCGACCAGTCGCTGTGTTCTTCGGGGCGGGTCACGGTGAGCAGTCGGCCGTCGATGACGGTGTTCGAGTTGGGCGGGACGATGACCAGGACTTCAGCGCGGGACATGCGGGTTCACCTTCCACAGGTGGTCGGGCGGGATCGGACAGGGCAGTACGGCGAGGTCAGGGCTGGTCCATCTCCTCCCCCATCTGCTGGAGTTCGGTGACGGGGCGCATCAGGGCGGTGTGCGTACGGGCGGTGTCGGCGGGCAGGTGGCCGGCGTGCTGCCACCGGTAGCGGCGCAGCGACACGAGGACGGCCGCATACCGGGCACAGTCCCTGACGAGGCTCGGGTCGAGGTGGTGGCCGCTGCCTGTTGCGTAGCCGCGCAGCAGACGTCTGGCGCGCGGCAGGCAGAAGCCGTCGGGGCAGCACAGCCCCAGCAGTGCCATACCGACGTCCATCGTGGGGAAGTCCCGGGAGCCGTCTTCCCAGTCGATGAAGACCACGTCGCGGCCCTGCCCGGCTGGGACGATGATGTTGTCGGGGAACAGGTCGGCGTGGACCGCGACCATGGGGCCCGTCTGCCGGGTGACGTAGTCGGTCTCGCGCAGCGTCGTACGGGCCCACCTGGCGAAGTCGTCGTCGGGTAGCTCGGCGAGGAGGGCGGCCTCGTCGGCGCCCAGGCGCAGGTTCGGGGGCAGCGGGCAGTCGACGTGAGCGGCGAGGCGGTGCACGCGGCCCAGGGCGGCGCCGGCCGCCTCGACCAGACGTGGCGGCACAACGGCGTACTGACGGCCGTCGATGAAGTCGGCGACGATCACGGGATGCCCGGCGTGCTCGCTGACCCAGCCGCCCTCCACGAGTGGCCGCAGGCGCGGCACGGGGGCGCCCGCAGTGCGCAGGCCTTCCAGGAATCGCACGTAGTGCTCGGCTTCTTGCCGGGTCTTCTTGCACAGAACCGTCACCACGACCGGCCCGCGGGGGGTCTCGGCCCGGTAGTGGACGTTCTCCATGCCGCCGGAGAGCGCGCTGACGATCGGCGCGGGCAGACCGTAGCCCTCAAGGAGCGTGGCCACGTCGGCGGCGGCCCGTGAGGCGTCGCTGGCCGGAGCGGTCATGGGCACACTCCCGGCCTTGGATCGGGGTGGAAGGAGGCGATGATCTCGGCCAGGGTGCGCTGCGGGGCCGCGACACCTCGCAGGGCCCGGTCGAGATTGTCCAGGCACACGCGGATCCGGGATGGGCTGAAGGCGGCGCTCTGGCAGGTGAGCGTGCCAGCCAGGCCGCCGGCCTGCTCCTGAAGAACCCAGCGTTGGTCGATGCTGGTGGGAGCATCGCGGGGACCGGGCCGGTCCAGGTCGAGGTCCTGGCAGTCCGCTCCGTCAAGCGTGAGGGAGCCGGCCCGCATCGTGTTGAGCGCGACGGTGACCTGATAGAGAGGCGCGCCGTCGGCGGCGTGGCAGCCCAAGTCGGCCGCGACATCCTGAATGGGCAGGGCCTGGTGCTCGAGGGCCTCGCGCACTGCGGCGTTTGCGGCGCCCACCAGCTGCGCGGCCGTCTGGCCGAGGTGGAGCCGGAGCCGGATCACCGCGGTGTTCACGAAGTACCCGATCAGATGTTCGGCCTCCGGCCGGGCCCGGTTGGAGATCATCATGCCGATGCGGATGTCGGTGGCCGCGCTCTGGTGGTGCAGGACCAGGGCGAGCGCGGCAAGGAACGGGCCGGCCACAGGACCGCGCTGATGGCCGGTGCGGGCGCTGGCACGCAGAGCATCAACCACGGTGGGCGGGACACGGACGGACTCGACGTCGACCCGGCGCAGCCCGGTGTAGGGGGCGGAGCTCTCGTCGGTGAAGGCGAGCCGCGGCCGGGGCAGGGCCAGGCGCCGCCGCCAGTAGTTCAAGCCCGCTTCCGCCACGGGGCTGCGGCGTTCGCGGTGCATGTCCCGGCTCAGGGAGGCGAAGGTGCGGGGCAGGGGAGGTAGTTGGACGGGCCGACCAGCCAGGGCGGCGTTGTAGAGCGCGGACAAGTCGCGGTACAGCACGCCAATGGACCATCCGTCGCTGACGAAGTGGTGGATCTGCAGCAGCAGGACGTGCTGCTCTGCGCCGAGCCGTACCAGGTGCGCCCGGAACAGCGGGTCGGTGCGCGGGTCCACGTGCGGCGAAGGCACCTGGGCCGCGAGGACGTCCGGCGTCAGCTCGGTGTCGGGGGCAAGGGTGCTGTGGCCGATCCGGTCGGGCATGTGCTCGGCGACGAACTGGACCGCGGTGCCGGTGGGCAGCCGGTGCAGGCAGGTGCGCAGGGCGTGCTGTCGTCGGATCAGGGCCGAGACGGCGCGCTGGAGCGCGTCGTGCTCCAGCGGGCCGTCGATGCGGATGGCGGCGGTGTCGATCGGCCGGAGCCGGGTTGCCTCGCCCGGGGCGGGCCAGCCTCCGTCGGGGCGGAGGAATTCGGTGTCGATGAGTCGTTCCTGGCCGGGAGAGAGGGGTGCCGTCTCCACGATCACGGGCACCGGACCAGACAGCTGTGACGTGGGCGCGGATGCGGGATGCGTCATTCCTGCTCCTGGGGCCGAGTGGCGGGGATGCCGCCGAGGAGGGTGTGCAGGAGGACGAGCCGGTCACCGTCGGGCAGCAGCCAGCGCACTGTGTCGAAGTCGGTGCCGTGGACCGGGCAGAGACCAAGTTCTGCCTCACGGGCCCTCTCGCACAGCAACTGTCCCATGTAGCCGGCGTTCAGCAAGGCGAGCTGTTCGGCGTCGGCGCCGTACAGGGGTGCGGAGTCGGCGGGATGGGTGACCAGCCACAGGGTGAAGGCCGCGGTCTCGGCCAAGGGCCGGTTGACGGGCCCCAGATGGAGGGTGGCCGGATCGAGGTCGACGCCCGGCGCGAGGGGGACCAGGTCGTGTGCCTCGGGGTGGTAGGCGTACACCCCGCCATCCAGACCGTCCAGGCGGCCAGGCCGGATGTGGATATAGAGGTGGACGCTGTACAGGCCGCCGGCGGAGGGATACAGAAACCCGCTACGGCCGGGAGTCTCGACGCGGCGCAGGCTGTCTAACAGGTGACTGAAGGCCTGGGCGCTGACCGATCGGCGGGTGAACTCGCGCGGGGTGAAGCGCTGTTGGCGCACCTCCTGCGTGTACGCGGTCACGTCGGGAAGGATCCGTCGCGTGGGGGCGGCCGGGTAGGCGGGACGGGCGGCGCGGAAGGCGGCCCGTTCGTCTGGGCCGGTGAGCTGGGCGCACTCGCTCCATTGCGTGGCTGCGGGCGCATGCCCGCCGTCGGCTGGGGTGCCGGTGTCCTGGAGGAGGGTGCGCAGCGTGGGCGTGCGGTAGAACGCCGCGAGACCGGGGCGAGGTATGCCGTGCTGTTCCACGGTGTTGGCCAGGCGGATGACGTCGATGCTGGTCAGGCCCATGCTCAGCAGGTCCTCGTCAAGGCCTGCGGGCGCTGGCAGCAGAGCGGTGAGCGCCCCGTGCAGGAGACTCGTCAGCTCCCCGTCTCCGAGTGCGCGGGGGCCGGGTGCGGCCTGGTGAGGGATGAGGGTGAGCGCTTCGCGGGCCAGGGCGGCCCGGTCGATCTTTCCGGTGGCGGTCGTGGGCAGCTCGGGACGCGGGGTGAGGGTGGCCGGGAGCATGTGGGTGGGCAGGCGCTCGGCGAGCGCGGTACGCAGTTCAGCCGACGGCAGGCTGGAGACGACGAAGGCATGCAGGCGCCGTTCGGTGCGTTCGCCGGTGATCACCACGGCGACCTGCTCGACGCCGTCGAGCGCGAGTACCGCTGCTTCGACCTCGCGCACCTCGACGCGGTAGCCGCGGATCTTCACCTGGTCGTCGCGGCGGCCGAGGAACTCGATAGTGCCGTCGGGCCGCAGCCGCCCCCAGTCGCCGGTCCGGTACAGGCGTCGGCCGGTGCGGCCGTCGAAGACGAAGGCGGCGTCGGTTAGTTCGGGGGCGTTCCAGTAGCCGAGGGCGGTGCCGTGGCCGCAGATGTGGAGCTGCCCGGGTGTCCAGGCGGGGCAGGGCAGCAGGTCCTCATCGAGGACTTCGACTCGTTGGCCGGTCATGGACCGGCCGTAGGGGATGCTGGCCCACTCGGGGTCGACGTCACCGATCTCGTACAGGATGGACCAGATCGAGCCCTCGGTGGCGCCGCCGAGGCTGACCACCTGGCACCCGCCGAGCTGGTCGCGGAGCCGGTCGGGCAGGTCGAGTGGGATCCAGTCGCCGCTGAGCAGAAACAGCCGCACGGTGTTCAGGGACTCGTCGCGTTCGGGCACGCTCTCCAGGAGCACGCTGGCGAGGGTGGGGACGGAATTCCACACGGTGACCCGCTCTCGGCGGATCAGATCGGCCCAGGCGACCGGGTCGGCGCGCTGCTCGCGGGTCGGCACGACGAGCGTGGCGCCGGCGGCGAGAGCGCCGAACAGGTCGTAGATGGCCAGGTCGAAGGTGAACGGCGAGACGGCCAGCAGGACATCGTCACGGGTCACGGTGAAGCGGGTGTTGATGTCGAGGACGGTGTTCAGCGCACCGCGGTGGGAGATCATCACGCCCTTGGGCTGGCCTGTGGAGCCCGAGGTGTAGATCACGTAGGCCAGATCCTCGGGCCGCCGCAGCCGCGGCGGCGCCCCTTCCGGCGGCGTGGCCTCAGCGTGGGCGGGCGGGGAGTCGACGACGAGGACATCCGAATCGTCGGGCCAGGGGTGCCGGTCGGCCGCGGTGCGGTGCGTGAGTAGCAGACGGGCGCCGGTCGCGGTGAGCAGATCCGCGATCCGTTGTTCGGGCCAGGAGGCGTCGAGGGGGACGTACGCATAGCCGGCCAGGAGCACCCCGAGGGCCGCGACGGCCTGCTGCCAGCCCGGGTCGCAGACCAGCGCGATCAGTTCGCCCTGCGGCCGGGCCGCCGTGACCTGGTCGGCGATGGTGCGGGCTTGGGCGTGGAGCTCGGCGTATGTGTAGTGCTGGCCGTCGCAGATCAGGGCGGTCCGCTCGGGCTGGGTACGGACGCGGTCCAGGAAGGGCTCGTGCAGCAGCTGGTCGCCGCCCAGCGCGGCAGGCAGCGAGGCCGCTGCGTCCGGGGCCACGAGACGGGGGTGCTGAGGGGCGGTGGGGTCGTCGAGGAGGCAGCGCAGCACGACGGCGTGATCGTCGAGCATGGCCTCGACGAAGGCGTCCGGCAGTGCTCCCCGGACGGAGTCGAGGTTGATGACCAGCCGGCCGGCGGCCTCGTAGGTCTGGTAGTCGAGCAGGACCTGCGGGGTCTGACCGATGCCGTAGACGATGCTGCCGGGCAGCGGCGCTGGCGGCGTGCCGGGCAGCTGGAGGTCGAGCGTGCTGGTGAACACGACCGGGGCTCCTGCGCCCGCCTCGGTCCTTTCGCGCAGGTCGCGCAGGACCTCAACCCCGCTGTAGGTGGCGTGATCGAGGCCGGCCCACAGCTGCCGTTGCAGGGCGCGCAGCCGGTCGGCGAATGTGGCGCCGGACAGGTCCACGCTGGTCAGGACGGTGGAGGTGAAGTCTCCGACGACGCTGTTGATCTGGGGGTGGATGGAAGGCCGGTTGTAGACGGTGACGTTGATCAGGAACTGGCTGCTGTTGGTGAAGCGGCGGAGCGTCTCGTTGAACGCGGCCAGCAGCAGCGCGGACAGGGTGACGCCGTGGGCGGCGGCGACCGCGCGCAGCTGGGTGAGCTCGGAGAGGGAGTAGGTGATCTGCTCGCGTGTGAACCGGGCCGGGGCATCTGCGGCCCGGAGGACGGGCAGCGGAGGTGGGGCGGGCAGCGCGGTAAGACGGTCGCGCCAAAACTTCCGGTCTCGGGCGTAGCGGCTGCTGGCGCTGATGGCCTGCTGGTGGCCTACGTAGGCAGCGAACGTCGTGTGCAGTTCGGGCAGTTTGGCGGCGGGCTGGTCGTAGAGGGTGCGGGCTTCGCGGTAGAGGATCTGCCAGCTCAGGGCGTCGCCGATGAGCAGGTCGAAGCTGAGGAACAGGCGGGTGGTCCGTTGATCGGGCAGCAGGGCGGCCTCGACGGTGAACAGCGGCCACACGCTCGTGTCCCGGCGTGGATGGGAGAGCCGCTCGCGCAGGCGCTGCAGCTCACCTTCGGCGTCGGGCGCCTGACGCAGGTCCCAGGTGCGGATGTCGTACGGCGGGACGTCGGCCAGGGTGCGTTGGCGTCCGTCGGCGGTGATCACGGCGCGCAGCATGGGATGCCGCGCGATCAGTAGCTGCCAGACAGCGGCCAGCCGCTTCAGGTCCAGGTCGGGGACGTCGGCTTCGGTGTAGAGGTGAGAGTCGACGCCACCGAGGTGGAAGTCGACGCGGCGTCCGGCCCAGTACGCCTGCTGGATCCCGGTCAGGGCGAACGGCTGGTCGTCCTCCTCGCTGAAGGCGGGCAGGTTCGGCAGTGGAGGCGGAGGCCCGTCCGTTGCCTTCGCGATGAGCTGGAGGACGTGCCGGGCCAAGGAGGCGGGGGTGGGGGCCTCGAACACGGCGCTGAGGGTGAGGTCGACGGCCAGCGCGCTGCGCAGGCTGGTGACCAGACGCAGGGCGAGCAGGGAGTGACCGCCGGCCTGGAGGAAGTCGGTGTCGGGGCCCGCCGGTTGGCCCAGCAGCTCACTGAAGTGCCCGGCAATGACGTCCACGAGGGGCTCGCGTGCGCGCTGGTCATCGGGGGTGACACCGTCGGCTATCCGAGGCGGCCTCTCGGTGAAGACGGGGAGAGCACTCAGCGCGCCGGTGAGGGTGGCGACAGTGGCGTCGGTCCCCGGCTTGAGGTGTTCCAGCAGGGCGCACAGCGCCTCGAGCGCGGCGCTGGCCTGGCTGTCTGTCACCTGGGCACGGTCGTTGACCAGGCGCAGCCGCAGCCCGTCGGACGGTTCGACAACCAGGGTCATGGCCTGGCGGGTGCGGCCGCCCTGCCCCCGGATCGCAGCCGTCTCGAGCGTGAGCCCATCCTCCTCGGTGCCATCCGGTGAGCCGGTGGGCGGATCGAATGGGTAGTTGGCGATGGCGATAACGCTGTCGTACAGCGCCTGCCCCTCGGGCACCTTGGCCCAGGTGTACAGCTCGGCGGTGGAGCAGAGGCTGTGCTGATCGGCGTGGGCGAGGTCGGTGTGCACGCGGCTGATCCACGCACCGACGTGCTCGTGCGGGTCCGGCGACGTGCGCAGGGGAACGGTCGTGGCCAGCGGGCCCGCGACACGCTCCGCGTCGGGATAGGGGTGGGTGCGCCCGGAGACGGTCACGCCGACGGCGATGTCGTCCCGGTTCCGGTAGCGGGCGGCGATCAGGCTCCAGCACGCGACCAGGGCGGCCGCCTCGGTAATGCCGTGAGCCTGGGTGAAGAAGGTGAGTGCCTCGGTGCACTGCCCGGTCAGCACGCGCGTGTTCTGCCCGAAGCGGCCCGCCTCCGTCCCGGCCTGTGGTCGTTGCGGAGCGAGGGGAGCCAGCGGCGCGTAGCCGTCCAACTGCCTGGTCCAGTGGGTCTGGGCGGCCTCGCGGGGCAGTTCCGTGAGCCACTCGGCGTACGCGCCGAAGGATCGCAGACCAGGGGAGGGCGCCGCGCGGGTGTTGTAGTGGTGGAGGAGTTCGGTGACCAGCAGCAGGTGGGCCCAGCCGTCCAGGATGGAGTGGTGGTGGGTCCATACCAGTTGGTGTCGGGCGGGGGTGAGCGTGTGCACGGCCAGGCGCAGCAGCGGAGGCCTGTTGAAGTCGAAGGGCATGACGTGCTGGGCGTAGGCCAGTGCAGTCAGGACGGCCTGCTGCTGCGGCGGTGTCCTGGTGCTGCTGTCGAGAAACTCGACGGTCAACGGCGCCTCTTCCAGCACCACTTGGTGGGGGTCGGTGGCCAGGTCCCAAGCGAAACCGGTCCGCAGGATCTCGTGGTCGGCGACCAGGGCGTCCGCCGCGCCTTGCAGCCGCGCAGGGTCAAGCTGGCCCCTCAGTTCGAAGATCGTCTGTTCGGTGAAGACGGCCGTGCCGGGGTTCGTCAGGGTGCCCAGGACGAAGCCCTGTTGCGCGGGTGTGGCGGGGTAGAGCGCGGCGATGGAAGCTTTCATGTTCCCTCTCCTCCGAAGGCAGCGGTGATCCGGTCAAGGTCCCTTTGCGGGAGAGTGCTGGTGTCGGCCGGCCCGGAGGCGATCGCGGCATGGCGGGCGAAGGCCTCGGTGAGTCGGGCGAGGGTGGCTTCCGGCATCCAGCCGGGACATGCCCGCCACCGGACCTCGAGCGCACCGGCCCGGGTGAAACAGACGACCTCCAGCCCGAACAGCGGCACGCCGGCTTCGACAGGGGGCAGGTCGACGTCGCTGCCCGGCGCCAGGTCGCCGAGGTAGTTCAACGCGACCGGCGGCAGCAGTCCGGCTGGCGGGGCCGACGCGTGCAGCTGGCCGTGCAGGGCGGCCATCAGCGCCGACGGGTCGGCGAGGAGAGGCTGCTGCGCGTGAAGGGTTCGGAAGGTGGTGAGCCAGCCCACGGTTGAGACCAGGTCATGTCCGGGCAGGTCGCGGCCGTGGAGTTCCACGCACACGCTGGCCGGGAGGTCGGGGCGGACGTCGGCCAGCGCGGCAAGCAGGGCACCAGCCAGCAGGGCCACCGGCCACCGGGGACCCCTCTGGCGGGCTGCGACGAGAGCCTCCCACGCGCGCGAGCCGGGCCGGCTGGCTGTCGTGCACCGCGGCTCGGAGGTCCAGGCCCCCGCGGCAAAGGCGGGACCAGGGCGTGTGCCCGCCGCAGCCAGCCAGGCCAGGTAGCCGTCGTCGCGCAGCAGCCCGGGCGGTGCGGGATGAGCGTAGGCGTGCCACAGCTCCTCGGTGAGGATCTGCAGGGACACCAGATCGGCGACGAGGTGATGGACGACCCACGCAATGCGGGCACGGCGCACTCCGTCCTCGAGCAGGAGCAGGCTGAAGAGCGGACCGGCTAGACCCAGGTGCTGCTCCGCCTGGTCGAGGCGGGCGCGCAGCAGCCTCTCCTGCTCGGCAGGCGTGCGGACGTCGTCGAGCCGAAGCAGACCGAGCGGGACGATTGAGGGCGCCCGCAGGTTCGCGGACCAGCCTGACTCGGTGTGGGTGAAGGCTGAACGCAGCGCCGGGTGCGCCCGGACGAGGACGGCGAGCGCGGCCTCCAGCCGGGCGGGATCGATCTCGGTGTCCGGCGCGTCGTCCACGTAGCGCAGCGCCCAGTGATCGGCGCTGGCGCGGGCAGTGAGCACCGCGGCCTGGACGGACGAGAGGGGAATCGGACCGGGGACGGCGGGTGCGCTGGTCGTGGCGGCGCCGACCGCGGTGTGGCAGGCTGCCGTGATCTGGCCGAGGGTCCGCCGCTGCAGGACGTCGTGCACGGTGAGCGGCAGGCCGGCGCGTTGGGCCCGGCGTGCGAAGAGCACCGCCCTGAGGGAGTTGCCGCCGTCCGCGAAGAAGTTCGCCGCCGCGCTCGCGGGCGGACGACCAAGGACGTCCTCCCACAGCTGGGCCATCAGGCCCATCCCCGGGTCGCCGCCCTCAAGCGGTGGGCCGTCCTCGGCAGCGGGTGTCATGGCGGCAAGGGCGCGGCGGTCGACTTTTCCGCCGGGCTGCAGCGGCAACTCGGGCAGGACCAGGTAGCGGTCGGGCCGCGCGTAGAAGGGCAGCTCGTCGGTCGCCAGGGCCTGGGCCCGCTCGACGACGGACGGGGCGTTCGCGCACGGGGCGGCGACGAGAAAAGCGGAGAGGAGCGGCGAGGCGTCGCTCTGCGGAGGAGTGGCGAGGACGACGGCCTGCGCGATGTGCGGGTCGCGGGTAAGGGTGGCCTCGATTTCGCCAGGCTCGACGCGGTACCCATGGATCTTCACCTGCTGGTCGATCCGTCCCAGCATCTCCAGTTGGCCGTCCGGGCGTCGGCGGGCCAGATCACCGGTGCGGTAGGCGCGGGCGCCGTCGGCCGTGATGAAGCGGGCGGCGGTCTCCTCCGGCCGCTGGTGGTATCCGTCGGTCACCTGGGGGCCGAGCACCACCAGTTCCCCGGCGCAGCCGGGCAGCACCAGGTCATCGCCGCGCGGAGTGCGCAGCTCGACGGTGGTGTTCCACACAGGGTGGCCGATCGGCACCGGATCGGGTACCGCCTCGCCGAGGCGGACGGTGTAGGCGGTGCATCCGACGGTTGCCTCGGTCGGCCCGTACTCATTGGTCACCAAGAGTCCTGGGGCGTCCAACTCCTGCAACACCGGACCGGTCAGCTGCTCGCCGCCGACGACGAGATGCTGCACGGAGCGCGCCATCTGCTCGCCGGTCAGCAGCTGGGGCAGCAGGCGCAGCAGACCCGGGGTCACCTTCAACGGGCTGATGTCTCGTAGCCCGGTGAGGACCTGGCCCAGGGCCTGAGGGTCGTTGGACGGCACGAGCGTGACGCACTGCCCGGTCATAAGGGGCAGGAACAGGCTGGTCACCGTCATATCGGCGGCGATGGACGAGTGGACCACCGTGCCGCTGCCGCCCGGTGTGTTGTAGCGCTCGCCAGCCCAGCACAGGTAGTTCATCAGCGCGGCATGGGTCACGGGCACGCCCTTGGGGCGCCCGGTCGAACCCGAGGTGTAGATCAGGTAGGCGATCCCTTGAGAGCGGGCGCCGGACGGCGGCGGGGCGCACTGCATAGTGGGGGACGCGTCCCGCAGGGCCCTGCCGACGTCCAGCGTGATCAGCCCGTCGACGTCCGCGAGGGCGGGCTGATCGGCAGTGTCGGCGTCGGTCAGCACGAGGCGGGGTGCGGCCTCACGCAGCAGGGTGCGGATACGGCCCGGAGGCAGCGCCGGGTCGAGCGGGACGTAGTGCGCCCCGCACCGCCACACCGCCAGCAGCGCGGTCAGCAGTCCCGCTCGACGGCTCATCAGGACACCCACGAGGTCGCCGTCGCCGACGCCGGCCGCCGCCAACTGCTCGGCCAGGGTGGCACTGTCAGCCTGCAACCGCCGGTAGCTCACGGTGGTGCGGTCATCGGTGGCCGCACATGCCTGGGGCGTTCGTGCGGCCTGGACATTGAACGCGTCCAGCGCCGTTGCGTCCGGCAGCGGGTGTTCGGGGCCGGCGAGGCGGCTGCCGCCCGTCGAGAGACGGGCGATGCCGGAGGCGAGCTGGATCGACGCCGAGGGCTGGGCCATCCGGGAGAGGAGCTGGCCGAGCCAGTCCGCGAGCCGACCGGCGACGTCCGGGCCGCCCGCCGCGGTGTCCACGGTCACGTACAGATCGAGGTCGCGTCCGCGCTGCAGAGACTGCACTTCGATGGCGACGCGGTCGAGCGGGGCGTCCACGGCCTCGACCACCGCATGCCCACTCGGACCGAGGGCCAGTTTGTCCGGGGTGGTGAGGTGGCGGAAGCCCACCGTGAACGCCTCATCCTTCCCTGAAGCGACGAAGAAGTCCCCGTAAGCGGTGACCCGGGCTATCTCGTCAGCGGTGTCGCGCACCCGGTCGGCCAGTAGCTGCGCGGGCGTCTCCGGGACCGCGGGGACCGGCACGTAGCGGCCCAGCACCCCGATCGTGTCGGGGAGTTGGCTGGTCGGACCTGAGACGAACACGGCGAGCGCCCCGCTTTCGTTCGGGGATAATCGGGCGAGCAGCAGGCGCCACGCCGTGACCACGACCTCGGCCAGACTGCCGCCTGAAGCTCCGGCCAGGGCCCGCAGGCCGCCGAGGGTCGTCCCGTCAATCGGAACCGGAACGCTCGACCGGTGCCGCCTTGTCGACATCGGGCGCAGTGTCAGGGCGCGGGCAATGTCGCTGGCGCCGAGGGGCGGGTGGTGCTGCCAGAAGTTGCGGCCGGGCTGTCCCTCAGGGTCGGTGAGCAGGTCGGCGAAGAAGGCCTCGACCCTCTCCGGCGCCGGATGAGACGCGAGCGTTTCGCCCGGGGCGTGGTATGCGGCGGCGATGGCCTGCGCGGTGCGCAGCAGCCCCGGACCGTCCACCACGCCCGCGGCTGGGCGCAGTTCCAGGTACGTGCCGTCGGAACTGGCCGACAGGCGGGCGAGCGGCGCGGCATTGTGTCGGCCGGCTGCTGGCGTGCCGGTGGTGTGCTGAGCGGTGCACACCTCCACGCCGGCCCCGGAAAATTGAAGGCGCTGGCGCAGCGCGGCGTGCGCACCCACGACCTGTTCGGTGGCCCTTTGTAGCCGTGTGGTGTCCACGTCCCCGCAGATGCGAAGACGCAGCAGAGCGGTCCCGAGCGCGGCAGCGCGCAGGTGCTGGGGAGCCGTAGCCGGGCGGCGCGTGCTCTGAGCGGAAAGATGGATCTCCCATGCGGTCCCCGGGGAGTTGGGTGCGTCAGGCATCGGAAGCGCCCTCCCGTCCGGTCAGGGCTCGCAGCCGCGCTTGGACGAGCCGCCGGACATCCGGGCCTGGTGGCCGCAACACGGCGCGCAGCTGTTCCAAGGGCAGTCCCGGCAACGTGCACACCGCGGTGACGACCAGCGGATAGGCCTCAGCGACCCATTCGGCACTCGCCGGCATCACGGCATGGGCATCGACGCGCAGCAGGCCGCTCGCGCCGCCGGGGTGCTCCTGGATGTCGAGCATGAATGGAAAAGGAAGCGGCCACAGGGCCGGTTCGGCCCAGACGCTTACGCAGCCGGGCAGGTCAAGACCGTGTTCCGGGGGCGGCTGCAAGGTGAAGAGGTTGTCGAAGAGCCCTCCTGTGGACGGCCGGACGTGAGTGAGCAGCCCGTAGGGCACCTCGGCCAGTTTCAGCGCCTCGACGCTGGCGGTGAGGGCGGCGGTGAGGTGGCTGCCGACGGTGGCGGACCAGTCGATCTGCAGCGGTACCGGCACCAGGTTGGCGAAGAACCCGACAGTCTCGTCGTATGCCGGATCGGTGCGATTGGCCACCGGGACGCCGCTGACCACTGTCTCGCTTCGGGCCGCGGCAGCCAGCAGCAATTGGTAGGCGGCGAGGTAGAGGTGGAAGGGAGAAGTGGAACGTGCCTGCGCCGTCGCACGGACCCGTCGCACCACATCCAGCCCCAGGACGAACCGGAGGTGGCGCGGGCAGACATCCTGGCCGCTCGCGGTGGACCACGGCCCGGAAGGGACGGCGGCCACCTTGGCCAGGACGTGGTCGATCCCGGTGTCGAACTCGCCGCGCCGGTCACGGTCGGCAACCGTGCGGCTGTAGTCGGCAAACGGTGCTGGCGGCGGGGCGGCGAGCGCGGGCGGATCAGCGTAGGCGGCGCTCAGGTCGCGGTGGATCACGTCCATCGACCAGCCATCGCAGGCGCTGTGGTGCACGGCGACGACCAGCAGGTGATCCTCCGTGTCCAGACGGACCGCGGCCGCCCGGATCAGGATGTCCTGCTCCAGGTCGAAGGGAGCGGCGAAGAACTGCTGCGCCACGCAGTTGGCTTCCTCCTCGCGGCGCCCCGGCGAGAGGCCGGTCAGGTCGACGACTGCGAGGTCGAATCCGGCGGGCTGCAGAAGGCGGTGCCGGAGCTGTCCTTCGTGTTCGGTCAACACGGTGCGCAGTGCCTCGTGGCGGCCGACGATGACGGTGAAGGCCTCGCGCAGCCGAGCTGTGTCGAGGGGGCCGGTGATGCGGTGCGCGGCCGGGATGACCTGGGCGTTGCCACGCTGGCCGATCGCCTCGGCGGCCCAGATCCGTAGCTGTCCCGGAGACGCCGGTGCCGGAGCGTCGTCGGTCGCTTGATGAGAGTCCTCGGCGGCGGGCCCGGCCAGCGAGAGCGGGCGCGCCAGACGGGAAGCACCCCGGATGGTGGGCTGACGCAGCAGGTCCGAGAGCGCCAGATCAAGACCGTCCCGGCGAAGGCGGGCGCAGATGACCGCTGCGGTGAGCGAGTCGCAGCCCAGCGCGAACAGATCGTCCACCACGCCGATCGGCCGTACGCCCAGAACGTCCTCCCACGCGGCGGCGATGTGCCGTTCGGTCGCCGTCTCGGGGGCGATGTAGACCGTGGATAACTCCCTGTGCGCGGTAGGGAGAGTCGCCGTGGTGGCGGCCCGTCGCGCTGGTACGGCCGAGACAGGCCAGCGCACCCGGGAAGCCTCGGACGGCACGGGCGCTGGCCCATCGGCCCGAGGCGGTGCCTGGACCTGTGGAGTGTCGATCAACTGCCAGTCGAGCTGCGCGAGTCCTTCTGCGTCCAGCAGTGCTTCCTCGCTCTGTCCACCCACGGCAAAACGTGCGCGGGCAGCATGGACGAAGGCGCGCGCGGGCACGTTGCGCCCTCCGGTGACCGGCTCCAGCAGGACGCCCGACACTCCAGCGGCGACGGCCCGCTCCCCCAGCGCGCGCAGCAAGTACCACTCGACGTTGCGGCCCATGACCCGGCAGCTGAGGAAGAAGTCACCGACCCGCAGCGCGCCGTCTACGACGGCGGCCGCCGCGAAGCCGACCACGCCGTAGTCACCGAACCGGTCCCGGACACGTACGATCACGGTCACCGCGGGGCCGGCGATGAGCGCACGCACGCTGACGGGTGTGTGGCGGCGCAGTCCCACGTTGAACTGGGTTGTACGGGCGGCCAGTTGACTTATCCGGTCAACGTCACCGGCCGCGGCATCCGCGACATCGATCACGAGTCCGAGCTCGCGCAGGTACGCGCTCCGGCTGGCGGACCGGGCAGCCACCCCCTTACGCTCGGCCTCCTGGGCGACCCCGCCGGCACGGATGCCGTCCTCCGCCGTGGAGGGCACGTCCAGAGCCAGTTGCCAAGTTGCCTGCAAGGCCTCAAGAAAGCCCTGCGGGTGGTCCGGTAGTTCCACCACCGTCAGACCGGGATGGTGATGGGCCACCTCCGCCCGCTCGGCCGGGCTGTCGTCGATGAACACCAGGCTCTCCACGGCAAAGCCGAGTTCGTCGGCGATCGTCGCGATCGCGTCGGACTTCGCCCCCCACGAGGCGTGGACGTATGCGAAGTCGCCCAGGGTCAGCGGCATGTCCGGGTGCGCGGCAAACACGGCCTCCAGGTCGGCGCGGTTATTGCGCGAGCACAGCGCGAGCATCCGCCCCGCCCGGGCCTGTTCGGAGACGAACTCCTGCACCAGACGGAACGGACCGCCGACGTCGACGTGCTCCGGTCCGACCTCTCCGCACACCCCGCCCCACAGCATGTTGTCCGCGTCCACCACCACGGCCTTGGCCACCGGCCGGTCCCCGGCCGTCATCCGCCGCAGCGCCGCCTCCGCCCAGCCCAGAAGCGAACCGTCGGCCGGCGGCGCCGTCCACGCCAGCCCGCGCGCCTGCGCCTCCCGCCGCACCTGCTCGACGTCCGCCTTGGGCATGCCCGGTGCCACCGTGACGACCACCGGCAGCGAGGACAGCTCCGACCAGCGTTCCGCCGCCTCGATCTGCCGAACGGCCCACGGGGCCGAAGCGTGGCTCCCGCGCTGCGGCCGCCACGCGTAGAGCATCACGATCTCCGAGCCGGCGAACAGGTCGTCCTGCTCCACGAGCGTGCCGAAGCCATGCCCGGCAAGCAGGGCGCGCAGCCTCTCCACCCGCCCGGCGATGTCATGGACCTCGACGACGACCTGATCGATCAACGGCCAGTGCTCCAGGTCAATGCCCGCAAGGACATCCTCCTCGGCCCGCTCCGCATCGACCTTCAGCAGATGGACCCGGACGACCCCCCGGTCACGGATCCAGTCCGACAGACGCAGCACCGGAACCGTCAGCTGCTGCCGGTCCGAGAGCCGGCCATGCAGCTCCGGAGCGAGGGCATCCGCGATGTCCTGGGACGATAGAGGTACCGGAGGAAGGCCGCCCGCCCGATGACGCGCGTATCCGCGGACGATCGCCTCGTCGATATCCGGATCCGTGTAGAGCCCGGACTGGAGGGACGACTGCGGGTAGTGCGTGAACGCCGCCGTACCCGCGTGGCGGCCGAGCGCCGACCTCTCCACGTGCGCCCGAATGCCGTAGGCGCGCACGTTGGCCTCCAGTGCGTCGGCCGCGGCGGGAACGGGCTCGAAGGCATGGATACGAACATCCGCGGCCTGCGCGGCGGCATACAGCGTAAAGAGTCCGATGTTCGCGCCGACGTCCACGACCAGGTCGCCATCGTGGATCTCGATGCCACCTCGCAGATATCGGGAGCGCAGCACGATTTCGTCGAACAGTTCGCGGGTCTCGTTCGGGTGGAGGTCGGCGATCGCCTTCCCGTCGGGGAGCCGTCCGGTCAGGCCGCTGTTGGTGGGCGGACCGTCCGCAGAGGGCACCAGGCTCAGGCCCGTAAGGTCACGGGCGACGACCATGAGGTTGGCGCCCCACGGCTGCAGCGGGCTCGTGACCGGTTCGCGGACCTGGGTATCGTCCCGTTCTGCATGCCACACGGTGAGAGGGAGGCCGATCTCGCCGCCCCAGACGCGCAACGCGTTTTCGAGCTCTGTGAACCGGCCGGGGGCGACCACGCGGACCTCGAAGGTGGTCTGACGAAGTCCCTGTACCAAGGCCCCGAGCGTCGCGTCCGGATCCTCGCCCGCTGCCTGCATCAACCTGCTCGCTTGTCCGGCAAGGGCGCTCAGCAGCGCCTCGTCGGCGATCTCGCGACGTGCGTCAAGCCACCACGTCACCCCGTCCTCTGTCATCCGAGCCACGCAGCGCAGCGGGAGGTCGGCTGGAAGTTCTGCCCCGATCGCAGTCTCGGGAGCGGCGAGAACGAAACCGGGAGTGACACTGGTTTCGATCAGCCGGCGTAGGTCATCGAGCGCGCCGCTGGCTGTCCCTGTGGAGGCCGGTGGTTCCCAGCGCGGTAGCTGATGGCCGAGAGGGGCTTGAGTGGCTATCCGGATCCTGGCGAGCCGAATTGATCCGGGTCCGGACTCGGCGAAGGCCACGGAAAGGGGCTCCAGCGGACTGAAGTTGAGCGCCAGTACGGTAGCGAACACTGTCCCCAGGAACAGGGCCATGTCCGTCGTCGGCGACGTGCGGCTGCCGGCGCCCGTGGGAAACGGCCGCGAATGAGCGACTTCGGCGCGCTCAAAAATGCGCCATAACGCTTCCGGCGAACCGATGAGGTGTGGCCCGGACTTGGCTCGCGCGGCGTCCTGGGGGTCGTACGTCAAACCGGTCACGAGGATTTCTCCAGTCGAGACGTGGGATGGCGAAAGGTTGCGGGACCTGGTGCTGAGAGGGCGGAGCTTCCGGGCTAACGGAACGTTGCAATGCCTTTGCCGCGTTCTGGTTCGGTCGTAGGCCCGACTGCCGTCGGGAACGCACCAGATCGCCGGGGTGATCGAGTGTCGGTCAACTGTGCGAGCTGCGAAAGAAGTTGGCGGAAGTCCCGCGGAAGTCCCCGCGGTGCTCGCCCTACTCTCAAGTCAGGTCTTCCTGAGAGGATTTGGCTGTGGACGAGCTCACACCTCACCCGCTGGCCGTCGCCCGGATGGCCCTGGGCCTCAACCGCGTGGAACTCGCGGACGAGATTCGGGCGGCCGCCCGGAGGCGCAACCTGCGTTCCGGCACTGACAAGCAGCGAGTACGGAAGTGGGAAGTCGACGGCGTCACACCCGATGCCGACTCGCAGATGTACATCGCCGAGGTACTGGAGATCCCTCGTGGGGCGGTGGATCCACGCTCCTGGCCGCACTGGCTGCCGGGCGTCGGCGGCATGGTGATCCCCCTCGGTCAAGCCAGCCCGGCGCCAGCCCTCCGAGAGGCATTGCGAACAACCATGGAACGCTCCTCCCGCCGTACCTTCCTGACCGCGATCTCCGGTAGCGCCTTGATCACGCTGGCCAGCACCTGGGCGTCCACCGAAGCCGGGGCCCTCACAGGCGAGCCCATTGGGCGCGAAGGCAAACCCGTCGGGGACGACCTGGTCAGCCTGCTCGAAGAGACCAGCGCACGCCTGACCGTCCAGGAAACGGAGCAGCGCCAGCACACCGCGCCCCTCATCGACGCGCTCCTGACCACAACGACAGACCTGATCGAAGGAGGCCGGTACAACCGACGGGTCAAACTGCGACTCCACGCGCTCGCCGCAAACCTGTCGCAGACAGTGGGATGGCACCGGTTCGACCATGGCCTGCACGCCGAAGCCAGCCAGTACTGGATCGCCGGACTGCATAGCGCCCACGCCGGAAGCGACCGAGACATGGGCGCGGCTCTGCTCGGCGACCTCGCCTACCAGGCCTCCTGGCGCGACGACCCTGGCACGGCCGCCGGCATTCTCGAACGAGCTCTGTCCGGGACCCGGCATCCGGCTGCCCAGTCCCTGCTCCAACTCCGGCTCGCGCGGGCCCTGGCCGCACAAGGCGAGCGACGGGCCACACTGCGGGCCCTCACCGCAGCCGAACGCCTTCTCGACATGTCGTCGGGCGACCCCGTGCCCCCATGGTGCGCTTGGATGTCCCCCGCCGACCTGGCCGTCGATTCCGGTCAGGCCCTGCTCGACCTCGGGGACACCCGCCGCGCGCATGCACTCATCCGGGAGGGCCAAAAACTGCTGCCCACCCGCCGCGCCAAGACTCACGGTGTCTTCCTGACCTATCAGGCCAAGAGCCACCTCAACCTGGGAGAGCCTGAGCGCGCGGCAGCCGCCGCTTTGGAGGCACTCCAAGTCGCCCAGCGAATCGGCGCCCCTCGGTGCGTCGAGTTGGTGCAGGGACTCATTCCTCGTTTCGAGGACCACTCCAGCGTCGAAGGAGTGCCTGAGCTGCTGGCCCTCGCTGCTGCCTGACACACCAGTGGTTTTCGCGGGGATTGCCAGCCAGACGCGCGCTGCAGATCCTGGAAGAGCGGCAAGACGACATGGTGATAGGCGTGCCGAGCGCTTCACGTACCCGACCTCCTGCGGCGACGTGTGAAGGGCCGCCGCTCGCGCGCGCCGATCACGAAACGACGCCCGCCAGCTAGCACCATTGGGCTCTCGCCGGGCGGGATGATGCGGTGGTGCGGGGCACTCACTCACGCTCTTGTCGAACTTGAGGAGAGGACAGGCGATTCGGAGAGCAAAGAGCGCGGCACGTTCGCCGCTGAACTCACGCATTGGCGCACCGTTCACCTTTTCTGAAGATCGGGCCAGCGCACGCCGCCTGCCCGTGCCGCGCAGCGGGACCGGATGGCGGGGCGCTGGGACGTCGTGGGTTGCCGTGATGACGTCCGTCGGCGGGATGGCGTCGACGGGTGCTCCAGCACACCGCGAGGACAGGCGGGAGGGCAGGGCTGATCAGTGCGAACGTTGCGAACGTCAGGGCGCGAGTGCGAAAAGATGCGAATTCGCTCCCGAGCAGGGCGGGCTGACATACCGTCCGCAGGTGACGACTCTCCGCGACACAACGCCGGACCACGCGGCGTCCGGCGGACGCCCCCAGAACCAGGAACTCGCTGACGCACTTCACCGTGCTGGCTGGTCACCACGCGAGCTCGTGCGCGTCCTCAACCGGCGATTGGACGTGATCGGCGAGCCCACCTTGCACCTTACCGCCGCCTTCGGCTGGCTCCGCGGCGGAGCGCCCCGGTCCGAGATCGTCCGCCGCCTGACCGCCTCGGTTCTCACCGAAGCGACCGGCATCCCCTACACGGCCACGGACCTGTGGTGCGGCAAGCGCGGCCCTGCGGCCTCCGAGACAACCGCAACGGAGAAGCTGCTCGGCCGACGCTCCCTGACGGAGATCCTGGCCACGGCTGCTGCGTGGACCGCCACCGGGCCTCGTGACCAGGCCGCCCTCCAACCGGCCACCGATGAGCGACTGTTCAGCGCCGTCTGGGATGCGACCCGCCAAGTGCCGCTCTACACCCTCCCGGCCACGGGCCCCGAGCAGGTTATTCCGCCTTTCATGGACGTCATCGAAGCCCACTTACGGCGTCTGCGCCGCCTCGACGACACGGCGGGAGGCGGCGCGATCTCCCAGCGCTACGTACGGATCGAACTTGCCGGCGTACTGGACCTGCTGCGCCACAGTCGCTACACCACCGACATCGGCACCCGCCTCCTCAACACGGCCAGCGGCATGGCCCAGTTGGCAGGCTGGATGGCCTTCGATGCCGACCTCACCGCCGCCGCCCAGCGCTATCAGCTCATCGCAATCCGCCTCGCCCGCCACGCAGGCGACAGTGACGCCGTCACCAACGTGCTGGGGATGCTCTCCTACCAATACGCCGCCTGCGCCAGGCCCTCAGCTGCCCTGCGCCTCGCCGAAGCCGCCGTCGAACACAGCGCCCGCAGCCTGCCGATCGTCCGTGCCCGGGCATGGGGCCGACTGGCCACCGCACACGCAGCCGCCGGCGACATCGACGCCTTCCGCACCGCAACCGACCGATGCCGCGACCTCCTGCAGCACCGCCGAGACGACGACCCTCCAGCCCTGTACTACTTCACCCCCGAACAGGTCGCCGCCGAAACGGGCCACGCCCTCGTCGAACTCGCCGCCGTCAAGCCCCACCACACCAAACGCCTGCTCGCCGAAGCCACCGAGTTGCTCTCACCACTCACCGAAACCGGACCAGCCACCGGCTTTCGACGCTCCGCCCTTCTCCACGGAGTCCACCTCGCCCGAGCGCATCTCCTTAGCCGAGACACCGAAGCCACGTCCCGCACCCTGCTCCGCCTGGCCGACCGCGTGCCGGACATCCAGTCGATCCGATGCCGCAACCTGCTTGACCGACTCCGCCGACAGGCGGGCAGGCATCTTCACTCCCAGGACGGCACTGATGCACTCAACGCCGTCGAAAGGGCACTATCGGCTCCATGACCCATCTGAGCCCTGCGCCCCCTGAATCAGCCGCTCTGCCCTCGCTGACCATCGTTCCCTACAGCAATCCCCAGGCACGCCGCCTTACACAGGCCCTCCACCTCGAACAGCTCGCCACCTACGGATTCGCTGACGACCCGGATGACACGCCGGAAGAGCAATTTCACCCTCCGCGGGGTCTGTTTGTCATAGCTCACCGTAAGGGCGTCTCGGTGGGCTGCGGCGGGGTCCGACTCCTCGATGCCAACACGGCAGAGATCAAAAGGATGTACGTGGCCGCTGCAGCACGCGGGCAGGGGCTGGGCCGACACATCCTCGAACACCTGGAGCACCACGCCGCCTCCTGCGGCGCATCACGCATCCTTCTGGAAACCGGCGCCCGCAACCATGCTGCGCTCGCGCTATACCAACGGTGCGGATACGTGCCCGTGCCTTCTTACGCCCCAGGCAGAAATCCTGACGTGAACCGAGCCATGCACAAGGACCTCCCCCAGGAGCACGCCTGCCCGCCGACGAGGGACGCTGGCGCAACTCGCTGAGCTGCGTTGACCCAATGCCGTTGCTGAGGTGATGCTGCCGCCGGTTCCTGCAGCGGCCATGGTGGCTGCCTTGATGCGGGCCCAGACCACATGCCCAGTGCCACCGGTCAGGGCGACCGCGACGTCGGCCAGGAGTACGGCGTTCCGGGACCCTGTCGAAGGGGGTACCTGCTCGTCGTGTGGGAATGGCCTTCCCAGACAATGACGTTGGTGCCACACGAAGCCGGCGCCCCCGCAGCGGTAAGTCGGGGGACGATGCGCTCGACGTCCGCCACGGAGGCGGCCGTCACATACACGTGCGGATTACCGCGTTGCTGACCTGGACCGGTAGCAGGCTTTGGGTAAGCCCCAAAGTCTTACGACCTCCTGGACGTCCCCGAGCGGTCGTGTCCCTCCGCTACGCTACGCACCCGTCGTTTGCACAGGAAGAGTCTCATGGCCAAGTTCACCTATCCGCTCCCGCTGCGTTGGGCCGACGCCGACAGCTACGGGCACGTCAACAACTCCTGCTACCTGACCTACCTCGAGGAAGCACGTACGAGGATGATTCAGGAGCTGCTGCCGGCGGACGAGGCTGAGCGAAGGCGGCATGCCTTCGTGGTTCAGCAGTCCCTCATCGACTACAAGGCGCCACTGGACTACCGCGACCAGCCCGTACATGTGGATGTCTGGGTCGTCACCTGCCGTGGCGCGCGGCTCGAGCTGGGGTATGCCATCCGGGACGCTGAGAACATATACGCCGAGGCGACAACCAAGATCGCCGCCTACAACTTGGAGACGGGTGCACCGCGCCGCATCTCAGAGGCCGAGGCCGAATTCTTCGCGCGCTACAAAGCGGAGTGAACAGTCGGCCTGCTTCCAGGGATCAGCAGTCCGGGCCGGGCCCGGAACCGACGCCTCCGTCACCCGCGTTGGCGCCTCCACTCCGAAGTGGGCCAGCCGCCTGCCAGGGGCGAGCGGGCCGCTCTACCTTGTTCTCAGCGTTGCCCGCATGGCTCACCGAGTGCCCACCTGCTGGTGGACTGCGACCGCCGCTACGGCCTGCCCCGGCCTACGCGCCTCCGGCAGGAACAGGCCACCAGCGTGGACGTCGAAGGGTAGCTCGTACAGGAGGATCGGAATCGGTGGCCGAGGTCGGCGACAATCCGCGATGGGATCCCCGCATCCCGTCCCTCATTCTGTGATGGCGCGGGATGCCACTCACGACCCAGGTGTTGGCGCTCCACGGAGATCACATCCGACTCTCTCCGGGGGCACACAGTTGGTGGAGTGCTGTGCCTCAGGTACGAGCTTTCCGGGAACCGTACGGTCAGGGTGGCGGCCGGTGGTGCGGGCGCGCGTTCGCCCAATCAGGTTACTGGTGGCGGAACGGTCACTTCGGCCACCGCATGCCGATCTCTGCGAGGTCCTTGATGCGTTCCGCGGTGAGTCTGCCGTTCTTGAAGTCGCTTCGCTGACGGGTGATCCAGCCGCCGAGGCGCAGCTCTCTCGGGGGTTCGGTGACGTACTTCGAGGGGACCTCCAGATTTCCGTGGGCGCGATAGTATTCTCTGGCCGCGTCGTAGTTTTCCCGCCATGCGAGCTCCTTGACGTCCCAGATCATTCCTAGCGCGTCAAGTTCTGAGATCCGTTCTTCTGTCAGTTTTCCGCGGATTCTGCGGTCCCGCACTTTTGAGATCCAGGCTCCCAATCTGCATTCTGCGCCATCGGGGCCGGTCATTGTATGCCTGGCTGGAACGTTCAGGTGGCCGAATTCCGCGTGGAAGAGGCGTGCGAAGGTGACGCCTTGCCGCCAGGCCCGTTCGAAGGGCCGCATCAATTTCACGCCCAGGCCTTCGAGTGCCGCAGCGCGTTCGGCGCTGAGCGTGCCAGCTTCGATTTCGGCGTGCTGCCGGTAGAGCCATGCGCCGAGGTCGACCTCACCGTCGGGTAGTTGCTCGATGTGCCGCGTCGGCAGATCGAGGGTGCCGTGACGGGCGTAGTAGGCCCGTGCCGCTTCGAAATTGCGGCGCCACGTGTCCTCTTGGAGCTTCCAGACCATTCCCAGTTCGTCGAGTTCGGCGATCCTCTCCGGGGTCATCTGCTTGCGCTGGTCACGCCTGCCTGTCAGCCACAGTCCCAGGGCGAAGCCCTCCGAACCGTCCGCGGCGTCTTCGACGTGAGTGCGTGGGACGCGCAGGTGACCATGGCGTTGATGGTATGCGCGGGCTGCCTCGATGCCTTGCTTCCACTCCTCCGCGAACACGGACCACACCATGCCCAGCTCGTCCAGTGCCTCACGCTGTTCAGCGGGCAGCTTGTCCTGCCGGCCTCGCAGGCCGTTGATCCATGCGCCGAGGCGAATTGGGTCGTGGCCGGAGGTGACGTAACTGCGAGGGACGCGCAAGTCACCGTGCTCGCCGCGGTATTTAGCCGCGGCTTCAAGGCGCCGTGTGAAGTTCTCGTCGAGGGCGTCCCAGACCATGCCGATTGCTTCGAGCTGCGCATGCCGGGCCGGCGAGAGTCTGCCGGTGCTGCGGAGCTGGCGGACCCACTGGACCCACTGTCCCAGGGCAAGCCCGGATTCGGTGACGAAGTCCCTGCGGACCAGCAGGTCGCCGTGCTCGGCGGCATAGGCGACGGCGGCCCCAACGTGTTCTTCCCACGAGGCGGTGGTAGAGCGGACCGCCTTCACCGTGATCGCCTGAGCGAACCGGTGAGGCACCGGGATGCCGTGGACCTGGAGCCACTCCGGCAGATCCGCGAGGATCTCCCGGGAGGGCTGGTACCCCCTGCCCAGCTCACGGCGCCGGGCCTCCAGCTCCGCACCGAGAGCTTCGTCATGGGCGGCCAGCGCACTCACCACCTGCCAGACAGGACCGTAGGCGGAGTCCTGCAGGGCACTGACGGGGTCCTGGCCGGGTTCCATCAGGACCGGGACGAAGATGTACGCGGTCTTGTCGGCACTGCCGCCCAGCCGCAGCGCCCGGCCGACGGCCTGAACGGTGTCGATCGTGGACTTGCGTGCGTCGATGAAGGCCACGCCGTCAACGGCCGGCGCGTCATACCCCTCCGAGAGGACCCGCGCGTTGGAGATGACCACCCGGTCCAGGCTCTTGTCCGCCAGCTTTGCGAGCTCCACGCGCCGCTGTGCCCGGGTCTGGGAACCGCGGACGTAGCCCGTCGTCAACGTGTCTGCCGGCCCGAGCAACGCGTCTGCTGCGGGCAGAGTCTGGGCGAACCACCGAGCGTCGGCCACCAGACGGTGATAGGTGAGCATGCGCTGGACCTTGAACTCGCGTGCTGCCCGCAGAACCGCGACCTGACGTGCCAGCATGGGCGCGGATATCGCGGACCGCCCGAGCTGCAGGAAGGTGCTGCCGTCGCGTTCGGTGGCGAGGCGGTGCATCTCCTCGTCTGTGACGACGGAGACGATGACCCGGTAGTCGGCCAGGAGTTTGCGCTCCCGGGCCGTCGCGAAACTCAGCCGGTGCCCGACGCGGCCAAAGACCCGTTCGTCGTCCATGCTGACAACCTCGGACTCCTGGCCCTCGCGCACGCTCACCAGGCGCGGCGTCGCCGTCATGTAGAGGCGCTTGACTGCGGGAATCAGCTCGTCGTCGTGCATGGCCGACCACTGTCGGTCTTTGAGCCCAACCGAACGATGAGCCTCGTCGACCACGATCAGCTTCCACGGCAGCACACCCCGGTACTGGTGTGCTGCGACCAGCTTGGGCAGACTCTGATAGGTGATGGCCACGGTGCTGCGTCCCCTCCTCGTGCGCAGCAGTTCGGCCAGGTGGCCGGGGTCGGAGGTGACCTCAATCTGAAGGGCGCTCAGGTCGTCGGCTGTGTCGCGTTCCGTGACCTCTCTGTCGCCGCACACCGCGATGATGTGGCCAAGCGCCTTACGTCCGAGCGCCTCCAGCCAGGCGGCGAGCGTCTGGGCGATCAGGTCGAGTGTGGGCACCACAATCAGCACCTGCTCGGACGGCGCTACCACCTTGGCTACTTCGGCTCCGACCCGGGTCTTCCCGGTGCCGCACGCCATGACGTTGGTGACGCGCCTCGCCGAAAAGAGTTCTTTCCTGAGGTCTTCCAACGCCTCTCGTTGGTGATCCCACAGGGGTGATGCTGTCACGGCCACGTTCGCTTTCTCTCGTTTCGATGCTGTGATGCAGGCGCCGGGCCGGCGCTGTCTGTCGTGTGGTGGCAGGCCGGAGCTGTGGCCTGGTCAAGCAGTGGTGGCCGGTGCGCCCTCCGCCGAGGAGCCGTATGCGCCGTCGGTCTGCTTCCGGATGCCGCTGAGGCGGAGTACAGGCATCCGTGCTTTCACGCCCGAACAGGACGCCGTGTTCCTCCCGCGGGAGTATGCGTTCTGAGCACACCGGCAGGTGCGCCCCGGTACCGGCGAGCGTGTGAGGGATCGGCTGGCCTCATACCGTCCGCGCCGGGTGGCGCAGGCCGGGCTCAGGTGTGGGTACGGATGAGGGTGGCGTCGACTGCTTCGAGGTCGAGCTCCCAGCTGATGCCGTAGTGGTCGCTGGCGGACCCCAGGTCCACTCGCTTGTACGACCGCAGCGCCGGACGCAGAGCAGGAGTGACGTGCGCTTGGTCGACCCGCAGCAATCCGGCCTTGCCGGTCGCCTGCCGGTCCTTGAAGTGGCCGCCCACGTCGGTGAACTCGCCGTCCCGGAACTTCTTGCCCACGATGCGGTTGCCGCGCCAGGGCTCGTCCGCACTGTCGCGGGGCAGGCACCGGGAGGTGCGGTGGTACGGCTGGACGGCCTCCCAGTCGATCTCCGGGTCCTCCAGCGAGCAGTGGTTGATGTCGCCGGCCACGATGCCTATCCCGCCGTACCGGTAGGCCCGGGCGATCAGTAACTGGGCCTCTTGCGCGGCGACTTCGGCGGAGTACGGGGTCAGGTGTGTACTGATCGCGACCAGCGGAGCCGGGAGCTGCCGCTCCAGGCCCAGGGGATTGAAACGGGGCGCGCAGTAGCCGTGGTGCATGTCGGTGACGGAGAACTTGGTCTCCGTGTCCAGGTGTTCCAGGACCGTCGGGTCCCAGGCAACCGCGGTGTTCAGGTTCCGGGACGGCGCGACGACCAGGCTCATGCCGAGCGCCTGCTCCGCGGCCTCGGCCTTTTCGGGGTCGGCGAGCCAGTCGACCTCCTGAAGGAGGAGCAGGTGCGGTCCGACACCGTGGATGACCTTGATCAGGCTTTCCCAGCGACCGTCCTGGTCTGCTCTGTACTGGGCGTTCTGGCTCATGACAGTCAGCATGGTTCTCCTCGTTGTGGTCAGGGTTGTACGGGAATGTGCGTCAAGGGGTGACGGCAGCGGTAGGGCCGTGAGCGGGCCCAACGTGAGGCGGCCAGGCCCTGGTGGCATCGGGGCTGACCGGCGGCGGGCGACGGCTTGTCATCGCGGAGTTCACTGCTTGGCCGATCCGGTCACAGGGAGTCGGACACCGAGCTCGGTGAGCTGCCGGACGTATTCGGCAGGCAGCCTGCTGGTGCGCGCCTTCTGTCTTTGTCTGGAGAGCCATCCGCCAAGAGGGATGCTTTCGGGCGGCGGCGTGACGTAGCCACCTGCGGGATTGGCGTGCCCGTGGGCGGCTTTGAAGGCTTCAAGCGCCCTGACGTACAGCTGGTAGCGGTGCTTGTCGGCGTTCCAGATGAAGCCGATCGCTTCCAGGTCCCGAAGAGCCTGAGGGCTGAGTGCCCCCTTTATCTTGCGTCTGCGGCAAGAAGCCACCTGTCTGCCCAGGTTGCGGGGGTGAGGGCCGGGAGTTTGGTAGGTCTGCGGGACATCGAGGTGGCCGTGGGCACGCTGGTAGACGTCCAGGTCGGCGAGGAACTGGGACCAGGTTGCGTCCCGCCGGTTCTCCCACGCCATGCCGAGTTCGTTCAGCGCCTTCACGTGGTCGGCATCGAGGAGGCCTTCGGCGTACCGGGCACGCAGCCAGCATGCCGCGCGGTACAGGTCGAAGGGATGGTCGCCGGGTGTGACGTAGCCCTTCGGAATGTTCAGATGCCCGTGGGCCTCCTTGAAGGCGCGCAGTTCATCGAGGACCCGCCGCCGCTGGTGATCCAAGGCGTCCCAGACGACGCCAAGCTCTTCGAGTGCGGCCCGCCGCCCAGGGGGCTGCGATCCTTCCTTGTAGAGCCTCCGTTCGTAATTCATCCGGTGCCCGAGGGGAAAGCCGCCCGCTGTGACGTACATATGGGGCACGAGAAGGTCGCCGTGCTCGGCCTTGTAGGCGGCGCAGGCGCCGAGGAACTCCTCCCACGTCTCGGTGCTGGAGCGCACAGCCCGAACGGTGATGGCGTCCGCGAATCCGGGCGGTACGGGCACGCCCGTGATGTGCAGCCACTCAGGAAGCTGGTTCCGGGTGGGCAGGGGGCGGCCGTTGAGGGAGCCGAGCTTGCGGCGCAGGCCGGCCAGGCGCGCGGCGAACTCATCGTCGTGCGCGGACAAGGCGCGCAGGACCTGCCACACGGAGGCGTAGGCGGAGGAGTCGAGGGCTGTCTCCGGGGATTCCCCCGGCCCGAGGTGGACCGGGACGAGGATGTAGGCGGTCTTGGGCCCCTGGTGATTGCCTCGGCGAAGCGCCCTGCCGACGGCCTGAACAGTATCGATCGCTGAGTGGCGGGGGTCGATGAAGGCCACCGAGTCAACTGCGGGGGCATCGATGCCCTCGCCCAGGACACGGGCGTTGCTGACCAGGGTGAACACGTCGTCGTCGGCGTGCAGCAGGCTGAGAACGCGGCGGCGCTGGGCCAGCCTCTGTCCGCCGTGTACATGGTCGGCCCGTATCCGCGCCGGACGGTCGCCATCGGCAAGGAGGCCGGCGGTGAGGGGCAGAGTGGTTGCGAACCAGCGAGCGTCGGCCACTCGGTTGTGGAACGTCAGCATCTTGCGAATACCGTGTTCACGTGCGGCCCGCAGCACCGCGATCTGGGTGGCGAGCATAGACGGCGACAGTGCGGAGTCACCGACTTGGAGGAACTCCGGGCGGGAGCGGATGGTGGATGCGGCGGCGCGGATCTGCTGATCGGTGACGACGGAGACCAGGGTCTGGTAATCGGCGAGCAGCCCAAGTTCGCGGCCGCGCGAGAAGGACAGCTTGAACGGTGCGTTTCCGTAGACCGTCGTATCGTCCATGCTGACCGTGTGATCGCCGCCCGCCGCAACGATCTTCCGGGTCGCGGTCAGATACAGGCGGCGGCGCGCGGCGATGCGGGCGTTGTCGTGGAACGCCGTCCACTGCCGGTCCGCCAGCCCCGTCGTGCGGTGCGCCTCGTCAGCGATCGCCAGGTCGAAGGGCGGGAGCCCATGGTCCCGGTGCGCGGCAGTGACCACTCCGAGGCTCTGGTAGGTGCAGGCCACGGTGGCCCGGCCCGCGGAGTCTAAGAGGCGGGCGAGTTCGGCCGGGTCGGAGGTGACGAGTACGCGCTCGGCATCCAGTTCAGGCCGGTGGTCGGCGACAACGGCAGGGTCGGAGCAGACTGCGGTGATTCGGCCCAGCACCTCGTCACCGAACACCCGGCGCCACTCGCGCAGGGTCTGGGCGAGCAGTTCCAGGAGAGGGGCGACGAACAGCACCCGCCCGGTGGCGGGGTCGACGACCAGGCGGGCCACTTCGCCCGCGGTCCGGGTCTTCCCGGTTCCGCAGGCCATCGGCAAGGTGACGCGCTCGCTGGTGGTCAGTTCGCCCACCGTTGCGGCCACCGCTTCTCTTTGGTGGGGCCATAGTTCAGGGACTGGGGATATCAGCAACAGGGTTCCTTGCAGGTGCTGCCGGTCCAGGACCGGATGCCGCGGCGGCGGCGTACGGCAGTAGGGGCGCCGGCTATCGGCCGGTGATCGTCGCGTGGTCCTGACGTATCCGGGCGGTGACCGGGTGCTGCGGCCCCAGGGCCCGCACGCTCACGTCCACGACGTCGTCAGCGGCGGCCGACGCCTCGAGCTGTTTCCCGGCGGCGTGAAGGATCAAGGCAAGATCGCACCGGGCCTGCAGCGCGTACGGATGACCGGCGCCCTGATGACGCTCCCGCATCACGATCAAGCCGTCGGCGGCCTGCTCCGCCTCGTCCCACCGGCCCAGCGCGCGCAGGGTGGCCATCAGCAGATGCTGCGCAGACCAGGTGACCGGGTGAGACCGGCCCAGGGCACGCGCGATCACCTCGCGGGTCTCGCGAATCCACGGTTCAGACTCCGCCGGCGCGGTGTGCGCGAGGACCCGCCCCAGGGAGAGAAGGGCCAAGAGCGTTGCTTCGTGCCGCTGCCCGAGCGCCGACTCGCCTCGCCGGACGGCATCTCTCGCCAGAGCCTCGGCCTCGATGAACCGCTCCTGCTCGCAGACGGCCGCCGCAAGGTGGCCGAGCGCGTCGAGCGTTCTCCCTCAGGCTCGTGTATGCAAGCGAGCAGAATCCGCCGCAGTTCCTGCTCCGCGTCGTGGAAGCGGCCCAGCCCGTGCAGCGCGAGGGCCCGGCCACGCAGCGCCTTCGCGAACAGGTGACTCTCCCGAGGGAAGCTGCCGAGCAGTTCGTGATATATGGCTTCGGCTTCGTAGAACTGCCCGTCTCGGTAGGCCAGTTCGGCCTGGGCCAGTGCTTCGTCGGGCGCCGTCGCTGTTGACATCAGGAGGTGTTCTCTTTCGCGAGCTGTGTACCAGGTGGTTGATGCGGGGTCACCGGTCCCGCCTCCGGCCGGGCCGAGGGCAGACCCGGTTACCGGCAGGAGGGTCCGCGCGGCGTGGGCGATCTGCGCACACGCCTGCTGATGGGTTTCGGCCGGAACGAGGAGATAGGACAGCGTCATCCGGACGACGGCCTCGACGGCCCGCAGCCGGTCGGGACGGCCGGGTTGGCTGCCGGGCCAGGCGGCGTCCGTCAGGCGGCGACAGAGGTCCGTCAGGGCATCGACCAGTCTTCGACCACCACTCGTGCCTACTGTCCCGTGGCCATGGCCGGTGAGGACATCGTGGAGCAAGGGGTGGGAATGACTGACTGCGAGAAACCAGCTCATCGCCGCGGCGAGGCAGTCGCCGTGCTCCGCGCCCCTCCCGCGGGCCTGACGCCACCGCTGACCCGTTCCGTCCAAAAGCCGGTTGGTCTCACGCCCCAGCAGGGCCCGGGTGATGCCGTCCCGGTCACCGAACTCGTTGTAGAGGGTCTGCCGTGACACGCCTGCGGCGGCCGCTATCTGCCACATCGCGGTCCGCCGCCACGTCCCCTCCGCGTGCATGCCGAGCGCGACGTTCAGCACGGATTCCCGGACGCTCAACCGGGCCCCCGCCGGTCGCTGACGGAGCGGCGCGGTGCCGCCGCTCATGCGTCGACCGCACCGTCGACGGAGGCGAACCGAAGGAAGGCGAGCGCCTTGTCGTCCGAGACCTTGTAGCGCGGCCAACGCCGACCGTCGGGATCGTCCGCCTCCGCGTCCTGAATCGCGCGGACGACTGTGGCAGGGCTGCCGGTGAGGCAGGCTTGGGCAAGGTCCTCCCACGTGGGGTACAGCCCGTATTCCTCGACACCGGCGCTCACTCCGTCCGTCATCACGAGGATGTCGGCGATGTCGGCGGTCGGCCAGGAGCGCACCACCGCATGGCGGGCGGCTTCCGGGACGGCTTCGGCGACCCAGTACCCGCCCGGTGCACCGTTGTTGAGGTGACGGATCTGATGGGTGCGGAGTTTCTGGAGCAGGGCTCGGTGTTCCGGCGCCCCGAAACCGCGGCCGGCCAGCAGCCACCTCCGGTATTCCTCGTACTCGGGGCGCCCGGAGACCAGTTGGGCAAGGCGCTCGTCGCGCACGGGGTCGAACTTCCCGTGAACGGTGCGCGCGATGACGGGAGTGTCGGCCAGAACGAGCGCGTCGATCGTCTCGCCGCCGTGCCGCACCATCGAGACGGTGGCAGCCGGGGAAGATCCGGCGACCAGTCCGTGCTCGCTGACGATCGCGGCGATGGCCTGCTCAAGCACGAGACGCAGGTCTGCGTCCGGGCCTGCGGCCAAGACCGAGGCCACCCGGTTGCCGAGGACCTCGGCGTACCATCCGCCGCGGGGTTCCTCGTCCGAAACGGTCGAGACGCCGTCCAGGACGATGACCGCTCCCGGGGCCTGCACGATGTGGTCCTCGCTGGGGCGGCCGCCACCGGAGAGTTCCCCGGTGGTCAAGGAGAAACCGACATGAAGCATTCGGCGCTCGTCTTTCTGTGAAAAGAGACAGAGGAAGGAGACGGGTGATAGGGGAAGCCGGGCGGTCAGCCCATAGTGATCTCGTGGTGGATGTTGCGGATCTTGAGAAGTCCGGAGGGGAGATGCCACAGGCCCCCCGCGTGCACGGCTCTGGCCAGCCGCGACAGCAACACCTCCGGCCCTTCGTTCGTGTCGCGGCGCAGGATCAGATGGACAGCCAGCGGCTCCGTGTGCCGCCCCCCGCTCACTCGCCACCACCGGGATGGCACGTTGTCTTCACCGCGTTCCTCGCTCCTGCGACATCCGGGCACACGAAGTGACCCTTGGGCCTGCGGTAGTACAGGAGTCCCTCCCCTTTGAGTACGTCAACTGCGCCTCTGGCCAGCCACGTTCGGCATCTGAACTCCTCGGCGAGCTCGGCCACGGTCGGTATCCGCCCACCCGGCTGGTACGTGCCGTTGGCAATCCGTGTCCTGACCGCCCGCGTGATGCGGGCGACCGTGTTGCGGGTCGAGTCCCGGCCGGGCCATGTCTCGCACTCGCCCTCGCTCCTTCGCGCGAGGATCTCCGGTCCTGTCGGCGGGTTCAGCGGATCGACGACCACCGTCCCGCGCCCCCGTCCAGGAACACTGACCAGGAGCCCGCGTTCTCTCAGGGCCCGGCAGGCTTGATCGACTACCGAGCGGCTGACGCCGAGTTCTTCTACAAGACGAGGGCGCGGAGGAAGCACCGAGCCCGCCGGATATGTGCCGTCCTCGATGCGGCCGTGAATCAGGGCAGCGATCCGTGTCGGCAGCAACTCCTTGCCCTGCTCGGGCACGGGCGTGAGATCCGTTCCGCTCATGACAGACCACCGGGGCGTCGGGCCAGCAGGATCGTGAACACAGCGTCCTCCACCAGCAGTCCTTCACCTGCATGAGGGTCCAGCAGCGCCTGGGCGTCGGCTTCGAAGGCGGCGTGACGCTCTCCGAAGAGGTCGGCGCCCGCGAAGGACGTCGTCCGCAGGTAGCCGAGCACGTCCTCCGGCGTCCAGGTGCGGGTCACACGGAACTGGTGGTGGGTGACGTCGCTCCACGCTGATCCGGCGAGATCCTCCTCGAACGAGCGGCGGGGCTCGGCGTAGTCGCCGCGGGCGCCTGCCCGGCGGCCGGGTCCCAGGTAGCGCTGGATCAGTTCGCGCAACGCCCGGGTCCAGTCCGACTGGTGCGTCCACAGGCTTCCGTCGCCCATGATGGCGATCGTGGCGTCGGGGGCGGCGACCCGGTCCGCCATCGCCAGGACGTCCGGACCGCTCATCCAGTGGTACGACCGGCAGCAGGTGACCAAGTCCGGAGCCTGCACCGCTTCTCCGGGCAGCGGGGCCAGCGGAGCGTAGTCGTCAGCCGACGAGTGGATGAGGGTGAGCGTGCAGCGGCCGAGCGCTGGTGTGAGGACGGCGCGGGCCTGGTCGAGCATCGGTCGGCTGACGTCGACGGCCTCGATGTGCGCGAGGCCGGGAACGGCGGCCAGGAGGGCGAGGGGGACCTGCCCAGTGCCGGTGCCCAGGTCCAGCAGCGTTGGAGCGCGCCGCTCGCGGAGGGTGTCGGCCAGCAGGCCGACTGCCTCGTCCGGCAGCCCGGGCCGGTAGTGGGCGTAGCCGGCGGCGGCCGCCGCGAAAAGGGCCTCTTCCTCCGGGGACGGGCCGGGAAAGGGCTGATCGGGATAGGTCGTCACGAGATTGCTCTCTTATCGGGCAGACGGGGTGCGGGGGCGGGGCCTCATTGGGGAGTTGACAGGGTGGGCGCGGTCGGCTTGGAGTCTTTCTGCGGTCGGATACTGATCAACGGGTCCTCGGAGGGGCCGTCGTCGCCCGGCACAGGGGCTGCGTGTGCCGGGCGAATGATGTGCGGTGGTCAGGCCGCTCGCGCAGCGGGGCTGTTTCCTGTCAGGCCATGCATCACTGCGGCGCGGGCCGGGGTGATCACCCTCGGCAGGAGCGGCTGCCTGCGCCATCCCGGCAGCGGCTCGACCGAGCGCCTCAGGAGGGTCTCGACGAGCTTGCGCTTCGACACGTCGACCACGACGATGTCGTGATCGCTGAGCCCGTCCATCGGGATCACGTGGACCTCCTCCACCGCCTGGATGGTGAAGGCGTCCATACGGACGTGGTCGATCCGGCACGGGCCGCCCTGGTCCGGGCGGGCCCGGCCAGCAGTCGGGGCCAGCGCCTGCAACTGCCCTTGGTGCGCCGCCCAGCGCGCCGCGTCGTACATGCGGCAGTTGTGCATGACCTGGTCCACGTTCGTGTAGCCGCGCCAGGTGCCATCCGGCAGTAGCTCGGCGCGGTGCACTCGGTGCGTATCGTCGGTGACCGAGAGCCAGTCGGGGTGTGGCACCAACTCCCCCTCTTCTTCGGGCAGTTCGTTCGTGTCCGACAGGAGCCAGCACGCGGACCAGCCCGGATCAGAGGACTCCTCCGGCGCCGCGGCCGACCTCTCTTCCTCGGTCGGCGGCCTGCGGTCGAGCTTCACCTTGTCTACGAGCCGGGTGAAGCCGAAGGCCTCGCGGTTGCGGTCCAGTGGCGAGTTGAACGAGTAGTGGCCGACACCGACGTGGATCGGTGCTGCCGCTCCGGGCACACGCAGGGTGAGGACGGTCGGCGGGGTGTTGTGCCCGAGGACGGGACGTTGGGCATCAGCTCCGAAGAGGAAAGGACCGCGACGGACAAGGCAGCCCGTCGGATTGTTGCCGACGCCCATCTCGGCGCGGAAACCTTCCATGTTGAGGAGAGTCTGCTGCGTGTCGAACCGTCGATCGGCTGCTTCGACTTCGTCGGGACTGGCGCCGGGACGGGTCTGCGCATGCGTCAGCTCGGTCATGGCGAGCAGGTCCGGCTCCAGCGGGATGAGGACCTCGTTGTTTACCTGGAAAAACGTCTCCGGTAAGACGCCCGGCTCCGGGTCGGGACCGCCGTAGTGCTCCACGTTCGCGTTGACGAGCCGGAGTCGGTCGTCGCTCTTCTTCTTCACATAGCCTCCTGAGATTCGAAGAAAGGGACATCGGGTGCTGGCGCCCGCCGCTGCCACGAGGCACCGAGACTCGTCAGCGGCAGCTGCTCGCCACTACGAGAGCGAGGGAGGTGCCGCAGGCGGGCGCCGTGGATCTGATCATGAGAGGCCACTACTCTGCGGGGGGTGGGGGTCGCGGTGCAGGCGGATGCCGAGCCGCACGGGCAGATGGTCGGCGAGCTTGGTCAAGTCCGGGGTCTCGGGCTTGAGGGTGCGGTAGTCCACGACTTCGATGCGAGGGCCCGTAACCAAGATCTGGTCGAGACGGAGAGGGACCTTCTCGTTGTCGTACCAGTAGCCGACGGTCGCCTCTCGCTGCTCGCGCACATAGTTCTGCGGGTCGCGCCAGCCGGAGTCCAGGAGCAGCCGGCGGGCGTCTCGGTCCCACCCGCCCCAGCTGCCGTCCGGGAGCCTTTTGCGGTACCGGTGCCACAGGTAACGCGGGACCCGCGACCAGTCCCTCAGCTCCGGGTCGTTGTCGTCCGGGGCGTTGGCGTCCATGAGTAGGACCTTGTCCTGGGGCCAGCCGGGGAACGGTCCTCCGTAGTCGGCCAGGTAATGGGATTCGGCCAGCCGGGCCTCCGGGTTGGCGTACGCCAGGTGCGTGCCGAGGGCGAGCAGGGGAGTGCCATCGACATCGAATGCGGCTCGAACGGTGCCGTGGTGGAAGGCCCCCCGCGCGAGCTCGCCGGGTTTCCCGAGGGGAGTGAGTTTCTCGGCGTTGTAGAACATGATGCTGTGGTTGACCTGGTCGCCGATGCGGGACGTCACGCGTGGCAGTGCGGTGAGGTCAGTGGCGTCTTCAACCTCGTGGATGCGACACCCTTCATGCCAGCCGGTGCCTTCCATGATCCACAGCAGGTCGAGCTGCGGATGCGACTCCAAAAACGCCACCTGCGATACGCGCCGGCCCTCGTTGTCGCCGTCGATGCCTCCGACCATCACGTTCCACTGCAGCGCAGTGAGCTCGATAGCAGTGTCGGCTGTGGTCATGCGTTCCCTTTCCGGGGAGGACTGGATGGGGGGCGGATCAAAAGAGGAGAGCGATTTCGCGGCGCCGCTCCTCGGAGCTGACCACGACACGGTGGGCTTCGGCTTCGTGGTGAGCGGCCAGGGCGTAGTGCTGGACGACCTCGGTGCTGAGCAGCTGCCCCGCGAGCTCGCTGGCGGACATGAGCTGCAGGGCTTCGTCCAGTGAGCGCGGGACTGGGGGCAAGGCGGAGTCGGTGACGGCGTTGCCGTCCACCGGTAGGGGTGGGGCGAGTTTGTTGTCGAGGCCGTAGCCGGCGGCCGCCAGGATTACGGCGAGTGCGTTATAGGGGTTGGCGTCTGCTCCGGGCAGCCGGATCTCCAGATGGCGCCGGGTGCCGGTGCCGACGATGCGAATGGCGCAGGTGCGGTTGTCGAATCCCCAGCTGTAGTTCACCGGCGCGCAGGTGCCGGGCGTGAGGCGCTTGTAGGCGTTGACCGTCGGGGCCCACAGCGGGGCGAGGAACGGAAGCGCGGTGAGGAGCCCGGCGATGACGTGCTGGGCTGCCTCGGACAGGTCTGTCCCGTCGCTGTCGAAGAGCGGCCGTTGTCCTTCGGTGTCGTGGAGTGAGAGGTGGACGTGCAGGCCGCTGCCGACCCCCGTATCGGGGGCGGACATGAACAGGGGCAGCACGCGGTGTGCCGCGCCGATCTCGGCCGCGGCGTGGCGCAGCAGCATGTGCTGGTCAGCAGCGTGCAGGGGCGCGCCATGGGGGAAGGTGATCTCGACCTGCCCGGAGGCACCCTCCCCCTTGAAGGCTTCATGCCGCAGACCGCTCCCGCTCAGCGCCGCCCGCAGACCGGTGAGGTACCTGCGCAACAGGGGAGGCTGGTGAAGGCTGTAGTCCCGGCTGCCCGCGAACAGCGGCTTGAGGTCCTGGTGTCCCGCGCGGGCCGCAGTGTCTCGGGTGCCGCGGTAAAGGACGAACTCGGCCTCCAGCCCGACGCTGGCAGCGATCCCGCGCTCGTCCAGGGCCCTCAGCTGCCGCTTGAGGATGTGGCGGGGCGCGACGGCCAGAGGCTCCTGGTCATCGGTGACGGGGTCCGCGAGCACCAGCGCCGTTTCGGGCAACCACGCCGGCATGCGCAGCGTTGCAAGATCGGTTACGAACCGCATGTCGCCGTACCCGGTGTCCCAGGAGGCGATGCCGAAGCCGGGCAAGGGGTGCATGTCGGCGTCGGTGGCGAGGAGGTACCCGCACAGGGAGGCCCCGTGTACGGCGACCTCGTCGAGGAAGTGCGCGGCGTCGTACGTCTTGCCCTTGAGTCCGCCCTGCATGCTCGCGGTAGCGAGCATCACCGAGGTGACGACGCCATCCCGTACCAGAGTGGACAGCTGGTCGAGGCCGTTGACTGGGTTGTTCGGCGTTGTGCTGGGCCTGTTGGAGGTCGGGCCGGTCATACGAGGTCCTCCGCCATCCGGTCGCGCTCGCTGGCGGTGCCGTACTCGGGGACGATGTCGTGGCGCAGGCCCCAGTGCCAGGCCGCCCAGGCCAGGGCGAGCATGACGACGAGGGTGACGGGCGCGTAGTTGAACGTGTCGACGGTGACGGGGGACATCGAGGGCAGGCAGAGCAGGACGGTGACGAAGGCAACCCAGGTCACGGCGATCCAGCCGACCGGCTTGCTCCAGCGGCCCAGGTGCCATGTGCCGGGCTTGAACTGCTTGCCGCGGCGCAGCCGCAGGAAGATGGGAATGGCGTAGGCGGGGGTGATCCCGATGACGTTGATGGTGGTGATCGCGGTGTACGCGGTGGTGGAGAACAACGCGGGCGCGGCCAGCAGGAGGGGGACGATGGCGGCCAGCCACACGGCGTTGACCGGGGTCTTGGTGCGAAGGCTGGTCCGCCGCAGCTTCCTCGCGAAAGGCAGGGCGCCGTCGCGGGAGAACGCGAAGATCATCCGGCTGGCAGAGGTCATACCGGCGTTGGCACAGAAGATCTGGGCGATGATCACCACGAGCAGGAGAATCTTTGCCATGGACGGTCCGAGGGCGTCGAGGAAGATCTGGGCAGGGGGGACGCCGGTCGCACTGTTGATTGTTCCGTTGTAGTCCTGGATCGCGAAGAGCAGTCCGGCGAGCAGGATGAAGCCGGCGACCCAGGACCAGACGATGGAGTGGACGATGCCCTTGGCCGCGGCAGTTTGGGCGCGCTCGGTTTCCTCCGACAGGTGGGCGGAGGCGTCGTAGCCGCTGAAGGTGTACTGGGCCAGGAGCAGTCCGAGCAGCCCAACGTACAGGGGGTTGCCCCAGCCGGTGTTGTTGGTGAACTCGCCGAAGACGAAGCCGGCCGACTGATGGTGGTCAGGTATGAACACGAGGGCGGCGACGATGGCGGCGACTCCGCCCAGGTGCCACCACACGCTGATCGAGTTCAGCATGGAGACCAGGTGCACGCCGAAGAGGTTCATCACAGCGAGCAGGAGCAGCAGACCGGCGAAGATGAGGAAGGTCTTCACCGGAGTGGGAGTGAACCCGTAGCTCAAGTTGAGCCAGGCCCCGATGAACAAGGCGCATCCGTACGGGCCGGCGGCCATGCCTCCCAGCAACCCGAGCAAGTTGAACCAGCCGGTGTAGTGCGCCCACCGGGGGCCGCGGAGCTTGCCGGCCATGAAGTACAGGGCTCCGGCAGTGGGGTAGGCGCTGGTGACCTCGGCGAGGGCCAGACCGACGAAGACAACCATCAGCCCGACGACGGTCCAGCCCCAGATCATCACGGCGGGCCCGCCGGTGTTGAGGCCGAAATAGAACAGAGTCATGCAGCCGGACAGCACCGAGATGACGGAGAAGCTCAGCGCGAAGTTCCCGAAGCCGCTCATCCGGCGGGCGAGCTGAGGCTTATAGCCGAGGTTCGTCAGAACCTGTTCGTCGGCAGATGGGGGCGGTGCGGCAGACACGGGTGATACCTCCAAGTGGCGCGGGGACGGGGGACGGGGGTCGTTTTCTGGGCGGCGGGGCGCGGGGCGGGCGGTTGCGGATCACATGGAGCCCCTTGGGCGGGTTGGTCTGCTCTCGCGGAGTTGCAGATGATGAGCTTGAAGAAACTCCTCTTGCCAGTGGCGTCCGTCGGGAGCGACGTCCTGCCAGGGGGTCCGCGTGACGCAGCTTCCGATCGCTTCGAACACGTCGCGTGCTGGGTGACCGCCGTGGTGCAGTGCCTGAGCGAGGTAATTGAGGTCCAGGGGCGACCTGGTCGTGACGTCCGCGTGGCGGAACCATTCCTCAAGGGCGCGCAACGTGTAAAAGGAGATCGCTGACGGGGCCCAGTGCAGGCGGGGCGTCTCAGCACGATTGGTTCGGCGGCGGAAGCGTTCCAAGTGGGTATACAGCGGCAGAACGTTGACCGCCGACCCGCGAGGAGCGAGCTGCGCCCCCCAGTGGCTGAAGCGGACGGCAATGTGTGTGCTGTCCTCATAGGCGAGCAAGGCGTGCATACCGCGGTGCCAGGCCTCTCGGTTGAACGGATCCCGCCGATGGGCCTGCCACAGCAGGCCCCAGGGTCCTGGCGGGATGCCCGGTTCCCAGCACCTCTCCTGGTTCTCCGGTCGCCTCTCCCACGGGTGTGGAGAGTCGAGCGTTGCCAGCGCAAGCCATGCCACCCACGGCACCGGGTCATCGGGCATGAAGGTGGACGCCAGTTCGCACGCTTGCCGAGCCGCATTTGCGAGGAGGAGGGCTTCGTGCCGCTGCCCGTGGCTGTGGGCGTGGAGGGCGCGCTGGACGAGGACTCGGGCCCACATCATGCGGTACTGGTGGTCCCGGCTCTCGCGCCCCCATGCTTCCACGGCGTCGCACTGCGCCGCGGCGGAAGCCAACACCTGGCTTCGGAACGTGCGCTGAGCCCATGAGGGGGTTTTGTCGAGCAGTTCGCGGGTGGAGCGCCATCTGCCGATACGGATGTCGTCTAGTGCTGGGCGTAACTCGGCGTCGAAGCCCGCGGGATGAAAATCAGAGACCCGCATCAGCGTCACCGCCGGCCTGTCGACACGCAGGGTGGCGGCCGCTCCATGCCGCAATTGCCTGCAGGTGCGTTAGACACATGCCGAACCGCACCCCGTAGACCCGCGGCGTCATGACGCGCCCTTCTTAGTCGGGTGGGCGTAGCCGCGCCCCCTGAAGGTGACGTGGGCAGCGAGGAGCTTGTGGATCGAGCCGTACGACCGACCCGTCTCCGCACATATGTCCCGGATGGACGCGAACCTCTCGGTATAGGCCTTGACGACCTTTACCTCGAACAGCGCAGCCTCATCACCCTGGAGGTGCACTCCAGGCGGAATCCGCGGCAGGTCCAGCGGTGGGTCGAAAGGTGCTCTGGTGGGGGGCATGTGAGCTCCGGTGAGGACTTCAGGCGCGGGTTTCGTCGAGGGCGAGGAAAAGGAAGCCGTCCAAGGTGCGAAGCCGGCGCAGTTCCTGCTCGTAGTGGCAGTTGGAGGTGGAGATGTCCGTCCGCGAGGCCGCCACGATGCCTTGAATCTCGCCACGGCGGACCGCCGTATAGGCGCGGGCAAGGCTTGGCCGGGTGAACGGGTCGGTCATTCCGGTGCTGTCGCAAAGGCGATAGACGACTTCGCACCCCGACCGGACCGCGCGGACCTGCGCCAGGGCGAACCTGTCCGCCGGATCCCTACCGGGCTCCACGAGGACGTACAGGGCCACTCGATAAGGCTTGATCAGGCCTGCCGTGGCGGCCGCGCCGGATTCCTCTCGAAGTACCCGAAGACGGCGGGCGGCCTCGGCGGTTCCCTCAGTCGTGAGCACCGACGAAGCGGCGGGCGGTGCTGTCCCCACGCGGGTACTCACGCTCGATCTCCCTTCGTGGTCGCGTCAACAGCTCTGCCGGGAGCGAGCGAGAACTGCGAGCGGTGGCTGTCGAACCGAGCCAAGGATCCGTGGAACTGTGCCTGTTCGAGGCGGACACCGGTGTGCAGCGGCGGGACCGCCGGAAGAATCAGTACCGTGAGGTACATCAGGTCCAGAGTCGTCATCGCTGTCCGCCCTGGCGCGTACGCGAGGATGCAGTGAGCCGCAGTGCGGTGTCGATGAGCGGGACGTGACTGAAGGCCTGCGGGAAGTTGCCGACCTGGCGCTTCAGGCGCGGGTCCCACTCCTCGGCCAGCAGGCCCAGGTCGTTGCGCAGGGACAGCAGCTTCTCAAACAGCTTGCGGGCCTCGTCGACGCGGCCGATCATCGCGAGGTCGTCGGCCATCCAGAACGAGCAGGCGAGGAAGGCGCCCTCGTCGCCGGGGAGGCCGTCCAGGCCCGCCTTCGCGCCGGAGGTCGGGTAGCGCAGGATGAAGCCATCCGAGGTCGAGAGCTCCCGCTGGATCGCCTCAATGGTTCCGATCACGCGCTTGTCGTCCGGCGGCAGGAAGCCCATCTGCGGAATCAGCAGCAGGGAGGCGTCCAGCTCCTTGGAGCCGTAGGACTGCGTGAAGGTGTTGCGTTCCTTGTCGTAGCCCTTCTCGCACACGTCCCGGTGGATGTCGTCGCGCAGCTCGCGCCACTTCTCCAGCGGGCCGTCCGCGTCACCGGACTCGATGAGCTTGATCGTGCGGTCGACGGCGACCCAGGCCATGACCTTGGAGTGCACGAAGTGGCGGCGCGGGCCGCGCACCTCCCAGATGCCCTCGTCCGGCTCGTCCCAGTGCTGCTCCAGGTAGCGGATCAGCTTGAGCTGGAGGAGGGAGGCGTAGTCGTTGCGCGCGAGGCCCGTCGTGTGGGCCAGGTGCAGGGCCTCGGTGACCTCGCCGTACACGTCCAGCTGGAGCTGATGGGCCGCGCCGTTGCCGACCCGGACCGGGCTGGAGTTCTCGTAGCCGGGAAGCCAGTCGAGCTCGGCCTCGCCCAGCTCCCGCTCGCCCGCAATGCCGTACATGATCTGCAGGTTCTCCGGGTCGCCAGCGACCGCGCGCAGCAGCCATTCACGCCAGGCGCGGGCCTCCTCGCGGTAGCCGGTGCGCAGCAGCGAGGACAGCGTGATCGCCGCGTCGCGCAGCCAGGTGTAGCGGTAGTCCCAGTTGCGGACACCGCCGATCTCCTCGGGCAGCGAGGTCGTGGGCGCGGCGACGATGCCGCCGGTCGGCGCGTAGGTCAGCGCCTTGAGCGTGATCAGCGAGCGGATCACGGCCTCGCGGTAGGGGCCGTGGTACGTACAGTGCTCGACCCACCCCCGCCAGAAGTCCTCCGTGGCCTGCAGCGACTGCTCCGGCTCTGGCAGCGGCGGCGGCTGCTTGTGCGAGGGCTCCCACGACAAGGTGAACGCGATCCGCTCACCGGGGGCGACCGTGAAGTCGGCGTACGTGGTCAGTGCTTCGCCGCATGTCTCGGCCTCTGTGTCGAACCACACGGAGTCGGGGCCGGCGACTGCCACCGTGCGGCCCTCGTGCTTGTGGACCCACGGGACGACACGGCCGTAGGAGAAGCGCATCCGGAGCGCCGAGCGCATCGGGACGCGGCCCGAGACGCCCTCCACGATCCGGATCAGCTGCGGTGCGCCGTCACGCGGGGGCATGAAGTCGATCACCCGGACCGTGCCGCGGGGGGTGTCCCACTCGGATTCCAGGATTAGCGAATCGTCGCGGTAGCTGCGTCGGGCCGCTCGCGGTGGGGGCGTGTCGGAGGCGTGCGCGGGGCCGAGTCGCCAGAAGCCGTGTTCCTCGGTGCCGAGCAGGCCGGCGAAGATCGCGTGGGAGTCGAAGCGGGGCAGGCAGAGCCAGTCCACCGTGCCGTCCCGGCAGACCAGGGCAGCGGTCTGCATGTCTCCGATGAGTGCGTAGTCTTCGATTCGTGGGGTCATCTGGCTTGGCACGGCTTGGGGGTGGCCAGCCGAGGTTGATAACGAGGTCATCGCTTCCCCACCGCCACGCGACTGCAGATGAACGCCGACAGCCCATCCTTCGGGGCGGCCGGGCATTGCATCAGGTAGACGCGACTGCCCTGTTGGTCCGTGCGGGCCCGGACCTCTTGCCAGCCCATCTCGTTGCTGTAGTGGGTGGCAAGGCCACGGTCTGGAACATGGCAGCGGACCCATGACCGCGGTTCACTCAATCGTGCCGCGAAGTCGCACACCCACATGGTCATGAGCAGTCCGATGCGGTCGCCGCGCCGATCCGGGTGAGTATGCGTCATGGTCATGAGCAGACTGGGCTGTTGGCGTTCCTCAGTTGTCCATCCGAGGCCGAGCACTGGATTGGTCAGGAGGGCCGTGCACCCTACGACTTGGTCGTCCTCGTAGAGGGCCACAACCAAGGAGGTGTCGTCCGGCTCTCTGATGAGCATGGCCAAGGCGTCAGGACTGCCGTAGGAGTCTTTGCCACGAGATTGGAGCCACCGCATTCTCGCGGCGATCATCGGGGCGACCTGATCCCCATTCGCGGGACTCACAGGACGCATCTCGTACACGGGGATTCTCGCTTCTGATTCGGGGACGGGAGCCGACTTGCGTGGGGTAGCCGTGACTTGCAGGGATCACAGGATCGGGGGCGCCCGTCGGGGGTGTCGTGACGAACTGCTCGGGCTAGCGCCAGGGCGGGCTGTCAGCCGGGCCGAGGGTTTGTGCAGTCGTGTGCCGCTTGAACAGCCGCGGTCAGGCGCTGGGCTGCGGATACCGTGAGGGCGCCGACGTTGACGCGATGCGGACGGGATAGCGAGCAGCTGCTGCAGGCCGGGTCGGCGATGACCATGACGACCTCTCCTGTTGCAGCGCTCAGGATGGCGGCGGTGCGGTTGGCCAGGTACTCAACGGCGTGCCAGTCGTCGTCCGGATCGGGGCTGGCGTTCTGGCCGGCGTACAGAATGCTGCCCAGCAAGGCCGCATCATGGACGGCGAGATACCCGACAGCGACCTTCTCGCAGGTGATGTGCAGACCCTTGGCGGCAATGCCATGGGCCGCCAGAGCTGAACGCAACTGGTACGCGGCCAGATGCGGGGCTGGGAGGTTGTCCATGGTCCACTGCGCGAGACGCAGCGCGTCATCGCTGGTCCTGAGTTCGACTCGCAGAGCAGGTTCAGGTCCGACCGCCTCGGCTGTGATGTCGGCGTCGACGGAAATGCTGTGCAGAGCGTTCTTCAGAACGCTGGCGGCCGACGGGTCGGGAAGTGCCATGCCATCAGGGAAGGCGGTCTTGTCCTGGTCGTTGGGCAATAGGAGCAGGGTCACGGCCGAGCTGTACTTAGTGCGACCAATGTTGCAGAGAGAGCGGATCTCGGCCGCATACATCGCGTCATTGATGGCGCGTGCGGCGGTTCTGCGCCGGTCGAGCTCAGTGGCTTCGATGGGTGCGTCGGGGAGGCCCGGGGTATTACGCATGGATCTTCCTCTTGTCGGATTCGCGTCGAGAACGTCGCGCGCTGACTGTGGGCCTCTCTCGCTGGCGCAGTTGTGACTCCGTCGGCTGTGACGTGCGCCAAGGTGGTACGCCGGACTCGCGTCCATGGCCGGTCCAAGCGCTCTGTCGATCGCAACAGCTACGCGCTCGACGAGAGGTTCGCTCGGTGCTCGGCTAGTGAGTCTCGGCATGTGGAAGTTCCTCGGGTGACGGTGTCAGAGAGGGGTTCGCAGCGATGCGGCCGTGATCACCGTGGCCATCGCGGCGGCAAAGATGATGGCCCGCCATAAATTCTTATTTCGATACATATGGGCCTCCATCGGCGGCAGAGGTGCCCCTAGCCCTCTTCCTGGCGCCTCCCCCGGCCGCCACGCCACCCGTCGTGCTGGGCGGTGGCGGCAGGGGGCCGTGCTACGCGCAGGCCGGCGTACCAAGGTGGACGGGCAGTGCCTGATGGCCGTTGCTGATCGCTGACTCCAGCGAGCGCAGGTGGTGGCTGGGGATGGCGAGTTGGATGTGAGGGAACCGGTCGAAGAGTTGGCGGAGGACCTCGGCGACTTCGAGGCGGGCCAGGGGAGCTCCGAGGCAGAAGTGCACACCGTGGCCGAAGGCCAGGTGTTCCTTGTTGAGGCGGGTGACATCGAATGCGTCGGCGTTGTCGCCGTGCCAGTCGGGGTGACGATTGGCGGCTCCGTAGGCAGCGAGGATGGCGTCGCCCTTGGTTATCGTCTGCCCGTCGGGGAGGCGGATGTCGTTGACCGCGTAGCGCAGTGGCAGAACCTTGACGGCGGGTTCGAGCCGGAGCGTTTCCTCGACCACGTCTTCCCAAGTGAACTCACCGGCGCGGACGCGGTCGAGTTGGCGCGGGTGCGTGAGCATCGCCACGATGGCCTGGTCGATGACGTTCACGGTCGTCTCATAGCCGGCGCTGATCATCAGGAGCAGGGTGTCGCGGAGTTCCTGGTCGGTGAAGCCGCGGGCGTCGGTCTCATCGTCGCGAGTCTCGATGAGCACTGACGTCATGTCGTCGCCGGGCGTGCTGCGTTTGGTGGCGATCAGGTGGTCGAGGAGCTGATAGAGGCGGCCGGTGTTGGCAGCGGCCTCATCCTGGGTGAGCGTGGTGTCGAAGACACCGTCGACAACCTGCCGGAAGTGAAGGTGTTGATCGTCCGGCACACCCATGAGATGGCTGATCACGGTGATGGGCAGGGGGTAGGCCAGTCGCTCGCGCAGATCGACGACCTGTCCATCGGTCCCGGAGGCCAAGTCATCGATCAGCCGGGAAACCGTGCGTGCGACGGTGGGGGCGAGTTCAGCGATCCGGCGCGCGCTGAAGGCGGGGCCGACGAGCCGGCGGAGCCTGCGGTGGTCACCGCCGTAGGCGGTGAACATGTTCTTGACGGCGATCCAGAGGGACAACGGCCAGGAGGCGATGGTCTGTTCGAAGTCCGGGTAGTGCGCGCGGCCGTCCTTGGAGACATCGGGGCTGGTCAGCATCTGCCTGAGCAGGCTGGGGTCGGAGATCGACCATGCGGATACACCGAGGATGTCGACCTTGATGGCCGAGCCTCCAGCCCGAAGGCTGCGGTATTCCGCCTGCCGGTCCGCGCCGTTGGGGTCCAGGACGAGGGGGGACTGCTGGGACATCTGACTCCTTCAGGCAGCGGTGGGGAACCGCACGGGCAGGGACTCCAGGGCGCGGTGGAACGGACCCGGTCGCCACCTCAGGTCGCTGGCGGGCACCGCGAGATCGATCTCGGGGAGGGCATCCAGCAGGTAGGCAATGGCGGTCTGAGCGATGAGATAGGCGTGTGAGCGGGCGGGGCAGGTATGCGGGCCGATGCTCCACGACAGGTGCGCGCGGTTGCCGATGAGCTGCTCGGCTCCGGGAACCCCGATGACTGCTGGGTCATTGTTGGCAGCGGCCATGGAGATCACGACGGGCTGATGGGCGGGCAGCAGGAACCCGTCGACATCGATCGCGTACGGCGGGTACGAAATGCAGAAGTTGGCCAGTGGCGGGTCGGTGTACAGCACGGTGTCGAGGGCTTCTCGGACGGTGGAGTGCGCGGCGTGCAGGCCGGCGGAGAAGTCCTCGTCGGTGAGGATCTTCAGGATGGTATTGCTGATGAGGTTGGTCAGGGGCTCGATGCCGGCTCCGTACAGCGTGACGAGCTGGTGGGCCATCTCCTCGTCGGTCAGGCGGGCTTGGTGAGCGACCAGGCGGGAGGTGACATCGTCGCCCGGGCGCTGTCGGCGGAGCGCGACAAGGTCGGACACGGCCTGCCCCAGGATCTGGTTGCCGCGTTCGGCGTCCACCGCTTCAAAGATCTTGGCCATGCCCTCCGCGATCCGAGCTCCGATCTCGTCGGGGCACCCCAGAAGAGAGCTCAGGACGCGAAAGGCGATGAGGAAGGAGTACTGGGTGAGGAGGTCGGCATGTCCGGCGCCACGGAAGGTGCCGATGGCGTCGGAGGCGACGGTCTCCACCAGCTCGCGCAGTTTGTGCTGGTCGACCGCGTCCAGGCTGGCCGTGTTCGCCTGCCGGTAGCGGGTGTGCTCGGCGCCGGCCGAGCGCAGAGCATTGGGTCGGTACTCCATCATGGGCCTGACCGGGCAAGACTCGGGCACGTTCTGCTGCCATACCCGGGGGTCGGCGGGGAAGTGCAGGGGGTCGTTGAGGATGCGCCGGGCCTGGGCATAGCCAAGGACCAGGGTGGCGGGAATGCCGGGGGCGAGGTCGACGGGGACCAGGGGGCCGATTTCCCGGCGCATGCGTGTGTAGGCGGCGTGGGGGTCATCCGCGAACTCGGCTTCGTAGAGCGCGATCCGCGTGGGCTTGCTGGTGGTGCCGAGGTCGATCGTGGTCATGAGCGGGACTCCACGAGAGGGACGGTGACGCGGCGGTCGTTGACGTATTCGACGAGGGTGATAAGCGCGAGCACGCAGGACCGGCGGTCACGGGCGTCACAGGTCGTCAGTGGGGTGTGGTCCTCCAGGGACAAGGCCTGGCGGACCTCTTCAAGGGGATACTCAGGGGCGTCGGCGAAGGTGTTGATAGCGACCGCATACGGAATGCCCTGCTCTTCCAAGAACTCCAGGACCTCGTGGGAGTCGTCGAGGCGGCGGGTGTCCACCAGGACGAGCGCGCCGAGCGCGCCCTCGGTCAGCCCCTCCCATATGACCCGGAACCGTGTTTGCCCGGGCGTTCCGAACAAATAGAGGACGAGGTCGGAAAGGTGAATCCGTCCAAAGTCCATGCCCACGGTGGTGTCGGATTTGTGGGGTGTGCGGCGCAAGTCGTCCACGCCGACGCTCGCTTCGGTGATCGACTCCTCCATGCGCAGCGGCTCTACCTGGGAGACGCTGCCGACCAAAGTGGTCTTGCCGACGCCGAAGTATCCAGCAATGACGATCTTGGCCGACAGGATCGCTGTGGCGGGTACATAGGTGACGTGCCGGTCACACGAGTTGTCGGAGTCCATCAAGTACCTTCTGGATGATGTCGGTGTCGGGCCCTGTTTTGTGAGCGGGAGCCGGGCTGGCCAGGTGGCCGCTGTCCATCAGCGTGGAGACGAGGATGCGCACCGTGGACGGCGGCAGGTGGAGGGCGAACGAGATGTCCGCCACCGCCAGGCCGCCCCGCCCGTCGGCGAAGAGCCGCATCACGCGGCGGGCGTCCACGCTGAGAGTCTCGGTGGGGCCTGGCGCGGCGACGACCACGGTTTCCACGCGCACGTCCTCACGGGGGCGAAGACGCCCGTCGGTGCGGACGTACAGGGGGACCAGGTCCGGGTCTCGCCGCGGGCCCGTCACGTCGGACTTCCTACTTCCACGGGCCGGCGCTCCTCGACCTCCATCGCGTGGCCCAGCCTCACGGCGAGTTGAACCATGTGCCGGGTGATGAGTTCGACATCAGCGTCGGTGCCGGTCGTGACCACGGAGAGCATCGCGTTGTTCGCGGCAGCGGTCGTCAGTGCGAAGCAGGCCGCGAATTCGATGAGGTGTTGCCTCACGCCCCCGCCGCCGATGTGCTTGCTCGTCGCGTTTCCGGCGGCGCGCAGCGGTGCGCTCAAAGCGGCGAGCTTCTCCGCGTAGTCCTGCTCGATCCCCCGCGTGCGGGCCTGAAGCAGGCCGTCACCACTTACGAGCACGGCGCACTTCACGCCGTCGACCTCGCCGAGCTCCTGGTCGAGCAACCATCCCAGTGCGTTGCTGTGCGTATCGGCCATCGTCAGTGTCCTTCGTCGGTGGGGGTTAGTTCGTTGTCTTCGCGACCTTGCCGAGACCCGGCGGCCCAGGCGGCGGCGACGCTTGGCGTTCCGGGAACCACCGGTTCGGCCAGCGCAACCGGAGCGGGCATTCGGCGTGTGCCGCGTTGGCGGACGGACAGCCCGCTGGCTGTGGTTGCAGCTGTCGACGAAGCTGCAGTCGACTCCGCCGCGTCACCACGCACGGGAGCCACAGCCAGAGCCGTCTCTACTTTGCTGGGAGCGGGTGCGGCAACCAGGTCCTTCGGCAGTACCAGCGTTGCCCGCGTGCCCTGATAGCTGTTCGGCGCGGCAAGGTCGACGCGGAAGCCGTAGTGTTCCGCCAGCGCGGAGACGACGCGCAGGCCAGTCTGCGGTTCCGCTCCCAGCTGCGTGATGTCATCGCGCTGTTCGCCAGACATGATCCTGCTGGCCCACAGCAGCGTCTCTTCGTTCATGCGCAGCCCGGCGTCGTCTACATGGATGAGGCATGCATGATGCCCCTGCTCCACGCTCACGTACACGTTCGCTGTCGGAGGGGAGTAGCGCAGCGCGTTGTCCATGAGCTCGGCGAGTGTGTGAATGACCGCCTCAACTGCGCGGCTCTCGACCGCCACGTCCTGCTCGTGGTGTTGCACACGCGCGTAACCCTCAATGCGGCCCATCGCCGCACGGATCACCTCTGTGATCGAGGTCGTCGGGTAACGTCGGGATGGCCTGTCACCGGCCAGAATTCCGTACCCCTGGGCGGTGAGCAGCAGTTGCTGCGCCAGGTGGTCGAGTTCCACCAAGGTCTCATAGGCGTCGTCGCCGTGGTGGCGGCGCACGCCCTCGCGGACTTCCTTGGTGAGCCGGGAGGCCTTCACCACCACGCCCGTCGTGAGGCTCCGCATTGCCGCGCGTGTTGTTTCTTGGGCTCCGCGGCGTGCCTGGGCGATAGCGTGATCGGCGTTCGACTGGATACGCGCGATCTCCTGCTCTGCCGCGGCCTCGGCAGCCGTAACACGCTGGTCCGCGATCGCGCGAACCCCCTCAGCCTGGTGGTCAGCGGCGAGCTGAATCCCAGTCCGTACCTCCTCCACGCTGGCCACGAGCTGCGTGGCGAGTTCGTGCAGCCGATCAGCGAGCGCAGTGCCCAGCAGGGCATCCGGCACGACGAGGTTGGCGCTGACGTCCTGGCCGGAGGCCGCCCTCGCGCCTACCGTGGGGAGGACCGACGACGTCAGCTCCTGCAAGATCCCCACCGCAGCTGCAACCTGCTGGGCAAGCCGATCACTACGGGCACCCTGTTCCTCGGCCTGCTCCTGTGCACCGCGCCATTTCCGGCGGAAGCGCCAGGTACCGGTTCCTCCGGCTGCCAACGCCACAGCGGCGCTGGCAGCCAGTATCAGATCGCTCATCAGGTCCTCACGAGAGTGCGGAATTTCGGCTGCGCGTCGTATGCGGGGGCCGCCGGGACGGGTTCTGAACCAGCTGCGGCCTACGGGGGGAAGGCGTTCGCGGTCTCCAGACACGCCCCGGCGGCGGTCTAGGTAGCGGTGGGAGCGGAGCGACCGCGGACACACCGCGCACGGCTCAGTCCACTGCTGTCCTCGGCGGCCACTCGCAGGGCCTGCTGTAGGGGAACCAGCAGGTCCTTGCCATGGATCAGCGGCAGAGCAAGATGGGTTTGCTCGTGCCACGGTGGTTGTTCCCATCGGATGCCGTGGGAAGGCGGCAGGGCGACCCACTGCTCGGGGCCGGACCTGATCTCGACTGTCGAGGGGCTTGTGCCCTCGGGCAGTGCATACCGGCCTGTGGCAGGCAGCACGAGCAAGATCGCGTGATCCTCACCCTGCAGAAGGCACGGCACGGCCTTGCCGTTGCGGTCGAGCCACATCTCTACACAGAGACCAGTCCACTTCGGCAGCACGAGGGCATCGAAGGCGACGGTTGGGGCGATCAGTGCGGCCCCGGGTAACGCGTTCAGCTCGTCGGCCAGTCCGCTCGCGGGGCTGGGGGTCAGCGGGCCGGGCAGTGGATGCGCGCCGGATCCGGGGCAGTTGCCGGGCTCGCCGCAGGTGCAGCCGCCCCTGGGCCGGTGCCTGTGCCCAGGGGCGATGGGCCACTCGAGGATGCTGGTGTATGCAGCACCGCAGGCGGCGGCGTCTTGGGTGTTGATGGGCTGCGGCGACATGGCGATCCCCTGTGGTGATGTGTCGTCAGCGACGACACATCACGATGGGCCATGAAAGCGCTCGCGACCCTGAAAAATTTTCAGGGTAGTTTTTCAACTCCCGTCACAGCACTGGTTTTTGGCGCTAGTGCACCAGTTCCATGCTGCGCACTAGGGACGACAGGACGGTCGCCTGCGACGGAACGCCGACGGCGGCCAGGTTCCTCACCAGGGCGCGAGCCATCGGGTCAGCGTGCACGTAGAAGGGGGCGGCTGACGCCGCTTGCTTCAGGGTCGTGACTGCGGAGGGCAGCCGGTTCATGCGCTCCAGAGCACGTGCCTTGTCGATCTGGTAGTGGATCTGCCGTTCCTTGCTGGGGACGTCGTCTACCGAGACGTCGCGCACCTTGGACAGGCCGGCGTCAGGTTCGTTGATTTCGACTCCGACCTCGGCGGCGTGCACAGCGACGGTGCCCCTGCCGAACACCGTGTGCGCGTCCAGGTCGTACCACTCGGGACCGAGGCGGTCGGCGTCTTCGAGGGCCGCGTCGATGCGCGACCAGGCGTCTTCGGTCCTGATTCCGCGGGCGTGGGCAACCGCGCAGCGCAGGTGTAGCGCTCCCCGCAGGGACAGTGCTTCATTCGTCGGCTGTCGCGCCGAGGCGAGCGTTTCCAGGTCGGACAGTGCCGCTTCGGCGACTGCCACAGTCTCCGGAAGCGAGGCCTGATGTAGGAGAGCGCCGCAGCGGTCCCAGGCAACCTGGGCCTTAACCAGCGGGTCATCAAGCTGGGTCGCGGCGGTAGCAGCGACCTCAGCGGAGGACCATGCGAAGTCGGGATAGCCGAGCTGGTTGAGCACCATCCTGGCCGTGCGCGCAGCATCCACCAGAAGCCGGAGCGCTTCCGCCCTGTCGTTGCCCTCGCAGACGAGCAGGGCGGTGTTCAGGTCCTCGATCAAGCCAGGCAGCAACGTTGCGACCTTCGGAAGGTCTGCGTTCTGCCTGGCCACGTTGGCCTGACGGGACTTCGCCCGCATGTCCGTGAGGGGGACGGGGATTCCCTGGGGCTTCAGCCCCGGATGCCCGGAGAGGATGAGCCCGGATCGGCGCATGCTGGTCCGCATGGCCGGAATGTGGCTGTGGGCCACGTTCCCGCCGTTGCGCTGCAACCGGTAGGGCTGGCCGAGTAGCCAGACCACGTCGACATCGCAGTGCTCTGCGATGGCGGTAATCAGCGAGTAGCGGTCGAGTGGGTTTCGGCCGGCCTCCACGCCGTACATCCAGTTCTCTGTCCGGCCGAGGAACCCTGCCAGTTCCTCTTGGGTGAGTCCTTTCGCGATTCGGGCGACCTTTACGCGTGCACCGATGTGAGTGTCCATGCCTTCGGGCATACTGAAGCTCCGTTCTGCGTCGACAACAGAACGGTACCGGGACGTAGACCCGGCAGATGCGGTCAGCGGCCTTCGTCTTTGGCGGAGGCCGCTGTCGCGCTCCTGGGTCGGCGTGATCCAGGCTGGTGAGATGTGTCAGATCCTCGGGCAGTCGGCGAGGTCGTCAGTGGTCACCCACAGATCCCTGATCTACCCGACCTGGAGGACGGGACCGCAGCGTGGAAAGGTCGGGGGAGGTAGCAGGGATCCGCTGGGGTGTTCGGAGGGCCGAGCAGACGTGCCCCCAGCACTGCTCCGCCTGCTGAGTGTCTCTTCTCGTACACAGGGAGTTTGACGGTGAGAGGACATCTCGGTCGCCGAGCAGAGGCTATGCGGTGCCCATTCGTTGACCACCAGTCACTGCTCGCCGGGCATCCTCCGATGCCATCGCGTGCAGCTCCTCTGGGGACACAGGAGTGACGCCATGGAGGCTGACCGCGGTGAAGTTGGCCAGCGTCCACCGAATGAGCTCGTCGCCGATGTGGACATGGGTGAGGTCATTGGGCCGCCGCCCGGGGCTGGGGAGCGGATCCAGCGTCACCGGGTCATACACAACTCCTGCCACGCCCCACAGCGGGCTGTATTCAACGAGCGCCGCAGCCCAACCGCGCTGGAGGAAACGGCAGTTTTCTACCGACTCAACGGCACAAAGCGGATGAAGGGGAGGCGCTGCGGTGGTCTCCCCCTCAGCAATCGGGGTAGAACCACCCAGCAAGTGCAGGGTCCGTTCGTCGTCCCGGCAGTTGAGGACCGCCTTTCCGCACACCTGGCACAGGCTGTACCGGATCGCTCGTTTCTGCCGGGGTGAGCTGATCCGGGCGAAGTCGGGACGCCCGCGGCCCTGCCCGAGGCCGGAACGCACCCACAGAGCCTCGTCACGGCGGTCGGTCACGGAGTGCTCGTCCTCATACCCGATACCCTCGCCGCCTCGCGCGAAGATGCGGATGATCTTTGGCTGGTCGACGGTCTCCGCAGTCCACTGGGTGATGTAAGGCACGCGCATGCCGTTCCAGTTGAACTGTCGCCGGCTCACAGGTGCCCCGGTCCGGGGGATAGTTCGCCACCAGACTCTTCGGTCCGAGCATCGAGGTATTGGTGGACGATGGCCAGCGAGATCACAGGCCTTCTCCTTTGGCGGGTAGGCGGCACCAGACCATGGAGCCACCGTCGCTGATTCCCCATGCGCCACCTTGCTCTACGGTGCACCACTCCACGAGTTGGAGACCGCGGCCATGTTCGGCATCGTCATCAGCGTGCTGCAGGGCGGGCTTGCCTGGCCCGTCATTGTCCACGGCTACGTACAGCTCGCCGTCCTCCAGCTGCATCGTCAGCGTGACCTGCGAGCCCCGCCCGTGCACGATCGCGTTGGTGACCAGCTCCGAAACGATGAGCATCACCGGGTCCTTCATGCCTGACAGCAGGAGATAGCCCAGCCATGCGGCGACCAGGTGCCGCGCGGCGCCGACATGACGGGCATCTTGGGGAGGTGGTTCCTCACCTCGCTGCCTCTGGGCGATCTCAACGGTCGCTGTCATCGTGTCGCGTCCGCGGGGGCCTGCTTCGGCGGGCGGCCGTACGGCTGTCGTCGTCATCACGTCCTCTGGGGGGAGCGCAGAATCAACCGGCCGGCGGACACAGCTCTGCGCATGGAGGTCGATTCCGGGTCGGGCGCGAGGAGAGTGCTGGCTTCGGTCAGACAACGCGCTAGTGGGGCTGGGCTGGTAAGCAGGGGCCCTCGTCCAGGCACGAGGTCGTCAGCCGGCCGTTCGAGCCACAGGGCCGTCGTGTTATTCGGCAGCGGCGACGGGGCGGGCACCTGAATTTTGTGCCCGCCCCGTCGCCCGAGGCAGACCGGGCGGGGGAACCGATCAGGCCATCGGGAAGTGGCCGTCAGTGGACGCCAGCGCTCTGCAGTTCCAGGGGGTACGAGGATCGCGCTGGAGCCGATGTTCCCGAAGACCACGGCGGGGCCGAGAGGCTGTTCGTAGCGCTGAAGGATACTGAAGGTCGCCTGGACAAGAGCCTGCTTGGCCAGCACGACATCGAAGAGGACCCCGCAGTCAAGGCGGCGCGGAAGGTGCGGGTGCAGCGCCCACCGGTCGAGTGACAGCTCCGGGTCGGGAGTCGCCGCGGCAAGCCAGGCGGACAGCTCGCTGCTCTCGCCGGTCTCGGTGCGGGTCTCCATGAGCCCTCCAAAATCACTGCCCAGCACCCACTGTGCTCGCGGTGTGACCTAGTGCAGCGAAAGTCGGAAACCCTGAACAGGTCTCTTTGCGTGCCTTCTGCGAGCCCGTTAGGTGTCCTCAGAGTGCCCTTTCGCATGCCCCTCTGCGCTGGCGTGGGCTGTGAGTTGACGATGCCTCATCCCGTCCGGCTCCCAGCCATTACGGTGAGGGCCGAGAGGAAGGGCGAGGGGTGCCCCATGCGCGAGATGAAGCGGTTACGCATCAGCCTCAACCAGACACAGGAAGAGGCGGTCGAGGGCCTCACAAACCTTGCCGCGCGCCTGTTCGAGGACGGTGAGATCAAGCAGCGTCTTACAGTCAGCCTTCGGCAGTACAAGAAGTGGGAGAACAACAACCCGCCGCCGTGGCCCCACGCAGCTGCGCGGAAAGTCCTGTCGGCCTACTACGGCCGTCCTGTCGAGTCCCTGGGCCTCAGACCGCCCGGCACATCGACCAGCCCACCTACCCTTTCGCCAGTACCCCTGCTCGTTCAGAACGGCACCACGGAACCACCTGTCGGCAGCGCCGGCGACCCGATGAACGATCAGACGCCGCCTCCTTGGCTTGCCGAGACCCCCGTAGGCGGTGCTGCTTCGACGGAGTGGCGCATCAGCGATGAGGAGGTCGAGTCACTGCGCCTAGCCGCTGACGACTTGGACGCCATCGACCAGCAATTCGGTGGCAATCGTCTCTGGCGACCGGCCAAGTCGCAGTTGTTCTGGCTCCACCGCATGATCGACCACGGCGTCTACGACGAGAGGATGGAAAGCCAGCTCCACGCCGTCGCCGGGAAGTACACGACGTCTCTCGGATGGTTCTGCTACGACGCCGGCCTCCACGTCAAAGCCCGCCAGTACTTCAGCGAGGCCCTGAACGCGGCCATGATCACAGGCGACGATGTCCTCGCAAGTCGCACACTCAGCAACATGGCGCGCCAGGCCGTGGATCTCAAGGGGAAGGGGCGCGAGGCCGTACGCTACGCCCGCCTCGCCCAAGCCCACGCCAAAGAGTGGCAGGCGCCCACACGTGTCATGGCCCTCCTGGCGATCCGTGAAGCACAGGGGTACGCCCGCGTCGGGGACCGGTTCAACTGCGAGGCCGCCATCAAGCGGGCCTGGCATGACTGGGAGCGCGGTCCCGACGAACGCGACCCCGACTGGTCCACCTTCCTGAACCTGGCCGAGCTGACGTGCCTGGAAGGCATGTGCCGTCTCGACCTCGGACAGGGCCCGCGCGCGCAGCAGCTCCTGGCGGAGTCGGAAGCACTCCAGGACGTAGCCCATTCACGAAACCGAGGGATGTGCCTGGGCCGCTTGTCCGTTGCGGCCCTGAGCATCGGAGACGTCGACCACAGTGTGGCCGCCACCACAGAGGCGCTGCGCCTCGTCGAGGGCGGCATGTCTTCCACGAGGGCTATTGGACAGTTGAAGATCGCTCATGACGGACTGGCCCTCCACAGCAAGAGCCCCGGAGTAGGGGACCTACTCGAACAGATCCGCGCTTACGTGGCGTGAGCGCACAAAGGAGAGTGCACACAGTGGATGCGGAGTACCACCGGCACGACGGCACGTCGGCCAAGGGCATCGCAGATGAACTCGTCGGCGTCTATGCGCGCGTGTACGACGTCGCCCCGTACAGCGGTGATCCCTTCTTCTCCGTCGGCTCCTTCCGTAGCCGACTGGAGGCTGCGTTCGACAACGAGGGGTTCGAAGCGGTAACCGCTCGGCAGGACGGCCGGATCATCGGCTACGTTCACGGCGCGACGCTCCCCGCGGACAAGCCGTGGTGGACAACACTGGGCGACCAGCGACCCAGGGGACTGCGCGAACTCGCCGATACCGGCCAGGTCTTCTGGTTGCGTGAGCTGATGGTGCTCCCCGAATACCAGAATGAGGGTCTAGGACGGCAGATTCACGACACGGTGATCGCTGGGCGGGCCGAGAGTGCCACGGTCCTGACGTGCATCGTCGACAACCAACCAGCCCACGATGCCTATGTTCGATGGGGGTACACGATTATGGGGCCGATCAGACACGCCCCAGAGTCGCCTGTCTACGACGCGATGTACCTGCCCTCCCCCCGCTGACAACCGGACCGCACATGACGCACATGATCACCCAGCCCGCCACGGCTCCGGAGACCTCTGACCGCCGAGACCGACTGGCGCAAAGCCCTGACGTGCTGTTCTGCTACGGCACGCTTCAGTTCGACGCCGTCCTTGAAGCCCTGTTGGGGCGAGTACCCGCTCACTCGCCAGCCTCCGCGCCTGGGTGGCGCGCCGCCGCGCTCGAAGGGCGGGTCTACCCCGGGCTCGTTCCGCACGCGGCCGGAGGCGCGGCGGCCGGCATGCTGCTCATCGACCTCAGCAACGAAGAATGGGGAATTCTCGACGCGTTTGAGGACGACCGATACGAGTTGAGGGAGGTGACGCTCTCTACCGGTGAGCGCGGCTGGGCGTACATCTGGCCGGACGGAGAGGTTCGGCCCGAGAACTGGGACCCCACCGGTTTCGCGGCCAAGCACCTTCAGGCGTACGCCGCCCGGTGCGCGCGAATCTCCGCGGATCTGGCTGCAGGGCTGGCCCAGTAGGTGAAGCGGCGTTCGAGGAGGGGGGCCACCTCGAACGCCGTCGGAGATCACAGCCCTGAGTGGCGGTGTACGCAGATCGACAAGGAGGCCCTCTGCGTTGGGCGGCCGATGCCCCGGTGGTTCCCTGTCGGCCGGGAGCGGCAAAGCGTCCAGACTTCCCGCCTGGCCCGTGAAGCTCAACCTGCGCTGGGCAGCGTCACCGGCGGGTTAGGACCCTGGACGTCGCAACCGCGTTAGTCCGCAGGCCATCCCCCGTTGAGGCTGCTGAGTTGTGCGGCTGCGTCAACGGTCGCGTCGATCACGGCTTGTGGGGCCTCGGGCATGACATAGGCCGGCTTGAGGAGGAGTACTGCGCCCTGGATGGATCCCTGCCAGAGGATCGGGGCAGCGCAGGAGTTCCAGCCCTTCATGCATTCCTGGAGTCCGAGGGCGTAGCCCTGGTCTCGCACTTCCTTCAGCGAGGCGAGTAGTTCGTCGTTGTCGGTGTAGACGCCGGGTCCGGCTTCCTCGGGAACCGGTTCGTCCAGAACCAGGCGCTGTACGCGCTCGCTCATGTAGGCGAGGATGGTGCGCCCTGAGGCCCCGGTGCGCAGGGAGCGGGTGACCGAGAGAACCTCCCGGGGGGTCATCCCGAGCTCGACCAGGTCGGAATCGCCAACTGCCATGTCGTAGCACTGCCGGCCGTAGCCGAACGGGGCCTTCATGTAGAGGAAGACGAGGCCTCCGTCCGTCTTGAGACGGAGGCGTTCGAGTATCTCCTTGGCCTCGGTGCCGCTGAGGTCGTGGTCGTCTTCGAGGGCGTGGAAGCCGAGTTCCGCCGCCTGGGCGCCGAGCTTGTACTTCCCTCGACTAATACGGACGAAGATTCCGGTGTAGACGCCGCTTTGAAGTATGCGGTGGACCGCCGAGTCGCTGAGGCCGGTGGCTGCCGAGATCTCGCCTGGGCCCAGCGGGTCTCCACCGTGGTCGATGAAGGCCTGCGTTACCGCAAATACGCGTTCTGCGTGATTGGTACCCCGAGCACTCTGCGCGGCCATCCCTGAACTCCCTTGTGGGGGGCGTGCCCCTCCCACAGGAGCACTCCTGTAGAGCATGCGGAGGCGTGCGGGCCCCCGCATATGCCCATGACAGTGGATCCTACTTGGAGGTGTCCAGGCTGAGCTTGCCGGTCGTCTGACGGCCAGCCAGGTCACGGTGGGCTTGGGCGGCTTGGCCGAGCGGGTAGGTCCCTCCGGTGATTGTGCGGAGGGTGCCGTTGGCGACTGCGGCGAAGAGACCCTTCATGGAGAACTCGAGTGACACCTCGCGGTCCGTGTACAGGTGGGGGAGCCAGAAGCCTGAGACGGTGAGAGAGTTTTCGAGCAGGTGGTGGATACTCACGTCGGTGAGCTGACCACTGGCGAACCCGTAGCAGGCGAGGTGTCCTCGGGGGGCCAGGGCGGCAACCGTCTGGTGCAGCGTGGCGCCTCCGGTCATCTCCAGTGCGGCATGGACCGGTCCGCCGGCGGCCTCCTTGATGCGCTCGGTCAGGTCGCTCTCGCCGGAGCCGATCGCTGTGTGCGCGCCGAGGTCGAGGGCGAGCTGTCGCTTCTCCTCGGTGCTGGCGAGCGCGATGACCTGGGCGCCGGCCTCTCGGGCGAGCTGGACCGCGATGGAGCCGACGCCGCCAGCTGCGGCTGGGATGACGATCTTCTGGCCCTTTTTGATCTGGCAGACGGTGAACAACAGGTGCCAGGCTGTGTTGCCCTGGAGGGCCAGGGGGACGGCCTGCTCGTCGGTGACCCCATCGGGGATCTCCCAGTTGAGGCGCTTGTGGACGAGGGCCTTCTCGGCGTAGCCGCCGCCGCGGGTCAGCGCGACGATTCGACGTCCGTCGGCTGTCGTGCCGACCACCTCGTTACCGGGCGTGTAAGGCAGGTCGACCGGCGCGAGGTAGGTATTGCCCCTCACATGAATGTCTGCGTAGTTAACACCCGCTCTGGATACGTTGACCACGATTTGCGGTCCGCGCGGTTCAGGATCAAGGACTTCTTCGAGTTGCAGAACGTCGGGGTCCCCGAAGTCCTTCATGGTGATGGCGCGCACAGAATCCTCTTTCAACATTCAATTAGCTGCGGGATGCACGGACAGGCTATGCCAACCCGAGAGCGGGTCCCACCCCAGGTCAGGCCGCCTCGATGGCTTGCCGCGTTCGCACAGCTTATTCACAGCAACTCCACGCGCAACTTTGTCGCCCGCTTTCCCGCTACACGGGAAAAGGGTGCGCCGTTTCCCGTGTGGCGGGAAACATGTAGCCGACACTTTCCCGCCTCGCGGGAAATGGAATATATGCTTGCGTTTTTGCGATCCGTAAGGACATAGTGAGGCCGCTTCGCGCGCAAAGTGATCATGCGGTTGCGCTTGGTCGCAGGACCTCCGCCGGATCAGCTGCGCGCGCAGAGTGCGACCAACCCGTCGGCGCGACCTCGCCACGGCCCGTCGACTCGAGGTGTAAATAGAACATATGTTTGAGTTGACTGGGGTGGTCGCTACGGGACGACGTGGCACGGGGGCAGGGAGCGCAGATGACGGTCAGTGAACGCAGGTACGGAGCGACCTGGAACCGCAACGCCTTCTCCGCAGCCACCTCGCAACCGCACCGAGCCGCCTTCCACGATGATGCACCAACGAACACTCGCTACCCCGGAGGACTCGACCGGCCGGCCCCTAGCTCCTACGGATCGCGCTGCGGCAAGGGGCACCCGGCAGCTAGGCACGCTTGGCCCCGCGACCGCGCTCTGTCCGCGGCGTACTCGATCGGATATCGGCCAACCTCCTCCCCGGGCGGCCGATTACAGCTGTCAGCCACGGCCTCCACTCATCACAGCTGTACACCGAACCAGATCCGTCAGGATTCAGAAAATAGAACGTTTGCACCATTCGGTCCGCAGATGAGCCTTGCGGGCCCGGCTGGCGGGCAGCCGCGGCGGACCGGACTAGAGGGGGAATTGGAGCATGCAGTCGACGGTGAGGTCGTGCGGCCGCCAAGCGGACGGGCCGCGTTGGACCGGTCGATTCTGGGATCAGCTCGCCATACTGCGCGAGACGCAGTCCGTCGCCCGGCTGATTCGCCGGGACTTCGGCCTCATGGGCGTTCAGGACATCGACAGCCTGGTTGAGCTGGTGGCTCATCGGCGCGGGAAGCCCATCACTGTCCTGTACCTCGTCTTGCCGTCGAGGGTCAGCGCGTTCTGTATCGCCACTCCTGAGCGGGACTTCATCGTGATCGATGTGAACGCCAGCGAACTGACGCAATTGAACGCCATAGCCCACGAATTGGGGCATCTCCTCTTCGGTGATTCGGAGGACGCTGCAGCGCCCCTCGAGACTGGCTCCGGCAGCCCACTGCCGAAGGATCTGGCGCTTCAACTCGCGCCGGCACTCAACCCGGAGGCGGTCACCGCCTTCTTCGAGCGGTCCCACTACGACTCGCGAATCGAACGCAAGGTTGAGGCGTTCGCCACGGTGATGCTGGACCGCAAAATCGCGTTCCGCCAGCCTGAGGCCCACGGCTTCACGACCACCTTCACGCACCGGAGGACTGGTGTCTGAAAGCAGCGCGACCGCCATCTACTTCCTCGTTGCGTCCCTCCATCTGTCGATCGCGTTCTGGAAGGGTTTCGCCCTCCTGCGGGCACCCAGCCCCTCGTTTGCCCTGCAGACCGCCACTCATGCTGTGGGCGGCATCGTCTACGTGGTGGCCTCTCCGTGGGGGTACCGGAGCCTCGGTTCGGCCCTTGGCCACCCTTGGTTCCCTACCCTGCCGATCTATGTCGGCATCCTGTGCTGCTTCGGAACAAATCACCTGTTGACGATCTTGTGGACGCCGTCCCGCCCGGGCGTGCCGTGGCGGGCGCGTCGCTCGATCACGGCTTGGTCGCTTGCTTACGGCTTCTCCCTCACCGTCATGATCATCGCCTTTTTTGGTGCCGATCTGGAGGGGCCCGCTGTGCCGCTGGAGTTCAATACCGAGCAGGTGGACGACCCGCACGTCTTCTTCTTCCTCACCGTGTTCCTGACGATGCTCACCTGCGGAACGGTGAGTATCTGGCGTCGTTCACGGCGTGCGCGGATCGACGACGAGGCGATCATGCACGCTGTTCGCTGGTTCGGGGCGAGCATGCTCGTGACGTTCGGATACGTAGTCTGCTCGGCGCCCGCGATCGTCGCTGCTTCCCTGGGCCATCACCAGCTCGACGGCGTGGGGGTGATGGGGTCTGCTTTTGGCTCCGTGGGTTCCGTCATGACCTGCTACGGAGTCAGCGGAGCTGTGGTGAGTAAGTGGGTCGGGGAGCGCCGGGACATCGCGGGTCTTCAGCCGTTGTGGGAGCTGGTCGTCGCGGGCGTTGATGAAGAGTTGTCGCTCGGTTCCACGTGGGGGCAGCGAGGTAGCAGCGCTGCGGGCCCGTCAGCCGATCACGTGCGGTTCAGGCCTCATCGTCTCCTCAACGTCCGTTGGACTCTCACCCGCCGTGTTATCGAGATCCTCGACGGTATCCGGGAGTTGGAACGGGGGTCCTGGGTCCGCTCCTTGCCTGCGGACTCGGTCAGGTCCCTGTACCAAGAGGCCATGAAGGCGGACGAACTCCGGCGCAAGTTCGGCTTGGGCAAAAAGGGCCTGTCCGAGGTCGAGCTGGAAGCCGCTGCGACAGCCGCCGTCCTGCGAGACGCAGTAGAGCGGCTACAGAACGCTCGCACGGAGGGGACGAGCACCGCTGTCGCTCCCGTGCCTGATGGCCCGAGTCCTGCGCACGACGTGCCAGGGAAGAAGACTCCTGCTGCCAACGAACGACCGCGCCTGGTACGCGTGGCCCGGGCGCTCGACCACCCCCTGGTCGAGGCATCGTTGCAGGTAGTTGAGTCTCTGAAGCAAGGCGCTGGAGCGGCTCAGGCGTCTGCGGGGGCAAGGTAGTGTCGCTGCGGCCGCCGTTCGTGGCGGACAGACACTACAGCGGAGCTGAGCCGTCAAGGGCTCGGAGGGGGGCCCCGTGCAGCGGGCAGTTGTTCTTGGGGGAAGTTTCGCGGGCCTGCTGGCTGCCCGTGCGCTGAGCGACTTCGCCGATGACGTCGTCATCGTGGAGCCAGATCTGCTCGACGAGGGGTCCACCGGCCCGGGCGCGCCGCAGCGGCAGCAGTTGCACGCCTTGCTTGCGATGGGGCACGTCCAACTGGAGCGCTGGTTTCCCGGAATCATCACGGACTTGGCTGACCAAGGCGCCCGGGTCGGCAGAGGCCAGGCAGTTCAGTTCTACGTCGACGGCGTGCTTCGTCCTGCCGTCGACGATCTCGAAATGCTCGGTGCTTCACGCCCGTTCATCGAGAGTGCGGTGCGTCAGCGTACGCAGCGGCTTCCCAACGTCCGCGTCGTCGCGGGCCGTGGTCAAGGCCTCGTCATCCGGGGAGGCCGCGTGTGCGGTGTCCGCTACGTCCCAGCCGGGGAGGAAGCCGCGACCACCCTGGAGGCCGACCTTGTCGCTGACACCATGGGACGCTCAAGCCGTCTGAGTACGTGGCTCGAGCATGCGGGGTGGCCGGTGCCCCCGCTGGAACGGATGAGAATCGACCTCGGTTACGCCACGGCCACGTTCCGCCGCGGCAGCGAACTCCCTGGAACGGTGATCGCGCACAATTCGCCAGGCCCGAAAAGCAGCTATCAGCCCACGATCTGCGAGCCGGGTGCTCTCGCGGCAATCGAGGACAGCCGATGGTCGGTCGTCCTGGCTGGCTACGCCGCCTACCGGCCCAGCAAGGACCCGCAGAAGTTCCTTGCCCGAATGCGCCGTTGCGTTGCCCCGCTGCAGGAGGTCGCCGCGCACTGCGAGTTGCAGAGCGACGTCGACACCTTCCATTTCCGCGAGAGCCAGCGTCGCCGGTTCGGCGACGTGAGTCGGTTCCCCGGCGGCTTGGTCGTCCTGGGCGACGCGATGGCCTCCGTGAATCCGGTCTACGGGCAGGGGCTCACGCTCGCGGCTCTCCAGGCTTCAGCTCTCGCGGCGTACTTGCGGTCCGAAGCATCGCCTCAGGAGCCAGCCTGGGGATACTTCCACCGCGCCGCCGGCTTCGTGGACGCCGCATGGGAGGTGTCGACCACCGCGGACCTGGCCCAACCTCACGTCACTGGCCCATACCCCGCCGGCTACCCCATTCTGCGCTGGATAGGCGACAAGATCATCTTGGCTTCTCTGCGCGATGCCGAGGTCAACAGGGCATTCATGGACGTCGTCCACATGCGAAAGCCCCCGCGCGCACTCACCCGCCCTCGTGTCCTACTGCAGGCAGCCAGGGTGCTGATGAACCGCTGACGGCGCACACGCGCCATACCGAACCGTCGGAGACAGGAGCATCGTGATGCGCTGGGCAGCCGCCCTGACACAGGCTGGGATTACTGATCCGCGACAGCGGCGGGCCTACGACGTCCAGCGCAGGCTCGTGCGAAGGTTCGCCCTCCACGAGTACGTCGCAGCCCGCTTGTTGCTGCCTGCTCAGCTTCACCCGCCCGTCATCGCCGCAGTGGCATACATGCACGCGACCGACGAGCTGATCGACACCGGAGAGGTAGACGCCCGTCAGGCAGCCCTGCAGCACTGGGACGAGGAGACCACCGCCGCGCTCGAAGGGAGCAGGCCACCCGAGAAACCCGTCCTGCTGGCACTCTGGGACATGGCGCGCCGTCACCCGCACATGGCGGCACGGGTGCGGGCCTTCCTCGACGGCGCCGCGGTCGAGGCCAGTTGGACAGGCTTCGACTCCGAGGCTGACTTCCAGGCGTACGTGGACAGCTACTCGCTGCCCGCTCTGATGCTCACCGCCTCGCTGCTCGCCCCCGATCCTGACGCCGGAGCGGACGAGCCGTTCGTGAGGGGGTGCCGGGCCCTGATCGAAGGCTGGCAGCGCTGCGACTTCTTGGCGGACCTGTCCGAGGATGCCGATCAGGGCCGCATCGGCATTCCGCAGGAAGAACTGGACCGGAACGGCCTGAAGTTCGAGGACGTGCGCAGCAAGTCGGAAGCGTGCGTGCCGGCGCTGGAGCAATTGGTCGTCGCACAGGCCGGTCGCGCCGAGGAGGCCCTCGCCGAATGCCGGGCGTTGCCCTCTCTCGTGACGGCCGAGTACCGGCCGTTCCTCGACGCCTTGATCGACGTGCAGGAGCTTCGGCTCCTGGCGGTCAGGCAGGCGGGAGGAAGCCTCCTGCTCCGTGAGGCGGGGCCGGGAACGCCGGCGGCATTGCGAGTCCTGGCCCGTCAGTACCGTCACGCCCAGACCCAGCAGCGCCAGGCCCAGTAGCTCAGTGGCCGACCGCGCTTCGCCCTGCAGGGCAGCGCGCGGTCGCGCTCGCTAGTCGTTCCTTCTGGCGAGGCCTACCGCGCTGCGGAGGATGCCCATGACGCCCTTGCGGCTGCTTGGTGGCAGGGAGCGCATCGTGTCGGTGAGTTCGCGCAGCTCTGGGTCGTCGTCCGGATCCTGTGGCGCCTGTTTCATGGTCTTCGCAGTCGCCAGTACCTGGTGAATGGCGGCATTCAGTTCGCGGGCCAGCTCGTCGCTGCCGGCCGGGCTCCCTCGCAGGGCGACGCGCTCGACCTGGTGCCCTTTCAGCTCCGCAAGCATGCGAGCCTGCTCCAGAACCGGTTCCAGCGCCGCGAGGAGTGCCTCCTCGGGACCGATCGAGAAGAAGCCAGGGACCTTGAAGTGTTTCGCCAGGTCTCTACTGGTCTCGAACCCCGGTTGGCGTTTGCCGTTCAGAAGGTTGCTGATCATCGACCTGTCCACATGCGCGGCCTCCGCCAGTTCAGCGCGCGTGTACTGCCGTCCCTCGGGATGGTGCCGGGTCTCCAAGAGGAACTGCAGGCGGTCTTTGAACGGTGGGTCGACCTCGTTGGGGCTCACGGGCTCGCCCGCGAACAGTTTGCGGATGGTCGACTCGGCGATGCCTGTCTTGTAGGCGAGCCGGTCAAACGGGATCACGTCGAGGGTGTGGCCCAGCCCTTCGAGCTCCGCCCTGACTGCCGCAAGGGCGGCCGCGACGCCCTCCAGCTCGGTGGTGTTCTCCATGAACGGGCGGTCTCCTGCTCTTCGATCGGTAAACCCGCGTTCGCGCGGACAGCAGAGTAGCGCCCGCGGGCGGTATCAACGCCAGAGGGCCGTGACATTTGTAGCTGATGCGAAGGGTTCAGCGAAAGCCGTGGTGACAATTGACACCAGTGGGTTTAGTGCAGCATGATCGCTGCTCGGTGACGGAGTGCCGTCCTCCAACCGGTGGACTGGTTTCACCCTCAGTCACTCACGGTTAGTTGTGTTCGCGTCGCGTCATGGCGGCGTGGACTGCGCCTGGCCCGGTCAAAAGGTTTCCTAGGCCAACAGTGACCGGGCCTGGCGTCATCGCCTCACGGGGAGACGTGGATGAGTGTTACATCATCGTCGACGCCGGCGCAGCATGTTCGCCGGCATCGGTATCCGATCGTACTTGGCACGGCGGCTGCGCTGGGCATGGGCATACTGCTCGCGCCGCATGCGACGGCAGCGGACCGGTGGGGGCCGGGCTACCTGATCCCCGACGGCTCCGGCGTGCCGAACGCCTCCCACATCGGCGCGTACAACGTGCCCGCATCGCAGGTTCTGGCGTACTGCGCAGACCCTGAACTCGCCGGCCCCGACGCCGCCGGCGGCTACGGAAGCGCAACGGCCGTCACCGCCTGGACCTCGAAGGCCACGGGCAAGCAAGCCTCGGCCGCCGACCTTGCCCGGGCCGCGTACGTGCTGTCGAAGTACGGGCAGACCACCTACGACGACCAGGCGGCCGCCGTTGACGCGGTCGTCTACTCCTACCTCGACGCCGGCTCGACCTACGCGCTGCCCGACGGCAAGCGTGCCCTCGAGCGCCTGAGCTACCCGAATGTCGACCCGGCCGCGAAGAAGTGGGCCGGCGGTTACCTCAACGAGGCAGCGATGTTCGCCGGCCCCTACAAGGTCGCCATCGCCTCGGCGGACAGCACCCTCAAGCCCGGAGTGAAGACCTCGGTCACGCTCAGCGTGACCTCTGCCTCGGGTCACGCGCTGCCTGGCATCAAGCTGGACCTGGACGTCTCTGGCGCACGGGCCGAGGCCGGGAGCGTGACCACGAACGCCGACGGCGTCGCCACGACGTCCATCACGCCGTCCGCGGCCGGCACCGTCGACCTCAAGGCCCTGGCCAAGTCCCTGCCGGCCACCCAACTGCGCGCTCTCGCCCCGCGCAACGCGACCGCGCAGCGCCTGCTCCTCGCCGGCGGTACCTCGGCTGCTCAGGCCCAGCTGGAGCTCAAGGCCAAGACCCCCACTGGCGCTCTGGCCGTGACCAAGACCGCGGCGGACACGGGCAAGACCCTCCGTGGTGTGGCCTTCGAGGTCCACGACTCGGCGGGGAAGACGGTGACGTCCGGAACGACCGGCGCCAACGGCGTCTGGCAGGCCGAGGATCTCGAACCCGGCACGTACACCGTGCACGAGGTGCAGGCCGTCGAGGGCTATCAGCTCGCCGCCGATCAGCACGTCACCGTCACCGCGGGCAAGACGGCCGCCGTCGCGGTCAAGGACGTCAGGATCCCGGCGCAGCCGAAGCCGAAGCCCCGCCCGGTGACGATCTCCGTACTGCCGCAGACCGGCGCCTGATCTGCCCGTATCCCTGCGTCATATGTCCCTTCGACGGCCTGACGACGGCGGGAGGCGGCGGCATACACCTGTCGCCGTCCCGCCGTCCTGCCTCAGCCGATCTCACTCGCAGGAACCCCTCATGCACCGCACGAACGCTTCGTCCGACGCCGAATCCCCGCGCGAGTTGCCGACCTCCCGACCCGCCGCGCGCCGCATCACGATCACCGTCGCCGCTGCGGGCGCCCTCAGCCTCGCCGCTCTCGCCTGGTCGCTGAGCGCAAGCCACTCCCCCACCGCCGACGCGGCGACACCGCACCCCACCGCTACCGCGGCCAGCCCCGATCCCCTGACCGGCACCGCCAACCCGAACTCACCCGCCAAAGACCGCACCAGCGAGGCCCGCGCCGCGGCCACCCGCACGCTCAACACCTGGGGCGCGAGCAACCCCACCGCCGAAAAGGGTCACGCCGTCGGCGACACACCCGGCACCGGTCCCGGTGGCCGCATCACGGAGGTGCTGCGGATCCCCGCCCTCGGCAAGGACTGGGCCCAGCCCGTCTACGAAGGCATCACCGACCGGCAACTGCGCGCCGGCGTCGGTCACTTCCCGGGCACCGAACAGCCCGGCCAGATCGGCAACTTCGCCCTCGCCGGCCACCGGTCGGGCGTGAGTGATCCGGCGTTCCGGAACATCGACCGCATCACCAAGGGCGCGACCATCACGGTCACCACCGCCCACCGCGTCACCTACACCTACTCCGTGGCCCGGACCCTCACGGTCAATCCCACCGACGTCGACGTCATCGCGCAGGTTCCCGGCCGACCGGCCGCGACGCCCACCACGGCGAAGCTGACCCTGGTGACCTGCTGGCCCGCCACCGGCCACTCCAAGCGCGTCGTCGTCGAGGCCGACCTCGTCTCAGCTAAGGGCGGTGCCTGATGTCCCGACCCCAAGAGCCGCCGACGGACCCGGAGCACCTCGACACACTGGCCGCCGACCTGCAGGATCTGGCTGCCCAGCAGGCCGCCGCCGACGCAGCAGCAGAGGACGCGGTTTCGGACCAGGACGCGGAGAACGAGTCCACGTCGGTCACCGTGCAGCCGGCCCGGCTCTGGCCGGTCTACAACGAAGACCGGGCGCACCGCGAACTGCTGGCCATGAATATGATCTCCAAGGGTGCCTCTTACCGGCGCGTGCGCGCCGTGACCAAGCTGTCGCCCAAGAACGTCCGGCGCCTCATGGCTCTCGTTGCCGAGGAGGCGCGTTCCCCCGTGGTCGTTCGGAACGTGTGCCGCAATCCCATCCACGAAGGGATGCCCGGCTACCACGGCGTGCCCGGGCAGAGGCCCGGAACTCCTGAGGCCGGCTCCTCTCACGGTTCGGCTCAGTCCGAGCAGGACGAGCCGCTCCAGATGGCCCTCGCCTTCGACTGCTGAACCTCCGGGCGCCCCCGCGCGCCCGGCTGCCCTCTTCAGGCCCGTGCCGCCACGGGTCCCTCTCGCGCACCCAGAACCCTGGATCTCCCTTGTCTACGCCCGTTGCACATCCCGCGTCGTCCGCGCAGACCAGCCCGCGCGCGGCCGATGCCGCTGATTTCACCGTGGCCTCGTCAGGTCAGTGGCTCTGCTCAACCGACGGCCGGATTGCACCCCATGGTGACGCCTGGCTGGAGGCGGTCATCTGGTTCCACGAGCACAGCAAGTACCAGGCCCGCGACCGCGCTCACGGCCCCAGGAGGGTCGGGGACACCACTTTGCGGGTGGCCCGGGCGATGGCGCACTTGAAGGTGTGCCGCCCCGGTGTGGCCCGTCTGATGGAGTGGCTGAAGCTCTCCGAGCGCACCATCCAGTACCACCTGCGCATCCTGCGTGAGACAGGCCTGCTGACGTACGGCTCCAAGGGCACGCGAATCGCCGGCGTCGGTGGTCGCGCCAGTGAGTTCCTGCGCACGATTCCCCGCGTCTTCGACGAGGCCGTGGGGCTGCGCACCGGTCCCTCCGACCGTCTGATCCGCTCGGTCCGCGGGCTCGCTCCCGAAGGCGTTCCGCTGATGAAGAAGCTGTACAAAAAGGCCCGCCGCCCCATCACGAAAAAGCGGACAAAGGTCACCAACCGCCGGGCCGGTAGGCCTACTTCGGGCCGGGCGGGTTGCACCCCAATGGTGGTTGGTACTTCTAGTCTTTCCTCTGCGGGTGATCTCTCCTCCCCCCCTGAGAACGAGCTCGGAGGGATGAAGCAGACCACCACCGAGAAGAGCCCTCGTCGGAAGCTGAACCGCACCGGTCGCCGTTTCCAGCTCGCCGGTGAGCTCATTCAGCGTGTCGGCTGGCTGCACCGCGCCTCCGTGGCGCGGATCGCATGGATCGTCAGGCATGTCGCGGACACGGGCTGGACCGCTGACGAAGTGATCGCCCTGCTGAGCCAGTTGGCACCGGCACAGCGCGTCAACCGGCCCTCCGGGTTCCTCGCTTACCGACTCGGCAGCGCCCACAAGCTCTACGACACCCCGGCCAAGCGAGCGGTGCTCGTCGAAGCCTGGCGTGACTCGTCGCAGGCTGCTGCGCAGCGGCATGCCGAGTGGTCCGGTGAGTGGCAGGCGCCCTCCAGCCGCGCTCTGGCGCGTCAGGTCAAGGAGGCCTTCGCATGCCTGCAGCCTCCGCGCGAGCAGGATCACTCGCTCGCCTCGCTCGCCCTCGATGAGGACGGCCAGGCGGACCTCACCCAGCTCACCCGGGAGGAAGTCATCGACCTTCGCAGCGCAGCCCTTCGGGACCCTGCCCTGGTCGAGACAGCCATCGAGATGTGCGGGGAGGCGTACGCACGGCGCCTGTACACGCACCGCCTGGTCGACCAGGTCCTGCGTCTGCGCGGAACCGACCGGCTCGTGCTGCACGCGGGGGGAGGAACGCGATGAGCGGACCGGAGCCCAGTGGCGCGGACCTGGCTCGCATCGCCCTGCGAGCGGCCCGTCTGGCCGCTCAGAAGCGGGGCGACGAGGGACCCGTCGCCCGCACAGTCCGGCGCGGCAAGCCGGCGGCAGCACGCCGCGACGGCCGGGACCCGATGGCGTTCGGTGAGGCCATCGCCCGGCTGCTCACCGAACGCGGCTGGGAGGAGCCGGCGGCCGCGGGGTCGGTCACGGACCAGTGGGACGAGATCGCCGGCACAAAGCTCGCGGCTCACGTCAGGCCCGTGTCGTACGACCAGGACAGCGGGTGCCTCACCGTCGCCGCGGACTCCACCGCATGGGCCACCCAAGCCCGTCTGGGCAGCGCCGAGTTGATCCGGCGCGCGAACGAGCTGACCGGTCGGCAGGCTATCCGGAAGATCCTGGTTCAGCAGCCCGGCGCCGGCCGCCGAGCGGCCGACCGCTCACCGCGTCCCAGCGCACCCGAAGAGGCTGCCCGGTCGCCCCAGGCCGACCGTCTGGAGCCTGGCGGTCCTCCGACGATGTACCTGCAGGCCCGTGCAGGTCTTCGCCACCGACGTACCGGCCCGGTGCCGCCTGGCCGCGCGGAGGAGACCGACGGACGACCTCCTGACGAAAGCGGGTAGCCGGCCGCCGCATCTGACCGCGAACGGCCCGCACGCGCCGCCCATAACTTCGCACAGAACGGACTTCCGAACATGCTCGACGCGTCCAAATCGATGCCCTCCCACCAGGAGGTCAGGGCTCAACTCCTGAGCCTGGTGCAGCAGCAGCCGTGCGAGGCGACACCGTCGTCGAGTGACGCCGGTGTGACGCGCCTGCTTGCACGCCGTGGCATCCGGCTGCTGCAGGAGGTTCCAGCCGACGGCCAGGACGACAGGCCGGCAGTGCGGCGTACGGCGTCCACCATCACAGACGACGAGCTCGACGACCTCTACAAGCGGCTGGAGCTCCTGGAGGCCGAGATTGCCGAGCTGAGGCGCTCCCCCCGCGGCGGCCAAGGGACGGCCTCGGCATGAGCACCTCTTCACCCGACCCGAAGGTGACTGCGACGACGGCATCAGCTCCTCTGGATGAGGCACCAGGGCCAGCCCGTCATCGCGAACGGACAGCGCTCGGGGCTCTCCTCTGCGGCACCGGATTCTGTGTGACGCTCGCTGCGGCGAGCGGGCGACACGCGCCGCTGTATGTGGCGTGCGGGCTTCTCATCGCAGTCCTGGTCCCCGGCTTCCGCCTCATGCCGCGGCGGCCGTTCGCCGTGTGGGCCACGTGGGGTACCGGTGCCGTGCTGGCGCTGCTGCTGGCCTGGGCCTCACCGATGGGCCGCCCGCTGCTGGTGCCGTGGGCGGGCGTTGAGGGGGCCGTGGGCCTCATCCTGTTCCTGCTGTGGCTTCGGCACCGGGACGGACACCTGGACTGGATCGTCTGCTCCCACGAGGGCGGGGTGCTGCGCTGGGAGTGGAGTCGCCGCGCCGCCGTTCGCTGGGCGCGCTTCGCGTACGAAGGGCCGTGCCTGATCGTCCGCGCTGACACCTTGTCCCCGGAGGTGGCCGCCGAAGTGCCCCTCTACCCGGACAGACAGCTGTCGCTGCGTCTGGTGCCCCGGCCCGGCAGGGACCGCTGAGAACAGACAGCTCCACCCAACCACCTCCACGATCCATCTAAATTCGACTCGTTAAACTTGACATGAAGGCGAGGCTCAGGGAATTTAGAGATGGACGGTCTGTCGTGCCGCTCCAGCCTTAGTGTGGCTTCGACCTCGAGCTCTGGAAGGCTTCTTCATGCCCTTGCCTGCGGCATCAGATCCCGAACGCATGATCTCGGACTGGTTTCTGGCCCATCCGGATGCCGGATCCGACGCCGATGAAGTCATGTTCCTGTCGCAGGTTCGTCAACGTCCGAAGCTTGCTGCACTGTTCACCAGCGCATTTCTGTGTGATGTGCTGTGCGACCTGCACCAGAGGCTTCGCGGGCACTTCCCCCAGGGCGCGTGGCCCCTGTACGCGCTCCTCGGCGAAAACCTGGCCATTCGGGTGCCCCCGACCAGTGCCGGCCTCCCCCAAGGGTCCAGCCCCCTCAACCCGGCCGACGGCCGAAGTGCCCAACTCCTCCAGCTTCTGGCCTTCCACTTGATCGAGCGCAGCCTCGACTCCGTCAGCCCGGTGCAGGCAGTTGCAGCCATCGCCCCCTGGAGGCCGTGGCTCATGCCTGATCAACTCACCGGCACCACAGAGGAGGTACTCCACGACCTGCTGCGGGAGACCTGCGCGCTGGAGTCAACCCCGAACGGCGGGCTCGCGTTCGTACATCCGCTCGTCCGCGACTACTTCGGGGCCCTCTACCTCAGCCAATGGGCAGAGGAGGACGATCGGCGGCTGCTGATGTCGTCCATGGCGCACGAGCCCGCATGGCGCAACGTCATCGGTATGGCCGCGATCCGGCTGAGGCGACCGGACTTCACCGAACTCGCGCACACCCTGGCTGAGCGGGCCGACGCCGAGCCCCACCATGCGCGCGCGCTCGACCTCCTCGTCGCCGACTGCCTTGCGGCAAGGTCCTTTCGGGACCCCGAACTGGACGCGACAGTCAGGGAACGTGCAGAGCGGCATGCTGGGGGAGCGCAGGCCGGCCAAGGGCTCCAGCCGGTGAGAGCCCTGCAGATGCCGCCCGTCGGCTGCGGGCGCGCTTCACTGGATCTCCAGGCTGGACAGGTGACGGTGTGACGGACGCATTCTCGGCTTCACGTGACGCTGATCCTGTAAGCCCGGCGGTTCGCTGGGCCCTGCGCGAGGCTCTGGGCGAGCGCGAGGCTCATGGCCGGCTCCTCCTGGGGGTTCTGGCCCTCGCACAGGGATCCGGGATGCCCATTCACGTATGGAAGGCGGCCGCGTCCGCCGTCGGCCACAGGGTCGCCTATGCCGATCTCGGCTGGGTAGTGAAAGCCGCGGCAGAGTTCCTCGTTGAGGAACTCGACCCCGCCGAGCGGTCTGTCTACCATCTGGGGCACGCCTCGTTCGCCGACGAACTTCGTCCCGAGGCCGTGCCGGACGCGCAGCGGTCGATCACCCTGGCGCTGATGGATCTCAGGGGACGCACCGGTCGAGAGAGCCGCCACGACTGGGCAAACGCCGATCTCTACGTGCGTGATCACCTTGCGACCCATGCAGCAGCAGGCGGCCTCCTCAGCGAACTCGTCACCGACAGGGCGTACCTGGCGGCCGCCGACCCCATCAGGCTTCGCCGGGCCCTCGACACCGACCCGGCGCTGCGGGATCAGATTGTGCCCCTTCTGCGCTCGGGCACCTGACAACGCTGGCGTCGAGACTCCGCAGCGCGCTCCAGAGCTGCGCGCGGAGCGCTCGGTGGTCACTCATCGCAGTCGTGTCACGGTGACGACGGCGTGACGCGTGGTGCCGGCCAGTACTTCAACCACTAGCCCCGGGGCCGCGACGGCGTACGTGTCACCCTCTGACGTTCGGGCCTGCCGCAGGGGAGCCGATGGCGCAAGCCGGGCGGTCAACTGCGTGGCGAGCGGGCCGAGCAGTGTCTGTGACAGCGCCACTCGGCCGTCGGGCAGCCGCAGAGCAAGGTGACGGGGGCGTGTGACCGGTCCTGTGTAGCCGAGAACCTCGGCGTCCACGGTGTGGGCATGCCGCTGCTTGAACCACACCCGGCGGTCGCCCTTGTAGATGGACCGCTCGTGTTTCCAGACCAGCCCTTCCACGCCCTGGGCGCGAAGGGCGTCGTACCAGGTCGCGGCAACGTCGCGGTCGTCGGACGCCGGCACGACCTGTAGCGGTGACGGTGCGAGGTCCTCGAAGAGGTCCAGCAGCAGGGCACGCCGGTCCAGCCAGGGCAGCTGGCGAACGTCGCCGCGGTCGGGGTGCAGCAAGAGATCGAAGGCGGCATACGTGGCCGGATGCTCTGCAGCGAGCGCCCGGGCCCGGGCCGGAGTGGAAGCGCCCCGAGACTGCGCGGCGGAAAAGTCGATGCGGCCGTCCCGGTAGACGACGGCCTCCCCGTCGACCACGGTGCCCGGCCGGAGCCGCATCGCGGCTGTCGCGAGGTCCATCCACTGCGAGGTGACGTCCCTGCCGGTGCGGGACTGCAGGACAACGGTCTCCTCCAACCGCCACACCGCCATCCGATGCCCGTCGAACTTCGGTTCCGCCCACCAGCCAGTCCCGGCCGGCGCTGAAGCCACCGCCTGGGCCAGCGCAAGCGACACGGGAAACTCCACGTCCTCACCTTGCTCCCCACACCACTGCAGTGCACTCCGGCGTGAACACCCACACCGGGCCTACACGCGGCAGGTGATCCATCCAGCAGCGCCCACGGCTGCGGACTCTGTCCACAAGGCGCCCGGAGCAACGTCATGGCCGAGCACTACCCGCTGCACGCCCCGGCGGGCCCACTCCCCCAGCCCGCCGCGACGAACCGAAGGGATCCAACGTGCCCCCGCCCCAGACTCAGCAGCCCTCGCCCACGGCTGTCCTTGCGTCCTCCACCCGCCCGGCCGTTCCGGAGGACCTGCCCGCCATCAACGCCCTCCACAACCGCTGCTCGCTCGCGACCAGGTTCGCGCGCTACCAATGCGCCCGCAGCAGCCTCAAGGAGACCGAGTACCAGCACCTCCTCGACGCCGGCTCCACCTGGGTCACCACCCCGGCCGATTCAGACGAAGTGGTCATCGCCGTCACCCATCTGCTGCACACCAGCACACCGACGGTCCGCGAGCTCGCTCTGCTCATCGACGACGCATGGCAGGGCCAGCAGCTGGGTGGCAGCTTGGCGGACCTCGCGCTGGACGCGGCGCGTGCCGATCCCTCCTGCCACGCCGTCTCGGTTCTGACCGGCGCAACCAACCGGCGGATGCTGCGCATCCTCCGCCGCCGCGGCGCCGTCATCCCCCCGGCGCACGGGCCCACCCTCGACATCACGCTGACCGTGGAGCGATAGCTGTGATCACCACCGCCCCCTTCCAGTCCGGCCCTGCCGAGCTGCAACGTCCCGACGGCGCCCGTCTCGCCTTGTACGTCGATGGCCCGCCCCATCCCGAGCTCGTCATCGTCCTCGCGCACGGCTGGCAAGCCGCCGCCTCGACCTGGGACGAGCTTGTGCGCCAGCTGCCGACCGGCCGCACCCGTGTGGTGCGCTACGACCAGCGCGGTCATGGTGCTTCGTCGCAGGGCCGTGCCCGGCCGTCGACCGCGCTCCTCGCCGACGATCTCAAGGCGGTCATCGCCGCGACTGCCCCCGGCCGGCTGCCGGTTGTCCTGGTGGGGCACTCGATGGGCGGGATGTCCGCGCTGGGGCTGGCGGCGCAGCATCCCCATCTCATCGGGGAGAAGGTTGCTGCTGTCGTTCTGGCTGCCACGACGAGCGGCGGCCTCGACACGTCCGCGCCGGGTCATCCCTTCCCCAGGCGGCTGCGCGGGCTGACCCGGCACACCATGGCCGCGGTCGCCCTGCGGGCACCGCGGCCCGCCGGGTACGTGCGCACGAAGATCCGCCCGCGACCGTACGTGCAGCCGCCCATCGACGTCGCGGCCCTGTGGTTCCAGGCCCTGATGCAGCACGACGTCGCGGGCCGGCTGCGGGCGCTGTCCCGCATTCCGGTGCACATCCTCGTCGGCGAGGCGGACCAGATGATTCCCGCGGTCCACGCGCTGCGACTGGCCGGCGAGATTCCTACCGCGCGCGTCCATGTGGTCCCCGACGGCAGCCACCGGCTCCCGACCCAGCACCCCGAAGCCGTCCTGGCCGCCCTGGAGGAGGCCTGCCTGGCCGCGTTGAGGACGGCACACCCCTGGCGGGCCCTGCTGCGCCGTCGGCGCAGAGCGCTCGCCTCGGCCTGACCGCTGCCGGGAGGCGCCGGCGGCGGCCGCCTGTCCACAGGTGACCTCTTTGAAGATCGTCGCGTCGTCCAGGTTCCTGGGCGACCGGCGCCTACCGCCGGCCTCCTCCTGACTCCGGAGCGCGCGATGTCCCTCGAGACCGCCCCCCTCTCCCCCGACGACAGCCTGCTGCGGACAGCCACGACGCCCGAGCCGGCCCTGTCCGTGCCCTCGCAGGAGCCTCTGGCGATAGGCCGCGCTGCCCATGACGCAGACTCCGACACCGCGGACCTTCACCGTCTCTTCGCCGAGCTGCACAGCCAGCAGCCGCGCATTCTCGGCTTCCCCGGCAACCTGGACTGGGACCTCAGCCGGCAGCTCGGCCCGGGCCTGGGAGTCCTGCTGAACAACGTCGGCGATCCAGACAGCGGCGACCACAGCAACATCCACGTCAAGGCGTACGAGCGGGCCGTCATCGACTTCTTCGCCGAGACAGCCGGCGCCCGAGCGGACGAGGTGTACGGCTACATCACCGCCGGCGGTTCCGAGTCCGTGCTCTACGGGCTCGCCACCGCCCGCCAGGTCCTTCCCCACGCTGCCGTCTACGCCAGCGACCAGGCCCACGACTGCGTCGCCAGGGCTGCCGAGTTGCTGCGCATGAGGCGGGTCGTCGTGCGCTCGCACCCTGACGGCACCACCGACATCGACCACTTGCGTCACGCCGCACGTCACGAACGGGCTGGCGCCGATCTCGCTGGCGGTCCCGGCGCGATCGTCGTGGCGACCGTCGGCACCACGATGCAGGGCGCGGTCGACGACGTCCCCCGCCTGCGGCGCAGCGCGGCCGAGGCCGGGCAGGTCTACGTGCACGTGGACGCAGCCAGTGGCGGCCTTGTAGCCGCGCATGCCCCCTCCCGGCCCGCCTGGGACTTCACCGCCGGGGCCGACTCCCTGTCGATCTCCGGTCACAAGATCCTCGGCTCGCCGCTCGCCTGTGGTGTCGTTCTCAGCCAGCGGCGTCTTACGTGGCACACGCCCGACGCCGAGTACACCGGCGCCGTCAACCACACGCTCGGCTGCTCCCGCAGCGGCCTGGCCGCCCTGGCCCTGTGGGCCCGCCTGCGCTCCCTGGGCCACGAGGGGGTGCGCGGCCTCGTCCGCCGGTGCCTGGACGTCGCGCAGTACGCCACCGAGCGGCTGGAGGATGCGGGCGCGCGACCGCAGCGCTTCCCGGACTCCCTCACCGTCACCTTCGACCGCCCCTCCCCCGCGGTCGTGCGGCGCTATCACCTCGCTCCCGAGGGCATGCGGGCACACATCGTGTGCGTCGGCCACGTGACCCGCCAGGCCGTCGATGCCCTCTGCCGGGACATCACCGCCACCGTCGCCTCCTGACCTGCAGCGCCCGGCAGTCCCCGAACAGCCCGCAGATATCCGCCAGTTCGGCTCAAAGGCCGCTGGGAGGGGCCTGCGTCTGTGTGAACGCCGCACCCGCCCCTTTTACGAACTGCTGTCTCGCACGCTAACCTCAATCGTACGAACGTTCGAATCAGGGAGGGGTCCCGAGGAGCGCGATGACGATGGGCACGAGCGGAGGACGCCATGGAGGGCTTCGCCCACCTGCACGTCGCCTCCGGTTATTCCCAGAGGTACGGCGGCTCCCTGCCCCACGACCTGGTGCAGCGGGCTGCCGAGCGGGGCATCACGACGATGGCACTGACCGACCGGGACACCACCACGGGCGTGGTCCGCTTCGCGAAGGCCTGCGCGGCCGCCGGCGTACGGCCGCTGTTCGGGATAGACCTCGCCGTCGCCCCGTTCGCTCCCCCCAGACGTGAGGCACGCCGCCGCACCCCGGTGCGCGGCGGCGCGTTCATCGCCGAGCCGCCCCTGAGGGTCACTCTGCTGGCCCGCAACAGGACTGGGTGGGCGCGACTGTGCCGGCTGACCTCCGCGGCGCACGCGGCGACCGGCGGCAGCCGGCCGGTGCTGCCGGGCGAGGCGTTGGCCGCGTGGGGCGTCGACGGACTCACGGTGCTGCTCGGCCCGGTGTCGGAACCGGTGCGCGCGCTCGCCGCCGGCCGGCCGGACGTGGCGGAGCGGCTGCTCGCGCCGTGGCGGGAGCTGTGCGGTCCGGCGCTGCGCCTGGAGGTGCTGTGGTACGGGCTGGCGGGCACCGGGCCGGGCTCGCTCCGGCTTGCGGCACGCACGCTGCAGTTGGGCGACCGGCTCGGGATCCCGGTTGTCGTCTCCAATGCCGTGCGGTACGCGGACGCTGATCAGCACCGCCTGGCCGACGTCCTGGATGCCGCCCGGCTGCTGCAGCCGATCGACCGGCGCCGGCTGGACAGCGGCGAGCGCTGGCTGAAGGGACCCGCCGCGATGACCGCTGTCGCCGGCCGGATCGCCGAGGCTGCGGGAGCCGGCCCGGATCGTGCTGCCCGCCTGCTCGCCGACACCGCGCAGACCGCCGCCCAGTGCCAGGTGGACGCGAAGGCCGACCTCGGCCTGGGCCACCCCCACTTCCCGGAGCCCGAGGTCGTGGGCGCCGTCCCCGGCCCCGGCGGTGCCGCACGGCTGCTGCGGGAGCGCTGCGAAGCCGGCATGGTGCGCCGCGGCCTGGACCGTGACCCCGCCGCCATGGAACGACTGGCCGAGGAACTGCAGGTCATCACGCGGCTCGGGTATGAGGGATACTTCCTGGCGGTCGCTCAGGTGGTCGCCGACGCCAGGCAGGAGCTCGGGATCCGGGTGGCCGCCCGCGGGTCCGGGGCGGGCTCCATGGTCAACCACGCCCTGTACATCGCCACGGCGAATCCCTTGAGCCACGGCCTGCTCTTCGAGCGGTTTCTCAGTGAGCGCAGGGCCTCGCTCCCCGACATCGACATCGACGTGGAGTCCGCCAGACGGCTGGAGGTCTACGACCAGATCCTCGCCCGGTTCGGCCCCGAGCGCGTCGCCGTGACCGGCATGCCCGAGACCTACCGCGCCCGCCACGCCCTCCGGGATGCCGGAGCCGCATTGAGTGTTGCGCCAGCCGACATCGACCGCATCGCCAAGTCGTTTCCGCACATCCGAGCGTGCGACATCACCGCGGCCCTCTCCGAGCTGCCGGAGCTGCGCGCGCTGGCCGCCGAGGCCGGCCGGTACGGGCCGCTGTGGGAGCTGGCGGAGGGGCTCGACGGACTGGTCCGAGGCATGGCCATGCACCCGTGCGGTGTGCTGCTGTCCGACGCGAGTCTGCTCGACCGCCTGCCGGTGCAGCCCACGCCAGAAAACAGACTTCCTATGGTTTTGGCCGATAAAGAGGACGTAGAGGATCTAGGCAACCTAAAATTGGATGTTCTGGGCGTTCGTATGCAGTCAACCATGGCGTACGCCGTCCAGGAGATCGGGCGGACGACCGGCCAGGAGGTCGACCTCGACGACGGCGAGCAGGTCCCGCTCGACGATTTCTGGGCGTTCAAAATAATCCAAAATAGTGACACAATAGGACTTTTTCAACTGGAGAGTCCTGGCCAGCGAGACCTGGTGGGCAGGCTGCAGCCGCGTACCCCGCAGGACGTGATCGCCGACATCTCCCTGTTCCGTCCCGGCCCCGTCGCCTCGGGCATGCCCGAACGTTTCATCGCCGCACGTCACGGCGCCGCGCCCGAGGTCCTGCACCCGGACCTCGAACCCGTCCTGCGGGACACGTATCAAGTGGTGATCTGGCACGAGCAGATCCTGCGCATCCTCGAAGTGCTGACCGGATGCGACCTGGCCCTGGCGGAACTGGCCCGCCGCGCGCTCGGCGACAAGGACCGCCTGCCGAAGGTCCGAGCCTGGTTCCTGCGCGAGGCCCAGGCACGCGGATACGAACGTGCCGTCCTGGACAAGGTCTGGAACGTCCTCGAGGCCTTCGGCGCCTACGGCTTCTGCAGAGCGCACGCCGTGGCGTTCGCGGTGCCGGCTCTTCAATCGGCGTGGCTCAAGGCCCACCACGCGGCCGCGTTCTACGCCGGGCTGCTGGAGTATGACCCTGGCATGTGGCCGCGCCGGGTGATCATCGCGGACGCGCGCCGGCACAACGTGCCGGTCCTGCCCGTCGACGTCAACCACTCCCAGGTCAGCCACCGGGTGGAGGCCACCGGCGACGGAACTCTCGGCGTGCGGCTGGCCCTCACCACCCTCAAGGGCATCGCCGCCGGCGAAGCGGAACGGATCGCCACCGCCCAGCCGTACACCTCGCTCCAGGACCTGTGGCAGCGCGCCCGCCCGTCCCGGCCCACCGCCGAGCGCCTGGCCGAGGTCGGCGCTCTCGACGCGCTGCGCGGCCCGCTCACCCGACGTGACCTTCTGCTGCAGATCACTGAACTCCACCGCCATCAGCGCATCCGGCCCGGAGACGGACAGCTCGCCCTCGGCGGCACCCTGACCACAGCCGAGCCGAGCGGACTGCCCGAGATGACCGACCGGGAGGCCCTCGGCGCCGAGCTGTCGGTCCTGTCCGCCGACGTCTCCCGCCACCTCATGGAGCACCATCACCGCCTGCTGCGTGAGATCGGCGCCGTCGACGCCGCCCACCTGCAGAACCTGCACGCCGGCCAGCCCGTTCTCGTCGCCGGTGTCCGGTCCTCCACCCAGACTCCGCCCCTGGCCTCCGGCAGGCGCGTGATCTTCTTGAGCCTGGAGGACGGCTCAGGCATGGTCGACGTGGCCTTCTTCGACGACTCCCACGCCGCCTGCGCGCACACCGTCTTCCACTCGGGGCTGCTCCTCGTACGCGGCAGTGTGCAGCGCCGCGGCCCGCGCCGCACCGTGGTCGGCGCCATGGTCTGGGACCTGGACCAGCTCGCCGCCGTGCGCCGCGACGAAGGCCCCGAAGCAGCCCTGCGCATCCTCGGCCGCAGCCAGCCGCAGCCCACCCCGCCGCAACCGCCGCAGTACACCCTGGCCAACGGCACCGCCGGCGCGCGCCTTCACCCCTTTGCGGATCTCGAGCCCCCAGGGACCCGGTCGGCAGACCTCACCACGCTCGGCTACACCAGCCCCGGAAGCGCCGGGTGATCACGATGCGGCAGCGCTACGTGCTCCACACACACTTCCACCTGCCCGGCAAGGACCCCGACCTGCACGCCCAACTCGTGTCCCTGCTGCAGGACATCACACCGCACGTGCAGGCCCTGCCCCCCGACAGCGCCGACCTGGACATCACCGGCGCCACCGCCTACTTCGAACGCGGCCCCCGCGGCCTCGGCGACCTGGCACGGATCAGAACCCTCGCGTGGTTCGGCGTCCACACAACGGTCGGGGCGGCGCCCAACCGCATGCTCGCCGCCATGGCGGCCGCCGCCGCCCCGCGCGGGTCGATCACCGTCGTGGGGTCCGATCCGGCGTCCGTGCGCGCATTCCTGCGGCCCCGCCCGAGCGCCTGCCTCTGGGGCGTGGGCCCCGCGACCGCCCGCACCCTGGCACGCCACGGACTGCACACCATCGGCGACGTCGCCGACACCCCTCTCCTCACCCTGCAACGCCTCCTCGGCGCGGCCGCCGGCCGAGCCCTGCACGAGCACTCCCACGGCCGTGACGATCGCCCCGTGGTAGCCGAACCCGTCGCCCGAAGCCTCAGCACAGAACACCGCTTCCCTCACGACGAGATCGACCCCGCCCAGCACCGGTGCGCCCTGCTCGCCCTGGCAGACCGACTCGGCACCCGCATGAGAACCGAACAGACCGCAGCCGGCCGGCTCGCCCTCACCGTCCGGTACGCCGACGACTCAGCCACCACCCGCAGCCGCACGATTCCCGAACCCACCAGCCACACCACGCCGCTGACCCACCACGCATACGCCCTCTACGAACTCCTCGCCCTCCAGCGCGCCCGCGTACGGTCCATCGCATTGCGCGCCGAAGCCCTCAGTCCAGGCGAACACGCACACCGCCAGCTGAGCCTCGACCCCACCGCGGAGAAGCAACTGCTACTCGAAGCCGCGGCCGACCGCGTCCGAGCTCGCTTCGGCGAGAGCGCCCTCATGCCTGCCGCACTCGCCTCGCCGTCGGCATAACTCCGCCGTACGCAGGGGCCCAACACCTGCACCACCCCAGGCCAGGGCCGGAGCGCCTACCCAGCCAGAATGGAGCGAAGGCCCAGCTCAGCGGCATGAGTGTCAGAGACCACCGATACAGTGTTCGAACACCCACACGACCAAGGAGAGACCGCCGTGCTTCCTGCAGAGGTCCAGGATCTGTGTGTCGAGGCCCTGTCGAAAGGACCGGACATCACCGCCGCCGAGGCGTGGAACGAGAAGACGCGCCCGTTCGGGCTGCTGATCACCTTCACCAGCGGAGCCCGTTTGTGGGTGGCCATCACCACGTCCGCCGCAACCAGCGGCGATTCCCAGACAGAAACGGCAGCCCGCCCGGCCACTCCTCCCCCGCTCCCCGCGCTGTACGGAGCGAATCAGGCCATCACACCCGCCCGCGCGGAGCTCTACCTCGCCGCCCTGCTCAGCACCGGGCTGGCACCGCAGATCACCAGCGCCTACGCCTACAGCGACCGCGACATCCCCGCACGGCATCCCGGCGTCGGCCTCCGCATGGCAACTGGAGCCCGCGCGTACCTGCCGTTCGAGTACAACGCCGCCGCGAACGGCCGTCAGGCCGGCGCCCGCTTTCACATACACCCGCAGTTCTGACCGGTCCGCGATGAGCGTCGAGAACATACTTTGCAAAGTACGAATCCGCTGCTCGGCCGGATGGCGAACATCTGTACTTTGGGCGCGAGGTTCGAGGTAGCGTCTCCCCCGGTTGATCACGAGAGGAGCACGTCGATGGGGGACGAGCGCGCGGAGAGGTCAGTTGGCCGCCCGCCCGGCGTCGAGGAGGGCGAGGACGGGCTGACCGGCCGTCAGCGCGAAGTCCTGGGCTGCATCGCGGAGTCGATTCGCCAGCGCGGATACGCCCCTTCGATGCGCGAGATCGGTGAGAAGGTCGGACTCGCGAGCACCTCATCAGTAACCCACCAAGTGCGAATGCTTGAGCGCAAGGGCTTCCTGCGCCGCGATCCAACCCGGCCGCGCACCTACGTGCCCGTGGACCCCGCCCTCACCCGCACAGCGGACACCGGGTCCGGGCCCGCCGACGGCGCCCCTGCCGAGGAAGCTCCGCCGGTTGTTCACGCACCTCTCGTAGGCCGCATCCCAGCCGGGACCCCCAGCTTGGCCGAGCAACACATCGAGGACGTCCTCGCCCTCCCCCGCCAGATCGTCGGCGCCGGCGAGTACGGTGACCTGGTTGTACTGACCGTGTCCGGCTGCTCGATGGTCGGCGCCCACATTCTCGACGGCGACCAGGTGGTCATCCGCTTAAAGGCCGATTGCGTCAGCGGCGACATCGTCGCGGCGATGATCGACGGCGAGGCCACGATCAAACGGCTCAAGCGGTCCGGCTCGCAGGTGTGGCTCATGCCCGAGAACGAGGTCTTCACGCCGATCGACGGCACGTACGCCACCCTTCTGGGCAAGGTCACCGCAGTCCTGCGCAGACTGTAGGACCAGCGGCAGCCTCCGTCACCCCGACGCTCAGCTCGCTCGCACCAGATGCCAGTGCCTTGATCACACCGAATGGGTTCGCGCCGATGGCAGCTAGGGACTCCGACGTCTCTGTCCACAGCGGCGCGACCGTAAGTTCCGCTTCCCGACCGGGAAAGGAACGCAACGCGTATGTGCGCTATGACATGGCTGCGAGTCGCTGGCGACCGGCTATTTCGTGCCGATCACCTGGTGGCTGTTGACCTCTGGGGCCCGCCATCTGGTGGAGAACCCACCGCCCCCATCACCGGGGAACCGGCCCGGATCATGGGCCGGTTCCTGGGAGCTGACGGGCCGTGGATACAGGTGGCCACCTGTCCAGCCGCACGTGGCGGCGAGCTAGTCACCGGCCTGCTGAGTACGGTGGCGGCCGCTCGCAGTACATCCCACCCAGTCGCGTTCGTGTACGGGCTGCACCACGACGGCGAGCTCTCCAGTTGGACCTACGGAGACACGATTCCGGTCAACGATCGACGAGTTCCGGCCCTGCACGAGGTGACCGATCCAGCTCCGGGCCGGTGGATCATGAATTCATCCAGGTGGCGCTAGGGCGTGTGCCGAAAGTGGATCATGCGGTGGGATGATCTTGGCCGTGGCGCGTGGAGATCTGACCGACGCACAGTGGGCAGTGCTGAAACCGCTGTTGCCCATGGGTAAGAGGCCCGGTAGGCCGCCGATATGGACCCGGCGGCAGCTGATCGACGGCATACGCTTCCGGGTCCGTACCGGCATCCCCTGGCGGGACGTGCCCGAGGAGTATGGGCCGTGGGGCCGGGTGTATGACCTGTTCCGTCGCTGGCAGCGAAACGGCACCTGGCAGCGGATCGTCACTCAACTGCAGGCCCGGGCTGACGCGAAGGACCTGATTGCCTGGGACATCAACGTCGACTCCACCGTTGTGCGCGCCCACCAGCATGCCGCCGGGGCGCGGAAAAGGGGGATCTGCAGAAGGAGCCGCCCGGCGGAATCGCCACCGAGCCGGACGATCACGGACTCGGACGCTCACGCGGCGGCCTGACCACCAAGTTGCACCTGGCCGTCGAGCAGGGACAGAAGCCCATGTCGATCGTGGTCACGGCCGGACAGCGCGGCGACTCCCCACAGTTCGAGGTCGTCCTGGGCCGCATCCGGGTCCCCCGGCTGGGGCCGGGCAGGCCGCGTGTTCGCCCCGATCGAGTGCGTGCCGACAAGGCGTACGCCTCCCGCAAGAACCGCGCCTACCTGCGCCGACGCGGTATCCGCTGCACCATCCCGGACAAGGCCGACCAGGCCCGCAACCGCAAGAAACGCGGCTCCCGCGGCGGTCGGCCGCCGAAGTTCGACCTGGCGGACTACAAGGCTCGGCATGCAGTGGAGTGCGGCATCAATCGCCTCAAAAGGCACCGCGCCGTGGCCACGAGGTACGACAAGCTCGCGGTCCGCTACGAGGCGACCGTCCTCGTCGCGGCCATCAACGAATGGCTGTGACCACTCACACGGCTCGTTCCATGCAGACCAGCTGGTCCCGCTCGTCCCACGACTCGGTGACGGTGAATCCGAGCCGCTCGTACAGGGCGATCGCGCCTGCCCGCCACTTCCACACCGACAGCCGCACCGCGCTGACGCCGCTTTCCGCAGCATGCACGAGCGCGGCGCTGACCAGGCTGGACGCGATGCCCCGCCCCCGGAACGCCGGGTCTGTCCAGAGCCTTTTGACCTCGGACCGTCCGTCGACAGAAGCGGTCACCACCAGGCAGCCCACCGCAGTGTTCCCGCTCAAAGCCAGCAGCACGACATCGTCAACGAACACGGCCTGTGGATCCGCGATCTCTACCCGGTAGCGCTCCGGCAACCCATCCACACCGGCGACGGCCTCGCCCTTCTCGGCCTGCGTCTGCAGATGGTAGGCCGCCAGCAGATCTGCCAGCCCATCCTGGGCGGAAGGCGCCTGACCTGGCCAGCGGACTATGGCAACCTCGCGTTGATCAGTCATGACCTGAGCATCGCATGACACATACCAGGGCTAAAACGACTATCTTGATCCACTTTCGATACACGCCCTAGCAGGAGTCACCGCACGCGCCCGGAGAGGGAACTGGCCGGCTAGAGACTCTCAGTCCCGTCGAAGAGCGAGGTGCGGCTGATCGCCGCCGGGCGTTGAGCGACCCAGCCCGAACCGTAGGCCTCATCGGCGTAGACGGTCCTGACATGGGTGAATGCCTGGGCGCGGTAGTAGGCGTGCAGGCGCGTGTTGGTCGTCCAGGCATCAAGTCTGAGCCAGCGAGCGCCCGTGCGCGCTGCTTGGTCACCACACCAGTCCAGGATGCGGCTCCCGAGCCCACGACGGCTCCCGGGGCAGGCGACCGTGAGTTTGTGCACGTAGAGGGCAGGCTCCTGGATCTCCTCTGGTGTCCACAGCACCGGATCGGCCTTGGCGTCCAGCGTCACGGTTGCCACCGGGTCGGTGCTGACGAGGTCGTGGACGAGGAAGACCTCGCCTGCCGCGATGCTTTGACGAAGGAGCTCTTCTGGATAGGGAGTCGACCATTGGTCACTTCCCTGGCCAGCCAGCCACGCGGCTGCATCTGTGCGGAACTGCTGGAGACGAGGAATGTCAGCCAGGGTGGCTCTGGTGATTCTCACTCGGCGGCCTCGCCAGGCGGTCTGCGGCGTTCGTAGACCACGGTGTTCCGCGGCCCGGGGAGCGTGAGCATGGTGACCTGCACCGGCATGCCGGAGCGGTCGAGTCCCGTGCTGAGGAGCTCGATGCAATGGACGGAACCGCCGGCGCCGAGTCCGAGCCGGTGGTTCTCCTCCTCGGTGGTGTTGCGTGGCCTCAACTCGTCTACTGCGTGCACCAGTTCGTAGCCCAGCTCCGCCAGCACCTTGTTGGTACCGCGGGCCACGTTGACGGGGAGCATCCAGTCAGACCCGTCCACTAGACGCAACGGCACGTAGGAGTCGTCGGTGAGTGCCGGGACTCCGTCGACCACGCTTGTCCGCCGGCGTACGGCAACGTGCTCGCCGGGCCGTAGGCCGAGCCTGTTCCGGATGCGCTCGTCGGCCGGCTCGGCGGTGACGGACTCTATGCGGGATTCACCTTTGCGCGCAGCTGCCTCGACCAGCCGGGTGAGCAGGTCGGCGTCCGGGCCAGTGTCGGCCTCGAACTCCTGCTGCGGGAGGAATACCAGCGGCTGCCAGTCACGGACCACTGCGCCTCGCGCTCCTGGCCGCGTCTCGACCAGGCCCTCACTGCGCAGCTTCGCGATCACGCTGTTCATCGCGTTGCGACTCAGTCCGTAGTGCTTACCCAGAGTGCCGGCGGGCGGCAGCTGTCCTTGCAAGCCTTCGGGCCGCCGGAACTCCCCAGCCCGAATCCGGTCACGCAGATTGGCGGCGGCCGTCTCGATCGTCCACCGGTCCTCCGCGCCAGGCGGGCTCGTCGTCGTCATGGGCGCACACATTACAAGCTGACACGTCAGGTCCGATCCCACAGGGCAGACAGATTGGCCAAGGTACAGCGCCTGTGCGGCCTGATCTCAGTGGCGGACAGCCACCTCCAACTCAACCTGACATGTCAGGTCTTGACGGCTCGACAGTCGACCCCTTAACGTCTTGATCGTCGCAACCTGACATGTCAGGTTGCGACGGAACGGGAGATTCGCCCCGGAAGAGACAGATACGCCACATGCCGTATGCGCGTTGATTCGCACACTCGTTCGCCTGTGGCATCTGTTCCGCCTGAAGTTCTTTCGCCCCGCAAAGCGAGCGGAACGACGGCGTGGGGTGTCTCTTCACAACTACAAAGAGTGATCCACCGCAGCAGGACGGCCGTGACCATCCCGGCCGAGGCGAGTGGAGACCAGCCGGCCGAGAAAGGGCTACCGCCCACGACGTATCGCGCAACCGGCTCAAAAGAACGACGCGGCCTTGAGCCGAACGACCGCCTGGGACGGATCTCCCTAGGCAGGACCGGCCCGCGTCCAGATGAGATCACCGCGCGGTGGCGCCGCGCACGCACCAGTAATCGCAGTCGCCGGTGTTCCTGAACTCAGCGAACACCGGCGGCTTCGGCCACTGGTAGTCCCCCGCCAGGCCGAACGGGCACCGCAGGTGCCTCGATCAAGCCGCGAACGAACGTTCACCCCTCCCAGGCACCCGATCGCGGGTATCTGCGGAAGAAGCTGGAGAAAACATGAAGTGCTCCGCTGGCATAGCGGTGGTCTCCGCGACGGTCGGCGCGCTCGGGCTGGCCGCCTCGGCCAACTCCGCGCAGGCGGCCACACCGGCACCGGGGCCGACCCGCTCCTACACCGAGCAGCGGATCGACCCGGCAACCGGCAAGCTGGAGACCGCGCGGATCACCGAGTACCCGAACACCACCGTCCGACCGGCGGCGTCGCTGACGATCGCGCCGGCCCCCGGTACAGGCGGCCTGTACCTCCGCAACGCCAACGGCTCGGTCAAGGGACTGATGGCGGAAGCCGACCAGGCCGAGTTCCTCGACTGTCACCCCTCGGACAACCGCTACGTCCTGGTCCGTCAGTTCACCCACGGCCACGGAGGCTGGGGCGCCAGCCTGGGCTACATCACCGCCGCGGCCACCATGGCCCCGGGCCAGCTGCCCTGTCACCACTGACAGGTCCGTCTGGTTCAGCCCATGTCAGCGCCCTTCACCTAGCGGCCGCTCAGGCGACGCAGGTGGCGGCGGTCCGCACAGCGATCGCGAACCGGTCCCGGTGCCGGTCGCGATCGCTGCCGCGGTTTCGCCGTGACGACGGCCCACCGGAAGGCCACCCCTGTCTTCTCCGCAGGCCAGTAGGCCTGCGTGACCCACACCCGATATAGGGAGTTTTGCCATGGATTGGCGCCATAACGCAGTGTGCCGCGAAGAGGACCCCGAGCTCTTCTTCCCCATCGGCAACACCGGTCCCGCCCTGGTGCAGATCGATGAAGCCAAGGCCGTCTGCCGTCGATGCCCCGTCCAGGACCCGTGCCTGCAGTGGGCGCTCGAGTCCGGTCAGGAATCCGGCGTCTGGGGCGGTTTGAGCGAGGACGAGCGCCGCGCCATGAGGCGCCGGGCCGCCCGCAACCGCGCCCGCCGGGCGTCGGCCTGACCTGCACACATCATCGTCCGCTGCGGCAACAGCTCGCAGTGGCCATGAAGAACGGTCTGATACGGGCTGACAGGCAGGTGCCTTCAGCCATCTGAGGACTTCAGGTCGCCTCCACCCGGCGGTGGTTCAGCCGTAGTGCGGCCGTCAGCGGACCAACCCGCCAGTTTCGTTTCCAGACCTTGCAGGAGTTGATCGCGTGAGTTCCACGATGCCCTGCCCCGAAACGCCTCCGGCAGCCGGAGGTCGCTGCACGGTACCCGCCTCACGGCCCAACACGGGTGCCGTCGATGAGTCCAACCAGCCACAGATCAGGGCAGCGGGGGGTGCGGTGAGGCCCCGGCATGCCAGCGCCCTGGCGCCGACGAGTCTCGCCGCGTTCGCAGCGCTAGCCCGCAACCAGTACCCCGCGCGGAGCCCAGCCGAACGTCGAGTCCAGGCGGCGGAGGACGCACGTGAAACCCTCAACGAGGCGCTCGGCCTGCCGCTCACGGACATGACGCGCGACGAGGTGGTCCTGGCCTTCCTGAAGTTGCGGTCCTCGCTGGCCGGGCTGCTGACCGAGGCTATTCCCGCGGCCACGCCGCCTTCCCACCCCGACGTTCCAGATCCTGAGGGGGAGGAAGTCGTCGCCAGCCTGCTCGACGTGATCAGCGGTGCGGCGTCCGTGCACGCCGATATCGCGGTGGACCTGGATCAGCCGCTGCCGGCGGACCTCATCAACGTCCTGGCCCGCGCCGTCAACGCTCCGGGCGTGACGACCGAGGGCCGCCTGCGCATCGCGGTCGGCGACTGCGGTAGCGCTCGCGTTCTCGTCCGCGCCGAGTGCTCGGACGAGGATGCGTCATGAGTACGCCTGACAACTCCCGCAAGTGGGAGGCCAGTTGGATTCTGACCGACCGCACGACGCTGGCTGACTGCGCGACGGACTACAAGAAGGGCAAGGACATCCGCACGCAGGCCACGAACGAAGCCCGGGCCACCCGAGCCAAGCATCCCCGCCGCACGGAGAGCAGTTCGTGACACCTGGCCGAAGGCTCCTCCGTCTGCCCTGCCCCTTCCCGGACGCCGCTGCTGGTCGCCGTAGCCGATGAGCCACCCCAAGCGGCCCGGAACCGGACCGCCACCAGGACGTGGAGCCCGGCGTGCCGAGCGTCTCACGCAGCGAGGCTCGGCCACAGAAGAAGCCCTCCGCACCCAGCGATTCCAGCGCTGGACGGAGGGCTCCCCCATCCCCGGCCACCAGGCCGGGGCTTCGTCCGCATTCCCTCACTAGCCGAGGAGAACACGAAGCATGAATCACCTTACGGCCCCGGCAGGTTCCGCCTGCGCTCTGGGCCCGAACCGCGGCCGCAGCGCCAGCGACGCCGTGCGGCGCGGCACCCCCACGCCGTACCAGGCACAGTTGCAGCGGGTGCTGTCCGCCCGCCGCGATGTCATGTACGCCGAGGCGCAGACGCTTCGCCTGACCGGGCGTGGTGCGGCATGAGCGTGAACACGGAGGTCCTGCGCCTCACCTACCGCGACATGGTCGCGGCCAGGGCCGGAGAGAACGGCTACTTCCTGCCGCCGCTGTCCGTCCCGCCTGCCGATCCTTCGGTGGCGCTGACTGTGGAGACCGCTCTCTACGAGGCAGCCGCCAGCGTCACCCGCGCGCCCCACCTCGCTGCGAAGGGGGTGCGGTGATGGCGAAGGGCACGGAACGTCCCCGGTTCGCGTGGAACCCGTTCAGCCAGCACGGCGGCGGCGGCGACACGTTCGGCAAGACCCGCGACTCGGCCCGCACCGCGGCCAACCGAGGCGAGGACTTCCGCACCGGCCACCAGGAACCGAAGCAGCGTCGCTTCCTGGGGAGGTCGCGCTAATGGCCATGGACTGGGGCCGCCACTTCGGCGGCAAGCCCGACTCCGCCAAGGTCACTCCCGATCGCACCGAGACCACCCGTACCGAGGCCCGTAAGGCCGTCGGACGGATCGGTGCCCTCAGCAGCATCGGCAAGCGCAAAGCCGGCTGAACCACCTCATCCAACCGGCCGCCCCCGGGACGGCTCCTGCGCGCCACGCGCGACGACGAGTGAGCAACACCGAGCCGGGGACTGCGGCTCACCCCGCAGTCCCCGCCCGCCTTCGCACCGCACAGGAGAAGTACGTTGACCACCACCCCCACGCCGCCTTCTCACCCGGCGGCCCCCGCCGCCGAGTCCGAACTGCCACCGCTCAACAAGGCGCAGCGCGTGATCGCCGGCATCGTCATCGGCGGGGCTGTCGTGATCGCCGGCATTGGCTTCGCCGGCTCGTACGCGGCCGTGCGCGAGCTCGCGATCCGCAAAGGGTTCGGCCAGTTCGCCCATGTGTTCCCCCTGGGGATCGACGCGGGGATCCTCGTGCTTCTCGCTCTGGACCTGCTGCTGACGTGGCTGCGCATGCCGTTTCCCCTCCTGAGGCAGACCGCGTGGCTGCTGACCGCCGCGACCATCGCGTTCAATGCGGCGGCGGCCTGGCCGGACCCGCTCGGTGTCGCCATGCACGGTGTGATTCCGGTGCTCTTCGTGGTGGCGGTCGAGGCTGCCCGCCATGCCGTGGGCAGGATCGCCAAGATCACGGCTGGCAGGTACATGGAACCGGTTCGGGTCGTGCGATGGTTGCTCTCGCCGGCGCCTACGTTCCTGCTGTGGCGCAGGATGCAGCTCTGGGAGATCCGCAGCTACGACGATGCGATCGGCCGTGAGATCGAACGGCTTGTCTACCGTGCGCGGTTGCGGGCCCGCTTCGGCCGCGCCTGGCGGCGCAAGGCTCCCGTCGAGATGCTCCTGCCGCTGCGGCTGACCCGGTACGGGGTCCGCCTTTCGGCGGCCCGGGAACGCACCGTCCAGCAGGACGACGGTGCTGTGCTCGACGCGTACGTCCAGTCGGCGCTCGAGGTCGCCTCCCCCCATGTGTCTGATGACGGCGCAGGGGAACGGGCCGCCGCGTCCGTGAAAGGAGATTCGGACGGTGGCGTGAACGCGGCCGCCGACGGCCAGCCGGTGGCGCTGCCCGTGAACGCCGCGGATGCGCGTGAACAGGAGCGCGTGAACCGAGGCGTGAAAGACCCTGCCGTGAACGCCGCGCCGCCGATTCACGCCTCTGCTGAGGACCCCGTGAACGGGTCGTGGAAGCAGGGTTCTGGCACGTCCGTGAAACCGGCGGACGACGTGAATTCACGCCTTCGGGATGTACACGCCTACGCGTTCACGCCGTCGGCGCACCCAGGGCGCGTGAGCGACCCTGACCGCGTAAACGGCCAGGTCACGGTCCCAGTGAACGTTTCACGGGGCGATGCGGGTTGGCGTGAATTCACGCGTGAACCGCAGGCCGTGAACCGGGGCGGGTGGGCCGTGAACGGCCAGCTCGCTTCACGCGTGAACAGCGCGTTCACGCTCGCACAGGGGGCCGTGAACGACGAGTTCGCGCGTGATTCACGCGTGAACTCCGGCACCGGTCCCGAGGGGCGCGGCTCGGACGACTCCGTGAACGGGGAGCCGCGTGAAAGCGGGACGCCGCGCGTGAACGACGAGTTCGCGCGTGATTCACGCGTGAACTCCGGCACCGGTCCCGAGGGGCGCGGCTCGGACGACTCCGTGAACGGGGAGCCGCGTGAAAGCGGGACGCCGCGCGTGAACGAGAAGAGGAGGAGCCGCACGTACGCACGCCGGCGGCGGACTTCGGCTCGCGCCACCGTCGATCCCGAACGTCAGCGGGAGCGGGCCGAAGCAGTGACTGAGTGGCGGCTCGCCAAGGCCGCGAACCCGTACCTGACGCAGAAGGACTTCGCCGAGAGCAAGGGCAGGTCCCCGGCCTGGCTCACCAAGGCCCTTCAGGAAGCCGTTGACGCAGCCGAGCCGGAGGGGAGTACCCGCGATGACCGAGCCCAGTGAGCCGGAGCACGTGACCGTGACTTACCTGCCGGCCAGACGCTCCCCGTCCCGGACGCCTGCCGATTTACCGAACGAAGCGGAAATGACCGTTGCGGAGAGCCGGACTGGCGACGAACGCGACGGTCATCCCGCACAGCTGCACCAGGACGAGCTCGAGGCTCGCGAACGCATGAAGGAAGCGATCGCCCGATACGGGTGGCGAAGGGAGCCCTTGCCGTGACGACAGATCAGGCGAACGCCGCCAACCGGGTCGACGAGGTCCTGGCGTCAATCGATGACGCGCTGAACGACGCCGAGAAGCCGCAGGCAGCGGCTACAGAAGGCCCCCAGAAGGCCCCTCAGGCGCCTCCTGAAGCCCTTGCGGCCCCGGAGGGGCCAGAGCCCGGCGAGAGCGCCGGAAACAGGCCGGAGAGCGCCCCCTCGGTGCCGCTTCGGCGTCCCGCAACGGACGACTGGTGGGATCCGCTCTACCAGGACGACCGAGCCCATTGGGACACCCACTCGGGCGGAATCTACGACGACGCGGGCCCCGCGGCCGCGGGTGCCCCTCAGCCTCCACCCCCTCCTGATAGCCGCGGGGGCGAGGTTGCTAAAACTGACGGCGAGGACGCACCGGACGAACCCGAGGACCAGGCCGAGCCGGACGAGAGCGACGAAGGAGACGGCGCAGGCCGTCGCCTCTGGTCGTTCCGGCGGGCCCCCAACCCTCATGCGACGACGCCCGGGCCCATCGAAACTGCGTTTCACGCGGCCCAGTTGCATCAGTCCGGCTGGCATCCGAGGCGGGTCTGGTGGGTTCTGCGCTGGGGCACACCGGCCCTCGTGGCCTGGAAGTCGGGACTCGTCGATGAGCTGAGCAAACAGCTGTCCAGCTTCGACGGCGACATCTGGGGCTGGGGAGTCCTCACCCTGCTGCCGTGCCTCTTCCTCATCGCGAAGACGCAGCACTTTTACCCACCGCTCGCATGGGTGTTGCGCATTCCGATTTCTGCCCTGGCTATTACGAGCCTTTCCAACGCACCTGTGCACGTCGGCTCCACTAATGAAGGAAAACACATGGCTCAACATCAGGTAGTGATTGCCGCGGACCTTGGCGGCGGCCTGAACCTTGGGACAATCACGGCGGCAGGGCTCGCTGCCATCATCACGGCCTTCCTGGTGTTCTACTTGAAGGCTGGCGGAGAGAACAAATATGTGCGGTGGGTCAACACGGAAATCTTGATCATCATGGGATTCGCCGCGAGTGGATTCTATGAGGCGGCCGGCTGGAAGGGGCCGTCCGATTTCATCCTTTCTCTCACGGAAAAGCAGGCCGCTTCCTGGGGGTACGGCGCGCTGGCGATCATCATCACGCTGTTCCTTCTGCTGCGGAAGCACAGCAACAAGCGGGCTGTGATCTGCGGTTTCATAGCGGCGACCCTGTACGCCGCGGCGGGTGGTGACTGGGCTTGGCCCCAGAACCTCATCACTCTGGGCTGCGAGTCCGTGGGGCTGGTGTAGCGGCATGGGAAGCGGGTCAGGCGAGACCTCGGTGCCGGACAGCGCCGCAGCGCAGGCAGATGCCCAGCCGGGATCCAAGACGTTGCCGGGTAGGCGCCTGGCCTCCGGAGCCAGACGTACGTGGCAGTACATGGTCCGGCTGCTGTGGGATGCGGAGATGGCGCAGCAGCAGAAGGAAGCTGCGCCATCTCCCGAAGCAGCCGGAAAACCCGAGCCCCGCACCTGGAACCAGGTCTTCAAGGAGCGGCCATGGGCACGCGCTGCCCACCGTCTGGAACGCGGCACCCTTCCTGCTATCGGCTGGGTCATTCGCTACGCCGTCCCCCGGGAAGGAAGCCGCAAAGAGCGAGGCGAGCACATCGTGCTGGCCGTCTTCGTTGTCCTCGGCGCCGGGACAGCCATACCTGCCATGCCCCAGGTCGGCATGCCTGTGGTGGTGGGGACCTTCCTGTGGAAGGCCTGGGAGTTGGGAGCTGCTTCGAGCGGAGACAAAGGCCCAGGTGGCAGCGCGGATGAGGCAGCCAGCGCCACCCCTCAAGATCAACTTCTGGGGGAGGACGGAGAGCAGCCGGAGCATTCGCCCCTGCCTCTCGACGACTGGCTGCCGCTGTACGTGGAGTACAGCGTCGCGCTGAGCTATCGGCTGGGACGCAAGGGAATTCACCTGGTGGACCTACTTCAGGCCGCCCAGGAGAAGCACGATCGTCTTCTCGGATGGGACGTTTCCCGTCTGCGGGCCGACTGTGAGCGACTGGGGATTCCGGTGAACAAGAAGGGCATCAACATCAGAAATAAGAACACCATCGGAGTCCGCTACGACGAGCTCGAGAAGGCCCTCGGTCGCACTCCGCGAATGCCGCCATCGATGGTGCTGGCGCTTACCCCCCAGACACCCCACGAAGGAACGCCGCCCGAGGGTCCGTGAACCCCGTGCTGCAGGGGTGTCTGAGCGCCCCCGTCCGGCCCTCGTCGCACCCCCGCTGCGGGGGCCCCCTCGCACCCCCCGCTGCGCCCCGGGTCGGGGCGTCCTACACCCCGCCGGATGAGGGCCCCGCGGGGCCCGCGCGGTGCTCTGCCGGTGACCGAATCTGGCCGGCGCTCCCCCGCCACGCCGTGAGCAGGTGAAACCGTCTACCTAGGCCATCTACAAGGCTCTGACCTGCAACATCTACACCTCATCTACGCCCATCTACGGTCATCTACAGCCGGTCTGTAGATGGTTCTGCTGCGCCGTTTCATGCGATCCACAAGACTCCTGGCACATCCTTCGGCATCCTCGGGTGCAAGATCCCACTCCTGCCGAGGCCGCCGATGTACCGATACACCTGCTCCAGGTGCAACCAACCCCACGAGTCCTCCGACGAGGGACGGGCAAGCGACCACCAGGTGTGGCACCACCGCGTTGCTCACGAAGAGGACGTGCCGCCCAAGGAGCGTGTCTACTTCCAGCGTGCGCCGCGTCGACCGCGGCTCAGCTGTCTGGTCGCCTTTTTCGCCCTTCTGCTCCTTCTTCAATTCGTGGAGTGGCTGAAGGGTTTGGCCGGCAGCTGAGGGACGGTGCTGCGGATCGCCCAGAGCGCGCCCAAACGTCACTGCTCAGCGGTGAATGTTTGATATGTAAGGGAAGCCGGATCGGTGCAGCTTTTTCCATGCGATGGAATCCAGGGAAATCGCGCATCAGACACGGCGCGCCTCGGGCAAGCCGATCACCGAAAACTATCATTTCATAGATGGCGAGAGCTGTTCTGCCTGCCCTCGTATTTGGTAGTGGCTTCCCACGAGGCCAGGCACGGTCAAAAAACTGTGACAGGTGGCCGGGCCGTGAACCCTGACCTTTTCTCGGGCCACGCATTTCCGGTGCCGCCACGATGACATTCCGGGCCGCCCGCTGGAGGGCCGACGGTCGATTCCTCGCGCTCAGAAGGAAGTCTGTATGCCCATTACCAGCGCCCCCGCCGCCGTCAGTACCATCCACGTCGAGCGCTGGATTTGCCGTAAGGCTGACGGCTGGTATTCCTACGGCTCGTTTCCGGCCTCGGAGGTCCGCTGCGTGACGAACGCCTTCGGGCACGTCAGCACGCCCGGCACCACGACCGAGCCGCACCAAGTGTGGCTCCGCCGGCAGTGGTGGGCGGTGCGGTCCCTGATGGAGATCTGGTTCCGGTTGGCCGACCGGTGCCCTCACGTCGCGGACGGCACTGCCACCTTGATGGTCTCCGTCCGCGAGAACGAGATCACTGTGGACCACCAGGGCGTCAACTTGCGGATCCTGTACGTGCTTTGTCCCTCGTGCCCGCACGCCCCGGGCAGCGACCTCCCACGCGACGAGATCACCTCGGCGGCCATGTCTGCCAGGCCCACGGAGAGTGGCGAGTTCGATGATCCGACGTAGCGAGTCACCCAGGGCCGTCCCTACGACGCGCGGGCCTCCGACGCGGCCGTCGCGATGGGTTACAGGCGTCCAACGGCCCGCCTTCTGCCGTGGCTCCGCCCGGATGCCACTGAAGAGATCGACTCTCCAGGGAGGAGAACAGATGCAGGAATTACCGTCCGCCTTTCCCACTCTGGGGAAGCCGCCCAGACTGCCGGAGGGCAGCGGCCTGGCGGCGTGTGTGGACCAGCGGGAGCCGTTTGACGAGCTTTACTCTCGAAGCGGTGCGCCGAACTCGGGCCTGGTCGATGCGGCTGCAGCGGTGTGCGGCCGGTGCCCGTTGTCGGCGGACTGCCCTGTGCGCGTCCGCAGTCGAAAGCCGAGACGCGCGGCAAGGACGGGCGGTCCGCGGCCCGCTGGGACCGCCAAGGATGCTGTGGTTGCAGTTCTGCAGGAGAAGCGTGAGGCCACGGCTCCGGAGATCAGTGCTCTCTCCGGTCACAGTGTGCCCAGTATCAAGAGCGCGGTTAGGGCCTTGCACAAGGAGGGCCGCCTCACCAAGCGGCCCGCCCCGCCGGGGGCCGGCAACCGGGTGTACTTGTCGCTGAGCGGCAACGAGGCATCGGCCGCCGAGAAGCCCGGGGCAGAGTCCAAGACCTCGTCGGCCACCACCAACGGCGATCACGAGGGACTCAACGATGGACGGGGTGACCATGACCGGTGAAGATCAGATCTCGGAAACCCAGCGACGGCTGGAGATCCTGCAGTCACAGCACGACCCCGTCCATCCGGACGTCATCCAACTGCGGACGGACCTTGCAGAGCTAACTGGCGAGCAAGGCGATCTTCGCGAGGCTGCCAGGCTCTACCAGCAGCTCGGCGACGATCTCCGTAACCACCTGGGCCTCGACAGTCGGACCCTGGACGCCTACGAAGGCATGGCACGGTGGATTGGGGCGCGGGGCCGTGCATGACCGACAGGCGTTACAGGAACCCCTGCGCCGGCGGAGGCTGGACCGGAAGCAGCAGGGTGAGCACCGCTCGCGCAAGGGCTTCGCGGTCGAGGTACACCGTGACGCGGCGGGACATCCGGACTCTTTCAGTCGGGTCGGAGTTGTGGCGTCATCTTCGTGCGCTGTCAGCAGGACGGATGGGGTTCCAGTTGGAACGCCCGGTCAAGGCGGGATGCGCTGTCGGGCGCGAGGATGTCGCCGAGGGAAATTCCGGCGCCGAATCGGTAGTCGGCCCAGTCCGGCGTGATCTCAAGTCGTTCCTCACGCCGGGAGTCCAGCGCGTGCATTCCCCAATGCCACTGTTGCTGGGCTGGCAGGCTCTCCCACACTGCTTCACATCCCTCATCCTCGAGCGCGGTGGTGCCGGCGTCAGGGTCGGCGGCGGTCCAGAGGGTAGGGAAGTCCTCACTGTAGGAAGCGACGACAGGCAAATCGTCGCGCTCCTGGAGGAAGCGTTGCACGTTCTCCCAGCCGTAGCCGTCGGGATAGAGGCCGGTACGCAGGCCGTCCCGGATGACGCTGGCCAGCCAGCGCCGGTGGGGTCCCTTGGCCCAGCAGTTGATCTCACACTGCCCGTGCAGTCGGGCGGCGAGCCGCACGGGATCGCTGCCGAGTTCCATCGCGGTGTTGAGGATCAGCGTCAGCGGTCGGATGGTCTGTCCGCGGTAGGCGACGATCGGCTCGTCCAGAACGCTCCACAGGGCCTCGGAGTAGGCCCGGCTGAAACGGGCGGCCGCGGCGCCGTGGTGGGACAACTCTCTCAGGTAATGGTGGTCGGGCAGGAGGTCGTGGAGGGTGACGAGCGTGGTGCCGACGGCCTGCCGGCGGAGGAAGTCCGAGGCGAGGTGGTGCACCAGGCGGAGAAGGCGGGGGCGTGCCCTGCCTGGCAACGTCACGGTCCCGTGGGGGTCCTGGAGCCGGATGAAACTCATGGCGTCCTCTCGTGGGAAGTGGCTGGGTGCCGAGGGGTTGGTGCCGCGGAGTCAGTCCTTGGTCAGGACGGGGCGGGTGCGGGTTTCGAGGGAGGCGACCGCTTCCCTCGGTACGGGCACGATGTGCTCGAGCAGGCGGACCGCGCGCTGGAGGGCGAGATGACGCTGTGGGGCGTGGCCTCGCGGATCGGAGGCAAGGGCCAGTGCCGCCTGGGCGTGCCGGACCTTGCGGCGCTGGGGCTCGGATAGGTAGTCGGCTCCGGTGACCCGGGCGTGCCTGTCTGCGGTCTTCCAGGCCAGTTCGAGGGCGGTGACCGCCCTGCGGTAGGCATCGAGTCCCTGGACGCCGGTGGGGATTCGGGCGTCACGGGCGGTGTCGAGAGCGTGGATGAGGTCGGCGGTCTGGCGTACGGTCACGTCGGTCAGCGCGATGCGGTCGAGGTGGTCCAAGAGGTTGATCTGGATCTCGGCGTAGGCGTCGAGAACGCCGTCGTGGCGCTTCTCCACATCCGCGCGACGCCGGGCCAGTTCGGCTGACTTCCGGCGGTAGGCGCAGATCTCACGGTAGAGCCGGCCGAGGGTCAGGACGACCAGCACGGCCAGGACTGTGATGCCGGCCCACAGGGCGATACGTGCCCAAGGCAGGCCGGCATCGGCAGCAGCCGGGGCGGGGTGCGGCGTGGACGCGGTGCGCTCCGGGGTGTCGACGAGGGATCCGAACACCGCATCCGCCAGCTTCTGGGACAGATTCACGAGGAGCGTGGGCCGCGCCATCAGTGTGCAGCCGACTACGAAGGCCAGGAAGCTGACGCACATGGCCGAGAACTCGCAGCGCATCGCCGCGCGGAAGAACAACGTGAAGCAGTACCCGGCGAACAAGGTGCCGATGACCGGCAGGAAGAACTGACTCGAGACCATGGCCGTACGGCGCCTTCCACCGGAGGTGTGTCGCCGGCATGGCCGGCGGCCTGCACGGAGTGCGGGCAGCGTCACGATGTGGCTGCGGGCCTGTGGATAGAGTCCTGGCGTTCAACAGCTGCGGGGCGAGCGACATGAAGGTCGCTCGCCCCGCTGGCTTGTCAGATTCAGATGTGGTCGCCGCGGTCGATGGCGTCCCACTCGGCCTTGGTGGGGATCTCTTTCCAGCCGGTGCGCTTGCCCTTCTGGATCTGAACCTTCCAGACAGCCTCGTGGAACTGGGTGCCGGTCTTCTTTCGGCCCATGTACTGCCGGTCGCACACCTGCTTGGTGCGCGGGGCGCCCTTACGGGGAGAGCCGTCGCCGCCCTTGCCGGGCTTGGCGGGTTTGACGGGAGGAGCGGGTTTGGCGGTCTGGGGCCTGGTGTTGGTGCTGCCTCCGCCGGACCCGCCGGTGATCGAGCCGCTGCGGTGAGGGACATCGTGAGGGCGCTGGTGCTCACTGTCCGGCAGTTGGTCTGCCGATAGACGTCCCGGTAGATGTCGGTGGTGTAGGAGTCGTGTCCGCGCTTGTCCACCACCTTGCCGTGCTTCAGCGGCGGCGGCGAGGCGTTCTCCGTGTCGCTGAAACTGCAGGCTGTGAGGGCGGCGGCCAGGGCCGTGGCGGTGGCGGCGAGAACAAACGGGCGGGTCGCGCTGTGCACAGGCGGGTGATCTCTCTTTCTGGGGACTGCGGTTGAGGAGCCGGGCGGGCTGGTGCATTGGAGGGGCAGCGTCATGGTGGTGACGGGAGCCTGTGGACAGCGGCGTCAGCGGCCGGGCTTGGTCCCGTTCAGTGGACGTGGGGGCCGGTGGCCGTACCTCCGTGGTCCAGGTCGTCACCAAGGTCCGGTGGGGAGCAGTAGTCGACGCCGGATTCCGGGGCGATGAGCTCGCCGGTCACGATGTCGGTGCAGTAGGCGTCGAAGGCCTCTGCGGCGGTGAGAGGTTCGAGTCCTTCTCCGCGCAGGCGCCAGCCGTAGATGCGGTCCGTGGTGTCCGTGCTGCTGGTCCGCATGACGAGTCCGCCGGGGCTGTGGGTGGCAAGGCCGACGGCCAGGACAGTGGCGAACACGACGGCTTCGGCCTCGTCCACATGGGCGGCCCGGTCCGGGTCCGTGTCCGCGTGGAGGCTGTAGACAAGGGTTTCCGGTGCCATTCCGGCGACGCTGCAGACGAGCTGCTGGTGACCGGGATAGGCCCTGTCGAGGATGCGGACGAGGAGGTCCCTGGCGCGGGTGAAGGCCGCTCGGCCGATGTCCTCGCCGCAGCCGGCGCAGTTGCCGATGCTGGCCAGGAATTCGGATGCGAATTCCCACGTGGCGTGGCGGGCTGCTTCGTCGACCAGGGCTGGGATGAGTTCGTCCAAGGGCTGGCCCTCATAGGGGACGCTGGGGCCAGTGGTGGCGAGCTCGGCGGTGAAGCGGGCGCGGCTGGACGTGGCGTCCGGTTCCAGACCTGTGTCAGCACAGAACTCGGCGTACTCCTGCGGGTCGAACAGTGCCACCGTCGTGTGCTTGCCCGTCGCAGCGAATGTCCTGAGCAGCGCTTCTACCTCTTGGAGGTAGGTCGCGTGGTCGTCGAAGGTGAAGCTGCTGTAGCGCCGCATCGCAGTGAAGTCGTGCTCGTCGGCCAACAGGCCGATGGTGCTTGCGATCTCTCGGCTCAGCGCCCCTCGCATGCTCTGGCGGCCGGTATCTGCCATGTCTCCCCCTGCGCAGACTCGAACTCTTGACTCCCAATACTTTACTCATATCTGCATTTCTGTCAAACTATACGAGTCAATAAGAGGTGACTATGTGCTGGAGGTGTTGTGCCGCGTACGGAACGCCCGCTCGGTCGCAGCCAGCATGCGGCGCTTCAGAGCCTCGCCCGCGTTAACGGCGGGAGCTGGCTGGGCGACTGCTGGCAGATCGGCACCCTGTCGAACACGGCCCGGATCCTGGACTCCCTGGTGGAGCGAGGCCTGGCCACGAAAACGAGCGCCACCCGCCGCTACACCATCACCGAACCCGGGCTCAACGCCTTGGGCTTCTACACCTGCTGCGACTGCACCCGCCTGACCCGCTACCCCCTCCTGGCCAGGCCGTACGGCGCGCGAGCCCGGACACGCTGTCACTGGTGCGCGCCGGTGACTTCGTCCGGCTTGTGCGAACGGTGCGGCGGGGCGTGCACCGACGGCAGACCCGGCCCCCGCACCACCGCGCGAGGGCTTGAGATCGCCCGGTCCTCCCTCTGCATCCTCCTCACCCCTGGCGCGGCCCTGAGGCCTGCGCACCGCGCCGTTCTCCCCTCCGTTCCCTACTTCCGCCAGGAGGAACAGCATGAACCTCTGGACCGCTGCGCCTGACGCCCGTCGCCAGGCCCCCACGACGCTGTGGGCCTGGGCCGACGAGTTCGACCGGCTCGCCGGGAACGCGGTCAGCGTCCCCGCGCATCGGCATCCGGCTCCGTGGCGCAGCGCCTCCGCCGCCGGGTGCCGCCAGTACTCCGCCCTGTACCGCACGGACGCGCTCGTGGGGGCCTTGATGCTCGACGGGCTGCCTGTCACGTGGAGCAGTTCCGGTCAGATCGCGGCTCCGCACCCACTGACGCTGCGGGTCGATGAGCAGAGCGTCCGCGTGCTGCAGGACGACGGCTCGCTGCTCATGGCGACTGCACTCGCCTCGGGACTCGACGAGACCGTCGCCGGGCTCTACGACGGGGTCGCGTCGCTGCTCACCGTCGCCGGCGAGGAACCGAATCTGTGCAAGGCCTGCGCGCGGTGGGTAGCCGAGCGCATTCTCCTGGCGGAGAAGGGGTGAATGGGGTGAGTCCTCGTCAGTGTGTGCGCTGGTCGGTCGCCGCCTACGCCCCGGGTGAGGACGGACGGGAGATCTGCGCCTTCACCACTCACCAGCTCGACTCCCCCGAGCTGGTCTGGGTCGAGTACGTGCTCGCCGCCGAGCGGCCGGGGGTGGCGAGGGTGGACGTCACCGAGCACACATGGCACTACGCCTGCCAGCCGGTTCCGCACGGCGATCTGACAGAACCCAGCCGTGATGCAGTGTCGCCGGGCACCCCGGCGGGAGTCGGCGGAACTGAGCTCCACTACCTCGTTGCTGCGCCAGAGACGGACCTCCCGCCGGTGAGCAGTCACTGGCCGCCTGGACCGGGCGCCGCGGGCACGGACCAGATGTCCGGGGAGTCGCCCTCGGGGCCCGCGCTGAAGGTGACCGTAGTGCGGTCGAGCCGGCCAGTCAGCCTGCGTGACCTGCCCCTACCACCACACACCTATATTGACGCGTAAAACTTGACCGCCCATTTCGGGCATGGTTAGTTTATACGAGTCATATTCGGTGGACGGCGTCCCGTCGTCCACCCAGTACGTGCTGCCTCCGCCTGAACGCCTCGAAGGGGACGCTCCGGCAACGGTCACGTCGAACAGCGCAACTGCCTACCTCCCTGCGTCCCGACTGGGCGCACCGGGAGGACCTCCATCGACCGGCCAAGGAGCAGGATGTCCGTCCCTACGGCGCTGTCCCGTCCAGAGCGAGTTGTGCCGCGCGAGGAGCGGCGTCGCCCACCCGAGCCTGCGGCGCTGACCGCCAGCCAGCGCTCCGCGCTGCACGCGGCCGCGCTCCACGAGGCGGGGCATCTTCCCCCTGCGCTCTCCAGGGCCGACCAAGTCGGTCTCGCCGCGCTCGGTCTGGTCGACGATCTGCCCGTCCTGCCGGAGGCCGAGAGGGTGGCCGTGCACAGCCGCGCGCCTCGCTGCCGCATCACGGCCGCCGGCCGCAGCCGCGCGCTCCAGGAGCCGCCGGCCCGCCTCTGGGTGGTTCCGTGCTCGGCGGCCAAGAGGGACGTCGCGGCAGCCCCGGCCGGCGAGATGTACACCGGCTCATATCACCTGGCGGCCCGCCGCGCCGCGCTCGCATGCGCGAGCGACTCCTCCGAACTCATCGTCCTCTCGGCGAAGTTCGGGCTGGTACGCCTCGACGACCACATCCTCCACTACAACCTGAAGGCCGGCAGTAAGGGCACGGTGACCGGCGAGGTTCTCCGGCGCCAGGCCCACTACCTGGCCCTCAGCGGCGCGGCGGTGACGGTCCTGGCCGGGAAGGCGTACGCCGAGCTGGCCCGCGAGGTCTGGCCCGGGCTGCACCACCCGGTCGCCGACGCCCGCGGCATCGGCGACCACCTGGCGCACTTCGCCGACCTCTACGCACCCGACCGGCACCGCATGCGCACCTGAGACACCTCTGTCCACAGCCCGGCCGCGCCACGCTCATCCTCCATCCCGCCGAACACCATCGCCCCCCGACCCGAAAGGAACCCCCCGTGTTCAAGAAGCTCTTCTCCCGTTCGTCCTCCGCTCCCGCGGCAGCGCAGGCCACCGTCGCCGAGCCGGTTCCGGCTGAGCCGGTCCAGGCTGCCGTCGTGCGGCGCAGCACGGTCCCCGACCTGACCAGGAAGGCCGCGCACAGCCTGTCGAAGTTCGACCTGACCGCCCAGCGGGCGGCCGTCTACCTGGTCATGGACCGTTCCGGTTCGATGCGCAAGCACTACGACGACGGCACGATGCAGTACTTGGGCGAGCAGGTCCTGGGCCTGTCGCGCGCCCTCGACGACGACGGCAGCGTGCCGGTCTTCTTCTTCTCCACCGGTCTCGACGGCGAGACGGTCGTCAGCGTCGACGACTACGCGGGCCGCATCCAGGCCGCGCACGAGGCGATCGGCCACATGGGGCGCACGTACTACGAGCGGGGCATCAACGCCGCGGTCGCCCACTATCGGGCTTCCGGCGCCACGGCACCCGCGCTCGTTGTCTTCCAGTCCGACGGCCGGCCGAACAACCCGGCGGCGGCCGTTGAGGCTTTCCAGGAGGCGGAGGAGTCGATGTTCTTCGCGCTCGTGGGATACGGGGACAAGGTCGACTTCATGAGGGGCCTGCCGGCCCAGCTGCGCAACGTCGGCTTCTTCCACGCCGCCGACCCCGCCAACACCAGCGATGAGGAGCTGTACGACGGAATCGTGAGCCCGTTCCGGACTTTTCTCGCGGCCCGTAGTGCCGGCGCTCGCTGAGGTACTCGCGATGGCCGGCCGGGGAGTCGAAAGCCGGTCTGAGCCGTTGCTGCAGCGCCCTGGGCAGCGTCTTTGCCGCCCAGGGCTGAGTCGGAGACCACGGGCCCGCCGGACCGCGCACGCGCGGCCGCGGGCTGCTGTCACATCAGGGGGAGGTGGGACGCCCGAACGAGGGACGCCGCCCAGCTATTTGACGCGGATAACTTAACGTACCCTCGCTGTTGACTTAGTTATACGAGACAAGGACTGTTGATGCCCCAGGACGACGAACTGGAAGCGCCCCGTACGGACGACCTGCTCAACCTCACCCAGATCGGCGCGCTGGCGGGGGTCGGCCAGCCCACCGCGAAGAGGTGGCACGAGGCGCCCGCCCGCCAGGGCGCCGGCCAGCACGTCGTCTCGTCGCCGCTGCGCGCGGTCGCCGAGGCCATGGGCATTGACGTCCCCGAGGCGGAGGGCAGCCGGCCGAAGTACCCCCGCGAGGTCGTCGTGGCCTTCCTCCAGGCCACCGGCTACATGGACAAGGAAGGTGCTGTGGTGCAAGCGACACGGGCCAGGGGATGGAAGCCGGTTGAGCCCACCCTGGATCCGCGGCCGGTGAAGCAGCCGGAGGCCGGCTCCGGGGAGCGGCCCTTCACCGTCGACGAGAAGACCGGGCGCCGACTGCGCTACTACGTGCCGCACGCCGCAGAGGTTCTTGAGCTGGGATCGGCAGAGGGTATCGACGCCTCCATGATCAGAGGCGAGATGGTCGCGCCGGACGGCTTCGACGAGTTCAGTCGCCCCTTCTGGTTCCGGGAGACTCTTGAGGACTACAAGGCGACGGCGCCGAAGGCCGGCGAAGCACCCAGGGTCCCGGTCGGTCTGCAGGGCAAGCCGGATGACCTGCTGAGCCTGAGCGACATCGCGAAGATGGCCGGGGTGGCCCGCGGAACGCCGCAGAAGTGGCACAGCGCACCGCGTGGCCGGGGTGCCCACGGCTACCACCCCGTCATTCCGTCGCCACTGCGCAAGGTCGCCAAGGACATGGGCGTCGCCGTCCCCGAGGCGGAGGGCCCCCGGCCGAAGTACCCGCGCAAGGTCGTCGTGGCGTTCCTCAAGGCCATCGGCTACATGGACAAGGACGGTGCGCTGGTCCCGGAGATCCAGCAGAAGGGGCCCGGCCGGTGGACACCGGTGGAGCCGACCATCGATCCGTGTCCCGTGGAGCAGCCCGATCCTGCGTCCGGCGAGCGTGTGGCTGTCGACCCCGCCACCGGGGGGCGCTGGCGGTACTACGTGCCGCATGCTTCCGAGCACCTGGGCTTCCCCACGGTTGAGAAGTTCGAGCAGGCCCTCGCTCGTGGCCGGGTGGTCGAGCCCGTCGCCTACGACGAACTGGGCAGGCCCTACTGGTTCTTCGAGACCCTCGAGGACTTCAAGAGGCCGCGCCAGCAGCCCGAGGCGGGGGAAGGGACCGAGGGTGGACCTGACGGGTTCACCGAGGACGGCCGGCCCTACCGGCTGCTGTAGCGGACGAGGAGTGGGGGTGCCGGCGCATGCTGGCACCCCCACTCCTTTGTGTCGGGGTCTTCAGTGTGCCGGGCCCGGCGTATTGGAGTAGCCGACTCTCTGATGTGGGCACTGGGATGATCCGTGCGTCCGGTCAAGATGGGGCTGCAGCTGCAGACATTTCAGTGCCCGTGCCGTTGGCACCGGTCTGTCTTCTGCCGCGGGTGGGTCCGGCTCCACCGCCCGCTCATGCGAGTACAGGAACTGCTATCCCGCCAGTCCAGTCGGGGGTCGTTGGCGATACACAGCAGGGCCGCGGCAGCGCGCCCCGGGCGAGACCGACAGCAACGCCCGCTCGCTACCGCCGGCGCGTCTTTACTCCTCGACCCCGCAGGACAACACCGCCAGCGGATCACGCCCGGATTCGGACCTCAGGGCACGGCTCGTGTCGTTGATCCGTCCGCGGTGCACCTGACAGAGGTCGTCGGTGCTCGCCGGGAGAACCCTTCCGCCCCCTACCGACTTCCTGAGAGTCATCTGGCATCTGATGTTGGACCGCACCGAAGATTTCAGTCGGCACGGCTGTGAGCTGGCCACTGAAGTGTTCCGTGCGGTGTCCGCGGTCATGTTGGCTGCACGAAAGAGTTCAGTGCAGCCCGTCGCCAAACCGCTGTACCCCTACCGGTCAGTCCTGGAGCCGGGCGGGGGCGATGCCGTTCTTCATCGCGAAGTCCAGGTCAGCAATCCTCGCCCGGGACCGCTCGCCGTACTGCTTCACGAACGCCAGGTGCTCGTCGGGGTCCTCGGGCAGAACATCGGGGGCCACCTCTGCGTACTCGGAGCGGGCGGTCTCCCAGCTCGCCAAGAGGTCAGCGGCTCCAAGAGGGGCCAGGCCTCCCTTGCTGGCGGCGACCAGCGCAGACACGGCCTCCTGCAACATCATCTCGCCGTCTTTCACGGCGCGCCCGTACTTCTCGATGTCACCTACGACGTGTCCCATGCTTGGGCATTCTCCCTACGTTTCGACGGGCGCGCCTGACCGACGGGGGCCAGGAGCCACCACGACTTCCTGAACTGTTCGGTGCCCTACTGAAGAACCTACTGAAGTCTTTCGTGCGCTACTGAAATTTCCACTGAAATGAATCTTGCGCTACTGAAATCTTCAGAGCCATCCGACATCTGACCTGCGGAGATGAGTCGATTTCACCACGGAAAGCTGGTAAAATTATACGAGTCAAAGGGGTTGGATTCCCGGTGGTGCGGCTTCGTCGTGCCGTGAGCGGGGACCGCCCCCATCCGATCGCAGATGCGCTCCGGGAGAGTCGTTGACCGACATCACGATCACGCCGCAGGAGGCGGCCATCGCAGAGCGGCTGCGCGGCGCCCATCCCCAATATGCCTTCCGCCGGGCGGTCAAGATGCAGACCCGGGCCCGCGCAGCGCTCCTGGGAGGGGCTGGCTCCGGCAAGACGTACACCGCCCTGGTTCTCGCGTCGGCTCTTGGTAAGTCGACGGCGGTCATCGAGACAGTCCACCCCCAGGCCGCCGAGTACGCGGACGAGTTCGACTTCGATCTCTGCCCGCCGCTGACGTTCTGCTCGGCGGAAGCTCTGGTGGCCGCGCTCGCCGAGTGTCAGGCACTCGGATACGAGACCGTCATCGTGGACTCGTACTCCCTGTTCTGGTCGGGCAACGGCGGCATCCGTGACCAGGCGAACGAGGCCGCCAAGCCGGGGCCTGGCGGCCACAACGCCGGCTGGAACGCAGTCCGGCCGTACGAGCGCCGCATGTGGGACGCGCTGTTTCGCTACCCCGGGCACGTCATCGTCACGATGCGAACGAAGACTGACCACGTGGTGGAGATCGACGAGCACGGCCGCAGCGTCATGCGGCGGTTCGCGGGCAAGCCCGAGCACCGCGACGGCGCAGAGCACGAGTTCAACCTCGTCGGCATCATGCACTCCGACCACACGCTCGAAGTCACCAAGGCGCTCTCGGTCGATCTGGCCGACCGAGTCGTCAACCGCCCGGGACCCGAGTTCGCAGCCGACGTCAGGCAGTGGCTGGACGCTGGTGAACCCCTTCCCCCGCTCACCCCGGTCGCCGACCTCATCGCCGAGGCCCGCCGCGCGGACGCCACCGTCGGGGATCTCAAGGCCCTGTGGCGACAGGTCAAGGACCGCTTCATCGAAGACCTCCTCATTGCGGACGACGACGGCGAGAGCACCATCAATCTCGCCCTGTACATCGAGCGGCGGGGCAAGGCGATGGAGGAGCTGGCCGGAGTCGCCTGAACGGCGCCGGGCGGCCGGGGTGCCGGAGCTGCACAGCACCTACCCCGGCCGCCGTTCCACTCCCCGTCCGCAAATACGGGGCGGCGCCACCAGCCGCCCCGCCAGAGCGAAAGGCATCAGCCGTGGAAACCACTCTCGATGTGCTGTTCCACTCCGTTCAGACCGCGTACGAGGCGGGCGAGATATCCGACGAGCAGTACCGGGACGCCCTCGCGCACCTGCATCAGCTGAAGGGGTGACCGCGACTCGCGCGGCCGCCGGGCCGACGAAGCAGACTCTCGCACCCATCACGTCTTTGTGACTCGTATGTCTTGCCGCGCCTTTCGAGTTTGAGTACATCCCATTCTCGTCTTGGAGGCCCTCATGCCCAGCACCGTCGAGCTCGTCCTGCAGGCAGCAACGCCCGAACAGGAGCCGACCGTCCGCGAGGTACTCCGTGCTGCCCGCCTGCTGTGGCAGTGCCGCCGCCACCCCTGCGGCCACGACAACCCGCAGTCCACGCGGCTGTGCGAGCTCTGCGGGCGCCAGCGCAACGGACGCCGCATCGCCGACATCGTCCCGTTCAGCGCCGATGACGACGCCTTCGAGGCACTGCGCGAGGCACTGAAGGAGCACTTCGCCGGCACCGGGCAGCCCCGGCCCGACGCCGTGACCTTCGACATGAACGTCGAAAAGGAGTGGCGCGCGTCGCCCTGTACCTCTGACCCCCTCAAGGAGAACTCCGCTGATGAGCACGATCCCCACGGCAAGTCGCACGACACCGGCCGCGAACTCCCGCCAGCGGCAGTGGATGCTGGCAGCCCTGCGCGATCCCGACCTCCTGCTCCCCGACGACATCGCAGCTCGCTCCCTTGCCGGCTTGGCCCGCCGCTGCTGGATCGAGCCCGTCCCTGCCGACAACGGGAGTGACCGCGTCCGTCATCGCCTCACCGAGTCCGGGCGGTTCGCCTTGCTGACCGCTGCCAAGGCCCGAGCGCTCATGAGCGTGACCGTCGCTCGCAAGGCCGGGCTCATCGACACGGAGACGCCCTGGCCGACGCTGAAGGCCCTCGTCGGCGACGGGTTGGTCACCTACCTCACCGATCGGGGTGAACAGGGTGCCCGGGGCCAGGATCACCATCCCTTCATCACCAATCTGGGCCGTCGGCTGATCTCCCTGCCGGAGGTCGACGAGACTCCGGCGTCCCAGACGCTCACCGCTGCCTTCGCCGCGCGGGGAATCGTCGTCGAGGTCGAGCATGACGACAGCGGCAACAACCATGTGGTCTACCGGCGCGGGGACGTTGAGGCTCACTTCTACCGGTGCATCTGGGGTCCGGCGAAGACCACGCACAGCGCCACGCACCCGGCGTGGATGCACGACTCCTCCTGGTACGGCGGGATCAGGCACGCCGGTGACCGTCGGGAGATCATCCTGCCCGTGGGCACGGGCCTGGCCGCCGAGAGCGAGCGGATGGCCGAGCTGTTCGCCGCCTGGCTGGCCGCCAACACCGGTCACCGGAACTGACTTTCTCACCGGGACGGTGCCCCGCCCTGCGCCGTCCACCTCTCCCCTTGCCGCCCCGACGCCACGATGCGCGCTGGTGGAAGGGCGCCCTCTGCCCGTGAGACCGAAAGGCCCACGCATGCCCCTGTCACCTGCCATCGAGCGTCCGCCGCTCGACCTCCCGTCCACCGCCGACCCTCAGTTCGAGGAACGTCTTTGCAGGTTCCTCGACTCCCTCAACACCTCGTGGCTGCACCGCGTCGAAGCCATGTCGATCTCCCGCCAGGTGCCCCGGTACCAGGCACGGCTCCTCGGTCTCCTCCGTGCTGGCGCCCACCGGGCCCTCGTCGACGGCCTGTTGGAGTCTCCCTGGCCGGTGGCGGAAATCCGTTTCGACTCCAGCGTCTACGACAACGGCACCTTCTGGGACGATTACAGCGTCGACTTCGTGCACTTCGACGGGACGGTCACCACGCTCGACCTTGACGACCTCGATGTCGACGAACAGGACCTGCCCGGCGTCCTCGCCGACCACGCCAGTACCGTGCGCCCCGACTACGGCGACACCCTCACGATCGACCTGCGCACCGGGGAGTTCAGCTACTGATGAGCACCAGCCCTGCTCACCATGGCGGCATGCGGCCGAGCCGCCAGGCCAGCCGGCTGACGACAACCAGGGTCCGCTACGACACCGCGCACATCCGGGTGCGCCGCAGTGGCCGAGACCTGCTCTGGTTCGTCCGCGATCTGGGCCCTGCCATCGGATTCCGCGCCCCGCTCGTTTCCGGCTGCGCCGAGCGGGTGCTGGTGCCCACGGCCGCCCTGTGGCGCCTGATGGACGCAGCCGGCTACCGCCCGTCGGAAGACTTCCGGATCTGGGCCGGGCGCCTTGCGAGCAGGCCGCCGAGCTCTCCCGCCCGGTGACCCCGCGACGCCCCGCCGTGGCGACCGGCCCCCCGCTGTTGTCGTGCTGAGCCGCGCCGCGCGCACCGGCGCCCGCCCCACCTACTTGAGAGAAGGAACCCTTGCTCAACCTGCGTGATACCTACGGCGACTGCGAGTTCGTCCGCAAGGACGTCACTCCACGCGGACTCATATCCGTCGGCCTGTGTGACACGGCTGGCAACGATTACTACGCGGTGAACGCCGAAGTCGACCTCGACGCTCTCCTCGCCGACACGTTCCTGCGCACCCAGGTGTGGCCCCACCTGCCGCGCACCCCAGCAGGACTCCTGGACGTCAGCCATCCCGACGTCAAAACGATCGGCGAGATCCGCCAAGAGGTGGCCGCGTACTACGCCGACGGCCCGAAAGCCAGGATGTGGGCGTACTACGGCGCCGGAGACCTCATCCGGATCCACGCATTGTGGGACCACGACTGGGACCTCATGCCCGCCGCAGTCCCCCAGCGCGTGCGGGAGATCGCCGACCCGATCGAGGACTTCGGCATCACCAACATCCCCGAACAGACCACACCCCAGCACCACGCCCTGAATGACGCCCACTACAACCGGCTCATGCACCAGACTGTGCTGCAGGAACTCGGTCAGCGGCCCTCGCCCCAGGTGCCCACGATGAGCGAGGAGTCCCTGCGCATCCTCATCGCCAGCGCCCTGCGTCGCACCCCTGCACCCGGACGCGGCCGCACCCCTCGTGAGCTGATCGCCGGCATGCCGGAGTCGGTCGAAACCAACATCCTCGCCTTCGAGCCCCGGCTGGCCGAACTCCACGCGGCCTCGCACACGACCAGGTGCCGCTACGAAGCCGCGCTGGCGACCTGGGTGGAGGCCATCGCCGCAGACACTCCGCCCGCAATGGTCTGAGCCCGCCCCGTCACCGGTGCGGATCGAAATGCCGCTTCCAGGTCGTCGCCGGTAGCTAGTACGAGGCGGCGGCCGTGACCTCGTTCGTCACGCTGGCCCACCAACAACCTCGACAGCTTCGTCCAACAGGCCGCCGCATCAGGGGGCGAGGCCGCCCGCCGCCCCCGGACCGCATCCCGGACATGAAGCCGTGCAGCGACTACCCGGAGCGGCCTACCGGGCGGAAGAGCCCCTGACGCTCCCCTGGCAGCACCACGTTCTATGAGCCCCCGCGCCCATTGACCCTCCAACCCACCCGAGGACCTCCCCATGCGCCTGGAGGAAGCGTCATGCTCCCGCGGCAAGAAACTGGCGGGCGCCGCGCAACGTAGTGCGCAGTCTGCGCTGGGTCGCACGGCTGTCGAGGCGTACGTCGAGCGGCCCTGGAATCGCTGCGTCGGCCCGCAGGCCCGCGGGCAGCTTGGAGGCGTCGAGCCCGTCCCGCTCAGCGATGAGGACGCCCAGGTCATGACGACTCAGGGCGTCGGCTCCCCCGAGATGCTGAACCCCGTGCGAGTCGCCGAAGCCGAGCTCCAGCAGGGCTGCAGCCAGGTCAGCGACATGCACCGGACAGCGGAAGTCGTCGGTGAACAGCACCCCGCTCCGGGTACCGGCAGCCAGTTCGTGCACCGCGCGTACATGCACAGACCGTCGGTCGCCGATGATCAGCGAGGTGCGTGCGATGACGGCGTCCGGGTGCACGAATCTGATGCCTGTCTCGGCTGCGGCCTTCGCCGCACCATACGGCGTGACCGGGTCGGGAAGATCTGTTTCGTCGTAGTGGATGCGGGCGCCGGAGAACACTGCGTCGCTGGACACGTGGACCAGGCGGCTGCCGTGCTGTGCCGTAGCCATCGCCAGGCGGACCGGGCCTTCGGCCGTGACCGCCCAGTCCGAATCGCCGCTCGTGGCGTTGACGACAAGGTGCGGGGCCGTCTCGGCGACGACTGCGTCAACGCGCTCGGGGTCCCGAAGGTCGACGGCGTGCCATGCGACCCCGGGGGTGCTGACGGGCCTGGTCGCGAAGGTAGCGGCCGTCGCATGGCCAGCCGCAACCGCCTGACGCACCAGCTCGGCGCCCAGAAATCCGCTGCCTCCGATGATCAATACCGTCATGGCGAGACACGGTAGAGCATCCTCGCACCGCTCGGCGCCGCCTGCCTCTCGGGGCTGCGCGGCGGACGGAGTTGGGCGGCGAACAGCGCCTCGACCTGGCCCACCCGGTCTCGGCGAGGGCGAGGCACTGGAGGGTAGCGCTGTTCCCCACTGGACGGTGCGGGGTGCCCGAATCCCTCACCAGGCGTCTCGGCGGTCCCGACCAAAAACGAGCGGCCGCCATGCTGCCCCAAACCGGGTCGACAAGCCCCGAATCCATCATCCGTAGCGGTGCGGTCCTCAGCGCAGGCCCGTGGCGCGTGGCCGGGATCTCCGGTCAGCGGGGCACGGTGAAGGGCTGGGTCGGGAAGAGTGGTCGCTGGTAGGCGGTGGGGAAGGCGGTAGCCGCCGCGGCCAGATCCTGGCGGCTGAAGTTGCGTTCGCCCTGCCCGAACAGTTTGGGGTCCAGATCGACGACGAACTGGGCGCTGCCGCAGTGCACGATGGTGCCGCGGTCGTATCCAAGGATCAAACGGGTCCCAACATCCCATTGGTCCGGGGCGGGCCTGCGGGCCGCCGCGTCGGTGCGTACTCGCGTGCAGGCGGTGATCGGGCGGTGCAGGTCGGTTGTCAGGTCGCCCCACCACAGCAGGTGCTGGATCACCCCCCGCACCATGGCCTTAGGCATCTTCTCGCTCGCAAGGTTCTCTTCCACTGCGCCGATGGGGAGTTCAGCGTCGGCGCACAGGGCGAGCATGGGTTCGATCAATGCCTGCTGGGACTGGTGCATAGGTCGGCAGAAGCCGCGCAGGGCTTTGATGTTGGTGTGGTACTGCGCGTCCTTGGGGCCCGCCCACCATTCATAGTTCCAACCGCGGGCCCGGACAACTGCCTCGGCCCAGTCCAGTACCCGCTCCGAGGGGCACAGCTCCCCGGCCGTCGGAGAGCTGTCGACGATGGTGACCTTGCCGTCGTTGCTGATCAGCATCAGGTCGGGGATGTAGCCGGCTTTCCCGGGGCCTTCCTCGGCGCGGAGTTTGAACGGCTGGCCGATCATGGACCGCACGGTGGGGTCGAAGTCCGCCAGCGTCAGGCGTTCCCAGATACCGTCCGTGGCTGCCCCGGACTGGCCGGTGCTGATCGCGGCGTACTGCCCGAGGTGGAGCTCCTCGCCTCGGTGCGTGAGCTGGCGTCGCCATGGCTGGGCGCGGGCCAGCTCGTGGACGTCAACGTCTGCCAGGGGCATCCACTGTGCCACTCGCCCTTCCTCGTACCGCAGTCCGAGCTGTACACCATCGAGCGGCTGGTGGCGCCTCATTCGTGTCACCGCTCCATGCTTGCAGAGCCGAATTCCCGCTGCGCCGTGCTTCGCCGAACCCATGGTGCAGGGGTCTGCACTTTCTCGCGTCAAGCAGTGACCAGGTCCTTCTGCTTCGGCGAGGTGTCGGCCGGGGCAGTCTCGGAGGCCGTGTAGTAGATCGACGAGCCCTGCTTGATGCGCTGGACATGCCCCTTGGCGACGAGTCCTTCGACCGTGGTGCGCACGACCTTGGGCTTGATGTCACGGTCGGGATGGGCCTGGGCCAGCGCGGTGCTGATTTCCGCGGAGGACCGCGGTTCGGACTGCTGACCGAGATGGGTACGGATGAGCTCCACGAGAGTGGGCTGCTTCGCACCGATCGTGGGCGCCTTCGCATCGAGGCTCTTGGCACGCTTCGGGGCAGCGGCTTTCTTCTGCCTGGCCGGCGTGGGCTCGGCCGAAGCCTGCCGCGGTACCGAAGGCGTGACAGTCTCCTCTGAACGTGCACCGGCGTCCGCGGGGCGCTCGCCGCTCAGCGCATGCTGCAGGTTGACCAACAGGGCATGGTCACGTTGCAGGGCGAGCAACTGCTCCTGGAGCACGGATACTTCGGCGGCGATACGTTCCTGATCCTTGGTGTTGCGCTCGAGGTCCGTAGCCACCTGAGCGGCGTACTGCGTTTTGAGTTCCGTGGTTGCTGATTCGCCTTCGGACATGGCAGTTACCTCTCCTCATGCATCGTGTGGTGCTGATGGCGGATCGTACTCGCATCATCCAGGCCATGATCTGCCATGCGCCCAGGCTGCTCCGGCAGATCCGAACACAACGGCTATGGCTGCATACGTCTAGCGATTGCGCTTCATCACCGAGCCGCGCAAGTCACTGAGCAGCCCTGTCATCTCCAACGACGTGGATCGTCACGTGTCGTCTCACTCTTCCGGTACGGATCTGATCGACGAGCAGGGGCGAGCACACCTCGATCTGCGTTTTCCCAACTCACCTCTTCAAATCGGGGCGTCCCATCGCGGGGGTGGGAACTTCCTGCGCCTGGCTGCGCGGTCCCGTATCACGCGGTTACGCTGGGCGCAGCGCGTCCCAGGGGGCGTGCGCCTGTCGGCCTGACCCACCGTTGGCCGTACGGGTGAACCGAGCCGGTGCTCGGCCCCGGAGAGCAGATGCAGTGTTCGCGCCCGGCCTGACGGTCCTGTCGGCGCACCGAGGTGGGCGGTGCGGTCCGCGGGACCGTGATCAGGAGAGCGCCATGTCTTCAACCCCTCGCACCTCCCCCACGCACTTCTCGCGGATCGCCCGTCGGCTCGACTACGAGACCGAGATGGGCTACCAGAAAGCACTGTCGACGGTGCAGGGCGAGGCCGACCGGATCATGCAGCAGGGCCCGCGGCTCGACGGGGCCGGCTGCGACATGGCTCTGCGGTTTCTGTTGCGCCAGGACATCGAGTACTGGGGGCCGGGGATCGGCGCGCACATGTGGCCGCAGGCCTACCACCCGGTCTCGATGACGTTGCTGCGTTCCGGTCTGTGCCGGGAGGCGATGGAGGCGGCTGGGCGGGCTCGCGACCAGGGGCAACCGGAGCCGTGCGGCAGCGAGTTCGATCCGTCCTTCCTCGCCGCGGCCGGAGTGGAAGCCCTGGATTACGGCGCCAGTTCGGACGAGGAGGACGAGCTCGAGGAGATCGACCCCGCGTTGCTGGAGGCGGTCGACGAGCCGGACCGGTGGAAGCGCCACGTGCTCACCCAAGGTGTCCGGTCTGCCTTCCGGCTCCCGGACGCTCACCTTCTGCCGCCTGCCACCCGCGAGGGACTACGCGGTCTCGCGCCCGGCGAGGCGGCCGCGCGGCTGGAGCAGTTGGTGAGGGAGCAGCCCGCAGCTGCGGAGGCGTTCGTGCTGCAGTCCGATCTCGTCCTTGCCGCCGCCAGGGAACGCGGAGCGGAGGGGCATCGCGGCGTTCTTGTGGAAGCGCGGCGCTGGTACGAGTGCGCCCTCGCCGTCGCAGAGGTGCCGCTGCACTTCCCGATGTACGGCGGCGCCTCTGATGCGGGCCCGGTGCTGCTGTGGCGGGAGGAGTCCAACCGGCCTTTGCTGAGGGCGCTGTTCGGTCTGGCGCTGGTCGCGCACCGGCAGAAGCGGTGGAACACCGCGGAGATGATCCTGATGCGGCTGCTGTACCTCGACCCGGGTGACGAGCAGCAGGCCGGCGCCTTGCTGCGGCAGGTCCGGGCTGCTGCGGGGATCGTGCAGCCCGACGGGCAGGGCGTCCGCGGTGCCAACGGGGGCGATGGGACAGGCTCGTGACCGCAAAGACAGTGGCTCGACGTTGCCGGGCAGCTTCCTGGTGCAACGCCCCGAGCGAGTAGCGTTCTCGGCGTACGGGCCAGGGGCCGCCGGCGCCGGCCCTAGAATCCGGGCATGACTGCCGAGACCGCCCACGTCATCAGCCCGTCGGCCGAGGAGGGGTGGCGCTTGGTCGGCCATTACCTGCACCGGCTGTCGCATGAGCTCCCCGATCAGTGGCGGTTGCGCGATCATGAGGCGTCGCAGTGCCGCGAGCGGGTGTGGTCGTTGCCCACCGAGAACGGGCAGGACGCGCAGGTGGCGTTGTGGCTGCGGTTGTCCGACACCGAGGTGTCCTGTGACGACCCCGGGTGTGCGGCGCGCGAGATGTACCTGACGAGCGATGGCAGCGGCAGTGTGCCGGCGTCGGGCCCGCTGCCGGCGTTCGCCCGGCGCGACGGCTTCGGCTACCTCGAGTACCGGACCCACCCGTACCGCGACGGGTGGGCCTGCGACATCGACCCGGTGTCGATGCAGTGGATGTCGACGGCGCTGGCCTTGTACGGCGGGTACATGCGGATCAACTGGTTCGACATGGGCGGAGCGGACTCGATGGGCGCCGGTTACTCGCTGTGGGAGGTCTCCGCCCACCAGGTTCGCGAGGTCAGCCACTGGTCGATGGTCGCCGGGCGCGATGGCTTTCAGGAGGAGCGGCCGACCGACCCGGCCGCCGTGCCGGTTCTCCCGCTACCGCCCGAGGTTGAGGCCAAGCTCAAGGCGGCTGCGGAGGCTCGCCGCTGACGGACGTCTTCGACGGCCGGCTGTCACTCGTCGGGCACGCCGTGCAGCCCGGACAGGAAGTGGGACAGAGAGGCGGAGCATCCTGCCCCTCACAACCTAGACCTGCCGCGCTGAACAGCTGGACCGACGATGGCTGAGACCTGTTGCTCTCTGGCGTTGCCCGGGAAGCTGAACCTTCCCAGGCAACGTCATCTTCGCTCCCGTACAGGGGCCGGATCAGGTGTTGTCACAACTTCTGACAACACCGGTTTCCTGGTCCGTTCCTGCCGACAGTTGTGGTTAGTCCGTCTCGTCTTCGTCTCCGTGTCGGCGCCCGTGGAACATCATCGAGGTGCCGCCTGCGGGCAGGTACCATCCGTCGGCGACCATGTACGGCGGAATGTAGGTCGGGTTGGTGTCGGTGTTCAGGTTCGATTCGGCGTCGGTGACGTCCCGGATCACTCGGCGCTGGACCTCCCGGAAGTCGTAGCCGTCGGGTCCGTCGACCTCCCAGGTGATGTCGCGCAGCGCGACCTGGTGCTCGTCCGGAGTATCCGTCGCGGTGGCGGCCTCGATCATGGGGTGGACCTCGATCACCCCGCCGTACAGGCACAGGACGATCAGGAGCTGGCAGACGCGGTCGGAGAAGTCGCCGAAGCCGTACTCCTGGCCGCAGCCGCAGGACGGGTCGTGGGCGTGGACGTGGAATTCCACCTCGTAGGGCTTGCCGGTCGTGGCGTACCCGGGCAATGCCTGGTTCCGGCCGCTCGGGCAGGGGTGTGTGGTGTCGAACAGGTTGATCCACACCTTGACGGTCGTGGCCAGGAACCCGGTGTATTCGGCTTCCAGAGCCTTTTCAAGGCGCTGGTGGGCGGCGTATGCCTTCTCGTCGACATTCTTCCAGCCCGCGCCGAGCCGGTGTCCTGCCAGATGCAGGAACTCGTTGGTCAGCAGGGACAGTTCATCGAGGGTGGGGAGCGGCCCGTCCGTCGTGCCAGGAGTGGTTTCCTCCACCGTTACGTCGTCCTCGCGGTCAGAGAGGTTGTGGGACAGCCATACCTGGGTGAGTTCGTCTCCGATTTCGGCTCGGCGGACGAGTGCGATGTCGGACAGCGTCAGCCCGAACACCGAATGGCCGTCCCACACCTCCAGCCACGGCATATCCCGGGGACCGCTGCTGTGCGTATGGACGCTGGTGGTGTCGACGCAAATCTGCACGGGTTCGGGGAGCTGTCCGTCGGGACCGAACCACAGCGCGTGCACCCTGGTCTTCGTGCCGAGGAAGTGCTGCGCCTGACGTACCGCGTGGGGGGCGTCATCCGAGGGAATCCACCAGCCGTTGCGGGCCCACGCCTGTTCGGCGTCGACCGCGTCGCATCCTTCGAGGTCGTAGAGGGCTTCAGCCGCCTGTTGGCGGGCTTCGTCGCGGACCGCACGGCACAGGTCGTTCGCGGGCGCGGTGCTGCCCAGGCCTTCGGCATGGGCTCCGGTTACTGCTGATCCGTCCCAGCTCGGAACACCGGGCGGAGTGAAAGGGATCTTGCCCAGGACGACGGCGACCTGATTCGTGCGGTCGATGCTGTGGGTGAGGTGAGCATCGGCGGGGGTCCGGGCGGGGCGGTCGTCGTCGGGCTCTGTTCCGTACCGTCGGCGGGGGTCGTCGGGTTCTTCGTCAAGGCTGTGCCCGAGGAGCATCGGGAGCAGCTGGTGCTTGAGGAGCGCTTCGAGCCCGTACTCGACGTTCGAGGCGTCCCCGGTGACGGCGAACGGCCTCATGGTCTGTTCGAGTCCGTCGCTGAAGGAGTGGACGACGTGAAAGGGGGTGCGGTGGCGGTCGCGCTCATAGCCCTGGGTCGTGAAGGCCACGGCGTAGGCGATCGCGACGGGCCACAGGGCGTCCCTCCAGCGCACTCCGGAATCCCGGCACAGGGCCTTCGCAGATGCGCGGGCGGTGGGGTCGTGGCGGTCGACGGCGTCGACGAGTGCGGCCAGGGTCGCGCCGGCGCCCAGGTGCTTGAACGCCTTGTGGCGGTGAGCGGGTGGCGGGAGCCAGATCCAGGAGCGCTGGAGAGGCTCACCCCAGCGTTCCATGACGAACGGCCAGCCGCCGCGCTCCTTCAGCGCTCGGTCGAGCCGGGTGCCCAGGCGGGGTCCGCAGGTCAGGGCGAGAACGGCCGCGACGGCGTCCCATCCCGCCGGTGCGGCCAGGTCGTCGTTGAGGAGCTGGTCGAGTTTTACTGCGAGGTACGGGAGGTCGGCGCGGTAGCGCTGGTCGCCGTCAAAGATGCAGGCGGGGCACACGGGATCGGCGCTGTGCGAGTTCTTGAGCAAATGGTGCTCGGGGTACCGGTCTCCGCAGATCGGGCACGGGGTGGTGGATCCCGCTTCCATGCCCCGGACCCTGCGGAGCCGCGTCTTTCCGAGTTCGGTGTCCATACGGCGCGCGGTGACGACGACGGCTTCGGTGGAGCAGTCTGCGAGGCCGTCCTCGAAGTCCTCGACCGTGGCGTTGCCCGACGGGCACATCGACATCAGGTACAGCGGCTTGGACAGGTCAGATTGCTCCGGGTCGTCCGGATCAAGTTCATCGCTGCCGGCGTCGCCGTCTGCGCGGCCCACGGACAAGCTCAGTCCTGCGACGGGTCCTGCGTAAGTCGTGAGGCCGAAACAATCCAGATCCGGACCACGGTCGCCAGCACCCCACCCCAGGAGACGGAACTCCTCAACAAGGGCCTTCAGATAGTCCTTCGCGAGCATGGGGCCCCGGACGGGTCCGGCCGCAGTCGGGTCAGTGAGAATGCGGACGGCTTCCGCACGACCGGCCGCGTCCAGGACCGGAGGCAGCAGGTTGCGCTCAGCGGCGTGGACGACGCGCTCCAGAGCCTGCTGGTACCCGCAGCCCGTAGCTTTGTGGAGTGCCCTGGCGATCTGCTGGCGGTTGGTGATGTTCTTCGATGACAAGACGGCTCCTGCACGCTCCGCGTCATGCCGTCCCACCACGACAAACGCCAGAGTGCGCAAGGGGCGGTCAAAGGACGACGGAAGGCGCCGGGCATCACCGCTGCGTCACCTCCCAGCGGCAGCTGGATTCACCACAGCCCGGAGGTGGGTCCGGGCAAGGCACGCTTCACGGTGATATGCGCTTGCCCGATGGTATCCCGAACGCTCCCTGCAGAGGGTGGTCCCTTGACCCTGTTCCCAACACCTGACCTGCCCGCCTTGGCCGCCTCGTCGCTCGTCGAGCACGCCCGTCAGGACTTGCCTCGTGCTGTCGTCTCCGGCACCGCAATGCCTGCGGACTGGTTCTTCCAGATCAGGGTCGTGCTGTAAGCGCTCGCCAGGTACGCACGTTCCCATGGTGGCGGGTTGGAGGAGTGCCTGACCGGTCTCGTATCCGCGGGCGCTGAAGAAGGCGCGGCTCTGGTGCGTGAGGGAGATCCGGCGGCCGCCCACTTTCCCGCATCCCACAGTCGACGCGGTGCTCACAGCTTCTCCACGCGCCGGGTTGAGCAATCGATGCGGTATCAAACGACCGTTCGTGAAAAGGTCGGATACCGCGATGATCTAACCCCTGCAGGCTGGCCTGGCCGCCTGCGATGTGAGGAGGAAGCACGCCGTGACTGGACGACTGCGACGTCGAACCGCCGTATTGGTGAGCGCCTCTGTGGCCGCGGCCGCGCTCAGCGCGTGCGGGGCTTCCAGCGACGACGCCAAGGACTCCGGCAGTGACAAGGCTGCGCAGACGACACAGGAGGTTTCCGCTGTCGCCAAGCAGTACATGACCGCGTGGATGTCCAAGCCGGCTCAGCCGGACAAGATGTGCAATCTGGAGGCCAAGGCCGCCCGGCCCAACTTCAGCGACGACGGCGGCACGCTCAATGGCTGCACCGCGGACTACACCGACTACTTCAAGGACCAGGACCCAGACAGCTCGGCCCTCACGGTCACCATCAGCAAGGTCCAGGACGTGAAGGCCTCCGCTGGACAGCCAGCGGGCAAGGGCGCCTTGGCCACCTGCAAGCGGCCCGGACGCGATGCTTTCCGGTACGCGCTGCGGCTGGTGCAGGAGGACGGCGGTTGGAAGATCGCGCAGAAGGCAGAAGCGGACGAGGACCGGTACGCCCACACGCCGGACCCGGTCGCCGACATTCTGGCGCGAGCCTCGTAAGGGAGGTGCTGTGCAGCGCGGCCGCTGAGAAGCCGGGCCCTCGGCACGGGAAGGGAGGCAACACCTATGGCGCAGCTGACCGTTGAGGACCTCAGCCGCATTCTGGCAGACGTGGCGGGGCGCAAGCTCGAGGGCGTTCGCCTGGTCTACGACGGTGCCTCGCTTTCCGCGAGCAGCCCGGATCGCCCGCACGCGGTGCTCTCCCGGGCCGCATGCCGCGGGCCGGCGACCGGCCCGTGGGAGTTGACGGCGTATCGCGCAAGCCTCCCAGCGGTGCGGGCGTGGCTGCAGTTCCTGGAGGCTGACCAGGGGATCGACGTGAGCCCGTTCTGGGCCGGCTCGGAGGTGCTGGTGGTGTTCACGGCCGGCGAGGCCTATCAGGCGTTTCCCGTGTTGGAGTGCCCGTCCGCGCCTGGGCCGCCGGCTCAGGCCGCGGCGAGGCGCTCACGCTGACGTCCGGCTCACAGCGGGGGCGACGGGTGCGCGGCGGATGGAGCACGGAGGGCGTGGCGGGTGCAGGCGTCGATGACGGCCTGGCGGGCGGCGCTGTCGGCCAGGTCCAGGCGTCGGCTCGCGTCGGCGACGATCTCCTCGACGGTGGCGTGAGCGAGGGCGGGATCGTGTCCTTCGAGCCAAGCGAGCATGCGCGCCACGGGCGCGGTGATCTGCCGGCGTGGTCCTGCCAGATCGTGCAGCGCGGCCCGTGCGGCGCTCGCCGCGAGTGCTGTCAGGGGAACGATGTCGCCCAGGCTCAGGGCGGCGTCTTGGGCGAGTTCGCCCGCGAGTTGTCGCACCGCCTCGGGGGTGCGGTGCTGGGGGGTCCAGCGGCGGCGGGCGGGGCTGGCCCACAGGGTCGTGAAGAACCGCTCTTGCAGGTTCCGGCGGACGTCGTCAGCGCCGGCCGGCAGCTCAAGAATCGGCACGGGCGGAGGTGGCGGTGCAGGTCGTTGGCGGGCTTCGGCCCAGTTCTGGGCGACGGGCCGGGACCACATGTCCCTTCGGCCGAGGGTGACTTGGGGCTCCGGTACATCACACACGCCGCGGGAGATGTAGGCGCGCAGGGCTGAAGCGGTGATGCCGGCGAGGGCCGCCACCTGCGGAACGCCGAGGAGGTGCTCCGCATCGAGCTCGGGCGCTGTGAAGGTCACGATGCTCTGCTGGAGGGGAATACCGTCCGTCGTGCCGGTGCGCCGCCGTGCCCACAGCGCGAGGGAGTCGGTCCAGTCCCCGGGGGCAGGCGGATCAGAGTCGAACGACGTGACGTCCTGTATATGTCCGTTGTCCGGGCGGATGTCCTGGCTCTCGAGGAGTTGGGCGGCAGTGATGGTCACGGCGGCGGGTACGGGCTGGCGCTGGTAGGTGCCGGTGGTGGCGTCCCACAGGTGTCCGGGCCGGTGCCACCCAGTGGTGTCCCAGGTGTAGCCGCCCGCTCTCAGCAGCAGCGGCTCGTCGGCCGGGTGGACCGTTGGGGTCAGTGGGTCCTGGTGGAGCAGGACGGACCGGCCGTGGCGGGGATGGGTGCGTATCGACCACACCAGCTCCGGGCGCAGTGGATCCGGGACAAGGGTGTGCCTCACGGCCGCCGCGCGGGGGCCTGCCGCGTCGTCGTGCCCCAGGTGCAGATGGGTGTCGTCGACGAACGGCAGGTGCGGTGCGGGGTGATCGGTACTGAGGCCGTTGGCGACGGGGCGGCGGGCGTGGGGCACGACGGCTCCTTCTGCTGGTCGTCGGGTGGGTGGGTGGATGGGTGAGTCACCGTCGCTCAGCGGTAAGACGGTCGGCGCTGCGGTCGCCGGGAGGAAGGCATCGTCGGGTACGGGGCATTGTCGTGTTCGGCGTCGTCCGGATCTGTACTGGCCGGCGGAACGCTCGGCTCGAGGAAGAGCTTGTCCCGGCGCCACTCGGGCGGGGGCGAGAGAGGCTCGGGACGGGGCCGGCGTGGGGCACCTTCACCCCGTCCGCGGGGGACGGGACGCTGAGTGGGCACGGCGTCTCCTGTTCTACTGCGGCTGAGGCACGACGACCTCCGGCGAGGTGTCGGTGGGCAGGGCCTGGTCCGGACAGGTGGTGAGCACTTGGGTCATCGAGGTCTTCTCTGCGGCAGTGACCCACAGGTCGTACTTCGCCTTCACCGCGATCTGGCGGGCGACGTAGGTGCACCGGAAAGCGGCACGTGGCGGAAGCCAGGCTGCCGCGTCCTGGTCGGACTTCGCCGCGTTGACGGGTCCGGAGGTGGTGATCAAATTCAAAGGGTCGTTGCCGAGGTTCTCCCTCTGGTCCTGCGAGAGGGCAGCGGCGCCGGTTCGCCAGGTGGCGCCGAGCGCGACGGCATGGTCGATCTGGACGGCGGTGCTGGTGCCCGGGCCGCGTAGGAAGGCGATGTGCTTGCCGGTGTAGGGATCGTTCAGTACGCCGGAGGCAACTACGCACCGGGAGCCGTCCTTGAGCCGGATGCCGGTCAGGTCACGGCGGAGCAGATCGTCGCGGGTTCGGCAGGAATTGTGCGATCCCGGAGCGGTCGTTGAGTCCGACCAGGCCGGCCCGAACTTTCCGGTGCGGTCGTATCCGGTCATCGGTGCTGCCACGCGGACGGGCAGCTCGTCGAGCGCATGCTGCGCGGTTCCCGCCGCGGCGGCGGGGCCGGCCGCGGCGGCCGCAGTGCGGTGGGAACCGCTGCTGTCGGGGGCGCATCCGCCCAGCACGCAGGCAACCAGCGCAGTTGCCGCCAGGGCCCGAGTGGCCGATCGGAGTCTCAAGGGAGGGGTGCTTCCTCTCAGTGCGGCCGCGGCCCGGCCGGAGTCGGTCCCTGTGATCATTACGCGGGGAAGGCGTGGAAGGCGGCAGGTGCGCGCAGGGCACCCGCAAAGGCCTCGATTTGCTCCAGGGCTTGGCCGAGTCCGCCTCCCCGGCCCGGATGGTCAAGGAGGGGGCGCACCAGGGGAGATCCGATGACCACGGCGTCGACGTACGGCGCGCATTGGGCAGCGCGGAGCGGCGTACTGACGCCAATGCCGGCGACGACGGGCAGATCGATGTGCTGACGCAGACGGGTGGTGAAACGGCGGAGCCCGGGAAGGTCGAGGTCGCCCTGGAAACCAGTGGGGGCGTCGGCTGCCGGGGCATAGACCCAGCCGGAGGCCGTGCTGGCGACGCGCTCCAGTGCTGGGTCGTCGATCTGACGGGGGGCGAACCGGGGGGTGTGCAGGCCGGCTGCGGTGGCGGCCGCGTGCCAGCCCTCTGCCTGCGCCTCTGGCAGGTCAGGGATCATGGCACCGGCTGCTCCTGCCTGCGCGAGTGAGCGGAGGAAGCTCTCCACGCCGAACTGGACGACCGGGTTCCAGTAGCTCATCACCACAACGGGAACGCCCGTGGTGGACGCTGCCAGACGGACAGTGGAAAAGAGGTGCGGCATGCGGGCGCCTTGGTCCAGGGCCTGGGCATACGCGGCAGTGATCACGGGGCCGTCGAACGCGGGGGAACGGTTCGGGACACCGATCTCCAGGAAGTCGGCCCCGTGCCGGGCGAACGCCCGAAGGGCCTCGATGCCGGCAGTCCAGTTGGGAAAGCTGGCGGGAAGGAACGCTCCCAGGGCGGGGCGACGGCGCCCGGTCAGGAGGCGATCGAGGGCCGCGGCGGCGGGGGTGAGGTCGGTCATGCGGACGCGCCTTTCACGGGCGGGGGTCGAGGAGAGCGCGCCGGTGGCGTGGCGGCCGCGCAGAAGGGGAGGCAGGCCATGGCAACGGGCGTCCCCGATAGCGGCGGTGGACGGCCCTGAGTCGGTCGGTCGGTGCGTTCCCGCCCCTGTGCCGCTCTCCTCGGGGCGTTTGTTCGACTGATCGGGGAGGCGGGGCGTTTCGTGCGGCTTCCGCGGCCGGTGTCGTAGCCGGCACGACTAGGACACCGGCCGCGCGAATCCCGACATGGCCTTCGGGATCACACGGGAAGCAAGCGTCCGCGGCTACGCCGGACTGATCGTGTGGCCAGCCCGTACCCAGCCCCAGGTGCCCGCCCTCAAACCGCTCTTCGACCGCTGGGTGAGCTTGACGTAGATCCAGGCCTTGTTGTTCACGCGGACACCGCAGCGGGGCACGTACTTGTCCCCCTTGTAGAGGAGCCCCTTGGCGAGGTAGTTCGTCCCGGGGCCGGTCCTGAAGTTGAGGCCATCGATGAGCAGCTTGTGGATGTCAGGAGTGATGTTGTAGCGGCAGGCCGACGAACCGACGGCCGACGCGCTCGGCGCGGCAATCACCGCGCCGCCGCCGAGGAGAGCCGCTGCGGCGGTCAGCGTGGCGAGGCGGCGCCTGTTTGCGGTTTTCACGGAAGTCCCTCTCAGCGTGATGGGTGCCGCTTCTCGGGGGAGCGGCAGAACGTGGCATGCCGGAAATCACTGCGGCCGGCGGTGTTCGGATCGGTCTGGTCATGTGGTCCGAGCGTCGGTCCCCTGCGGGGCCGCTCTCCTTGAGAGCGGCCCCAGCGGGGGCACCGGAGGGGCAGGTGTCCCCCGCTGCCCGCGCGCAGCTGTAGCTGCTGCAGAGGGCATTGAGCTGTTGGGCGCGGATGCAGACGCGGGGCGGGGGGTGACGTCTACACGGTCGGGGATGCGGTGAACTGGGTCGTCCGGTAGCCCTTGCCGTCGCCCGACCAGTCCAGCTGGATGTAGCCGTCGGCGAGGTAGCGTCCCGATCCGGCCTTGTACCGGAGGGTTCCCGTCTTGTAGGACCCGTTGCCGTTGCTGCTGCTGTTCTCGAGCGCGCCCTCGAGTCCGTTGTAGTTCGCGGACTTCACGACCGGGTCCGTGCCGCGCACGGACTTCTTGGTCTGCAGGTGGAAGCGCGCGTTGGTGAAGGTGTAGATGTTGTTCGTACTGTCCGAGTAGGGGCCGTCCCAGTAGACCGTGGCCGTGGTGTAGATGTAGCCGCCGGAGCGCCTCGCGCAGAGCTTGACGTCGAAGTCCCAGTTGTCGGAGTCGGGGCCGGAATAGCTCGGGTCGTCGACGGTGTGGCTGCTGGTCTTGCAGGAGTAGCTGGCCGCGGAGGCCGGTCCGGCGGTGGCCAGTGTGGTTCCGGTGACCGCGGCGGCCGCGAGCAGGGTGACGGCGGCGTGCTTGAGCGTGGGCATGCGTCTTCCTCCAGGGAAGGAGTGGGGTCGGCGGGCCGGACGTGGCCCAGGCCGGTTATAGGGAGCGAGCGGGCGTAGGTTCCGCGTCGGGCTGTCGACTGAGATCGCTCTGACCAGGTGGTGTCTTGGTCGTCCCGGCGGGTGTCTACTTCCTCTGCCGCAGCGCCGCTCCTGGCTCGGCAGAGGGCTCTTCACCTGCGGGTTCCCATCTCCGTGTCCTGCCGGCCATGTGGTGGACATGGCCGTGGGAGAGTGAACGGGTTCTGGGATCTCGCAGAAGGCCGGGTGCCGGCGGCGTCAGCCGGCGAGTTCGAGCAACATGTCCTTGCGGATCCAGCCGTGCGTTCCGGCCTTCAAGCCGCTCTTGCTGCGCTTGAGGAGCTTGCTGTAGTACCAGTTGCCCTTGCCGCAGTAGATGCGCAGCTTGTCGTTCGTGTAGAGGAAGCCCTTGCTTGCGGTCGAGACCGCGGGCCCCGTGCGGTAGTTCACGCCATTGCCGTCGACGGAGGCGTTGTGATCGGCGACGTTGTACGTGCACGAGGAGGCGGTGGCCGCCGAGGCGGCCGGGGCGAGCGCCGCGGCGCCGCCGACGAGCAGGGACGTGGACAAGGCCACCGCGGCGGCCCGGCGTATGTCGATCATCAGTGAGCTCCTTCCGGCCTGCGAGGCAGGCGGGTACTCGGCGGCACCAGGACACGAGCGGTGTCCCCGGTGCCACCGGTGCGAGTTCAGGGGTCAGGAGTTGTCGGCGGACTGGCGGTTGGCACGCCGCCGGCCGTAGCCGGCCGCACCCACGGACGCCATTCCGACAGCGAGAAGCCCAGCGGCCGTCAGCGTCATCAGTTCGTCACCGTCGGAGCCGGTGTGCGCGAGGCTGCCGGCCGGGGTGATGGTGTCGCTCGCGTTGATTTCCTCGGTGGCACCGCCCTGGGCGTCCGAGTTTCCTGAGCCGGACCCCGCGCCGGTGCCGGAGTTCGAGTCTCCGCTCCCCGTGCCGGTGGTCGGATCGGCGGAGGGTTCAGTGGACGGATCCGTTCCCGGGTCGGTCGGGTCCGTCGTGGGCGGGTCCGTGGGGTCCGTGGTCGGCGGGTCCGTGGGGTCCGTCGTGGGCGGGTCCGTGGGGTCCGTCGTGGGCGGGTCCGTGGGGTCCGTCGTGGGCGGGTCGGTCGGGTCCGTCGTGGGCGGGTCCGTGGGGTCCGTCGTGGGCGGGTCCGTGGGGTCCGTCGTGGGCGGGTCCGTGGGGTCCGTCGTGGGCGGGTCCGTCGGGTCCGTCCCCGGCTCGGTCGGATCGGTGGTGGGCGGATCCGTCGGGTCCGTGGTCGGCGGGTCTGTCGGATCGGTCCCCGGTTCCCCGTCGTCGGGCGAGGTCGTCGCGCCCGCCGACACGTCCAGCTGGACGTCCAGCAGGGGGTCGTCGGACACCGTGGCCGACGCCGTCGCGCCCACGGTGCCCTCCGCGGCCGAGGCAGCCGGCGCGGCGAACGCCGCTGAGGCCGCGACGATCGCGGCCGTGGCGACGACGCTACGCAGCACGCGTGTACGGGTATTGCGCATGAGAAAGATCAGCCTCCACTGGTGGCACGGCAGGGTCACCGATCAGCGCAGGAAGCGCTGTGGTGGAGTACCTGCTGATGGGCCTGATCTTGGGCGCCACGACCTGTGGATAAAGTCCGGCGCCTCCCGGCCGCTGCTCCATCCCGCCACCTGCCGCCGCGACGCGTGCGAGAGGGAAACCTGGAGAGCGCGCCGGCTCGCAGCCGAGGCCGATTACATGCCGCGGCATGCCCTCAACGGCAGCGGCAGCCTGACGGGACGCGCCAGCGACTCCCCGTGCGAACCAAGCCGCTATCCACAGGCACGTCACCGCACGATCTTCGCGGTCGACGCACTTCCTCCCCCAGGGGCAGCTCACGTTCCGTCGGCCGTCCGACGCACGCTCACCGAAGGGAACCTGATGCGACCTCTCATTCGCCGGACTGCAACCGCGGCAGCGGCAACGGCGCTGCTGCTGGGCGGAGTCGCCGCGGTGGCCGCGCCGGCCTCCGCAGTCGGCTCCTCGGCCTGTACCCGCAACGACGCCAACCACAGTGTGTGGGGCCCCAACCTGGAGTGGCCGACCATTCGCTCGGGCCCCGGATCGAGCTACTCGAAGAAGGGATACCTCGACAGCGCGGGCGAGTTCTACATCACCTGCAGCGCGAAGTCGAAGGCGGGAAACCGCTGGTACTACGGCGAGGTCCTCAGCGGCTCCACGAGCGGCATGAAGGGCTGGATCTGGTCGGGGAACTTCTGACCCCCAGCGCGCCTGCCGGCCTCTGAGTACCTGGGCATCCGCGCTTTAACTCCCTGGCCTCCGCCCACCCAGCGCCAGAACGGAGCACGCGGCGGCATCCCGAATATCGGGATGCCGCTGCGTACGTGCACGTTGAGCAGCGGTTGCACTGTGTGTGACGTGGAGGAGCCCCTCGTTCTGTCCCAGCGCTGACAGCCTGATTCACCACGGCCGGCCGCCCAGGGGGAAGCGCTGAGGCAAAGGGGATCTCACCCTGGGCCTGTGTCCGAGGTCGAGCAGGGCAGCTGAAGGCCGGCGCGCCACGGGGGGAGCGCACCGGCCGTGGGCCACGCTAGCGCTGAACCCGCGGTCTGCGCAGCCAGTTGAGAAGCACTTCTGGGACGTGTCGGACGCTCCTCGCGCCGAGGGCTGCATGTGCGGGAGCACGCAACGGCGGGCTTGCTTTCGTGTGTCGGCTACCAGTTTGCGCCAGTGGGGAGGAAACTGCGGCGGGTGAGCACCAGGAGCACGCAACTGGCAGCGGCGCCTGCCACACCGACAGCGGCAGCGGCTTCGGGAGCCTGGTGGGAGACGAGTCCGGACAAGGCCGTACCGGCGGCTTGGCCCAACCCGAGGCAGGCGACCAGCCATGCCGATGCCTCAGCGAGCGTTCCCTCCGTCACCAGCACATCCAACGTGTGGAAGCTGACTACGAGAAGGGGGGCGAGGAAGACACCGGGGAGCAGAGCAGCTGCGATCGCCACCCCAGGAGCGGGATCGGTGAGCAGCGGCAGGGCGGCTGTGAGGAATCCTGCGCCGAGAATGCCGAGTTGGGTGACCGGTGCGCCGGGCCAGCGGCGGCTGCCGTAGCACAGACCGCCGAGCAGGCTGCCGACGGCGAGCGCCGCAGGGATCAGCGTGGCCGCGTGGGGCGCGGCGTGGCTCTCGGCCGCGGCGACGGCGTAGACGTTCAGGGATCCGAGGGTGATACCGACGCCGAAGAGGACTGCGGCCAGCGCTTGCAGTCCCCGTGCCCGCAACGGGCCGAGCCAGTCGGTGCTGTGGGCGACGGTGGCCTGCCAGGTCCGGGCTGGCGAGGCGGACAGCAGCAGGGCGGTGCCGGCGAGGCCGGCGGCCGCGGTGGTGGAAAGTAGCAGGACGGGCCCTGCGGGCTGGAGGGCAAGAACCAGCAACGGACCGACGATGAAGACGACTTCCTGGGCGCAGGCGTCGAGGGCAAGTGCGGCGCGGCGCTCCGCCTCATGGCGCAGGATGGCCGGCCAGACAACTCTGAGAGCGGCTTCGGTGGGGGGCGTACTTAGTCCGGCGGCCGCGGTCAGGACAGCCGCCAGGACCGGATGGTCCGCGGGCCGTACGAAGGCCAGGAGGGTGAATGCGGCGCCGGACAGGAGCGCGGGTGCGCCGACGGCCTTCAGGTGGCCGCGCCGGTCGAGCAGCCGTCCCCATGCCGGCTGGCCGAGGGCGGCGGTGAGCCCGAACACGGCGGCGAGGAGCCCGGACGTCTGGAGTGTGGCACCGTCGGCGCGGGCGGCCAGCAGGAGAGCCACTGGGGCCATGGCGACAGGGAGGTGGCCGATCACGGCGCCGGACAGCAGTCGGGGTACGTAGCGGGTTGTCAGAATGTCGCGGTAGCGGGCGGTGCGGACGTCCTGTTGGCGGGGCAGGACGGGTGCGGTGGTCATGGCGGGGGTCGTCCTCTGCGTGGTACGTCCGGCGGTGCGTCGGCATCGGCACGGGGTCGAGGGCGCGCCCGCCGGAGCAGGCGCGCGACTGCGGTATGACGAGGACTCGGAGTTGGCACCACTTCGAGGCTCTGAACAGGACTTATGCCAGAGGCGATTCCTCTGGCCGCCGGTCGAATCCGAAGGATTGTTGGCACTTTCGTACAGGTGGTTGCCCGCCCGTGCGGTGCCCGGCATCCTGACCATGAGGGATCGCGAGGCCCGGCGACCTTGGTGCCAACTAGCTCTCTTTTGTGCCGGTTGCGAGTCCTTGTCGCATGCGGGCTATCCGGCCTTGGGGAAGTAGGGAGGCGTCCACCCCACGTACTTGGCGCCCCACTTGGTTTCGAAGAGGCCGGCGTCGACGACATCGATGTAGCCGGGGCGCAGGATGTCGTTCGAGGCGACCTTGCCGTCGCCGAGATACACGGCGATGTGGCCGGCGCGGTGACCGGTGTCCCAGTACATGAGGGCGCCGGGCGGTGGGTGGCGGTCGCCGCGGTGCTGCATGGATTTGGGGACCACGGAAAAGTGGTCAATCGCGTAGTCGACGCCCGAGAACGACCAGCCGTAGACGATGGCCGTGAAGGCCAGGCAGCGCTGGTACCAGTTGGAAGTGGACCCGGCGCCGGAGTGGGACTTGGCCCAGGCAATGGCTTCGTTCACGGTGCGCGGGTTGCTCAGGTTCCAGGTCTGTTTGCCGTCGCTGAAGGTTCCGCCCCTGCCTGTGGTGGCGCCGGGAGTGGTGGTGACGCCGCACGTGTTCTCGCTGGTGACGGGGTCGTTGGTGCCCGCTCCCCCGGTGGTGGTGCCGGGTTTGTCGCCGGTGGTGGAGCCGCCGCGGTCGACATCGATGCCGGCTTCCCTGGCGAGCTTGCGCATCGCCGTCTCATGGCCGGCATACAAAGTGGGGTGGCCGGACTTCTGGACCTTTTGGGCGGCGTCGCCGAGGGGCAGCTTCTGCCAGTTCTTGAAGTCGACGAGGCCGGGGTTGGTGCCGCGGCCCAGGAAGAACGATTCGGTGGCGTAGGACGGCGTCCTGATCTGGGAGTTGGTGCCCCAGCCCATGGAGGGCCTCTGCTGGAAGAGGCCGACCGAGTCGCCCATGCCGTGGGCGAGATTCTGCATGCTGCTCTCCTGCATCGCCGTCATCAGCGCGATGAGGGTGGCGCGGCCGGGCAGCTTGTGCTTCTTGGCGACCGAGTCAATGGTCTTGGCGTACGTCAGCCGCTGCTCCTGCAGGGAGCCGGTGGCGTCGCCGCCGCCAGTGTCGGATTCGGCGGAGGCGTCGGCGGTACCGGGGCCGGTGTCCTCGCACGTGGCGGCGGAGGCCTGCCCCGCGGGGAAGCCGCCCAGCAGGATCAGGCCGACGATGAGGAGGACCAGGGCGATGATGCCGGCCTTGACCTTGACGCCCTTCTTGAGGGCCCCGGACTGAACGGCGGCGCGGATGAGCTGTTCCTGGTCCACCGCTACTCCTCGAGGCCCAGGACGCGCGTGACCATCCAGTCGCTGGCGGCGTCGGCGCGCGCGATCTCGAGGGTCAGGTGACGGGTGTAGGTGTAGGGGTCGGTACCGGTGACGGAGAGAGTGACGTCTGCCTGCCGGTAGACGCGGATAGAGGTGTCGACGGCCGGCCGCTGGGCGTCGCTGGGCTGCCCGATGACGACCTTGGTGGGCTTGGCCTCGGTGGCCTGTGAGGCCACGAGTTCGTTGAAGTCGCGGTCGTCGTGCCGCTTGAGGTTCTCAATCAGGGGTGTCGACGCGTAGGGGGCGGCTCGTTCCACGGCCGCCGTGTGGTCGGCGTCCTGGACCGGGCGGCGCAGGGTGTAGGCGAGGGTGAAGGCCCGGGCGATTGCGTCCGGAGTGTTGGCGATCTCGGGGGCGCTGGCGGTGGGCGAGGGTGCAGGCTCGGTGTCGTCGGGCTGCGGCGCCTGGGCCGTGGGGGTGGGCTTGGACTGGACGTTGTCGCTGTTGTCATCGTGGTCGGGCCACAGCCAGGAGCCGACGAGGACGGCGGCGGCCACCAGCAGCGCGAGGACCGGCACGACGAGGGGCGTGGGGGTGTTGCGCCGCTGCTGGCGTATCCACTCCGAGCGCTCGTCGCGGATCGCGGAGCGCCAGTGCTTCTTGGCCCTGCGGCGCCGCAGGTAGGGCAGTTCGGCCAGTTCCGGAGGGAGTTCCTCCTTACGCAGCGCCTCGCGCCACTCGGTGGCGGTCTGCGGCACCTTCGCGCGGCCGGTGGGCCTGGGGCGGCGGGGCTCGGAGCGCGGGGTGTCGTTGCTGTCGGTCACGGGGTGCTCCGTAGGGGTGGGTCAACGGGCAGGCGGTCTGGCGGGCAGGGCGAGATGGCCCCGAGGGCGGTCCGGCTCCAAGGCCGGACCGCCTGGGGTCTCGTGTGCGGGCAGGGGTGTGGCCAGCTCAGGAAGAGCGGCCGGGCAGCGACGGGCCGCGACGGGTTCCGCCGGCCCGGGGCAGGCCTCCGGGGCGTGCCGGGGTCAGACCGCCGGACCGCGACGGGCCGGGCGCGGGCGGCGTGTAGGGCCGTCGGCCGGCGGCCGGGCTCGGCGACCCGGTCGAGCCGGTGGGGCGGTTGATGACCGTGCCGGTGATGACCGGGCCGCTGCCACCCGGTCGCGGGGGTCGCGGGGGCGGGGGGCCGGGGCGGCGCATCGAGCCGGGTCGGACGGTGTAGCCGCCTGCGGTCGTGGTGGTTCCGGCTCCCCCGGGCCCGCCGGTGCGTCCGGGGCCGCGGCTGCCAGGTCCGGTGCCTGTGCGGGAGCGACGGCCGGAGGGTCCGGTGCCGGCCGGGCCGGTGGGTCCGCCAGGCGTGCTCGGTGTGCCCGCTGTGGGCGGGTGAGCCGGTGGCGGCGGGTAACTGGGCGGAGGCGGGTACGTGCGCGACGGAGGCGTCCGCGTGGGCCGGGTGGAGCCCGATCCGCCGCCAGAGCCGCCCCCCGATCCGCCGCCCGATCCGGAGCCGGAGCCCGAGCCGGAGGTGCTGTCGTCGTCCGGGGCGGGGTGGCGGTCCATGTCGCCCATGCCGCCTCCGCGGCGGCGGCGAAGGCCGCGCACGGCCCGGCGCAGGCGGCGGGCGCGGCCCCAGCGACTCACCGCGGCGAGGGCGCCGCGGCCGGTCATCTGCGCGCCGCCGGCTGAGACGATGCCGTCGAGGCGGCCCTTGACCTGCATGCCCATCGCAGCGCAGACACAGTTGAGGGCGCTGACCATGAGCCAGCCGTAGGTGGGCAGCATGCCCTGGGTCGCGGTGGAGACTATGAGGACGGCGCCGAGGCACATGGTGCCCGTGAACGACACGAGGACGAGACCCACCAGGGTCTCGAACCACTGGACGCCCCATTGGCGTGGTTTGCCTGGAATGCACCAGAGGGTGGCGAAAGCGACACCGCAGACGAGGAGCATCAGCGCGCCCAGCAGGCTGCCGAGGGTGGCGAAGGCGAGACCGAGGCAGAGGGCGGCGAAGATGACGCACGAGATGATCGCCGCGATGATCACGGTGATGCGGCCGCCGGGGGTGTGGCCCTGGCGCCATTCGACGGCTTCGGAGCCGACGGTGTCGGTGGTGAGGGTGTTCTTGAGGAAGTCCTCGCGCTTGTCCATGTCGGTGCCGCGTTTGACGACTTCGCCACCCCACTTCTTGCAGGCGTTGATGGAGCCGAGGTCCGCGATGCACCAGGGGGTGGCCACGTAGGTGCGCCATACGGCGTCGCCGGCCTTGCGGACGGTGTTGTCCTTCTCGTTGTCCGACCAGGCGGGCGTTGGTGTCTTGAAGGGCATGGCCGAGTTGGTGTCCCCGGCCAGGCCCCCGCTGATGGACGTCATGGCGACCTCGGCGCCGAGCTGGCGGCCGTTGTCGACGCCCTTGATCCAGGTGGCCGGAGCGAGCAGGAAGGTGGTGGCGATCGCGGCGGACGCGGCGACCCAGGCGAGCTGTCCGAGCGGGGAGGTCTGGCTCCGCTTTGCCCAGGCGAGGAAGCCGCCCACCGCGACGGCGGTGGGCAGGAACATCTGCATCATGGGGTCGGCGGCCGCGCCGATGGCCTGTGCGAGCGGCTCTTCGATCTCGGGCAGCGACGTGACGTTGAAGACCCAGCCGACCACCACGACGGTGCCGCGGCCGACGAGGGTGAGCAGGCCCAGGAGCATGTTGCCCAGGCCGTGCATCCAGCCGTCGATCAGGTCGCCGCCGGTGAGGTCGTCGGAGAGCTGCTTGTCGAGTGTGTACACGTCCGGGTCGTAGGTCTCGAAGAGGGTGCCCTGGCCTGGGGGCCTGAAGGGGCTGGGCATCATGTCGCCGATGCCGCCCGGCTTGTAGTCGTCCGGGCCGTCGGCGGCCGCGGCCGGGGCCAGGACGAACAGGGTCGCCAGCAGGCCGACCACGGGGATCATCAGGGTGCGCAGGCGCGGTAGCGCGAACGTCAGCCGCAGCCTGAAGTAGCGCAGGTTGCGGCGCAGCGTGCGCAGGGCGGCCCCCGTGCGTTCGCGGGACAGCCGCCCGGGACGCGGAATCTCCTGCGGCTCGGCGGTGTCGGACGGGCTGGCGGGGGCGGACGGCGCGCGCGGTGGCGTGGTCACGGCGGGCTGCCTCCTTGGGGAGCGGTCGGCGTCAGCCGACCCGCTGCGGACGGGAATCATGCGGCTTCCGACCCTTCCTCGCCCTCGTTGTGGACAGAGTTCGCGTCCGCCCCGGCGTCGGCCGGCTCGGAGACCTCGGCGGTGCCGAAGTCCTCCGCCTGGTCCTTGGGGTTGGTCGACAGCGCGCGCAGCAGTTCGTACGAGGGGGCGTCCCACTGCATCGTGGCGACCCGGTCGCGGCGGTCGCGGATGATGCAGTGGCCGTGCCGGATGGAGCCCCGGGCGTCCTTGCCGACGCCGTGGATGAGCGCGCGGGTGGCCTCGGAGACGGGCAGGCGCAGCAGTTCGGCCATGGCGTCCTGCTGGACCCGGGTGGACTGCTCGAACGCGCACACCGTGGTGATCGCCTCGAGGACACCGTCGAGCCCGAGGAGGGACTTGGGGTCCTGGGTGTCGATGGCGAGGGAGGTGTCCAGGGCGCGGCCGGTGCGGGCGATGTAGTCGACGAAGCGGCGGCCGTCATCCGTGCCGGTCAGGACGTGGACCTCGGGGATCGCGACGACCTTGGGCAGGTTGCGCAGGTCGGGCCGGGCGGAGGTGCTCAGCGCGTAGGCGATCAGACCCCGCATCAGGGCAAGGGAGACCCGTTCAGTCATCGTCATGTCGCGCGGCGTGGTGCCGGCCTGCGGCATCGTCAGGCCGGGTACCTGGACCAGCCAGAGGCCGGGTTCGGGGCGCAGCGGGGAGGCGCCCTCGCGCGGCTGGCCGAGCAGCGGCGCGCCGAGCTGGGTGCGGGAGAGTTCGGCGAGGGCCTGGCCGGCCTCGGCGGACAGCGGGTCGGGTCCGTTCTTCAGCAGGTCGATGACGCGCCAGGTCGCGGGATCTTCGTGGCCGGCGATGGCGTTGGCCGCGCGCAGCAGGTGCGTCTCGATGCCGGCGTCCCGCATCCGCTCCGGAAGGATGATCAGCAGCTGGGACACGACCTGCAGGACGGCGTCGTTCTTGGGCAGCAGCCGGAAGACGTCGGCCACGCCGGGAGTTTCGACGCCGCAGGTGACGTGATGGGAGTCCAGGCCGAGGTACTTGCCGGCGCGGACGATGCCCGCCTCGTCACCCTTGAATCCGAGCATCAACGCGAAGGCGCCCTTCAGGGCGGCGACCAGCGTGGCCAGCATCATGCTGGTGGTCTTGCCGCGGCCCGACCTGCCGACGTACGCCGTGGTGGTGGCGTCGCCGCGGGCCGAGCCGGCGGTGATGTCGATGCGGCACACCCCGGGGGTGGTGCCGGTGAGCAGGCCGGCGATGGGCCCCTCGTCGTCGCCGGCCTCTGAGCCGCCCCACCACATGCTCGCCGCGAGCGCGTCGGTGGTGCGGATGTGGCCCAGGTCCAGGACGCGGAGCATGTCGCCGATCTGGGACTCCAGCCACAGCTCGCGCTGTTCCTCGGTGGCGACGACGACGTCGATGGACAGGCCGGCGTAGTGGGCGATGACCGCGTCGCAGCGGGCGCGCAGGTCCTCCAGCGACTCGGTCGAGGAGACGACCAGGCGCGGGTGGTCCTCCAGCAGGGTCATGCCGTCGCGGGACATCTGCCGGCGCAGGTCGTCCATGACGGCTTCGGTCTCTTCCGTCTCGGCGAACGTCTCGCCCGCGGAGCCTTCGGCTGCGGACTTGCGCTGTTCCTTGGCGCTGGTGCGCTGCTTGTCGACGGACTTGATGGCCTGGGCCTTGCGCCAGACGGAGAACCGTACGGAGGCCTCCGGGCAGACCAGGGCGTCCTCTCCGGACTCGGGGTGGGAGTAGGTGATTTCGCTGAGGCAGCGCAGCCACTCCTGCTCGCCCGGGGTGACGATCTCCTCGGGGAACGCCGGCATCGCGAGGATGCTCACCCAGGCGGCGGTGGCGCCGCGGGCGTCGAGGAGGCGGACGTGGTCGCTGTGCGGGATCATCTTCGACTGCGTCAGGCGCACCAGGGAGGCGCCGGTGACGACGGGCAGGTGGGGCGGGGCGGGCTGCGGGCGGAAGCTCTCGCGGGAGACCGCCCAGGCCAGAAGTTCGGCCGGCGCGATCCTCGCCCGCCACGGGGTGGCCTCCAGACGGCGCTCCAACTGGCGGGTGAGCGCGTCGAGATGGGCGAGTTCGGTGGTGTCCAGGCCGGTGTGGCCGATACCGAGGGCGCCGCTGGCGGTGTTCTTGGCGCTGGCGCGGGCGGCGGAGTCCCGCTCGGCGATCCGTACGCCCAGCAGCAGGTGGCGCTGGGGCAGGTCGAGAGAGTCGAGGCGGTTGGCCCACATCTCGGCGACGGCTTCGACGTCGCCGGCGCTGAAGATGCGCCGTGCTTCCTCGCGGTAGACCTCGCCGTCCAGCCGGGACCAGATGATCTTGAGGTGGCAGTCGTAGCCGGGCAGCACCTTGGCGAGGGCGAGGGCGGCGGCGTCCTGCTCGAAGTCCTGGCGGTCCTCGGGCATGAGGTCGGTGTTGGAAGCGCTGAGGGTGAACCAGGCCTCGGCGCCGACGTCCGTGACGACGAGACCGTCGGCGATGGCGACGAGCTGGGGTTCGCGCATCAGGCGTTCGGCACCGACGCCGAGGAGACGGCCGACGCGGGAGACGGACTTCTTGGCGGCCTTGGTGGTGGAGCTCACGGCTGCTTCTCCTCGGGGTGGGTGCCGGTGTGCGGATGGCGGGCAAGGCGGGCGGCGTCGGTGTCGGTGAGGTAGGCGGCCCGCACCGGCTTCGGCCCGGCGCGCGTGATCAGCTGCCAACTGCCGGGGGCGGGGTCGCCCTGGTCGGGAACGGGCTGGTCGGCGGTACCGGCCAGGTACCAGGAGCGCGGGTCGGAACTGGCCAGCAGCCGGGTGGTGAACAGGTCCCGGGCAACGTGGCCGAAGTTCGGGGGTATGTGGCGGCAGGCCATGAGGACCCGGATGCCGGCGACACGGGCGTGGGCGAGGACGTGAGCGAGGGCGTCGGCGGCGTATCCGCCGGGCTCGGGCGTGCGGCGCAGCTGGGTCAGGGAGTTGGTGGTGGGGTAGCTCTCGACCAGCACCACGCGCGGTGCGAGGGGCTGCTGGCGCTCGACGGCGTCGCGGACCTGCGCGGCCAGATCGAAGAGGTGGTGGTGGATCGCATCGGGGGCATCGAGGTAGGTGACCGTCTCCAGGCCGTGGGCCCAGGACTGCTCGCCTCCGGTGGCGTCGAGGACGTCCAGGCGGTATCCGGCGGCCGCGAACTGCGCGCCGACGGTGCGCAGGAGCGAGCTTGCTCCGGTGCCGGGCGCGGCAAGAGCCAGAAGGTGGCCGGCCTTCTCGTCCAGGACGACGGGCTCGTCGTCTCTTGCTACGCCGACCAGGACTCTGCCGCGTTCAGTGGCCAGGGTCGGGCGCTGGCCGGGGCCACGGCGCAGCATCACCTCGGGGCCGGGCTCGGTGGGCCGGTGGCGGCCGGTGATGGCGAGGGCGGCGTCGAGGCAGGCGCGCAGGTGGTCGTTCATGCGGACTCCCGGGGGGTCAGGCCGTGGGCGAAGCCGCGGGCCTCGTCGTCGGTGAGGTTCAGGGCCTGGAAGGCGGTGACCGTGCGGTTGGCGACGACGTGCATCCGGCCAGGGGTGATGGAGGCCGGCGGGACCGGCCATACCTCGGGGGCTACGCGCTGCCAGACGGTGGCGCCGCCGTAGGCCAGGACGCGGACGGGGAAGACGTCGGACACCCGGATCTCGTCCAGGCCGGGGATGTCGCCGTGGGGGTTCCCGGCGAAGACCTGGATGCCGAAGGACCCTCCGGCGGCCAGCAGCATCGCCAGGGCCTCGACGCCGGGTGCCTCTTCGAGCTGGCTGTCGGGGCGGCTGTGGCTCCAGTACTCGCGCAGCGCGTAGGTGACGGTGCGGGTGTTCTCGATGACGAGGATCCGGCGGCCCGCCCAGCCGCCGTCCACGGCGGAGGTGCCGTCCTGCAGGGCGGCGAGGGTGAGTTGGAGGTGGTCGTGGATGGCGGCGATACGCGAGTGGTAGGTGACGCGCGGCAGGTGGCGGGCCCATCGGTGGGCACTGCCAGTGGGGTCGATGACGTCGACGTGCGCGCCCAGGCACAGCACCTGCGCGGTGAGGCTGCGCAGCAACGTGGTGGTGCCTCCGCCTGCCCCGGCGGCGACCAGGACGTGGTCGGCACCGTCCGGCAGGGTCACCGGCCGGTCGCCGGCGGCAAGTCCCAGCAGGGGCGTGCCGGCCTGGTCCAGGGCGGTGAGGGTGTACGGGTCGTGCAGGCGTACGGAGTTGCGCAGGGCCTCGATCGGCATGGAGGTCTGGGTCTCTGTGGTCACTTGGCGTTCCTCCTTGCGGCACGGCGGCCCTTCTTGGCGGTCTTGGCGCGGGCCTTGCCGACGGCGTCGGGCCCGTACATGCGCAGCCGCGGGCGCAGGTGGGCGGGTCGCCCGCAGGACTCGGCGAGGTCTGCCTGCTCCGGGTCGGGGGTGAACAGCGGCCCGAAGGCGGCCAGTTCACGAAGCTGCGGCGCACGTTCGGCCACGCGCTGCAGGCGAAGCCGCACGCCGAGACGGGGGGAAGGGATGCGGCCGCGGCCGATGACGGGCCGCACCCCGAGGTTGAGGTAGTTCAGCCACACCCCCCACAGCAGGAGGTTGGTGCGCCGCCAGTAGGTGACGGACCGTTTCGCCCCGATGTAGGTGACGGCCACGGGCGGGATGACGAAGAACGGCACCAGGGGCGGGGTGGGGAAGCCCAGCAGCAGGAACCAGGCTCCCCAGTACACGGGCAGGATGAGGGCGCCGATCTTGAGGGTGGTGCGGGGGATGCCTTCCCCGAGGTCGAGACCGAGCAGTTCGTGCTGGCGGGTCTCGAGGTCCCAGTGGCGGGTGAGGGTGGAGGAGGAGCGCGCCATGATCGCCGCCCCTCAGCCCGTGAAGATCGTGGCGATCTTGGCGCCCACGAACTTGAGGATGGTCACGGCCTGGTTGGGGGTGAAGATCATCACCGCGACGACGGCGGCGCCGGCGATGTGGGTGACGAGGGCGCCCCATTCCTTCTTCATCCAGTGCATGAAGCCTCGGAAGGCGAGCACCAGGCCGAAGAGGGACGCGACGATGGCGAGCGCGTAATCGACGAAGCTGTTTCCGCCCATGACGGATCCACTCCTTGGTTGTAGCGGTGGGTGTGTGGGCTGGCCGGCGTGGCCGGCGGGCGGCTACGAGGTCTTCGCGGTGACTGCGGAGACCTGCCAACGGCTGGCGCTGCCGGCCGCGACTTTGGTGACGGTGATCCGGTACGTCTGCTGCAAGTGGGCGCCGCCGACCTTCCAGCGCACCGACGCGGTGCCGGTGCGCTGGTCACCGCTTCCGACGTCGACGGACCAGGAATCCATGGAGGCGAAGGCGACGTCGCCGCCGAGGCCGGGAATGTCGGCGCCGGGAGCCGCGGCCTGGTCCTGGCTGCCCTCGGCCCACGCTTCAAGGAAGGAGGTCACCGTCTCGCGGGTGGAGGAGGCCAGGGTGGTGTCGTTCTCCGCCTCGTCGGCTGCCTTGTAGGTGACGGCCTCAGGCAGGCCGACCAGGGCGGGCTGGCCGGTGACCACGACCCGGCCGGACGCCTGCGCGACCGGGACTTCGAGGCCGCGCCAGCTGGAGACGGTCTGCTGCTTGCCGCCGGAGGTGGTGACGACGCTGACCCGGACGTCGACGGTGACGCGTGCGCGCTTGTGGCCGGCCTGGGTGACAGCTCCGGGGATCGTCTGGGCGACGAGCTGGTAGCCGGAGCCGTCCCACCCGAGTTTGGGGTCGATGCCCTTGGCGAGGTCGACTTCCAGTTCCTTGGCCCGCCCGTCGGGGTTGCGGGAGTCCCACGTCAGGTAGGAGCGGGCGAAGCGGGCGGCGACTTGCTGGGCTTCGGCTTCGGGGACGTCGTCCTTGCGGGCCTGGGCCTCGGCGTTCGGCTGGGCGGGAGCGGTCGGCGGGTCGGAGGGGAAGACCAGGGTCCTCAGGCCGGTGAAGGCCAGCAGTGCGAAGACGGCCCAGACGGTGACACGGCCGGCCCGGCGGGCGAACAGCGTCCCGGACGACTCCTGTTCCTCCGCCCATCCCAGGGCCGGCGGGGTGCGGGCCTGGGCGCTGCCCTCCTCGGTGCGGGATGTCTCCGGCTGTCCGGCCGCGTTCGCGGAGGCATCGGGGTGCCCTTCCTCACCGTCCTTGGTCTCCTTATCGGGAAGATTCAGCATCTTCCGCAACACGCTCATCCCGTACTCCTCGGCAGCATTTCGCGGTAACCGGCTTCCGCGCGGAAAGGCGTGACGGCACGTCACGCCGCCGTCTGTGAATGCGGGAAGCTCACTGCCAGGACGCTAAGAGCGGAGGCCTGTGGATAAGTTCTGTCGCCCGCCGCCGGGGGCCTGTGGAAATCCGGCCGCCACACGGAAATGAGAGAAGGGGCCTACGGGATTCCTCCCGTAGGCCCCTTCCGGCAGAGCGGTGTCAGTCGAGTTCGTCGTCCGCCTCGTCGTCCAGTTCGTCTTCCACCTCGTCGATTTCCTCGCTCTCGGGTTCCGGTTCGGCGTCGTCGGGCCCGTAGTAGACGGCGAGGTCGCTCAGACGGAACAGTTCCTTGCCGTCCACCAGCGTGCCGGCGGGGAAGTCGTCACGGCGGCGCTTGTGCTGGCGCATCAGCTCGGGGCTGACCTTGATGCCGTCCGCGGCCAGGCGCCGCGCCACTTCGGCCAGCGACAGCAGTTCCTCGCCCGGCTCCTCCTTGCTCTGCGCCGGGTCACCCGGCACCTGCGGACCGCCCTTGACCAGCGTCGGTCGCTCCGCCGCGTCCACCGCGGGTGTGCTGGGCCCGGCCTCGATCGCGGGTGCGGTTGCGTCGTCGCCCGAGTTCTTGGTGAACAGCGGTGTTGAGGTCTGCAGCAGCGACGGCAGGGACTCCGGGCTGGCGGCCGGCGGCGTGCCGTACAGGTCGTCCGTCGAGTAGCCGTACTTCGTGCGCAGTTCGAGGCAGTGCTCGCGGAAGGCGTCCGGGTCGGCGTAGGGGACCTGGATCCACACCCTGCGGTTGCCCTCGATCGCCATCATGCGGCCGGCGCGGTCGACGGACTCGGGCACCGGGGAGGTGTTGACGATCATGCGCCACTGGTTCGCGTTGAAGTTGCCCAGCATGAGGAAGCGGAACATGTTGCGCAGGCCACGGTTGCCGACGGCGGCCTCGCGAAGGTCCTGGAAGACGCCGATGATCGTCACATTTACGTGGCGGCCCATGCGCATGATGGAGGCGATGTCCCCCCAGATCGGGTCCGCGGCCGGGTCGCCTTTCTCCTTGTTCTCGTTCCACCACTCTTTGGAGGCGTCACCGAACTCGTTGCCCTCTTCGAGAATGACGGTGAGCCGGTCGAAGTCCTTCTTCGGGTTCTGCTTTTTGAGGTAGTTCCGTGCCTGCACCTCTTTCGCCACCCAAGTCAGCGCGGCGCGCATGTCTCCGATGTTGCCGGGGTCGGTGTAGAGGTGGACGCCCTCGACGCCCTGGAAGCAGATGATGGATGCCATCTTCACGTCCACGCCGAGCACGGTGGCCCGCTGCCGCACCAGCTGGGTGATCACCATCTGCAGGAAGCTCGACTTACCGCCGCCGGAGCCGACGGACAGGGCCCACATGGCGGTCTCACCCGTCATCTCCTTGATGAACGGCTTGTGGTGCTCGTCCAGGCCCAGAACGATTTGGCCCGGCTTGCACGCAGCGATCGCGTCCTGGATGACCTCGGAGAAGAAGTCGACGGTCTCGGGCGGTTCCGGCTTCGGCTTGGGCTGGTGCGGAGTGAAGACGACGTTGAAGGGATGGTTCTTGAGGTTCCACTCCCCCGCCCACAGGCCGCCCATCCGCTGCTGGACGAGGTCACGCATCTGGTCCCGGTAGGCGCCCGGGTCGTGCCAACCGTCCGGCAGCTTGATCGCGACGAACGACCGGTCCAGCGGAATCGTCACCGCACGCATCCGGTGGTGCTCGTCCCAGGGTGAAAGCAGCTCCTTCAGCGCCAGCGCCATCGGGTACACCAGACTGCGCTGGTGCTGGCGCCGCTTGCGGCCGCGCACCGCGGCGATCACGACGACCGGCAGCAGCAGGCCGGCCGCGCCGGCGGACACGTAGATGACCCGCTCGTGGTCCTTGACGTACCACCACATCCACGCCGCCCACCCCACCCAGGCCGTCACCAGCACCCGGATCAGGGCGATCACGCCACGGGGCAGGCCTCCCGGCGGACGCGGTTCGCCGTCCAGCGGGGCGCCGCTGAGGAACCGCGCAACGACCGCGCCCGCCTCCTCCACTCCCTGCTCGAGCTGCCGGTCGAACTCTGTGCGCGCCACGCCCCACCGTCCCTTCCACAACACGTCCTGCTCCCACCGAAGGGCGGGAGACGATCCGCGGGGACGGTAGGAAGATCAGCCTGTGGACAGAGCCCTGCATTCGGAGCGGCAAGGGCCGGCCGGTCTCGTGCAGGACCGGGGACAGGAGGCGAGCGCGGTGGTCCCCCGCCATCAGCACGGGGCTTCGGCGCACTCGGATCTGCGCAGAATTCGCCGACCTGCCGGTTACCAAAGACCGAGCGCTCGCCGACTTCAACGGCCCTACCCGTGCAGTGGTTGCGACCACGCTGTGCGAACCGTGCCTTCCCTGGATGCCAGGGTTCAGGTGTCCGCCAGCCGGCTTCGCCGATTTCGTCAGCTCCGACGGAGGTCAATGCCGCGCTCGGCCGCCAGGGCCAGCACCGCCGTGACGGTGGCGCCCTCGCGCAGGCGGCGGCGTACCTGGCGCCCGTCCAGGATGACGTCGAGGGCAGCAAAGCCAATGTTCCAGGCGCGGCAGGCCTGGACGGTCGCAGCGCCGTCCACGCCCAGAGCCCGCATCCAGGTCTTCAGCTCCGGGGTCGTCAGCCCGAGCCCGTGCCAGGCGGTGGTGCGCTCCTGCAGCTGTGCGTGGCGCATCGTCGGTGCGAGTTTGGCGATCAGTCGCATCACGCGGGAGCGCTCTACATCGTGCGGCCGTCGCGGCGCTTTGGCGCGCGGCGTCATTCGAGGTTGGCGGGCGAGGCTTTGCAGTTCCGGTCCGAGGTCGAGGCCTTCTCGGGCAGCGATGTCCTGGGCGTCGGGTGTGCGGCGCTGGGCAGGTCGGCCGAGGAGGGCGGGAGTAGCTGGCGGGGTGGAGTTGAGGAAGTTCCAGATGGCGGTGAGTTCGGGGTCGGTGAAGTGCGGCTCGGCCACGGGGTGCCTCCAGGCGGGGGTGGTTGAGGGCATGCAAAAGGGCCCCGTGCCGACGGCAACGGGGCCCTGTGTAAGGGGGCTGTGGTGTCTAAAGCGATGTGCGGTGGATGAAGGTCCGCGGGGTCCAGCGGCATCTGACGGCGACAGGCTGCGTCAGCTGGGACACAAACCGCACAGAGCGGCCAGCTTATCCATTTTTCTCACCACGGTCCGGGAGTTGATGAAAAGCGCAGGTCACTGACGTTCGCCGGCAGGACGTTGGTCATGCCGGGTGCGTGGGCCGGTTCAGCGTCCTTGATCTGGTCCCAGGGCAGGCGGACTTCAGGTTCAGCAAGGACGTGGACCCCGGGCCTCGAGTAGCGCCAATAGGCGTTGGCCGGGCACCGGTACCTTCCCGCCCTGGTCATGAACGCAGCTCTGCGAGACTGCCACCATGGCAAACGACGACGCAGGGGCCGTGAAGATGGCCGACCTCTTCGATCCCGAACCGGAAGGGTGGGGTCTTCGCGGCGACCCCCACCTCTGGCGGGCCCTTCGTAATCACCTGTCTGGCGCTGACGTCCCCACCTCGGTCGACGAGGTGGTCACCCGTCTGCAGACAGCTTTCAGTGAGCTTGCAGGCGTAGACCTCGACAGGGAGCCACAGTCGTCCGTGTACCGGGCGGACTACGCCCACGGCGGCATGTCCAGCGGCATGATCTGTCTCGACACTTGGCGAGAGCGCCTGATGCCGTTACTCACGGAGCGCGCGAGAACTCTGTTGGAGGCTTGATCACATCAGCTGCACACGAGTAGTCGACTGCCGCGCGGCGGCCGGATAGTGATCGGACATGAGGCCGCCAGCGCGGCTCCAGACGCTGACGGCGATCCCTATCGGGAACTCGCGCAGGACCTGATGGAGCAGACGGAGGGCCTGCGCCTGGTCGTCGCCTTGCGGCTGCCCCAGAGCTACGAGCGCCATCCCGGGATCGTGACGGTGAACACCATCGCCCTCCCCGAAGCCCGCCGAGACCAGGGCGTAGGCAGTGGCGTGCTCGCTGCGCTGTGCGCAATCGCTGACCTCCACGGGCACTGGATGGCCCTCACCCCCGTACTGGATCTCGGAGCCACCAGCCTCCCGCAGCTGACCCGGTTCTACGCTCGGGCGGGATTCGTGGCCAACCACGGCCGCCAGCTTCCGTGGACGGCTCATGCGCTGGTGCGCCCACCGGCGCAGGGCGGGTAATCGCCTTGAGCCCGGGGCTCCTTGCGGAATCGGCGTCGCCCCGGGTGCCCCGCACACCCGGCCGGTCTTTGCACCGAGCCGGCACCCGCGGCTCGCCGGCGCTCAGTAGCGACGCCCATTCCCTTGCCGGTCAAGGGCAACAGCCGGCCTCTCACTCCTGCTCCTCTTCAGAGTCGCCGATCGCGACCCGGAGGTCGTGCATGCCCTGCTGGAGCTCGATCACGGACGTCTCAGCCCGGCCGAGGGCTCGCCGGACACCTGCCACGTCACCGCTCTGGAAGTGAAGGTGGGCGCCGAAGGTGTCCGCCGCGGCCACCAGGGCCATAGTCGCCGCCATCCGGCCAGCGGGAGTCTCCTCCTCTTCGAGCCCCATGAGCTGCACGCCCGTGCGGTGCAGCCGGTTGACCAGGACGTTGGCGGTCAGGTCGGACTCCGGCCCCACCTGCCCAGTCCAGCCAAGCAGGACTTCGGCTTCGTCCTCGTCGCTTCCCAGCCGGGTCGCGGCGGTGATCTCCAACTCGGTCGTGGCCAGCAGGACTCCGAGCAACCGTCGGCGGTCCTCCTCCTGCGGTCCCTGCGGCCACAACTCGGGATCGAGGACCGGCGCGCATCCCAGCGCGACCAGGGCCGCATAAATCTGGTCCGGGCCCACCGGGTGCTCGCTCCTGATGCTCACATCTCCACCTTCACCGAAGCCGGGAGCTGCCGCACCCACACCACGAGCACACCGGGAAACAGCTTCGCGTCCCTGGAACCCGATCTCCGGTCTACGTCGCCCGCCGGCCGCGGGTGGCGTGGTACTCGCGGGTGAGGTGGACGATCGGCTCCCATGCACCGCTCGCCCCGGCGCTGGGCCAGTGGCCCGTGGGGTTCGCGTGAAGCCGGGCGACCACGCCCAGGTCTGCAGAGATGTAGGACACGGCGGCCAGGGTGCGGAGATCGATCCAACCGGGGGCGTCGGCGAGATGCCGCAGCAGCCGGCAGAAGCCGTGCGGATCTTGGTTCATCAGGAGGCTCAAGGTGTGATCGACGGAGTCCTGGCCCGCGCCTGAGAGCAGAGCGCCGATGGACCGCCCCGTCCCCGCCGAGTGACCCCGCTCCCGCAACCGGACCACGGCGTAGCCGGCGAGGACGACGGCGAGTGCGTTGTCACATCGCGCCCCGGCGGCATCGAGTTCCTCGTGGGTGGGGAAGGGCAGGCCCGCCTGTTCGACGACGTCGTACAGGTCCATGGTGGGCGCGTCGAGGAGGTAACCCGTGCCGGGCTGGGCCGGGCTCTGCGCCCACCGCCGGGCCTGCTGGAGCCAGTTCCGGCCTTGCCGGGGGACACGGGGCGCATGGTCTGCCAGGTGTTCGCACAGGCGCCACAGGTAGATCTCGTCGGGCCGCTCCGGCCGTGGCGGCCGCGGCGGCTCCGCGTTCGGCTCGTGGCCGGTGCCTTCCCCGGGCCGCGCCGACAGTGCTGCGTCGGCCTGCGTCTCCTGGCTCGGTTCGGCGGCGTGCGGGAGGCCGTCCTCGGCACGGGTGGCGGGCACGAGAGCGGTCAACGCCTTGGCGAGGAGGGAGGACTGCCCCATCCTGCGCTCAGTGCGCATGTGCTGGCGGGCGACCGCATCCGCCAGTTTGCGCAAGTGGCCTTGATACAAAGGGCCTTTGCAGGCCGCAGCCCGGGCGAAGGCCTCAAGCGCGGGGTGAACGTCATGGTCGTATCTAAGGCCCTTGACGTGACGCAGCAGCGCGAGTCCGGGGCGGGGGTCACCGCTGGGGCACACGGGCCGGCCGTTCGTGAACAGCTGGCCCAGCGCGGTGTCGAACAGTCGGGAGAGCGTGGCGTCGGCGCGGGCCTCGGGGTGTGCCCGGCACGCGAGGCGCAGGGTCTCCGCGGCCAGGCGGGCGGCGAACAGCGTCGTCCCGGCGGCGGCGTTGGCCGTGAAGGGCGCGGTGCCGGGGTGGGCGACAGCGCCGTAGGTGAGGATCGTGCGCGCCACCGCCTCGTCCAGCTGGTCGTCGGCGCCGGACTCACGTGCCTCCCACCTGGCGATGTTGATGAGGTACTGCGCAAGGCTCAGGCCGTCGCGCAGGGCGGGATCGTGTTGCCTGGGGCGCACCCAGTTGGGCATCGCGGCGAGGGTGGCGGGGGACGGCGTGACGGAGAGGACATCGTGCACGGCGTGGACGTCGAGGGTCATGCGGCGTCTCCCTGGTCGGCGAGGAGGTCCTCAGTGGCTTCGGCGCCGAGGACCGTGGCCATGGCCTGTCGTACGTCGGGATCGGCAGCGGCCACGGCCCGCAGCGCGTCGCGGCGGGGCTCGTCCTCGGGTTCCGCATCGGGCGGCCCCTGCAGCAGGTCCTCACGGATCTGCGCCAGTTCCTGCTCCAGGTCGCGGACGCGGCGGGCCGCACGGAGCACGTCGGACGCGGTGGCGTCGCGGGCCGCGGTGCCGTGAATGATCGTGCCCTGCGTGATGGCGTGCGCGTACCGGTCGCTGCCGGCGAGCTCGGCGAGGTTCTTGCGTTGCTGTTCGGCGATGCGCTGGCGCGCCTTCGCCACGAGGGTGGAGTCGAGATCCTCCGTGGCGTCGTCGCCGCGTAGGCGGTAGGCGGTGATCTGTGCCACCGCGGTCTCGATGAGATCGGCGATGACGGAGTTGCCCTGCTGTTCCTGAGCCGACCGGCGCAGGGAGCCTTCGTAGGTGTCGATGGCGCCGGACCTCATCTCGGCCGCCTCGGACAGCAGGTCGGCCGTCAGGCCCTGCAGTTCGAGGTCGTCGGGAGGTGTTTTGCGAATGCGCCGGGCGAGGCTCTGTAGGCCCACCTGCTGGACGCGGCGCAGCGTGTACTGCTCGGTGGTCTCCGGTTCGGTCTCGGGCGGTGGACTCAGCCGGTCGGCCTGGACCAGGAGAACCTCGGCGTACAGGTCCACGTTGGGCCAGCGCGGCTCGGTCACCGCAGGCGTGTCCCGCCCGGCCTCTTTGATCCGCCGAATGGCGCCCCGGCTGAGGCCGGTGCCTCGTACGGTGACGGCCTCTCCGCCGTGTTCGGGGAAGACCCGCAGGGCGCCGAGCACCAGTGGGTCGCGGCGGGCTTCGAGCCGACCTCGTTCGCGTCTCCAGGCCAGCAGCGCGTCGTACGCGGTCTCGGGGTCGTCAAAGTAGACGGCCGCGGTGGCCGTCGGAGGACGCTGGGAGTTCGAGCTCATGGCGGCACCGTAGCACCGTTAAATGTACCGTGCGAGACAAATTTAAATGTTCCATGCGAGACATTTCCTGCAGTGGCTTCAGCAGTGCCAGCGGCGACTGGGCGGGCCGTTCGTGGCGTTCGAGCACGAGCGCCATCGAGCGAGCGCCAGCGCGCAAGGCAGGCGCCGAGCCGCCCTCATCAGTTGGCGAGGATGCGGATGCGAGTGTCTTCGCGCCACGTGCCAACCGTGGGCAGCGGGAAGTGTTCACGCATCATGGTCTGGGCGTTCTCGACGGAGGCCCTGTCTCCTGTCAGGACGGTACGCCACCAGGGAAGTTCACCGGTTTCGGCGGTTCGGTCCTCCGATACGTGGACCTTGAGATCGCTTCCGCGGACGGCGTCGGATGCGGCTTTCCACTGCTGCGTCTTACGTCGGTAGCGCTCGGACACCCACACCCACTGCCGGGGGTATGCCGCACGCAGGTCATCCACCACCTGCTGCAGGGTGGCGCTGGTATCTGCCGCGACGACCACGATGTGCACCGTCCGGCCGTTGCGACGCGTGGGACGCGGGGCCAGCGCGGCGTGTGGGGCGAACCGTTGCATCAGCTCCGCCTGGCGCTGTTTCAGGCGGCCAACATGCGGCACCTCCACCTTTTTGACGACCCCGCCGAGGACGGACTGCACGGTCTCGAAGGCGCGTCGCCCGGCGTCGTCGTCCCTGGCGGAGATGCGAACCCGTGGGTCATCGTCGTCGATGACGCTCAGCCGGATGTCGGCCGGCAGCAGCCGGGCGAGGGGTTTCCAGTCCGGCTGTCCGTCGTTGCGCCAGAGGTCTTCGGCCTGTCGCGGGAGCGGCAGAGTTTTATCGAACAGCCAGCCGCTCAATTCCAGTGAGCGCTTCTCCGCCCGCACTGCGGTGATCCGGAGCGGCACGGTGTCCCCCACCTCGACACTGGGCGCGTTGCTGCCTCGCAGGTAGCCGCGGATGCCGGTACCGGTCGTCTCGACGAGGAAGTCGCGCTGGTCCCTGCCTGTACGGGAGGTGACGGTGCCGGTGACGATCTGTTCTTGGCGCATCGTGAGGAAGGGGTCCTTTGCCGGATCCCGGAGTTCAATGCGGACCTCCCCGTTGCTGGGGTCAGCCTCAGTGACGTACGCCTGGACGATGGCGCCGATCTCGTGGCGGGGTGGCGGTCCAGCCCAGGTCAGTTGCCCGGTGGGGACGCGTTTGGTGCTGCCAGATGAGAGCCGGACGGTGACTCCGCGGTCGTCGCTCTCGGTTACCTCGACCTCGGTTTGACCTTCTTCGCGCATCCGTTCGACGGCGTCCTCGTCTATCACTTCGGCCCAGGGGGTCAGAACTCGCACAATCGCCCGTTCCAGGGAGCTGCGCAGTCGCGCTGCGTCCGCCGGGTCGGGCACCGTGTTGCAGAACGCGAGCACCTTGAGCCAGTCCGTGGCAGTCGGGGGGCCGGTGATGACGATCCGATCTGCCTGCCATTCCCAGGGGCCTGGGGGGAACGCGGTGGGGCTGATGCGGAGATCCTTGACGTCGGCGAAGGCTGAGGGCCGTCTCCAGGAGAGGCTGACCCGCACGCGTCGGCCGATGACCAGCGTTTCGGGCAGGGCTGGGAGTCTGCCGGCGTCGATCCAGACGACGAGCGGGGGCGGGGCGGGGGTGGCCTCTTCGGTGACGATCTGTACCCAGAGTCTTCCCTCGTCGGCGTCTACGAGGTCCGCGTCGGCGCCGGTCCGCTGTCGCGGAGTGCCGCTGAGGAGCGACAGGCGTGTCAGGGCGCCGATGGTGGCGGTCGTCTGTCCCAGGTAGGGGATCAGCCTCTCGTGGTCGTACCCCTCTGCGGTCAGTTGCAGGACGGTGCCGGGCCGCAACTGGCGTGTTTGCACGAACCGTAGGCCTGTCCCCAGATGTCCGCCGTCGAGGACCAGGCGCTGGCCGGTGGCGGGGTCGCGGACCTGCAGCAGGGGCCGGCTGTCGCGGGGGAAGGTCCGGGTCGCCTCGATCGTCACGGTGAAGTCCGTGCCGACCGGGTGGGCGGTCTCCAGTTCCTCGAGCTCCTCCTCGGTCCGGTCCGGCACGACGTGCACGACCTGGCCGTGTGTGTGGGTGACCCGTACGTTCACGGTTCCCTCGGCGTCGACCCCGTCGGCGAGTTGAGCTGCCGGCAGCTCGGCCTGCTTGGGCTGCGGGTCCTCGGGGGGGGGCGGCTGGTAGGCCGGCTCGTCGGGGAAGGCGCTCAGGTCGCTCAGGTCGTCCGGCTCGCGGTCGGCGGGACGGATGATGGGGTCGTCGGGGAGGGCCTCTTCCTTACTGCCGGCGTCGAGTCTGATGGTCTCGTCGGGCAGGGGGGCAAGGCTCTGCAGAAGTTGGACGGCACCGCGGTCGAGTGCGGCCCGGTAGCGGTCACCGGGCAGGTGGAGCGGCTGCGGATGCCGTTCTCCTAGAGGTACGTCGATGAGGATCCCGAGGAGGCTGCCCGTGGGCTTCAGCAGGGCCGGGTCGACGGCGGCGCAGATCGATCCCTGCTGGACGGTCTCTGGTTCGCGCAGTGGGCTGGTCCAGCGGGTGCGGCGGGACCGGTCGAGCATCACCAGGTGGTGGGGTGGTCGTACGGCTGCGCGAGAGCGCGGGTCGATCGTGGGGCGGGCTCCGTGGTGCATGGCTCGGATCAACTCTGGATCGCTGCGCGCGGTCTGGAACGGCTCGAGGATGATCTGTCCTTCGTCGTCCTGCGCCGTTGTGTACACGGCGTTGGGGCTGGACCAGGCGATGACGGCCCGCAGCCTCGGCAGCAGGGCCAGGTCGATCTGCCGGGCCTGCTCGGTTCTGGTCTTCGACTGCATTCCCCTCAGGAGGGCAGCGCGCTCCTCTGCGAGGGTGGTCAGGTAGTCGTGGTCTACGTAGTAGCGAGCGCACCACGCCCGCCGGTCGTGGGCGGGCTGTTGTTCCCAATAGGAGGCCACGCGGCAGGCCACCTCGATGTCGTCTGCGCACTCGTCGAGGAGGACCTGGTGGATGTCATCGACGTGGATTTTCGCGGGAGCCGGCCAGCTGGTGTCCCAGCGCAGCAGAGAGCGTCCCTTGAGCTTGGGGGCTTTGAGGGCGAGGGCGGTGGCGGCTTCGACCAGGCAGCCGGCGCTGTCGGCGTTGACGAGGATGGTGCTGTCGATGAACTCGCCGCGGATCGCGTTGATTTCACGCCCGAAGGCGGTGGGGTCGCCGGTCTCGGTGACTGCGTCGAGCGTGAGCAGGTCGGCGCGGGCGCGATGGAGTTCGGCGGGCGACGGGCCGGGGGGCAGCCACCGCAGGGACTGGGGATCGGAGACGCCTGCCGTGGAGGCGTTGAGGATCACGGCAGTGAGCGGTGATCTGCTGATCTCGGGTGCGGTCTCGTAGGCGAGGGTCGCGAACTGCTCCTGGGTGAACAGGCAGTGCCAGACGCCGGGCGCAGTGCGGCCGGCGCGGCCGCGGCGCTGCAGGAGGCCGGCCCGAGAGTGGGGGGCCGGGTGCATCGTGGCGGTGGCGGTGTCCGGGTCCCAGGTGGTGAGGTTGTTCAGTCCGGAGTCGATGACGTGCCGGATGCCGTCGATGGTCAGGGACGTCTCGGCAAGATTGGTGGAGACGACCACACGCCAGCGCACTCCCTTCTTGCGCGTCGTGCGGTCCAGGGGACGTCGCCGTTCCCGGTTGGGCAGTTCGGAGTGCAGGGGCAGAATCTCGATCTGCGGCGCCAGCGGCGCCATTTCGTCGTCCTCGTCCAGCAGACGCTGCATCTCGGCGATGGCGTTGGCGATCGGGCGCTTGCCGGGCAGGAAGCACAGGACGTCACCGTCGTAGGCCGGAACGGAGTCGGGGATGTCGGCCGGACGGTGGCCGTAGGCCATCCAGCGCAGGACCTCCACAGCGTGGCGCGCGACCTCATCCGGCATTCTCACGGGCCATTCCTTCAGCGGAATGGGAGCGTCGGCCCGCCACCGTTCATACACCGGATGGAGGGTCTTGCTGGGCATCTCCAGGAACAGCACGTCGTAGTCGGGGGCGAAGAAGTCGGTGAAGGTCCGCTGGTCCAGGGTGGCCGACACGATCAGCAGCCGCAGGTGAGGAAGGCTGCGCATCTCGCGGCGCAGGAGGGCGAGAATGAGATCGATATTGAGGCTGCGCTCGTGTGCCTCGTCGATCACCACGGTGGACACAGAGTGCATCTCGCCGCGGCGGATCATGTTCACCAGCGTGCCGTCGGTGAGGTAGAGGAGTCGGTTGGCGGCGTCGGCCTTGTCGGTTGTCTTGCTGTTGCGGTAGCCGATGTCCAGTCCGGGTCCGGCCCGCGATCCGTGAAGCCGTTTGGCGACGTGTTCGGGGATGCTGGTGGAGGCGTCGATCCGCGGCTGCGTGACGACGATCTGGCCGTGTCGGGTGAGGTGGTCGCGGGGGTACGGGTCGGGTGGCACCAGCAGCCGCCAGGGCAGGAAGGTGGACTTCCCCGACCCGGTTCCGGCCTGCACGATGGCGACCTGGTGGGTACCCAGTCCCTCCAGCAGGGTACGAATGTGCTCGTCCTTGATGCCGAACTCGTCCTCCCCTATCGGGGTCGGCTCGGTGCGCTGATCAGTGTGCGGGCGCTCGGGATGGGACAGGCGCCCCAGGCGGCCGGCCTTGAGCCCTGCCGGCGGGACCGCCCGGCCGGGTTCGAGATCAAGATAGGCCGCGCCGAGGCGGGAGGTGTCGCGCCGGTGTTTGAGCCTGCAGGCCGCGCACCGCTCGGGAGGCGAGTGGCCGCGCTGGAGGGCTTCGGTGCGGGCATCCTCGGAGTAGGGAACGGGGGTTCCGCAGTCCTTGCAGGCGACGGTCCAGACGGTGGTCACGGTTCCTCCAGCCACGTCGCGCCCTGAAGGTATCCGCTGCGCCGGGCGTAGTAGGGGATCACTGCCAGCGGCTGGGTCTGCACATGCGCGGCGACTGCCCGGTAGAAGCCGATGACGGCAGGCTCGAAGCCGGTGTGGACGATCTCGAGCCGGTTGATGCCGCACTCCGACAGTTCCGGCAGCCGGTCCAGGGTGTCGCAGTGGCAGAAGTCCTCGATCTCGGCGAAGGTCCGATCGGCCACCGAGACCAGCCGGTTGCGGAACCAGTAGCCGCTGACGTGCTCGTCAAGATCCATGTGTCGCATGCTCATCAGGCCCAGGCGCAGCGTGCGCGTGCCGTTGGCGGGCGGGCGGAGCGGAAGACCGAGGGGGAAGGGTGCGCTCTCGCTGCCGTCGACCTGGACCAGACGCACGAAGGACGGCGGGACTGCGGGGCCCTGGAGATCGCGCAGTACCTCGGTGATGACGTCATGCGGGGCGGTCATGCCGATAGGGACAGGCTGCCCGTGGCGCAGGCCGTCGATGATCTGCTGGCACAGCGCATCGGCCTGCTGATGCCGGCGCGGGTCGTCGGCGTACATGGGCGGCAGGTCCGCATGCCGGCGCTCGATGGCTTCGGCGGCTTCAGCCTGCTCAGGCCCCTGGCCGGGGAGGCGGGAGGATTCGAGCGCTCGGAGGGTCACCAGGGTGTCCTGCGGCGCCATCGGCTGGACGGAGATCACCAGCCCTTCTCCCCGCCCGGCGGTGTCCTGCAGGAAGCGTTTAACGGCGGGGCTGCTCTCCAGGCGCGGCAGCCAGCGTGGGAGGTGTTCGGGGAGTTCTTCGGGCGGGTACACGGTGCCCGCAGCGCCCAGGGCGGTGGCGAGGGCGCCGGCGTCGACGGCGAGGCGAGGCTGATGACGCTGGCGGGCGATGCGTTCGGCGGCCGCCGAGGCGAGCCGGTAGCGGCGCAGGTCATCGGTGCTGGCGGTTTCGGTGGTGACACGTCGGCGCATCGCGAGCAGGACCTCGACGGCGTCACGGAAACCGTCCAGGTCCGGGGCGGGGTCCCCTGGCCACGGTCCCCGTGCGACGGCGTGCAGCACGGCGATCATGTCCGTGCCGTCCGGGCGCGCAGGATCGCGGTGTCGGCGAGGCTGTCCAGCGTGCTGGTGTAGTCGGGGGAAGCCAGCACTGTCCGGTCTGCCGCTCGTGCCTGCTCGAGAGCCTTGGCAACGGCTGGGTCGGTGGAGGTGTTGGCGTCTGCTGGGACGATGATCACGTGTCCTGGCGGGATCTTGTCGGACAGGGCCGGCAGATGTGTCGGCAGGAGGTCGTTCTCTACTGCCAGCACATGCGCGGTGATGCTCCGGGTGTGCGGTTCCGCGCCGGTGAGGGCGGCCCAGCCGAGGGAGGCCGTGTGGCCTTCCTCCACCGTCAGCGTCACGGCGGACAGGCACGGGTCGATGCCGTTGATCGGGTCGAGGAAGGTGACGTTGACGGGCGTTGTGGTGTCGTCATCGTCGCTGGCGAAGGGCTGGCCGCCGCGGGCGATGCGCCGGCTGGCCGCGGCGACCGTCAGCGCGGCCCGGCACACTCTTTGGGCAACCAGCCAGGACAGACGGTCGGTGACGTCGACGGCGCCGGTCAGGATCCGTTGCGGACGGGCGCTCCAGCGCAGGAGCGCCTCAACGGCCACGGGCTGCCACATGCCGGAGGCCACGGCGAAGCAGACGGCGCCGGTCGACAGGCCCTCCAACGGAAGGAGGCCGCGGGTGCCGGTGGTGAGGTCGGCTGCCAGCGAGTACAGGCGCTCCCCCGTGGCGGCGTCCCATCCTCCGCGCCTGGGCAGGCGCACGCCGCGCTCGGCGGCCCACCGGCGAAGCGGCCCGGGAATGGGTCCCTCGCTGCGCTTGGTGACGAAGGCGGCGGCCAGGGGTCCGCCCGACCGGTAGGCGTCCGACAGCACGGCACACAGCGCCGCGCGGACGCTCGCGCCTGGGGCGAACGAAGAGAGCTCGGCGGTGGCGAACACGGAGATGTCGTGCCGGTTGTGCAGGCGGTTGTGGCAGCTGCGCAGGACCGCCAGGACGACGTCTTCGCTGCACAGGCGCGTGACGGTCCACTCACCGGGCCGGTCCAGTTGGTCCTTGGCCCGGCGGCCTTCGCGGACGTCCCGCTCCTGGTCCTTGAGGTGGCGCAGCACCGTCGCGACGGAGGAGAGGTCGTTGCGCCACTCGTAGACGAAATCGGTCAGGGAAGGCGTCCATGGAACGGGGCCGGCTTCGATGTCGTCGAGATCCAGCAGGATCACCGGCGCCCGTCTGTCGGTCGTGATCACGCAGGCGACCTGGCGGTCCGGAAGGACCTCGATCGGCAGCAGCTCTTGCGGCAGCTGATTCAGCAGCCGCAGCAAGCGGGTCGTGGCGGCGACGTCGAGGTGTGCAGGGCCGCTCTTGGGGCTGCCGAGTAGGTGTCTGCGGCCGTCTTTGCTGGTGAGAGCGCCGTACCGGCGGGTCCAGTCGATCCATGTCTGCGGCAGTTGCGAGAAGAGCGCGCGGACGGCATCGGGATCTCCTGGCGGATAGGAGCGCAGTTGTCCACTTCTGACCGCTCCGTCGATTCCGGTCCAGGGGCTGTCCTGCCGCGGCCGTTGCTGCGGCTGCCGAGCGGTGGAGGTCACGGCTCCGGGCCCTTCTCGTCGCGATCCGCCAGCGCCAGCAGCGCCGCGGCGACCTCGTCCATGCAGTCGGTCGGCGGGCAGAGTGGATCTCCGACTCTGCCGCTGCCCTCGACTTTCCAGCTTTGGTACCGCATGACCCTCAGGTCGATCTTGTGGACGACTACCTGCCCGTCCCCGTCAGCACCCTGGTCCTGGGACGTGATGACTGCCTCTCCCAGGCGTTGCGCCACGTACTGGGCAGATCCCTGTCGCGATCCGTCCACGTTCCTGGACATGGAGGGCTTTTGAAGGCTGGGGATCCCCTGGAAGTTCAGTTTCTTGGCGTGTGTGGGACGCTGGCTGTGCGCGACGGTCTTGACTTCGTTGACGATCCTCGCCGTGTGATGGGTGACCAGGTCAAGAGCTTGCCTGCGGCCAGGGCGCGCCGCGTGCCGGTCGGCCGCCAGAAGCACCTGATGCCCGCTGGTCTCCAGGATCGTGCGAAGTGCCACTTCGCCGACGTCGCCTACGAAGTGGGACGTCTGGTCCTTGCTTGCTTCGATTGAGGCCTTGTGGAGCTGGTTGCTCAGCACATCCACGATGAGGTTCAGACCCGTCGGTGTGCGGCCCGCCAGGCTCAGCGCCTCGGCGAGTTTCCTGTCGCCGTGATTCTGGCATCCCATACAAAAGCCACACGTAGAGTGTATTTGCCTCGTAATGCCAGGATACGGCCGCGAGGGGTTCGCCTCCTCCGGAGAGAGCGCCGCCGCAGACGCACGCGCGAGCGGTTCAGGATGCACGGACGGCGCCTCCCCTGTGCGGGACGGAGGCACCGCCTGCGCATTCGGTTTCTGGTTGTCGTGCTGTTCCGCCCGTGGGGGTCACGAGGCCTTCTGCACGACCTTGAGGTGTTGCGTCTGGGGCGGCTGAGGCCCTTGGGTGATCTTGTGGGCCTGTCCGCGGTTGACGACACGACCGTGTACGCCGAGCCAGTCGACGACCCGTGGGGTGCTGCTGGTGTTGAGGATTCTCATCGCGTAGCGCACCGCTTCGGCGTTCGTCTTCAGGGCGGCGACCGCACGCACGTGCTCAGGGTCCGGCTCTGGGGCGGGCTCGGTTTCGGTTTCCTCGTCGGTTGGCGGTGCCTCGTCCTGCGGTGCCTCCTCCCCCGGCTGTGCCTCGTCCTCCTGCTCCGCCTGTGCAGGGGGCGCGTTCGGCTCATCGTCCGGACCGTGAACGTCCGATGGGTCGGCTGCCGTCTCTTGGTGGTCACCTGGGGTGGTGGTGGTGGCGGGGTCGGGCTCGCGAGGGGTGTTGTCTGAGGGCGACGGGTCGGGCCCCGTCTCGGGCCTTTCGGGTGCGGGCTGTGGGTCGGAGCTGGAGGTGCCTTGCGCGCCGTCGGCCGCCGTCGGCGTGGCGTGCGGAGCCTCGTCAGCTTCACCTCTCTCGGCCGGGGGCGAGTGAGACGGGGCGGAAGGTGGGAGTTCCTCCTCGGGCGGCGCGCTGTGGGGGCCTGGGAGGGCAGCAGTGTCCATGACCGGCTCGGCGGGCTCGGTCTCCTCGGCCGGCCGCGCAGGTTCGAGGGACGGGTGGGCGGAGCGCTGAAGGCTGCGGGCCGCCTCATCGAGCGGTACTCCGAACCGGGCGATGCGTAGCGGGAGCAGCTGTTCGACGGGTGCCTTGCTCCTCCAGCGGCGTCCGAAGCGGCTGCGCAGGCGCGCCTGGTAGACGAGGCGTTGCTGTTCGGCGTGGATCACGTCGTCGTAGCGGCGGATCTCCCACAGCATCATGCGCCGCCACAGCAGGAACGTGGGCAGCGGCGCGAGCAGCCACCGCCACACGCGCACGCCTTCGATGTGCCGGTCGGCGGTGATCGCCGCCAGGCGGCCGACCGCGTGACGGGCAGCCTCAACGGTGACCACGAACAGGATCGGAATCACGGCGTGCATGCCCACGCCGATCGGATCGGGCCAGGCCGCGGCTGCGTTGAAGGCGATCGTCGCCACGGTCAGCAGCCAGGCGGTCTGGCGCAGCATGGGGAAAGGGATCCGTACCCATGTCAGCAGCAGGTCCAAGGCGAGAAGTACAGCGATGCCGGCGTCGACGCCGATCGGGAAGACCTGCGCGAACTCACCGAAGCCCTTGCGTTCGGCGAGGTCGCGGACGGCGGCGTACGAGCCGCTGAACCCGATCGCGGCGATGACGAGCGCGCCCGTGATCACGATGGCGACCAGGATGCGCTGTACCCGGCTCAGCACGACACGTCCTGGCTTGTGCTCCACAGCGCCCACTCCCCTCATTTGCGGATCAAGGAAGTGTGTGTGCCGCCGCCTGTGGATAAGGTCTCGTGTCCCCGGCCGCTGCGGACGGCCGGCTGGCGAGTCGCAGCTGGGCCGCGTACGGGGTCACTGGGCGGCGCGCTGCCGCCGACTCAGGTGGCCCGCGGTCGTCCCGGGGGCTGGCCCCGCCAGGTCCAGGGCCCAGCGCCGGTCGTCGCGTTGCGCCCATCGACGGCCTGGAACGCCCCGGGGGTTCTGCCGCCCCCGCTCTTCGTGCCGCATCGGGGCAGCGGATCAGACGGGCTGGAGGGCACCGTGGCCGGCTGCAACGGTGCGCAGCAGGGCGGCGACGGGGTCCGGGCCGAGTGTCGCCAGACTCCACAGGGCGCTGATCCGGCGGTCGGAGGGCGCGCTGCTGATCACGGGTGGCCGGAAGGGGGTCACGGTGATGCCGTGGGCGGAGAAGGGTGCGGGGTCGAGATAGGTCATGCCGCCGGTTCCGCACAGGTACGAGCGGGCGCCGGTCGCGGCGGCGAGGTCGGCGAGGCGTTCGGAGCGTCCCGTGCGCGAGGGCAGTTGGCTGCTCGTGAGGATGCGGCCCTTCCAGCCGAGCAGGCCGAGCAGGGCGCTGGTGGAGGTCTGGGCGACCGCCGCGGTGCGTCCGGTGGCGAAGGCGTCCATCACCGGGTCCAGGGCCTGGGCAAGGGCGGGCCAGTGCGGGCTGGCGGCGAAGTGCTGGCGCAGCATCCCGGTGGTCCGCCGGCGGGCCAGGTCGACGTCGGCGATCCGCGCGTCACGGATGAGGGTGGGGCGTCCGTGGGGCAGGCGCGTGGGGAGGCTGAGCCACTGCTGGCGCGCCGGGTCGTCGAGAGCGGCGAGGCGGGCGCGGTGCTGGTAGTCGCGGCGGGCGAACTGGACCGAATCGAGGACGATCCAGTAGTCCGCCGCGAACAGTTTGGCCAGTGTGCTCAGCCGGGGCAGCCAGTTGGGCTGGTGGATGGCGCACAGCCCTCCCGGCTCGGGAAGGTCAGGCGATGAGGCGGCTGGTGAAGCCGTCGCGGATGAGGGATTCGTACGCTGCATGCACGTCCTTGGGGACCTCCTGCTCGACGGCGAAGCCGAGCGCCGGATACTCGATCACCCGCTGGAGGTCGCCGACGAGCATGTCCAGGACGAGCTTGTCGTCGCCGATGCTCTTCAGGTAGTCGTCGAACTCGAGCGGTTCGGATGCGCAGATGATGTCGACGTCGGGCCACAGTTTGCGGGCGGTCGCGTACGACCGGCGCTCCATGTAGGGCTTGGACACCAGCAGCACGGTGGCGGGGTGGATGCCGGCGGCGGCGAGGACCTCGCGGGAGAGGGTGATGTTCTGGCCGGTGTTGGCCGCGTGGGGTTCCAGCAGGATCGCGTCGGCAGGTACGCCGAGCTCGATGGCGTGCTCACGGAAATGGACGGCTTCACCGCGGGGGAACACCTTGGCGGTGGTGGGGCTGTTGGCGCCGGTGAACACCAGGGTGGGGAAGAGCCCGGCGCGGTACAGCTCGGCGGAGTAGGCGGCGACGCCGAGGTCGTGACTGCCCAGGCCGATCGCCGCGTCGACGGGCCCCACCGGGTGGTGCATCTGGTGGAAGGACCAGATCAGCGCGGCCTTGTGCCACTGGTCCTCGGTGATGGTCTGCTGGTCGTTGGTCACGCGGTCTTCTCCCTGCTCACCGTTGCCGGGGCCCGGTCGGCCCCTCGCTCATGGCCCTGATGCCCTCGATGCTGCGCAGTTGGTGCACGAGTCCGTACTGCGCGGCCACCTTGGCGGCCTGGTCGAGGACGAGGAGTCCATCATCCCGGGTTGCCGCATCGGAGAGCAGGATGTGGCCATGAGCGGTGTCCAGGCGCACGCGTTGCATCGGTGATTCCGTCGTCCCGCTGGTGCGGGCGATGTCGATGAAGTGCAGGGCCTGCGTGATGTCGCCGGCACCGCGGCGGGCGAGGGCGAGTTTCTGGTGGGCCACCGACCAGTCGTCGGGTTCGGTGAGGTCTTCGAAGTCGCGGGTCGCTGCCTGCATGACGCGGGTCGCGTAGTCGTGCTGGCCGTCCTTGCTCAGCGAGGTTCCCACCCACAACCGGGCGCGGGCCCGGTCGCGGCCCGACAGCCGGTCGTCGACGGCGAGGATCTCGTACTGGCGGGCGGCGATCTCCAGCTTGCCGGCCATCTCCGTGACAACCGCCAGGGACAGATCGAGCTGGGCGACGCGCCGGGGAATGTCGAGCTGGGTGAAGACGGCGCGGGCCCCGGCGTAGGACTGCTGGGCCGACAGGGGGCCGAGCAGCGCCCCCTGGTCGCGCTTGAGGTCGCCGAGCAGGGCCGTCGAGCGGGCGAACAGATACAGGCCCTTGTCGTCCAGCTCGGAGGACGTGTAGCGGGTCAGCCACCGGTTGAGCAGGCTGTCGGCGAACGCGAAGTTCTGCCGGGACAGGGCTACGACCACGCGGTCGAGGTCGTCGGCCCACGATTCGTACTCCCAGGCCCGGGGGCCCGTTGCGGTGACGCGCCGGCCGATGCTGTGCGCAGCACCGGCACTCTCCGACAAAAGCGTTTCGAAACGCAGGTGTACCGAGGCGTCCGCGCGGGCCAGGGCCGTGTCGAGGATGGCCTGGGTGTCGGGTCTGGGTTCGGTGGCCGCGAGCTTGCTCTCCCACTTGGAGACGGTCGCTGTCGCCACGCCGAGGCTCTGGGCGAAGGCCCGCACGCTCAGCCGCAGGGCCCGCCGCAGGGCTCTGGCTTCAAGGCCAGTCCAGTGGTGCACGGTGGCCACGCGTTGCTCCCTTCCACCGGTCATCGAAGCAGATGCGTGCAGTTGGTGGGACGGAAGTGGAACGGAAGTAGAACGGCCGCTGATTGGCATCGAGTTGGCCGCCCGTCAGGCTCAAGGAGCCCACAGTCGTCGACTTTCCCGGGACGGTCTCGAGCATGGAACCCCTCACCGAGCAGCGCCCGGTCAGCGGCCCCGTCGTCTACGGGTTCCTGCGGCTCGCCCGGGCCTCCGCGGCGCGACAGGCCGCGCTGACAGCGTCGCTCGCCGAGTACTGCGACCGGCACGAGCTGCAGCTGTCCGGTGTCTTCACCGACCGCGACGCCGTCGCCGGCCCGTCCTCGGCCGCGTTCACCGGACTGCTGGACGTGCTTGCCCTGCCCGACGTCTACGGCGTTGTCGCTCCTGCCGCCTCGCACATCGGCCCCAGAGCGATAGTGCACGCACGCAGCCGGCAGATCGAGGCGGCCGGCGCCCGCCTTCTGCTGATCCGCCACGCCGGCCCTGCACACCTCAACGCGCGTCCCGGCGGATCTGCCAAGCGCCACGATCGCGGATCGTCCCGCGTTCTGGACGCCAAGACCTCAGGACCGTGATGACCGATACCACCGAGCAGCTCTTCGCTTCCCGGCCGGAATCCGTCCGCCAGGCACGGGAGTTCGCCGCCAGCGCCTTGCAGGGGTGGGGACGCACCGCTCGCGCCGATGACGTCCGGCTGTGCGTCTCGGAGCTGGCCACGAACGCCGTGCTCCACGGCACGGCCCCGGGACGTGGCTTCCTGCTGCGGATCAACGCCGACGACGACGAGGTACGCGTGGAGGTGCACGACAGCCGCGATCAGCAGCCGCGGGCCCGTGCGGCGTCCTCCACGGACACCTCCGGGCGCGGCCTGGTGCTGGTCGATGCGATCTCGGACGGCTGGGGCGTCGAGGACCGTAGCCCCAGCGGGAAGGTCGTCTGGTCGATGTTCAAGGTCCCCGGGATGGCGTCATGTTGAGCGTCCCGGCCCCCGGCACGCGTCCCGGCCCGCATCCTCGGCTGCTGGTCTCGCTCGCTGCCTGGACCTGGCCCGGCAGCGGGCCGGACGGCCAGGAGATCGCCCACATCCTGATCACCCACAGCCCGTCCACCGTCGTCCACGCCACGCCCGAGGTGGTCGGGGCCCGCATGCGGCAACTTGCGGACGGCTTCGCGAAACTGGGCACAGCCCGGGACATCGTCCCGGACGCCGGTCGCTGCCTGCAGATCGACGACGGCCAGGTGCTGTTGCACGTTCCCGGTGCCCCTGGACCGATGCGGCTGCCGACCTGCCCGGACTGGACCGCGCTGGTGGCCCGCAACCGGGAGGCTGTCCTGCTGCTCGGTCTGGACATGCTGGCGCAGTCCGCCGGGCCGGCCGAGATCGACGCCTACCTGGACGCCGCGATCGCGAGTGACAGGCTGCTGTTCGGGCGCGTCCGCACCGCTGACCCCGCGACTGCACCGGACGTGAACGACGAGGTGTGACGGAGTGCTGCCGGCATGCCGGCGGCGCACTGGTCGTCCAGGGCAGTGCGCGAGCACCCTGCGGCCGGGCTCGTCGAGGGTGAGACGAGCAGATCCAGGTCCGGGTCATCGGACTGCAACCGCCCCGGACGACCCATCCCCCGATGCTGCGCCAGGGATCTTGAGGCCCGCTCGGCCAGGCTCGACGGCAGGGGCACGGGACGTCCCCTGCAGTGGGCGGCAGCGCTGTCATGATGTGGCCGACCGTGGGCCGCCGGTGCGGCCAACAACAGGGGAAGGTCCGCGCACATGATCGATCTCGAAGACCGGGTCAGCCGAGTGTTCAACCCTGATGTACGGCCCTTGGTGCAGGAGGCCTACCGCTGTTACACCACCGGTGCCCCGCGCGGTGCGATCGTGCTGACCTGGACCGCCGTGTGTGCCGACCTGATCACCAAGGCACAGATCCTCAAGGAGGAAGGCGAGGCGGCCGCCGCGGACGTGGTCGCGGACGTGGAGCGCGCCCAGCAGGCCCCGCAGCCGGAGGCCGTCCAGATCATGCTCGGGGTCGAAAAGACGATCCTCGCGGTGGCCGAGAAGCTGGAGCTGCTCGACTTCACCCAGCGGGTGCAGCTGGAGAGGCTGCGCGAGGACCGGCATCTGTGCGCTCATCCGTCGCTGCGGCCGCTGGGTGAACTGTTCGAGCCGACCGTGGAGTACGCCCGCGCCCACCTGGCGGTCGCGCTCGAAGCCGTCCTGATCCACCCGCCCAGCCAGGGCCGGCGGATCGTCGACGCTTTCGCCGCCCACGTCGCCGATCCCGGCTTCGTCTTCGACCCCGACTACCTCACGTACGCCTTCTTCGACCGGGTCCGCCCCTCCGCCAAGGCCAAAGTGGTGGAGTTCGCGGCGAAGTTCGCCCTGCTGCAGGTCGACGATGCGAGCATCGCCATCGGGGCCGCTCAGCTCTCCGACCGCATGGCCGGCTGCCTGCGCTGTTTCGCCGAGCGCGACGCCGAGCTCGCCCAGCGGGCGCTGTCCAAGCAGATGGACCGCCTCGCGCGCGCCGACCCGGGGGTCCAACTTGCCGCGCTGGGCCGGCTCGGCACGCTGCCAGCGTTCTGGAGCCACCTGCCCCAGCCGCTGGTCACCCTGTACAACACGCGGATCGCCGCGCTGCCCACCGCTGAGCGCCCGGGCGCGCTGCTGCCCGACGAGGCCCGTGCCTTGGCCCTGGTGAGCAACGCCGAGGTCCGCCAGAGCCTGCCGGCGCTCGAGACCGCCTTTGCCTCCCTTATGGCCAACCACCGCGCCGAGGTGGTTGCCGTCCGCCCCGACCCCTACTTCGTGCCGCATCTGCCGGCGATTCTCACCGGAGCCCGGACCTACGACGAGGGCGAGTACCTCGCCCGCACGGCGGTGCTGCCGTGTGCCCGTTTCCTCACGCTGGAGAGTCTGCAGGCCTTGCTGAGGGCCTGGTGGGACAACAGCCAGTGCTGGGGCCGGAACATGCCCGCCTACCTGGCCGCGCTCTACCACACCACCACCCACCTGGGCCCGGCCCGCGACAGCGTCTGGCTGTCGTTCCTGGAAGAGATGCGCGAGTTCCCCGACCAGCTGAACGTCCTGCTCACCGGCACCGGCCTCACGCTCGGTCCCCCGCCATCACCGACGCCGTAGCGCCCCGGCTCCGGCTCGACACCGTCTGCGGCATCAGGACCTGGTGCGGGAAGGCAGGGTCGATCCGCACGCCGTAGACCGGCCCCCCGCGGCCGCGGGGGGCCGCCTCTCCCCCACGTTCGGGTGATCTCGCGCCCGCCCGCGAACTTCTGCGGGCCCCTCGTACGTCTGGCAGTCAGGTAGCCAAGGCCCGAGGAAAGGCGCGATGACGTGCACAGCACCACGGAAGCGGAGTGCACCGGTGCGCTTCGTACGGACGGACTGGCTCTGATCTACGTGAGCGCGAGCAGCACCGAGACGGTTGAGCGGGTGAAGGAGCTGCTGGTCGGCCATTACGACGTGTCCGTGCGCCGCGAGCCGCGCCCAACCCAGGACGGGCTGGTGGAGATGGAGCTCTACGCACTCACCACCACGCCCCCGGCCGCTGGCCCCGAGGACCTGCTCACCCCGTGAGCGCGCCGCTCACGCTCGGCCTCACGAGCCCGCAGCCCGACTGGGAAGCACGGTCGCCATCGAGCGGGGAGCCCGCCGACAATGTCCGACTATGAACTGCCCGAGCTACGAGAGCCCGTTCGGCGCCACCGGCACCACCGACCACAACGGACCCGACGCCCTCTGCCTGTCGCGCAGCCACTGCGTGCACCCGGATCACGACACGATCGCCGAGTTCTACACCGCGGTGCTGGCGGCCATTGAGCATCAAGCACCGCAGCCGGCGTTCTTCCTCGCCCGGCAGTTGGCCGAACTCGCCCTGAAGGCTCTCCATGGCCCCCACCATGCGCGAACCCACAGCCTCACCGGGCTGCTGGCGTCCCTGCAGCTTCAGGGCGACGACCTGGTCGCCGGAGGCCCCGAGCAGAACCTCGTCGTGGCCTTCATCCGGGATCTGGACCACATCGACGCCGTCGGAGACCAGGGACGCTATCCGACGACGCGTGATGGTGCGCCCTCCCTGGCCACCGTCTGCTGCGCCGACCCCGCCCTGCTGCGCGAGCACGTCGACCGGCTCTTCCGCTACACCCACGCCCGCCTCACCGCCGCTACCAGCCCGGCTGGCTGAAGCCCTACCGCAGACCGCGCACGCGCTGCTGTACTCAACGGCCATGGCGCCGGACAGGCCATCGCGAACGCGGCGAACGACAGGCCCGGTTCGGCGGGTGATGCCAGGACGCGCCAGAGGCCGTGGTCGAACTATCCGTGCCCGAGCCGTCGGGTCTGGGGCAGGCGCCGGGGAGAAGACGCCGTCGCTACTCGGCAGCGAACCGGCCGGAACCGGCCGAGGACTTCCCAGCGCGGTCCCCTTGCTGACGGCAGTCATGCGCGGGCCCCGGCCAGGGCTTGCCGAACACGCGCGGCGCCGGCCGCGTACGGGTCCTCGTCGACGCAGCCTGCAGTAGCCTTCAGACCCGCTTCCCCGTGCCCGCTCGTTCCTCGATCAGCGTCCGCGGCCGGCTGTGTGTGGCGCAGCTGGGCGCGGACGCTGTCGGCCTGCTGGATGTAGGGATCCGTTGCCCGCTCCTCCTTGACGCGCGCAGGCCTGGCTCGCAGGGCTCCCAGCCGGGTCCGCAGCAGGTACTCCGCGGTCCGCCATCGGGCGGCCCGGCTGGCCTCCTGAGCTGCTTCCTCCGCATCAGCGCGGGTGTTGAACAGATGCCGGCGCCGCATCTGCGCGGCATACGCCGACTCCGCCTCCGCACGCGCCTCATCCGTCCACGCAAGATGACCGAGCGCCTGCCGACGAACCTGCGCGAGGGACAACTCGGCCGCGAGCTTGCCCATCAGGGACACGGTCTCCTCGAACGCGCCCTCCGCCCGGCCCCGCTGAGTACTCGCCTCGACCTCTGCCCGCACCTGGCTCTCGGTCTTCCTCGCGATCAGCTGCCTGCGCTCCGCATCGAGGTCGTGTGCCCAAGCGGCGACCGCAATCTCAGCTGCTTCACCGACCGACTCCTCCACGACGCGGCCGTCGGCGCAAATCCCGCACAGTCCCCCGGCGCGCTCGCGCCCACAGCCCGCGCACGGGAGTTCCCTTCGCGCCGCCTCAGCCGCCTCGAACTCGGCCCGCCGCGCGGCCCGAGCCGCCTCACGGGCCCGGCGCGCCTCGGCATCCTGCTCATGCTGAGCCGCCCTGATCCAGCCCTGCCGCTGCCACTCCTGACGCAACTCCTCCTCAAACGCCGCCCGCGGCAACTGGTCAGAAACGGATACTGCCAGGCGAGCAGCCACCTGTGCCGCCGCCCGCTGACGCAGAGCCCGCCGGTCGACGTGCAGCATCCCGCAGGCCTCGCAGTCGCTCCCCGTGTCCATCCGATGCCCGTCATCACAGCGCGCATCCGGGCACGTCGCCCGCCGCGGCAGCGCCCACCGGATCAGCCAGCCAGCCGGATCCACCACCACCTTCTCTCCCTGCTCAGCTAGCCGCCGGCCCAGCCGACGCTTGAGGATCCGCTCCGCATCGACCCCAGGACCGAACACTCCCCGAAGAGCCTCCAGTTCCGCCCGAACCGCCTGCTCAACACGCCAGCGAGCGCCGATCCGATCCAACCGGCCCCAGATCATCTCGACCGGCCGCAGAACGTCTGCCAGCTGCTTCGGGACCGTGGCCCACACCGGCGGAGGCCCGCCCGAAACCGAACGCCAGGCCTCCAACACGCCACTGGCCGCCGCAGGATCAACATGCCACCGAGACGAGGACTGATCGGGCTTTTCCCCGCGAAGCGGGCTTCGGGCAGCTCCACGGTCTGCCGCCCGACCAGGCACGGGAGGCCGTCCCGGAGAGCTCTCCTCACGCGTGCACGCGCGCTCCGGGAGATCACCTCCGCCCCCAACGGCTTCGCCGGAAAACCCACAATGGTCCGCAGGTTGAGGAAGTAGATCAGCCCCAAGAGCGTGGTCGGCGTGAAAGTGAGCAGTTTCCGACTCGTCCTCAGGAAGCGAATTAAGCATCTGACCTGCGAGTTCAGTGGCTTCCTGTCCGTGGAAACCCCCGTGTGCAGTTGCCTCCCCGGCGAAATGCTCCATGCCAAGGTCTTCGAAGGACCCCTGCCGCCACCCGTCTCCCTCCAGCGGGAACGTCTCCCGCGCTTCCTCGTCGCGGCAGTGCTCGCACACCGACGTCGGACCCGGCGCCTGCGAAGGAGCCGGCGGCTCGAGCGATCCCTTCAGGGAAGGGGCTCCTGCGTCGTGCTTCGACGCGGCCGCCGCACGATGGGCCACAGCGATGGCAGGCACCCGCAGGCGCTCCACCGCCCCAGCCGTCAGAACGACGAGCTCCGCCTTCTCAAGGCGCTTCAACGCGAGCGACGCTGACGGCACCTCACAGGCCAACATCCGGGCCAGAGTGACTACCGCACGCCCATAGCTCTCCACCCGCTGCGCCAGGCGCCCACCCGTGAGAGGGACCCGACCATCCGGCCGCGCGTGAAGGGCCAACAGCAACATCGCGAGACGATCCGTCGCCGCTCCGCGAGCTTGCCGCGCAGCCAGAAGCCCCGGCGGAGTTTTACTGGCCGGCCCCCACCCCGGGGCAAACAAGCCCTCGATGAACCGCAGCAGCGTCGCCAACTCGGGCTTCTGCAGGTGGAAAGGCGAGCCCGTCGCACCCCGCGCCTCCCACAGCGGCATCACCCGGAAGTACGACACAAGCGGCTCGTCCTGCTCTTCCACCACGATCGGCGCGATCAGACCTGCCTTGCGGAGGGCCGGCAGCACCTCATGATCGATTGTGGACTTGTGAACGCCGAGCCAGCGCCCGAGCTCCCGCGCAGTGATCGCCACACGACACGTCCGGTGAGCCGCCTTCGCCAGAAAGACCACCGCGCCCAGGCGGACGACGTCTTTCTGGCCAACAAGCTGCGGATGAGCCAGGAGAGCCAGGACGGCAGCACGCAGCGGCACCCGCATGTCTGGCCCCAACTCCAGCGGAAGACCTGGAATCCCCTTAGGGACGGGGCCCGCCCATGACGGGACCTTCGAAGCGCGGCCAGCGGACTTAGATCGACGTTGAGCCGCAGATGGTCTACTTTTAGACGTTTTGGGCTGATGCCGGTAGCCTGTTTCAGGCATGACTGAGCCAGCCCTCGAACGGGTAGCTATGATCTGCTCCAGTCAAGGAAGTAGGAAGGCGCACTTCACCGACGCTCGACTCCCGGATGCGTAGGGGATCAGTTGAGCGCTCGACGTCGTCTAGTTAGGAATGCGGCGGGTTGCTATCAACTCCTTGACTGTTGAAAAGGCCTAGGACCGCAGATCCCAGGCGCTGACAACGCGACTGGCCCGGGACCGCAGATCCCGGGCCGGGCCATCTCCGTTTGTTCGGGACGACCATCGCGTTGGCGGACTAGGTAGGCGGCGTTGCATCTAAGAGGCCGCCTTGGTTGAAGACCCGCGCCTTCGGCGCGGGCCGAGCTTGTCTATGGCATCGGGCAGTTCGGCCACCCAAAAGCCGATGGGGATGCGGAATGCGGCTCTGCCGTTGAGGTACTGCAGGTCAAAGGCTGCCCGCTCCGCAGGAGTGGTCACCAGGTGCACCGAGTCCTCAAGCACCCAGAGTGCCGTTTCGGACGTGGTGGCGTGGTCGGTAGCAGCTTGGCGAGCCGCTTCCACTGCGGATGCTTGCCAGAGCTCAAGGGCTTGGCGGGCACTACGAGGCCGGCGGGTTCCCGGCCACACGATCTGAGAGACGAAGGCGTAGACCCGGAGAGCAACGACGTCCTCTTCAAAGTGAGGCTCGTTGATTACCCCCTGGTCCCGAGCCTTCCATGCCCATGACTCGCTCAGACCTGCGGCGGTTGCCACTGAGCTAGTGCTGAGGTGAGGACCTGTCAGCGACATTTGCTGGCTCCGAAACACGGTGGATCGAGTGTGGCTCAAACCATATCGCACCGGATCTTGAAAAGTCCTGGCGTCACTAGATGTTGGCGTGTCGCTTGGGCCGCCTTCCATGGCGGTTGAGCTGGGAAATTCCGGTTTGTCTGTGCATCTCTGTCCCCTAGTCGTCTAGTGATACCGGAGTAGAGGGCGCGAGGGTGGGGCTGTTGAACGGAGCGGAAGAAGGATGCGTTGATCGCAACATCGTTCGTGTGAGCGTTGCAGTGCAAGTAACTGGAGAAGTTGCAGAGATCGTTGCAGGTTGGGCAGCGGCAGAAGCCCCAGCCCATCGGGATGGGCTGGGGCTTCTGTAGGAGGTGTGCTACCTCGATCCGCGAGGCGGAAGGGCGAGCGCTCCCCCAGCCTCGAGCCCGTCCAGGAGCTTCTGGAGCGCGGCCGAGACGAACGCAGCGCCACGGCGAGACGCGTCTACCTCGTCCATGGTGACCTTCAGGTTCGAGGCAATGCCGTACGCGGTGACGCCGACGCGGTAGGTCGACGGCCTAGTCGTCTCGTTGTCGAACACGCGTTCATCGTCGTACGCGTCGGCGATCTTGATCATCGCATCGACGTCTTCGGGTGCTGATCTGAGCGCGGCATCCACGTAGTGGCCAATAGCGAGCTTGAGCCCCGTAGATCGGCGATCGGCGTTCATGCGCTGCTTGAGGGCAGCGAGGGTGTCGGGATAGATGCGGAAGCCCCAGCCCTGCCACAACTTCGAGTTCAGGCGCGCGTCTTTGAAGCTGTCGAGGAGCGCCGAGTGAGCAGCGTTCTGACGTCGACGGCCACCCTTGGTTGATTTTCCATCGGCAACACTGGCGACGTCAGATGCGCTCTCTTCCACCTGAGTTGACGCGTGGTCAACCTGCTCTGGAGCCGTACCTTCTGTCTTGGCCGGTTCGTCCTCTGACCGGCCTCGCTCAGCCGGCGACTTTGACGGGTCCGCGGGAGGGGGCTCGGCTACGTGCTCGGGCCCATGCGAGGGGCCGTCACCGATCTCCTCAACATCAGACTCGACGGTGTGGGCTGCCTTACGAGCAGGCGCAGGCTCGTCGCTCTGCGGCTCTTCAACGGGTGTGCCTCCTGGCGCAGCTTGGGAAGTGGCGACAGGGGTGTCATCGGTTGAGTGTTCGTTTGTTGCCTGAGCCGGAAGCGATGGGGCGGGCTCGGGGCTCGCAGCTACTGCGGGAGTGGCTTGCTGCGTGTCTGCTGGGGAGGGCGTTGACGGTGGTGTCGGATCGGCAGAGGGAGGAGTCTCGACAGGCGAAGTCGAGACCGGTCCCCCGCCGCCGATGAATGAGCGTCCTGCTACGTCATCAGCACCTGCGATTAGGCCCTGAACAAGACCCGGATTGAAGTGTGAGGGTGGTGTCCGACGCGATCCCCTACCCCGAGCTCCGGTCCCCGCACTCTTCTTCCCACCGTTGGAGCCAGTGTTCTCGCTGTCCTTGTTGTTGGAAGGACTCATCCGACAACCTCGGCGTCCTCGACTGCCTCAATCCGCTCCGGGAGCTCCCACTTCTCAGAGGGCTGGGCCGTGCGGGAGAGAACCTGTTGCATTAGCTCCGCATAGATCTTGCCCGGGGCGTGGCTGGCGTAGCGGATGACCGCCGGGACTCCGAAGGCGAACGAGTCGCTGATGCGGTTGTCGGTGCGGACGTCACGCTGGAAGGGCATCAGGTCAGCGTCCAGCGTGCCATTCCTGATGTTGATCTCTTGCGCCTTCCACTTGGAAGGAGGATTGGAGCGGTTGAGGACGACCCCGAGGTACTGGGGCTCGCACTCGCCGTTCGTTCGCTCACGCACGTAGCGGACCGTGCCACGAGTTGCAGCAGCGCCCTTCAGAGCTGGGTACTCCGGGATGCAGACAGTGATCACGTAGTCGGCCGCGGCGAGAGCTGTCGCTGACAGCGACGAGACAGCCGGAGGTGTGTCGATTACGACGAAGTCGAAGTGCTCTGAGAGCTCGAGGAGCATGCGCCGCAGGATGGGTGTGGACTGGAACCCCTTCTTGTGGATCAAGTCCTGGGCAGCGGTCATTGTCGACTCTTCGCTGGCGAGCAGATGGAGCGAGCCTTGCCCGCCGAACTCCTGCAGAAGCTCGCTTCTGTCGAACCAGATCCCTTCCAGCGGCAGTTTCATTCCCTGCAAGCGGGCCTGGAGGGCCCAGCCGAGGGAGCGCGCCAGCTGTTCCTCGCCGATTAGGTTGACGCCCAAGGCGGCGCCGGCTTGCGACTGCGGGTCGAGATCGACTACGAGGACGCGGCCTCCTGCCAGAGCGAGCGAGCCAGCGAAGTTGACAGTCGAGCTTGTCTTGCCTACCCCTCCCTTCTGGGTCGCGAAAGCAAAAACCTTCATCGCTCAGACACCTCTCCCCTGCTTCTAAGGTGGCTGTCACCAGAGCAAGCGGCCGAAGGCAGACCTGCCAACGGGAGCCGATTTGGGCTAATTCACCAGCTTTGAGGCTTCTGGCCCCAGCTCGTGACCGCAAGATGCTCTAGTGACACCGGATATTCGCGCCTGACGATAACAGGGCGGCGGGTTCTTCGTTCGAGGACTCGCCATCAACACGGGCGAGCTGCGTGGGATGTGCCGTGCGAACTGCCAAAGGGAAATGGAACTGGCGTACGAAGTCACGCAGGAGGGAGGTCGTGGCTTGCTGCGCCGACACGCGGTCACAGGGCCTTCTGCCTAGCTGAGTTGGGCCCGAGATCAGGCGGTCGCGCTATGCGTGGCTGGTGCTCTGGTCGGGAGGGCGGCTTGTGCCGTGTGTGGATGGTCCTTTCGCAGGCCACGAGGGGTGTCGGGTCGACGGGTGGCGTTCTGTGCGGAGTGTCGGATGGGTGGAAGGTCGCCTGACTGGCTGGTGCTCTGGTCGGGAGGGCGGCTTGTGCCGTGTGTGGATGGTCCTTTCGCAGGCCACGAGGGGTGTCGGGTCGACGGGTGGTCCGCTGGGTGAGCCGAGGGACAGCTGGACAGCTCCGCAGCAGCGCCCGAAGTGCGGCTCGTAGGTCGCGGGCACGACCGCTTGTGCCGTGTGTGGATGGTCCTTTCGCAGGCCACGAGGGGTGTCGGGTCGACGGGTGGCGTTCTGTGCGGAGTGTCGGATGGGTGGAAGGTCGCCTGACTGGCTGGTGCTCTGGTCGGGAGGGCGGCTTGTGCCGTGTGTGGATGGTCCTTTCGCAGGCCACGAGGGGTGTCGGGTCGACGGGTGGTCCGCTGGGTGAGCCGAGGGACAGCTGGACAGCTCCGCAGCAGCGCCCGAAGTGCGGCTCGTAGGTCGCGGGCACGACCGCTTGTGCCGTGTGTGGATGGTCCTTTCGCAGGCCACGAGGGGTGTCGGGTCGACGGGTGGTCCGCTGGGTGAGCCGAGGGACAGCTGGACAGCTCCGCAGCAGCGCCCGAAGTGCGGCTCGTAGGTCGCGGGCACGATTGATGATTCGGTCGAGCGGAACATCATTCGTTCGGTCCTAACGTAGTCAGTTGGCAGGCTGCGTCCGCAGTTCGGGTCATTGGGTGTTCGCAGGTTCAATTGCTAGATCTGAGATACGTAAGGTTGTGAGGAAGCGCGAAAGATCGTTGGCAAGTTCCGACGAAGCACTGAGAAATCGTTAGATGGCTGCGGCGTGTACTAGTTCGTTTTGTAGGTTGCTTCGCACTTCGTCCCATAGTTAAGAGGATCGATCCGTAATCCGCTCTACAGAAAGCAGGGCAGATGAATAGATCGACATGAGCTCAGCAAGATGGTCTGAGCGTTGTTCAGTTAGTAACCCCATTCATAACGCACTTGGTTAGAAAGTCAGAGAAAAAGTTAGCTGAGAAGCGGGAACGCTGACTCGCGCGAGCGTTGGGTTAAAGCGTCGTTTCACAGATAGTTGGACACATCGTCCTTCTGCTGGATATCAAGTTGGTGACATTACTGGAGCTAGCGTTGGTTGCGTCAGAGGTTGCGGGAGTGGTTGCAGCGTTGTTGTTGATGTTGCAGAGATCGTTGCAGGATTTCGCTCCACCTCGACGGTCGAGACCGCCTCGCAGCATAGGTGGATGCACCTCTCGATGCATGTTGCGTAGCACTCTTCGTTGCAACGTTGGTTGCAGTCGAGAGGGGATATTGCAGTTCAGAGCCGCACTGCGGGTGGTGCCTGGGTCGCTGTGGGCAGTGCGCTGACGCCGCATCCCGCTCTCAGTAGAGGGAAGGAATCTCGGGATCGCCGGCGGAGATACGGACGGCCGTTGAAATGACGGCCCGGTGGTGGCTTGCTGCTCGGCTGCGTGCGAACCACTATGAGGGCGCTTCGACGGCTGAGGCAGAGAGGTTGGCGTGCCGGTGGCCCTTCCCGGTTACGCTGACGACCACGTCCTCGAGATGGCCAGGAGGGATCTCGGTGCTGTACAGATGCCGGGTGGTGATCAGCCGGTGGCTGATCAGCTGTTGGACCGCCTTGGCGACGGGGGAGTCGTCCGGGCCGAGGTGCACCCTCAGCTTTCCGTTCGGTAGGCCTTCCTCAATCGCGCCGGACGCGTGCACGTGGTCCGAGCTGGATGAGGGGGCTTCAGCGCTGGACGCGGCCGCTGCGAAGACTTCGAGCATGGCGCGCTCGCGGGCTGAGAGGGGCAGGTCGGCCCGACGCCGGCCACTGCCGGCATCGTGTTCGTGCTCTCGGAATGCGTGCAATCGGTCTGCGAGGAACACCGGGCCAGCGGCGAGCTCCTGGACGAGGCAGTTGGCCAGGGAGCCGTCGTCGAGAAGCTGTCGCACCCGGGTTCCTGAGATGCCGAGGATCTCAGACGCCTCCGCGCGGCCGGCGAGCTTGGGTAGGGACGGCTGGCGGAGCTGCCGGTTGAACTCCTCGTACGTCATCACCGCGAACCCGACGACGGAGGTCGGCGGGATCTGCTGCTTTACGGCCGCGGCCTGGGCGTACTCGACTCCACGGGCGGCAGCGTCTATGGGATTGTCAGCGTCGATGAACATCCGCACCGAAAGGTTGCCATTCTCGGCGGGACCTGCGGCGGGGTCATAGGAGCTCAGCTTCTCGTGCAGCGAGGCGAAGACGTCGGGAGAGGGATTGGGGACGTCGAACTCCACATACACGCTGTACCTGTACTGGTCGGCGCGGCGAGTCATCAGGTTCTCTCTTCGGGCGGTGGGGGGAGGGGCGAGCGGGTGGACTGGGCCCTGTGCTGGACGGGGAGGCCCAAAGGCGGCCTCTTCAGGTTGCTGGCGACGATCCACGCGGGTGGGCGCGGTGACTAGGAGCCCGCGCGTCGTGAGCTTGGCCAGGAGGCGCAACTGGTGTCCCGCGATGCCCGCCAGGAGGGGCAGAGTGCGGGAGGTACGCCGGACGCGAGCAACAGCAGCCGATAGGCCGCGGCTCCGCCGGCTGCCACCAGTGAGCTGGAGAGGCGAGTGTGAAGTGGGTGCGCGGCAACCGCGCTGCGTCTCGCTGTCATCCGCTGAAAGGGCGCTCTCGCGAGGGGGATGAGGGGTGCAGTCGGGTCGAGCGGCGGTCCCAGGAGGGCAGGCGGCGCTTGAGCAACCTCATGCACAGCGGTAGGTGAGCTGGCAAGTGCCAACTTGACCCGCGAAGGCGGGCGTGAAGCACTGGGCTGGGGCGCGTCTGTGAGATCGGCGCTGCGGGCGATGGACGCGGGAGCAGCCTGGCCGGCGCCGGAACCGCGGTGGTCCGGCGCCGACTCAAAGAGCGATCAGGTCGCGGACGTTGTCCGGCAGGTCCGCGATGAGCTCGGTGTGGTCGAGGAAGTGTGTGCGGATGCGCTCGGCGAGCTCCCGGTCGACTGTCACCGGGGCCGGCGCCGGCGCGAGGCCCAGCGCGCTGCGTGTCTCGTCGTTGAGGTGCGCGGCGAGCGGGGAGTAGTCGACGTCGTTCGCCTGCTGCTGCAGCTCGTCGAAGGTGGGCCGGTCGCCCGACTGGGGGAGCGGGCCGACGGGCCGGGGCGCGGGCTGGTCCGTCATCCGGGACGTGGGGGTGGTGGGCTGGTCAGTCATGGTCTGCCTCCGTGGGAAATCGGGTCATGAGCGATTCGGGATCAGGGCGCGGTGCACCCTTAACTCCATCCTACTCATAAAACTAATATTTGGCAAGTTTTATGAACGATCACTAGTAGCGGCGGACCTCCTCGGTGTCGACCAGCTGCACGACCACGCAGTTGCGGCCGTTGATCTGGACGTTTTCGTGCACCCCGACCGACACCCACGACGAGCCCGCGCGGTGCAGCCGTTCCCGCTCAAGGTTTCCAGCCATCGAGATCTCGCCCACGGCCGCACCGCGCCGCGATACCAGCTCGAACACCACGGCGTGATCGGCGCGCCCGCGCTGGTTGTTGTCGTCCTCCCAGTCCGATCGGGAGAAGACCTCGTGGGCGGCGACGTGCGGGCAGTGCGAGGACGACATGAACGAGGCGTCCCGGTAACGGCTGCCGGCGGGGAAGTTCGCCCGTGCCCAGGCGGCGACCTGGTTGGACTTGCGGACCTCGAGCGGCGGCGTGAACCCGCGGAAGGTGTGATGCGGCCTCTCCGAGCGGCCGGCCGAGTCGATCGCGCTGTTGATGTTCCCGACGACCTCGCGCATCGGCTCGTCCATCCGCTCCGCAGGCTGATCGATATCACGGCCCTTGTAGAGGTGCTCGTTGATCGCCTTGTGCTTCGACGTCGTGTACGTCTGCGTCCAATGGCGCTGATCCTTGCTCAGCCGCGCAGCCCACGCCTTGGACTCGGGCACGAGCGCGCCGGCACGGTCCCTGTCGAGCTGCTCACGGACGGGGGAGTTGGTCAGCCCGTGCCGCTCCCAGGGGCGGCACGCCTGCCGCGTGGCCGCGGCCTTGATGATCTGCTCGGCGTGGTCGGCAGGGACACGGTCGTAGATGACCTGCCCGTGCTCCACCCGGTAGGGCCACGGCGAGTTCGCCAGAGCCTCGTACCGGTCCTGGTCCAGGTGGTTGAACACCACCCGCGCGTAGGGCGGTTCATCGTCTGTGCCCGCATACACGGTGGCCGAGCCGGCGAAGTCGGCCCCGCCCCAGGCGACGGTCTGGCCGCCGTCCTGGCGCGGGATGAACGTTGCGGCGCCGCCGGCCCCGCTCGCCGCGGCGAGCGCCGAAGCCGCCCGCACATGCTCGGGGAACTCCGGCATCGGCGGTGCCTGCCACCCGCTGGGAGTGGGAGCCTCCGGTTCGGGCTTGGCCGGCATCGGACCCAGGGCGTAAGCGTGGCGCGGGTCCGCGGAGTTCGGGTAGCTCCCCGGCTGCCCGTCGGCGATCGTGCGGGCGGCCTCCGCGCACTTCTTGGCGTTCTCCGCGTACTGCCCGGCCTTGGCATCGTCGCCGCTCTCGGCCGCCTCCTTCGTCTTGGCCGCCCACTGCTCCGCGTGCTTCAACGCATCCCGGGCGGGGTGCTCCGCGCCGAGCCCGCTCAGGCCCTCGGCCGTGCGGACGGCAGCGCGCCGCGCCGCCCGGACCGCCGGATGCGACGAGGTACAGCGCCTGCCGCCCTTGCCTATCGCCCTGCACACCGCGCCCGCTCCCTCCGTCGCACCCGCGTGAGGCGGGGCCGCTCGAGATGAGCGACGAAGGGATCTTCAACGGGCGGGCCTGTGGACAAAGGCCGAGCCCGCTCACAGGCGCGCCCCGCCCCACCGGAAGAGGACGAGTGGGGGCTCCAGGCGACTACGCCGACTCCATGAGGGGACGCGCGGCACGACCGGCGACGACCTGTCCGTCGTCCCGACCTGCGGACGGCCCTCCCGCCCAGACAACCGGGATCACGTCTTTACAAGGCCTGGTGCGCAGCCGCGTGGAACCGGACGGAACTGAGGGACTGGGCCTGCCTCATACGCGCTTCGTGTCGGGGCAATCGGCCTGCGGCCGACCGGTGCGGACACCCGCTCGGGCACTCGCGCCGGTCGGCCGCAGGCTCAGTTGCTGGTCGCGGATCTGATGGCGCTGCGGATGCTCAAGTCCACGGCTCGCTCACCGGCCAGTTCGTAGTAGAACCGCGCGCTGCCAGGGTGTTCTCGCAGTACCCCAGCGAGGATCTGAGCGGCCTGACCGCGCAGCCGGCGCAGCCAATCCCGGGTGGCGTTCTGCTGGTCGAACTCGTTGGACGCCGCGTCCCAGGTGCACATGCCGCGGGCCGCCTCCTCCAGCAGATCCCACTCCTCTTCCTGGGCCGCCTGGCGGGCGACGCCGCGCAGCCACGCGATGGCTCTCTTGCATTCGTTGTAGTGCGGCCAGCCGGTGCCGTCGCCGTGGACGTGTCCGGCCATCGCCCGGACCAGCGTGAGGGCCTGCTCGGGGTTGGCCAGGACGAGTGGCCCGGTGACGTCCATCTCCAGGCCCGGCAGGACGTCCAGGTACAACTCGTAGTCGTCGCCGTTGTCGGCGGCGAGCGCGAGCAGCCGACCGGCCGCGTCGGTGTCCCCCTCCTGGGCGGCGGCCGCGAGCTGCTGGGCCCGCGCGATGGGCAGGTCGAAGGTGGGAGAGGTCTCCCGCTCCACCAGGTCGAGGAATTCAGCGATGGTCTGCGGCCGGAGTGACGGAGCATGGAAGGTGCACTGCCTGACAACGCCACGCCAAGGTCCGGACGGCAGCTGGACCACGTTCGGCTGCGGGTCGATGCCCGTCAGAAGCCAGGCGATGACCTTTCCCAGGCTGTAGATGTCGCTCGCGGCCTTGGCGTTGTGAGGATCGACGGACAACTCGGGGGCAGCGAACTCGGCCGTGCCGATCGTCGTGCCGGTGCGTTTGGGGTTGGTCGTCTGCCCGCGGGGGCGGCGCACGATGCCCCAGTCACCGAGAACCCAACGGCCGTCGAGATGCAGGATGTTGGCGGGCTTGATGTCCCGGTGCAGGTAATCCAGACGATGGGCGTCGGCCAGGGCGGCCGCGACCGCCTCCACCAGGGCCCGCAGTTCCTGGGCGTCGCCCTTCAGCTGGGGCTGGAGGCGCTCGGCCGTGTTCTGGGCCAACGGCATGACGAACCACTCGGCCCGGGGACACGAGTCGAGGACCGGCATGACGTGGCGGTTCCCCCCGAGCTTCTGGGCGACCTCGATCTCGCGCATCATCCGCGCCGTCAGCCTCTCCCGCAGCGACAGCGGCTTTTTGAACGCGACGACCACGTCTGCCGTCTTGTGCCGGGCCTCGTGGACGACGCCCATACCGCCCTTACCGCCCGGCATCGGAAACTTCTCGAGGGCGTAGTCTTTCTTCACGCCGCGGGCCAACTGGCGCACCGCGGCGTACTGATCGGCGGCGGGAGCTGGCGCCTGCTGCTCGTCGACCGGGGCAGTGGCGTCCGGGGCGTGTCCGGTGATCTTCATCAGCACGGGGTGGACGGCCCCGATGTCGTTCGTCGGCAACGCACCCAGCAGGTACGCGGGTCCGCCCGCCGGGGTCTGGGCGAGGCCCAGTACCTCTCCGAGCTGTACCTCGGCGACCGCCTCGCTCGTGCGGGACGCCGCGTTGACGGTGTGCAGTTCGACGCCGATTCCGGATCCGGCCCGCCCGGCCACCAGGACCGTGTCAGTGCCCGTACACGCGACGTGCCCCGGGTAGGAAACCGGCGTCAGCGGCCATTCTTCCCGCTCGCCGGCGCTCGTGCCGACGGCGAGGTCGACGACGGCGCTGTGTCCGCTGGCGGCGAGGAAGAAGCGCCGCCCGTCAAGCCAGCCGGCCGACCGTACCGCCGCGTCGAAGGCGATGGAGAAACGCTGCTGATCGCCGACCTCATCACCGAGGCGGGTGAGCGCCAGGGTCGAGCCGGTGCCGGTGCCCAACGTCGCTCCGGACCCCGACAGAACCCACACGCTCGCGTCGGGGCCCAGCAGCAGGTTCGCATTCGCCTCGAACCCGCCGCCCACCGCCCGCAGTTCGCCGCCGTGCCACATCACCACCGCAGGCCCGCACGGCACGCACACGGCTCCGTCCGGCAGAACCACGGCGGCGCCGTGCACGCCGGGCAGCGGCAGCCGCCACCGCACCCCGCCGCGCCGCAGATCCACTTCGGCGAGCCCCGCCTCAGTGGTGATCAGCGCCCGCTCGGCGGACTCCCAGGCAAGCCCGCTCGGCGTCAGCGGCCAGTCCTCTCCGGCCAGGACCACGGAGGCCTCGATGCCCGGTTCCGTACGGTCCGGCACGGTGACGGCTCCGGACGGCCGCGCCGGCACACACAGAGCCGGGGCAGGCTCCGCCGGTTCCTGCAGCAGGAGTTCGTGCAACGGGGTGTAGGGCGGCCGCGGCGTGCGGAAGGCCGACCGGATCAGTGTCGCGAGCGGGGCGAGGGCGCACACGGCGGCCTCCAGATGATCCTGGTCGAGCAGCACGCCCCGTGCGCCCATGACTGCGCGAAGGGCATCGTCCACCGCACCGCCCGCAGTCCTCGCGAACACCAGGATCCACCGCACCCCAGGGCCCAGGTCCCGCTGTTCGAGGGCCTGCACCGCCGCCCTGGCCGACTCGGCCGCATCGGTGCCTGAGGCCGCAGTCACGGTGATCGCGTAGTCGCGTCCGTCGAGTTCGAAGAACACGGCCGGCGCGTCCTGCGAGCGGTAGTCCACCGTCGCCTCGGCGTCGGTGCGCCGGATCAGGGCCGCCACCACATCGACCAGGAGGTGGTGCCGGTCCTGCTCCGGCACCTCGTCACCGTGGCACTGACCGTACTCGGCCAGCAGCTCCCGTACGTCCTCCATCGCCCCGCCCCGTGCGTCGTGCCTGCCGGGCACCACGCCCGAAGGAGCGATTGTCGCCCACGGCCGGGCACGACGCGCGCTGATCACGCAGATCCGTCGGCACCACCCGCTTGCCGCGCGGGGTGCCGACTGCTGCCTGCGCCTGCCGCCAAGGCGTGGGGCGGACCGCAGGTGTTGAACATGGGGCCTGTGTGCGGCATCGGCGCGAAGCCAGAAGGTGAAGAAGCGGCGGGAAGTCTCAGCCGTGAGGCCTGCTGACGAGCGCGTCCCGCGCATCGCCCGAGCAGCCGGTGGCCAAGTCACGTGCGACAGTGACCAGGACACGCTCACGTACGAGGTCACTGTGGACAGCCGGGTCGACGTCCGCCGGCAGCGATTCGAAGGCGTCGTCGATAGCGTGCAGGGTCTCCTCGAAGCGCCCCAGACGACGCAGCGCCTGCGTCTTGCGAAAGAGCGCCAGCGGGTCCGGGCGCGCACCGAATGCCGGGCCGGCCAACAGGTCGAGGAGCAGGCGAGGCTGGTCCGGCAGACCGTCGCCCAGCCACACACCGTGAAGCAGCGTGTGCGCGACCTTGGCATCGTGCCGGGCGTCGCGAAGGATCGGGTCGATCAACTCGAGGCCGGCCGTGTTGGACTGCCCGAGAAGAGCGAAGGCGTGCAGGGCTCGGCTGAAGGGGTCCAACTCGTCCGGCGGAGAGGGGTGCGCGGTGAAGAAGGCTTCCAGCGCCCGGCAGCGGAAGTCGTACCTCAGGGCTGTCGCGTACAGGCATCGCCGCGTGCGGAGGACTTCTGGCGCGCCGAGCGTGGACAGGGCCTGGCCAACGGTGACCTGCTTCAGCACGCTGCTGCCGTGTTGGCATGCGAACCAGGCGAGGTCGGAACAGAACTGGGCGCGTTCCTGCCATGACGGGCGGATCAGTAGCATCCAACCCTCCGCCACGCAGACCCACGCCCCCTCCAACTGATCTTCGACGTCCACGTGCGCGATGTCGAAAACCAGGCCACGCCGCGCGGGGTCCTTGGACAGCCAGGCGAGCGTCGTCTGTGCCGTGGGGAGGGCGAGGAGACGCCGGACCACGCGCGCGCGTTCCCCCGACGTATGGGCGGGCAGGGCCGCGAAGTCCGCGATGAGCTCGTCTGCCTGCCGGTCGTGCATCTGCACGGGGGTCTGCTGGGTGGGCACGTCGATCCTCCAGGAGAGCGAATGAGGGGGTCCCGCAGGCGCGGTCCGGTCTAGAGCGGGGCCGCGCTGCAGTGGGGCGTAGGCGTGCTGTCGGAGCCGGTCACACGCCACGGCATCTGCGGATCTGCGATCAGTAGCGACGGCTGTCCTGCGCGTCACACAGCTGCACGAGCATGACCTTCTTGCCGCCGACGACGACGTCCTCGTGGACGCCGACCACCACCCAGTCCGTGTTGCGGGGCATCAGCCGCTCACGTTCGAAGTTGTTGAACCGGGACACGGACGCCAGCGGAGCTCCGCGCCGGGTCACCGCCTCGAACACAACGCCGTGATCTGCCTGGCCGGACTCGTACTTGCCCGAGCTGTAGTCGCTCCAGTTGCGGCGGGAGAACCCGGAAGCGATCGAAGGGCAGTGGGAGACGGACATGTAGGAGTCGTCGCGGTACCGGCCACCCACCACGAAGTTCTCCCGCACCCATGAGGACACCTGGTTGTTCTTGCGGACCTCCGTCGGAGGAGTGAATCCCCGGTAGACGCGGTGCGGGGTCTCCGATACGCCCGCGGCCTCGATGCCCGCGTCGAGATGCTTGGTGACCGTCTTCATCTTCACCTTGAGGCCGGCGGCAGGCTCCTCCACCGTCTTGCCCTCGTAAAGGTGCTGGTTGATCGACTTGTACGCGGTGTTCGTGTACTTGGTGAACCAGTTCTTCTGGGGGTTGCTGAGATTTCCTGCCCAGGACTGGGACTCGGGCCACAGCTTGGCGGCCTCCTCGCTGTCGAGGGTGGCGCGGTGGCTGTCACTGCTCAGCCCGTGCTCTTCCCACGGTTTGGCCGGGCGCCGCCGGGAGGCGGCGTGGATGATCTGCTCGGCGTGGTCGACCGGGACCTGGTCGTAGATGACCTGCCCGTTCTCGGTCCGGTACGGCCAGGGCGAGTCGGCCAGCGCCTGATACTGGTCCTCGTCCAGGCGGTGGAAGACCACCCGCGCGTAGCCCGGCTCGTCGTCGGTCGCCGGATACACCGTGGCCGAGCCGGCGAAGTCCTTGTCGTTCCACGCGGCACTCTGCCCGCCGTCCTCCCGTGCCGGCAGCAGCCGGGCCCTGCCGCCGATACCGGCCGCCCCGGCCAGCGCTTGCGCAGCGCGCGCCTCCTCGGGCGGACGCGGCGGGGGAGCGGCATTCACGATCGCCGGGTCGCCGGGATCGGGGTAGGCGTCCTTCGGCTCGCGCCCCCGAAGCAGCGTCCGCGCCGCCGCCGCGCACTTCTTCGCATTGCCGGCGAACATCTTCGCCCGGTCGTCGTCCCCGGCCTCGACGGCTTCTTTCGTCTTCGCCGCCCACTCCTGCGCACTGCTGTAGGCGTCCTTGGCGGGATGCCCGTCAGATGCCTGGGTGACGCTGGCGCCCAACTGCCCGGACGCGGCCCGCTTGGCGACGCGCATTGCCGGATGCGACGACGCACACCGCCGTCCCCCCTTCGTTTTGGCCCTGCACATCCCGCGAACTCCCCTCTTCCTGTCCGCGCCATGGCGACGCTCGATGACGAGGCGATCTTGGGATTCCGGGCCTGTGGACAGAGGCCGCTCTTCGTCTCCACGCGCAGATCCAGGGCCGCGCAACGGGGATTCCGCCCCCGTATCCCGGCCCTTGGCCGGAGACACAGATCCCTCGCGCGCCGGTCACGTCGCTGACGGGTACGCGCCGGGCATGGCCATGTGTGAAGCGACGAGCCGGTCCAGAGACCGCCGGGCCGGCTGATGGTCCACGACTTGGTCCGGAGCGTGATGTGGCGCCGAGCCAAGGCGACGGTACGCAACTCTCGACCAGGCGCCCCGGAGCGGGCACGCGCAGGGTGACTGCCGCCCGTGGTGAACGAACGCCAGGTCACCGATGGCGGCGAAGCGTGAAAAGAGGACGGTTGACGGCCCCGCTTCCCCTGTTCAACTGGCGTGCGGCGCCGGTGTGACGCCTGTGACGACGCGCGGCCAGGGCGGCGTCAGTAGCGTGGTGCGTCGTTGGTGTCGCACATCTGGACCAGCATGCACCTCTTGCCCGCGACGTTCACGTCTTCGTGGACGCCGACGACCACCCACTCCGTCCCGCGCGGCACCAGCCGCTCACGTTCCGCGTTGTCGAACCAGGAGAGCTCGGCCACCGCTGCTCCGCGCCGGGTGACCGTTTCGAAGATGACGCCGTAGTCCGCCTTGCCGCTCTGTCCCGAATTCGCGTCCTCCCAGTAGAGCTCGGTGAAGTTCGCGGCCACGGCGGGGCAGTGGGAGACGGACATGTAGGAGTCGTCGCGATAGCGGCCGCCGACCGGGAAGTTCCCCCGGACCCAGGAGGCCACCTGGTTGTTCTTGCGGACGTCCTCGGGAGGCGTGAAGCCGCGGAAGGTGTGGTGCGGGCTCTCCGACTCGCCGGCGGCTGCGATCGCCGAGTCCAGGTGACCGGTGACTTCCCGCATCGGCACCGACAGGTGAGTTGCTGGCTCGTCCAGGCTTTTCCCCTGGTACAGGTGCCTGTTGATGTCCTCGTACGCCTCAAGGGTGTAGGCCTTGGCCCACGACTGCTGCTGATCATTGAGTTTGTCCACCCAGGCCTTCGACTCGGGCTCCAGACGCGCTGCAATCTCGTTGTCCAACTTGACCCGGGTGGGAGCGTCAGACAGCCCGTGCCGTTCCCACGGTTTGGCCGGGCGCCGCCGGGAGGCGGCGTGGATGATCTGCTCGGCGTGGTCGACAGGGACCCGGTCGTAGATGACCTGCCCGTTCTCGGTCCGGTACGGCCAGGGCGAGTTGGCCAGCGCTTCGTAGCGGTCCTTGTCGAGACGGCGGAGGACCACGCGCGCGTAGCCCGGCTCGTCGTCGGTCGCCGGATACACCGTGGCCGAGCCGGCGAAGTCCTTGTCGTTCCACGCGGCACTCTGCCCGCCGTCCTGGCGCCGGGGCAGAAGCCGGGCCCGGCCGCCGATACCGGCCGCCCCGGCCAACGCTTGCGCAGCGCGGGCCTCCTCGGGCGGACGCGGCGGGGGAGCGGCATTCACGACATCCGGGTCGCCCGGGTCAGGGTAGGCGTCCTTCGGCTCGCGGCCGCGCAGCAGCGTGCGGGTGGCAGCGGCGCACTTCTTCGCGTTGTCGGCGAACATCTTCGCGCGGTCGTCGTCCCCGGCCTCGACGGCTTCCTTGGTCTTGGCCGCCCACTCCTGGGCACCGGCGTAGGCGTCCTTGGCGGGATGCCCGTCGGGCGTCTGGGTGACGCTGGCGCCCAGCTGCCGGGAGGCGGCGCGCTTGGCGGCTCGCATCGCCGGATGCGAGGACGCACACCGCCGTCCCCCCTTGGTCTGCGACCTGCACATCCCGCGCGCTCCTTCCTCCCCGTGCGGCTGCACGGAGGCGACTTTGACGACGAGGTGATCTTCAGGCGGCGGGCCTGTGGACAGCGGCCCGGCGACGGTCAAAAGCGCGGCACGTCGTGGACATCGGCGAGCTGGACCACGACCTTGTTGGCGCCGGCAATGCGGACGTTCTCCTGGATGCCGACGACGTGGAACGTGGAGCCCCGCTTCAACAACCGCTCGCGTTCCTCGTTGTCGTACTGGGAGACGGCCGCGACCGCTGCGCCCCGGCTGGTGACCGCTTCGAAGACCACGCCGTGCGAGGCTTCGCCCCTGTCGGTCTTGGAGTCGAACCACTTGTTGGGGCTGAAGCTGGCGGCGTACTCGGGGCAGTGGGAGAAGGACATGTAGGAGTCGTCCCGGTAGACCCCGCCGACCTTGAAGTTGTCCTTCACCCACTCCAGGACCCGGTCAGACTTGATGACGTCGCGGGGTGGTTTGTAGCCGCGGTAGATGATGTGCGGCTGATCCGGTTCCGGCGCCCGGTCGATGGCGGAGTCCAGATGGGTGCAGACCTCCCCCAGCGGGACGCCCATTCCCTCGACCTCTTCGTCGGGGGACTTGCCGTTGTACAGATGGCTGTTGATCTCTTCGAAGTGCTCGGCCGTGAACTCGTTGACGTACGCCTCTTCCTTGTCGGTGATCTGCTGCGACCAGGAGTACGACTCGTCCTCGAGTTCCTCGGCCTCGTCCTCGGGCAGCGCTGCCCGGGAGACGGCGGCCGTCAGGCCATGCCGGCGCCACGGTTTGCCCGGCTCGCCGGTGCGCGCCGCTTCGACGATCTGCTCGGCCTGGTAGGCGGGCACCCGGTCATAGACAACGGCGCCGTCCTCGGTGCGGTACGGCCACGGCGAGTTGGCGAGTGCCTGGTAACGGTCCTCATCGAGGTTCGTGAACGCCAGCCGGGTATACGGATGACCATCGTCCTCGTCGCCGGGGTAGACGGTGGCGGCACCGGCGAAGCCCTCCTGGTCCCAGGCAACGGTGTAACCGCCGTCGCTGCGCGGTACGACGGGCGAGTGACCGGCCCCAGCTGCATCAGCGAGGGCGTGAGCGGCGCGTCCTTCCTCAAGCGCGGTGACGTCCGCCTTCTGTCCGCCCGGATAGTCCGCGTCCGCGTCGCGGTCGGCGAGCAGAGCCCGCGTGGCCTGGGCACACTCCTGGGCGTTCGCCGCGCACTCCCGGGCGGAGGCGTCATCGCCGGCCTGCGCCGCCTCGTGCGCCTGCTGAGCCCATGCCTCCGCCTGCGCATACGCGGCGGACGCGGGATGATCCTCGCCAGCTGCCGTCGCATCCCGCCCCAGCTGCGGTGAGACGGCCCGCGCTGCGGCCCGTACGGCCGGGTGCGAAGACGCACACCGCCGACCGCCCTTCGCTTTGGACCTGCACACCCTGCGTACCCCTCTCCCCGGGCCACACCGTCGGTGCGGCCGATGTCGGACGATGCGGGGATCGTGCGAGGGCACGGCTGTGGACAGAGGTTGAACTCCTGCAACTCAGGCTCGGCGGTACCGAGTCGGACCGAGCAGAGCGGCGAGCACGCCGGTGATCCGGGGGCGGGCGGAAGCAGGTCAGTTCCTCCGTGCGCCCGGGACGCGAACGGGCGATGCGGCGGACAGGCAGAGCCTGTCCGCCGCATCGGCGTGAGGGGGGGTCAGGCGAGGACGTCAGAGATCCGGTCGGCGAACTCCTGCTCGGTGAGGATCGTCGTGCCCAGGCCCTGCGCCTTGGCGACCTTCGACCCGGCACCTTCGCCCGCGACGAGGATCGTCGTCTTCCTGGAGACGCTGCTGCTGGAGGTACCGCCCGCGTTCTCGATCAGCTCCCGCATCTGGTCGCGGTTGCGCCCGGCCAGCGGGCCGGTCATGCCCCCGGTGACCACGACGGTCTCACCCGTGAGCGGCTTGGGGCCCGAGGAGTTCGCGGTCTGCGGCTCTTCCATGTTCACCCCGGCCTCGACGAGCTTGTCGATCACCGGACCCATGGCGGCGATGTGGGCGGCGATCTTCGGGGCGTTCGCCGGGGGCAGCTTCGGCACCGCCGCGAGCTCTTTCACACTGGCGGCGCGGATCGCCTCCATCGTGCCGAAGTGCCGGGCGATTTGCCGCGCCAGAGTACGCCCGGTCCGCACGATTCCCAGCCCGCAGAAGACACGGCTGAGGGGCTGCTTCTTGGCCTGTTCGATCTGCGCCAGCAGCGTGTCGGCCCGCTTCTCGCTGCGGGCGGCCTCGGCCAGCTGCTCGCGGGTGAGACGGAACAGGTCACCCACATCAGCGACCGCGCCGCTGGCGACGAGTGCCTTCAGGAAGGTGGTCCCGAGACCGTCGATGTCGAACTTCTCGCGCGCGACCGCGTACTCCAGCGAGGCCAGCAGGCCACAGGAGCTGGCCGGATCGGCGCACTCCCACCGCTCGCCGGACTTGTCGATCGTGCCCTTGCAGGTCGGGCAGACCTCCGGGAAGACGATCGGCGTCTCACTGCCGGTGCGGGCCGCTACCACCGGCGCTTCGACCCTCGGAATCACATCGCCGGCCTTGAAGACAGTGACGGTGTCCCCGATCATCATGCCGCTCTTCAGGATGAACGAGGGGTTATGGAGCGTGGCGTACTCGACGGTGCTGCCGTCGACCTCGACCGGCTCCAGCACGGCGCGCGGCGCGATGATGCGAGTGCGTCCCACGTTCCACTCCACGCTGAGGAGCTTCGTCTGCCGCTCGACCGGCTTGAGCTTGTAGGCGGTGGCCCAGTGCGGGTGGCGGGTGGCGAACCCGGCCGTGGCCTGCTCGGCGAACGAGTTCAGCTTGACGACCACACCGTCGATCCCGAACGGCAGATCGGCGCGCAGACGCTCGATCTCCTCGACCCGTGCCTGAACCTCCTGAAGCGTCCCGTACACGCGCAGGCCGACGTCGGTGGCCGCGGTGGTCTGGATTCCGAGCGCGGCGATCTGCGCCATCACCTCCTCGTGGGTGTCCCCGCGCAGGAAGTCCACGTCCAGGGTGACCGCGCCGTAGGCGAAGAACGTCGTCTCGATGACGTAGGGGCGGTCCTTGGCACGCAGGGTGCCCGCCGTGCCGTTGCGGGCGTTGGCGAACGGCTTGGCGTTGTGGGCCGCGCGGATCTCGTTGGCCTGCTCAAACTGAGCCCGGGTCAGGAGCACTTCGCCGCGGACCTCGAACGTGGCGTCCACGCTGAGCTGTTCGGGCAGGCCGACGATGGTGCCGATGGCGTGCGAGAGGTCCTCGCCGTGGCTGCCGTCGCCGCGGCCGACGAGCTTGACCAGGCGGCCGTTGACGTACCGGCCAGCGACCGCCGCGCCGTCCAGCTTCGGCTCGGACGTGTACCCGCCGGTGACGGCGGCGTCCAGACGCCGGGCCACCGACGCGCCCCACTTCAGCAGGTCCTCCTCGCCGAAGACGTTGTCGAGGGACAGCATCGGCACCGTGTGCGGCACGTCGCCGACCGGGGCGGCACCGCCGCCGACCTTGCCGGTCGGGGAGTCGGCGCGGGTGTGCTCGGGGTGGACACGCTCGAAGTCGGCGATGCGGACGACGAGGGCGTCGTAGGAGGCGTCGTCGAGCGTGGTGTCCCCGTCGCCGTAGTACGCGGCGGCAGCGGACAGAGCCGTGTCGATGGCGGAGTTGTACTCCGTCACGTCGGCCAGGGGAGCGGCGAGTGCAGTGGTCATGGGGTGATCCTCTCGTCAGGGTCTGACAGCGGGCGGACCGCCGACAGCGGGCCGCACCGGCCATAGGGAGAAGGGGGAGTCCCGCCACGGGGGCGGGTCAGTCGCGCGGTTCGACGTCGACCGATTGCGGGCTGGTGATGTGTTCGCAGGTCATGCACACGCCGCCGCCGAGGATGCCGCCCGGCAGCCGTCCGCCGTGCAGCCAGATGCACACGAGGCGGTCGACGGGCTCCACCGGGCCGAAGTCCCAGCCCTGGCAGACGGGGCACTGGAACTGCCAGCCGCTCGCCGTGAGCCTGAACGCTGCGGCCTCGAAGTGCGCCGCGACCCGTTCGACGTCCTCACGGGCCAGGTCTTCGGCATGGGGACTGCGCGATCCGGTCGCGGCCAGATCGATGGATGCACGGCGGTGCCCGGGGTCATCCGCCTTCGGCAGTTCGTGCGCGCTCACCCACGACCTCCTTCGCTGGGCCCACCGTCATGGCGGCCCTGGCCGCTTGCCGGGCTGTCCTCGATGAGGAGCTGGAGGGCCTGCTTGACGGACAGGTGGCCGTGACGTGCGGAGACGGCCTCCCGCAGGCGGACGGCCTCGTCGCTGTAGCCGCTGGTGGCGAGTAGGTCCGCGACGTGGGAGCCATGCCGCACGCTCTTGGATGCCGCTGCCTCAGCGACCAGCCGGGCGGCCGGACTGGCCTCTATCCGGGAGGTCTCCCACGCCTTGATGCGCGCCCGGTGGACGTCGTGGTGCCGCACGCGGGTGCCATTGTGACTGGTGCACAGCTGACCGGCAGGCGAGCCGCAGCCGTCCGGCGGGGCCGGACACGGCTCGGTGAGCTGGGAGAGAGCGGGACGGGTCTCGGTCATGATCCTTCCTGGTTCTGCTGGGCCCGGTAGTCCTCACGCGCCTGGCACGGCAGGGTCAGCTGGGCCAGCAGCAGCGGCAGCGCCGCCGTGTCTCCGATCTCGCGGGCGTAGTCGATGGCCGCGTTGATCTGTTCGAGGTCCTTGTCGGTGACCCAGTGCGCGATGACGTGGTGGCACTGCGGGAGCGCTGCCGCGTCGGTCGGTCCCACGCCCGCGGAAGGCCCCGGAGCGTGATCCAGCGCGTTCGCCGGGCCGGGGGTGTTCGTCATCGCGATGCGTCCTTCCTGCGGGCCGGGGTGCGGTGAGGGTTGAGTGCGGCGCGCACGTCGTCCATCGAGCTGAAGGGACGCGGATCGTCGCTGCCGGGGTAGGTGTGCGCGCGTGCCGCTGCGAGGGCGGCGGCCATATCGACCTGCGCCTGCGGGAGGACGTAGACCTTCTCCAGGCCGGCGATGCGTCCGAGCGGCCTGGGCTCCGCCTCGTCGTTCCACCGCAGATCACGGATGGCCTTGACGGCCCCTTCGCGGGTCACCGAGGCGACCACCGTGACGGTGTACTCGGCGTCCTCGCGCTCGGGCTGGTCGCTCACGTTGATGTAGGCGGCTTTCCGGCGGCGTTCGAGGACGGCGATGTCGCCGCGCCGGGCCCGCTGAAGTACCGGACTGGTGGGGTCGGGAGTCTCCGGCGTCCGCTCGCGGGGCGCGCGTGGGTTACCGGGCATCGTCACCACTGTCCGCAGCCCGCCGGGGCACTGGAGACCAGAGGGAGCAGCGTGAGCCGGTACGCCTGGGAGCGTCCGCGGCCGTAGTGCGGAGCCAGCTCGCCCGGCAGGGACGCGGATGCGGCCGTGAACGACTCCCGCACACCGCGGGCGAAGGCGGCCTGGCGGGCGGAGCGCGCGCTCTGGTCCTCCCAGGACGTCCACGGCCACAGGCCGCCGACCGCGTAGCGGCCCCGGGCGTCCGGCTTCACGAGCTCGGAGCCTCGCGGCCTGTCGCTGCCCGGTTCCCAGCTGAGGTGGAGGCTTTCGCCTTCCCACGTCGTGGTGACCCCGCCCGCGTGGCGGTGGAGATCGTCGACGATCTGCTGCGCGCCCTCGCGCGTGAACAGCAGCCGGTCGTACGGCCCGAAACCAGCGGGGGCGAGGGCGGCGTACGGGCCGCATGTGGTGGATTCGACGGTGACCAGGTGGACGGGCGAAGCCGTCGATGCCGTCATAGAGGAGGTCCTTTCACAGGCACACGGCGGCGGCCGTGTGGTCGGTACTGAGCGAGGGAGGAGCGGCGCACGCAGTCGGGGGCGCCGTGCCTCCCTGGCCCCGGACCGCATCCTTCGGGGGAGCGGTCCGGGGCCAGGCGGCCGTGCCGGTGCCGGGGACGGGACCAGCACCGACCGGCGGTCACAGGAGCGGGACAACCGCCGGCGTGTGACGGAAGGCGGCCGGGAAGCAGCCTCTGCGCAATCGGGCGGGGCTCTGTGACGGGGCCGCGCCGGACCGGGATTTCGGCTGGTGTCCCGGCTGGTTCCGCATGTCATGGCGGGCCGCAGTGCATGAGGGGGACGGTCAGCCGCGTACACGGGTGACCCGGGCGCCGAGCTGTGCCGCGCTCAGCGGGCAGTGCGGGCACGGTCGAGTACCCCCGGGCGCGGGCGGGGAGATCTTCCAGGTCAGTCCCCGGCCGCAGCGGGCCGAAGCGCTGGTGATCCACGCCCCGGCGCGGTCCTCGGACCACAGGCTGCCGGGGTTTCCGGGATACCAGCGGATCTCCCACGGCCCGGCCGCGATGTGGACGAAGAGCCCGCCGTCGTAGTCGCTGACGCCGTGGCCGTGCCGGGCGGCATCCGTATCCGCTTCGGGCTCCATGTTTTCTCCTGGTCTCGGTCGCTTCGGTCGCTGACCCGGCCCGCTGCCGAGGGCAGTGGGCCCGGGTCAGCCCAGGTCCGGGGGCCTCGCGGCCCCCGGACAGGGGCTGCATCAGGCGGCGAGCCCGAGCAGCTCCTGGTAGGCGACGGTCTTGCGCTTGGTGATGGAGCCGGAGTCGGACAGGGAGTTGGCGGCGCGGAGCGAGACGTTCGACCGGCCGAAGTGGTCCAGGTACTCGCCGATGGCGTTCCAGCCCGCCCACGCGGTGCCCCGGATGTTCTCCTGGGTCGCGGCGACCTCGAACAGCGTGCGCAGCGTGGCCATGCGAGCGGCGATGTTCTTCTGCTGCGTCTTGCCGGGCATGGCCGGGGTCTCGAAGACCCGGTGGGCGACCGTCTCGAACTGGCCGAGGGTGAGGGGGGTGTTCAGCAGGCGCTCGGCCTCGCGCTCGAACGCGTTCTGCCAGTCGAGGAGGGTGTCGAGGGCCGCGTGCACCTCGGCGAGCTTGACCGGGGCGGAGGCGGTGTGGGGGATGGAGTAGCTGTGCTCCGCGCCCTTGATGATGAGCCGCTGCATGTTGCCGCAGTCCGCGCGGGTGGGACCGATGTGGAAGGAGTTCGACGAGCGGCCGTTGTGGCTGCCGAAGAGCGTCAGGTGCATCTGGTGGTCGTCGACGCCGCCGATGCGGACGACGCTCGGCAGAGTCATCGAGATGAAGTACCGGCTGCCGTTCTTCCCATAGACGCCGGCCTTGTGGAAGGTCGCGCCGCTCTCCGTGCGGAGCATGTCGAGGATGTCCTCGTGGTCCTCGATCTGGACCGGCGTGTACTTCTTGCCGACGCCGCCCATGTACTCGGCCTTGCCGTCGAGCGGGTTGGTGCGGACAACGGCACGGGTGTCATCCATCTTCAGAGTCGTGACACCGCTCTCGTCGACGTGGGTGACCTGCGTGTCGTTCCACAGGCGAACGTTCCAGCCGCGCATGTGCCCCATGTCGAGGGCCTCGCGGGCCGACTTCGCGGCCGACACGTCGGCGCCGATGATGCTCCAGGCGTTGGGGCGGCCGGGGGCGAGGCGGGCGGTGTCGGCGGCGGGGGTCTCAAGAGCGAAGGTCACGGGCGTACTCCTTGGGTTCCGAGGAGGTCCCGTCCGACCCCCTCTCACATTCAATACTTTACACACTTCCATCGTTACTGTCAAACTATACGAGTCACAATAGAGGAGGGGTTGGGTTGAGAGGTAGACACGGCCTCCCTGCCGCACCGGTACGGCAGACTCGGCCCGGGCTCCCGACGCTCAACACGGAGGACATGCAGGTGACCAGACACACCGAACAGCAGCAGGAGGCGGCACGGCCGCGCACGACCATCGCCCTGGTGGTGATCGGCGTACTCGCTCTCCTCGGAGCATTCGGGGCCCGGGCGGCCGGCAATGACGTTCTGGCCTACGCGGGCATGGGTGTGACGCTCGGGTGCACGGTCTGGCTGGCGGTCGACGCGGCCCGCCGCTGGCAGAAGGACCGCCCACACCGCCCTTGACGAACGGCCGGTGCTCCGGCGGCACGAGGAGGGCGAGTACGCCGATCACCCCCCTCGCCCCGACCGTCTCTGTGCGCGGCTTCGCTGAGTCCCCCCACCGCTGTGACTGGTCGTACAGGGCGCCCTCGCCCATCGGTCAGGACGTCGGCGGCTTTTGTCGTGCGGCGAGTCCTTGGATGATGGCCCTCTGGCGGCGGATGTCCGCGGCTTGGTCCGGGGTGGGCTCGTAGCCGGAGAGACTGTCGATCTCCGCGAGGGCTGCTGTGACGTCGCCGGCGTGCGCGAGGACGATCGCGTGATGGGACCGCAGGCCGATCATCAGGTCGGGCAGGTTGTACTCCTGGGCGACGGGCAGGAGTTGCCGCTCGAGGATGTTCAGGGCCTGCTGCGCCTTGCCGGTGTTCAGCAAGATGTCGACGACCTCTTGGCCGGAGTCGACGGCCTGGCGCCAGGCGCCGCTGATCAAATAGAGCTTCGCCGCGGGAACGGCCGCGACTGTCTGGGGACCGCTGACGATCCCCTGGCGGCGGCGGCACCTGACGGACAGGGAGTAGCAGTCGGCGAGCCGCTTGAAGTCGTCGGGTGACTCGCTGGCGTAGAGCCGTTCCTGCAGCGCGGGGGTGGGCCCGTTGAGTTCATCGAGGCTGAGGCCCAGGTGCCCGCGGTACGCGTCGGCGGCCTGGGAGGCCACGACGTCAGCTTGGGCGAACTCGCCTGCGTGATAGAGGGCTTGGGCGAAGGAGTAGCGCAGCGCCCGGTGCTCCGCCGATCCGCGCTCCACCTGCGTCATGACCGTGTTGAACGCCGCTGTCAGGCGCAGCACGTCCCGGGCGTGGCCGTAGAGAAGGAACTGGCGGGTGGCCAGCAACGCTCGCTCGCGCGGGCCGATGCCGCTGTCGCCGGTCGTGACGAGCTGTTCCAAGGCGCTCACGTGGCGGGCGCAGGCCTCCCAGTCGCCGTCGTAGTAGGCCCAGGTGGCCAGCGTGTTGCGGGCTTCGAACCGCAGAGCGGTGTCCCTGGCCGGGTCCTCGGCGGCGTCCGCGACCACTGGGCGGATTTCGAGGGGGTAGCCGGCCTCGAAGAAGCCTTCCTCCGACGTGAGATCGATCAGCCTCTCGACACGGCCCGTCTCGGTCAGCAGGCGCATCCAGCGGCCGAACGGCGCCACGCCGCGTTTGCCTTCGAGTACCGGCAGGAGCGCCTCACGCACCTGGCGGACGCTGTCGTCGGGCAGGTCGTCCGCGACGGACGAGGCCACGGGGCGCACCGCGTCGTGCAGAGTGACCCGGCCGTCGGCGAAGTCCTGTGTGAACCCGTGGGCGGCCAGGTCGCGTACAGCCCTGGCCGCGTGCGCGGGACGCTCGCCGCCAGCCTGCGCGACCTGCTGCAGCTCGCCGGCGGTGAGAGGGACCTCCGCGACCGCCAGGACCGCGGCCAGCGTGCGGGTCCGCGGCCCCAGCAGACCGAAAGCCTCCTCCAGGATCAACTCCTGGGCGGTGGCGTTGGTATGCGTCTGGGCCTGCACAGCGTCACAGAAGGCAGTCCCGTCCCCGGCGTAGGCGGTGCGGGTCAGCTGCGCGGAGTTGAGCACGTACAGCGGCAGGCCGGCGGTGAGGGAGCGGATGCGCTGCCCGGTGCCGTAGTCCAGGGTGCAGCCTTCGGAGTTGAAGAGCCCCGCGATGGTGTCGGTGCTCCAGCCTTCCAGCTCCTCGGCAGTGATGCCGAGGTGGGCGGCGAGGGGGATCTGCTCGGGCCGGGGCTGGCCCAGCAGGATCAGCCGGGCGGTCGGCAGCGCCTGGGCCATCACTCGCACCCCGTCGGCGTCGAGCCGGTGGACGTTGTCGATCACGATGGCGATGACGGTCCCGGCCTCAGCCAGCCGGGCGTGGACGGCGCGCAGCACGTCGATACCGTCGGCGTGCGGGAGGGTTTCGGCCTCCGGTCTGCTCAGATGCCGGGCGGCCAGCTGCCGGGCAAGAGCGCCGGGTGCGGAGGCGGACGGCATGCCCGCGGCGTCGAAGTAGGTGACCGGGTGCGGGCACTGCGCGGCGGCGTGCGCCGCCCACGTGGTCTTGCCGGCCCCGGAGAACCCGACCACCAGCCGCACCGGGGCATCGCTGGCGAGCTCCGGCTCCCCGTCGTGCGGCCGGTAGACGGCGGGCAGCTGTGGGAACGCCTGCAGCTCCTCGACGAACTGCTCGTACAACGTCGGCAGTTCGGCGACGGAGAACTCCTGGCCGTGCGCGCCGGTGCACGCGTACTGCACCCGGGCGGCCAGTTTCAACACCAGCGTCGCGGCGCTCAGCGACCCGAACGGGACCCGCTCGGCCTCTTCGATGCACCCCGCGAGCATGGCGGCGAGGTCGCGGCCCGGCTCCGGCAGCCACGTCTCCGCCGGGTGCGGCCTGCCGGGCCCCATGAGAGAGACATCCGCAGGCCAGGACACTCGGCCGGTTCTGGCTAGGAGATCCGGTCCCAGGTCGGCGTTCGTGACCACGACCAGCCACGGAGTGCCGGCGCGCCGGCCCGCGGTGTGCTCGTCCCGGATGCGGGCGAACTGCTCGACCGCCCCCTGCACGTCACTCCAGGTCAGGCTGTCGAGACGGGTCTTGACCTGTACGTACAGGTGCCGGTCGGCGAAGACGACCTCGATGTCCTCGTCGCGCTCCACCCGCAGCAGCCGCGCCTCGGCCTCCCGCCGCCGCAGCAGACACCCGACCGCGTACAGATGCTGGTAGGTGAATCCACGATGTGTTGAGGTGATGCGCCGAAGCTGCTCGTCGTCGAGGACGTCAGCAGCCTCGCCGAGCCCCGGTGACGCTGCGGCCCGCGCTGCCCCGTCCGATCCATCTCCCTGCATTTCACCAAGGTAGTGATCCCCGGCGGCGGGCGGAGCCCGTTGCAGCGATCCGCGGCCGTCGCACGCGTCGTCCGGAGCTGCGGACGACGCTCCCACGCACGCTCCTTGGACTCATCGCGAGACTGAGAGCCCGGGCGTCCGCCACGCTTTGGCGGGGGACCTTCTCGCCGCAGAAGCCTGATGTGCTGGGCAGGAACGCGCGGCCCACGACGTCGGGTGTGGTGTCCCCGGGCCACACGGTGGTGCGTCCCACTACGCGAAGAGCGGCCCGCCGACCAGGCCGGCGGGCCGCTCTTCTTGCACGGTTGCGTTCCGAGGTTCGCTAGCCTGCGGCGACCCACCCACCGGCGGTGCGCCGCACCAGGACCCTGCGGCTGTATGGCACGCGGCCGAGCGCTTCTACGGCCTGCGCACGATCACGGGTCCGTGCGATGACCTGCTCGTCGGCCACTTCGTCTTTCTGCACGGCGACTCCGTACTCAGCCGTCTCGTCGGACTTGTTCATGATCTCCTGCTCAGGGAACGTTCACGGGACCTCGCCCGGCTCGGTGCTGATGTGCCGTGCCCCGCGCTGCTGGCACGGCACATCACGGCCTCGCGGGCAGGCAGCAGCCCTTAGCCGGGAGGCCTAAGCCTGCCCTGCGCGCTCGGCCTCCCGCTGCGCGGCCTCTCGCAGTGCGGCGCGGCGCTCCTGGGCCCTGCGCGGGGCCGGGGCCTTGGGCCGGTACGGCCCGACCTGGTTGCGCCGGAACCAGGCCTCCACCTCGTGGACGTCGCGGTTGCCGAGGTCGTCCGCGGCGGGGAACGGGTCGTCACTGGTGTCCGGTGTGCGGGTGCTGATGAAGCGCTTCACCGTCGCGACCGTGGTGTCCAGCGCACTGGCGAGGGCCGGGATGTCCATCCGGGACTCGGCGGAGGGCCGCAGCGACTCGCCGTCCAGGAGCCGCTCGGCCTGCTCCGGGCCCTCCAGTTCCAGCTCCCGCGCGAGCCACGCTGCGTCGATCGTCTCGTCCGCAGCCCGGGCGAGACGGGCTCGCTCGATGACGTCCCGCTGGCCCCAGGTGACACCCAGCTCGTCGAGGACGACCCCGTCCTTGATCTGGGACTTGGGCGTGTGGTGCCGCAGCAGCCAGGCCTGCACCAGCGGCCAGTCACGCTGACCCTCGGGGCCGGGCTGCGGGAGCGGGTCCTTGTGGCGCAGCAGCCAGGCGCGAACCGCACTCCAGGAGCGCCGGCCGTCGGCGTTCGGCGCGGGGAACGGGTCGGCCGAGTCGGCGCCGTAGTGGTCGTTGTACTTGTAGACGGCGCGGCGGGTGATGCCCAGAGTGTTGCCGATCGCCGCCGCCGTGAGGAACAGCTCCGACGGCCGGGCGGCGAGGGCGGCCGCCGTCACATCTCGCGGTCCGCGGCGGTTGCCCTGGGAGAGCGGCTTGCTGACGTACCACTCAAGCACCTTGTCGCGGTTGCGGTACTCGGCGCGGCCTTCCGAGCGGACCACCGGCGGGAAGTCGTCGTAGTTCACCACCCAGTTGGTGATCGTGGTGCGTCCGGTCGCTGCGGCGATCTGCACCCCGGTGACTTCCGGCGGCAGTTTGGCGAACGCCTCCTCAACCTGCTCGACGCTCGGGTGGGCCATGGGAACGCTCCGGGGGCGGTAGGGGGTGGTCGTACGGATCGAGACGGCGGTGTCACCGCCGATCAGAGTATCCATTAATTTACACATCTCCTGTCTGAAGCTCAATGGCGGGCGTGGCGGCGGTGCTGGGCCGTACGGCCAGCGGGGGCAGCGGGCGCCCGGAGGGGGTGGTCGGGACCAGGAGCGCGCCGCCGGCAGTCGTGGCCGCTGCGAACCCGGCGTCGTTCAGCCGTGGGGTGTGGGGGTGCGAGCGGTGGGCTCCGCCAGGATCCGGGGCGCCGTGGGCGTGGCCGCAGTCGTCGACCGTGTGGGCCAGGCCGAGTTCCTCGAAGGCGGTGAGGTCCTCGCCAGTGACCAGCATCGGGTGGAACCTTCCGCCCCGGGCGGCTGCGTCCCGAAGGACGCGGCGTCGCCGCTCGTTGAGCCGGAACGTCATGCCCGTCACCCCCACACCACGTCGCGGCCGTGCGCGGCGCACCACAGGGCGAGGTCGTGCAACTCGAGCAGGCGCCGCTGGAGGTAGCCGGCGGGCCGGCCGCCGTAGTAGGTGCGGCCCTGCTCGTAGCCGTCCGTGCCCGTGTCGTCGGGGGTCAGCGCGAGGGCGAGCAGGACGCGGCCGAGGAACTGCTCGGCGGGCAGCTGCCCGGAGGCGTCGACCACGCAGATCGGGATGACCGTGCCCTGACTTTCGCCGTCCTGCTCGCCGGGCGCCTCCAGGACACCGGATGCGGTCAGCTCGCCGACGGTGTCGTCCGCCTGGTGGGACAGTCCCAGCAGCGGCAGCAGCCGGGTGGCGTTGATGTTCGACACGTTCACCACCGGCGGCTCCCCGTCCGGGTCGAGCTCGTACACGTTCAGCCGGTAGTCCGGGCACGTCTCGGGCATCGCGCAGCCCGGCAGCGGGGCCCGCTCGGGCAGCGCATTCAGCTGCTGCACGGCGCCGCACGCCGCCTCGTAGGTGTCGTAGGGCGCGGCGAGCGCCGTTGCCTCGGTGCAGCCGCAGGTAACCACGTAGCCGACGGGAACGGCCAGAGCGGCGTGGAAGGTGACGGACATGGCCTGCTTCCTTCGGAGTTGACGGGGGGAGGGCTGCCGGACGCCGCGCGGGCGCCCGGCAGGCCGGCTACATCGGAGCGGACAGAGGCTCCGGCACGGTCAGGCTCGGGGTGAAGGGACACTGCATGCCCGGATCGGCGAACAGCATCTTGTGGATGGCGCGGGCGTAGACCCAGTCCTCGTCCCAGCGGCCATCGCTGTCGATGGCGAAGGCGCGGGGCGCCAGCGTGTGAGCCCGCAGAAGGACCGCAGTGACCGCGATGTCATACGGCCTGCCCGAGGTGGATCCGGTCTTGCAGAACGACGTGACGACGCCCGGCTGCCGGGCGTCCATGTCGATCGCGAAGGTCTCGTACTCCTGGTCGAGTTCGGCGAGGCCGTTGAAGACGATCGCGTCCTCGCTGATGCGAGGCGCTCCCGCGCCCGAGCCGCCCGCGATCCGGATCTCCTGGGTCCTTTCGACCAGCCTGACGATCGCGCCGGCGTCGAGCGCCAGCTGAAGCCGGACGGTCCGGAAGGACGGTGCCTGCGGAGCGAAAGCGAAGCGGTGCGTGTACCCCATGGCGGACTCCTCTGCTCGTGGTTGCCGGTGGCGGGGTGCCGCGCACCCTCATATCTATAATTTACACAACGATGCCAGTAGAGTCAAATTATGCGGGTCAATATGATTGGGAAGTCGTCGTGGGGTGCTTCCGAACGGACTGACGAACCGATGCCGCACGGCCTGGAGTTGTTGTTGGCACCGTCGTGCCGGCGGGAGTCCACAGGCCTCGCCGGGAGATGCGGACGCAGGGTGCTGGACTACACGGTGCGGTGTCCCCGGCTCCGACTGGCAGGCTGGGCGAGGGGGAGCTGGTGCCGCCTCGTCGGCGACGTTGCTCAGGCGGGCCTTTCGGTAGGGGTGTCGTCCGTGGCCGTCTCGGCGTGGGATGCCGTCTGCTGTGCTTCACGGAGTGCAACGCGGCCGGCCTTGGTGAGGCTGACGGCCTGCCCCTGCTCCAGGCCGGTGCTGGTGTCGCGCAGGAGAAGTCCCGCGGCGGCGAGCGTGTCGTAGACATCGGTGCGGATGCGGGTTCCGTCGTGGCTGACCACGCGGCGGCCGCCCACGCCGACACGGATGACGATGAGCGTGGCGCCATGGTCGGCGATGAGTTGGAGCGCGGCGACGCGTCGGGGGTTCAGCGTGATGCGGGCCGTGGGGTGCCTCCATGGACTTCCTCGCGTGGTGAGTGCCGGTGGCGGCCGAGATGATGACTCCTGCCGCGGGTGCGGGCGTTGGGTCAGCACCCGCGCCGAAGGCCCGTGGGCTCAGGCCCCGACGGACGCCAAGGTCTCCCACAACCTCTGCCACTCGGCGGCCCGTGCCTTCTGGAAGGCGTCCTTCTGTTCGGCGGTGATAGGTACCCAGGTCGCCGTGTGATGGGCGTCGGTGGACGGGCTCGTCGTGGTGGTCCCGGTGATGACTCGGGTGGCGGGGTCCTGGGTGATGCTCGTGTACATCCAGTCCTCACCGCCGTCGGTGTAGGTCATCTGATCGATCTGCTCACGCACCTTCACGCCCGTGTAGATACGCGTCGTGCCGTCTCGTCCGTTCACGAAGGCGATGTGTTCGGCGTAGAAGCCGTAGTCGTCGATCTCAGGGCTGAAGCGTTCGCTCGGCGGTCGGTTCATCTGGGGCTCCTGACGTGTCGCACATGGTCGGCGGAATGATCCGCGGGCGGCTGCTCCGCGGGCCTGAGGAAGGCGACCCCTCCGGATAATGTAAATTACACAAGATGGTGCAATAATTGCAAGTTTTACGAGGCGGAAAGGAAGTGAAATGGCTCCCTTGTTGTCTTCGGGAACGGCCGAGGGCGGGGGTGAGCGCTCAGTCCTTGTGACGCGGCCCCCTATCCTCTGGCCATGACGACGGATGCTTCCCACCGCGGTCTTGACGACGGCCTGAGCAGCGGCTCGCGCCGAGTGTTGGAGGTGCCCGCGCTTGCCTCGCTGTACGTGCAGCCGCTCACGCCCATGGGCACGGTCGAGCGTGGACGGGCCGCGACCGCGTTCGTCGTGCGCAACCGGGCAGGAGAACCGTTCCTGATCACCAACCGCCATGTGGTGACCGGGCGGAACAGCAAGAACGGTGATCAGCCCAGTGGCGCCAACATCAGCGCGCTCCGCGTTCTCGTGCAGATGGCCGGGCCGGCGTTGCGGTGGACGGCCCTGGTGCTGGAACTCGGCGACGAGGACGGCCGGCCCGAGTGGCTGGAGCACCCCGAACACGGAGGGAAGGTCGACGTCGTCGCCTACCCGCTGCGCTCGGAGCTGGAGGAAGCCCTCGACCTGATCGCCTACTCGGTGGCCGGCCCGGCATGCGCGCGTCTGGACCTGACCACCGAACTCTTCGTCATCGGCTACCCGTTGGGCTTCGATCCGTTCCGGGCGAGCGCCTCCATCGGCGTATGGACCAGGGGAACAGTCGCCTGGCCCCCGGGAATCGACTGGGAGGACCTGCCCAGCACGCTCATCGACTGCCGTGCACGTCCCGGACAGTCCGGTTCGCCGGTGGTCTTCTACGCCGACGCGCACACCACCTACCTGGCGGCCGATGGAGAGCGCAGGACGGGCCCCGTCTGGGACCTGGTGGGCGCCTACAGCGGCCGCATCACCGAGGGCAGCGACGTCGGCATCGTATGGAAGCGCTCGGCGATCGACGCGATCGTCGAGCGCGGCTGCCGGCCCTTGCGGCCGACGGTCAGCCCACTGGACGAGTCGGTCGACCGGCAGGCCCTCGCGGATCCGGAACCGGACCCGAAGACGTCCGGCGGCACAAACGTCTGAAGCCCGCAGGCCGGGCAGGCTCCTGCGGGCGGGGGGTACGGCAACAGCCGTCGGTATCAGGAGGGCACCGCGTGGTACGGCGGCCGGACGGTGTCCGCGACCGCACGGGTCACCCGCCCGAGCCCGTCCTCAGCCCTGACGGTGAGCAGCGGCACCGGGTCCAGGGCCCGGCCGTTGACGTCCTCCGACACGTAGAGGGCGTCATCCGTGCCGACGCCGACGGCGTAGCGGCGGTCATCCGGGCCCACCAGGACGCCTCCGGCGCTCCACTGGCTGACCGAGGCGATGCGCCAGCCGGACCCGAGCTCGCGGACGGCGGCACGGGTGACGTCGGCGACCGAGAAGGAGGGAACACCGGCTGCGCCGGGCGCGGCAACGCCGGCGGTCCGCTCGAAGTGGGCGATGGCCTCGGCGGCTTGTGACACGAGGTCCGCATGCTCCTGGATGGGGTCCGCAGCCTCGGCCTGCAGGGCGTTGATGGCCGCATACAGGTCGGCCGTCACGGCCTGCCACTGCGGTCCGGCGTCCTGGTTGATGGCGGCGTGCGCGTAAGTGCACATGTCAGCGAGGTGTCCGGCGAGCGCGCGGGTGCACTCGGGGACAACGAGGACGGCAGCGAACGAGCCGAGGGCCATCCGGCTCTGGGTGGCGATCGCGGCAGGGGTTCGGGGGTAGAGCACGGTCATTGGAGGCGGGTTCCTTTCTCGTGGTCCTGCCGGAGGGCGAGGGAAATGGGCGGCAGGCGGGGCGGCTTGGCTTCCCGGGGACAGCGGCGTCAGAGCGCGAATGGCAGGCGGGAGACCTCGCGCAACTGCTCGGACACCAGCGCTGCGCGTTCCTCGGTGATACCGAGCGCGCCCAAGGAGGCGAGGGCCTGCTGCTCGGCGGAGTCCGCCGCGGCGCGGTCCGCACGGGCCCGCAGGACGTGCTGCAGGACGCGCGCGGCGGCTACCTCACGCCCGGCGGCGATCACCGCCTGAAGCTTGTCGGCGTGTTCATCACGGACGGCCACGACGTGCTCGGCGACGAGGTCGCGCACCGCGCGCACGGATGCGAGATGCGCGGCTTGCTTGCAGTGGAAGTCCCGCAGCTCCCCGTGAGTTCCGTCGGGGCAGTGGAAGTACGCGACGAAGGTGAGCGGTATGCGGAAGTGCAGGGACACCTCTGCAGCGAGATCAGTGGTCAGTTCGGTGTCGTGTCCGGTAATCGAGGGGTGGAAGCGGACGATGGCCACCCGGTCCCGGAATACGGAGCGGACGGTAAGGCCGGGGGGTCCGCTGCGGTGGTCATGGGGTGACGGGGCGGCGTTGGGCTGCGAGTCCGTGATGGCGCGGCCTTTCTGACGTCGGCCCGGCCCGGCGATCGGCGCCGGGCCCGGGGCAGCGGGGCTAGTTCGTGGGGCTGAGGAAGACCGCAGCTACGGCGTCGGCGGGCACGTCTTCGTCGGGACGGTCGGCGAACTCGTCGTAGTAGATGTCGCCGTAACCGCCGCCCGTCGGGTTGGGCACGTACCGGCCGGTCGACAGACCCGTCTCGGCGGGGGAGTGGCGTCCCTCCCAGGGGTGCGTCGCCGAGGTGATGACCACCAAGGCGTCGTCGGGCATGTCCTTGAGGTTCTCCAGCGCGGCGCGCAGGTCGGACAGCCGCATGCCCTCAAGTTCCAGACCGAAAGGGCTCGCCCATGAGGGGCTGACGCGGGCACTGCGGACGGTGTTACCGGCGAACGCGTACGCGCCAGCCTCCGCATCGCTGATCTGGCGCAGTTCGACGGCCTGGCCGTTCGGGGTGCACTGCCGGAAGCCTGCACGCCAGTGGCCTGCGGTCATGCCGAGTGCGGGTTCGTTGAGACGGATCACGTCGTCCAGGCGCAGGGCACCGAGGCCGGCGAGCCCGTCGACGTCCAGCGCGCGCGTGTCCACGTGCACGTGTTGGTGGTTGCCCACTGGGCTCCTTCGCGTCGGGTGTCTGGGCAGGCCCGGCGGCGGATCAGGAGAATCGGCCGCCGGGCCGGTTCCGGGCAGGGGGTCTCAGTGCCCGGCGGGGGTGTGGTGGAGGCGGATGGCGGAGGCGTTCGGCTCGCCCGAGTGGACGCGGCCGCCGATGGTGACCGACATCCAGGCGGGGCGGCGCTCCTCGGAATTGCCGTAGCGGGCCAGGAACGGCGCGGTGACGGTGGCGACCGCGGTGCCCCGAGGGCCTCCGGTCCAGCTCACGGTGATCTCGTCGCGCGTCTTGTCGCGACCGCAGCGCACGGAGAACTTCACGCCGGGGAACGCGGCGCGCAGACGCTGCCGCAGAGCCGCCGCGGTGGCCTTGGTCGACAGGCGAATGGAGGCGTAGTTGAGCTCGGTCTCGCCCACCAGCGGCTGGACCGAGGTGTGGCGGACGTGCGTGATCGTGTGGTCGGCCGTGCGGACCTCGTACCGGGTGGCGGGCTCGCCGAGCAGGGCGCCGAGGAAGCAGCGCTTGCAGGAGCACGGGTGGACCGTGCCCTCGCCGTGTCCCTCCGCGCGGGTGCCGGTGTAGAGGACGCGGGTGCCCGGGGCCAGGCGCAGCGCGAGGTAGCCGGGGATGGCGCGGACGATGGTGTCGGTGTGCATGCGCATGTGCAAGGTCCCCTCTAACTGGCGATCCGGGCGGTTCCGCCGCCCAACGATCTTTAATTTACACACTCGTGGAGCATGAGTCAAATTATACGAGTCCTTAGGGTGCCAGTGTGGGTCAGGTGTCGTAGGTGGCGTCACAACTCCCCTGGTCGTAGCCGTCGCTGTAGCCGACCTGCCGCGTCTCGCGTACGAGCAGGTCGACCATGGCGCGGGCCTCCGCCTCAGGGACGGGCTTGCCCGCCTGCAGGGCGTCCAGGACGGTCTTGCGAGCCTGGGCGGCGGCGTGGCTGGTGCGAGGCTTTCCCTTGCCCACAGCGGTCCCTCCTCGGGGTTCAGTGGCGGCAGTCGCCTTGGTGGTGGAGCGAACGGCCGCACGGATCGCCGTTGTCGTCGAGGCCGTCGCACCAGGAGCCGGGAATGCCGTGCTGAGGCTGCTCGGTGGCCCGCCACACCTGCCCGGCGACGACGTGCGCCGTCTCCAGCAGCAGGGTCGTCCGGTGCAGGCCACGGCCGGATACGTGGCACAGCACGCCGTCAGGGCTCTCGTGCTCGCCGAATGGTTTCAGTACGGTCAGGTGTGCGGTGATGGTGTCGGTGCCGTGCAGCGGCCGGGTGTGGCGCAGCCAGTCGCCCTGGGCGAGAGTGCGTAAATCCGTGACGCGCTCGTAGGCGAGCCCGTGAACGACGAGCGTTGTGTTGGTCATGTGTGAGTGCTCCCGGGGGGCTTCGTGGGGGTGCGGTTGCATCAGGTGCACGGACGGTGCGTCAGAGCGTGCGCAGGGTGCGGCAGCGAGGGCACAGGACGGCGGAACGCTCGCACTCCGGGGGGCACGGACCGTCGTGGCGGCGTGGCGGCCGGGCGGTGGTGCGGACGGTGAGGCCGGAGCCGCAGGCGCGGCATACCGGCGGTGCGGGAATCAACTCGATGTCGTATGCGTCGCCTGCCGCGAGTTCGGCCCGGCGCGCTCCGGCCCGGGCTGCGGGGTAGGCCTCGCTGCTCTCGAACCCGTAGGTCTCGCCGCAGTCGTCCAGCTTCCAGGCGACGGTGTACCGAGGCTCGGAGGCGGTCACGGTGGTTGCTCCTGGCCTCGGGCGGGCGAGATTCGGGGGGTGGGGAGGCGCACGACGATGCGGGCGCAGGCTGCCGGTTCGGGAGTGGGGCCGGAGCGTCCGGCCCCACGGTGCGAGTCAGTAGCGGCGCGTACGTCGACGGGTGCAGCGGTGCACGATGTGGTGCACCACGCACAGGATGAGCAGGACCCACACGAGGGAGGACCCGGCCGTCGAGGTGACGGGCGGCGGCGTGCTGCCGTTCCCGGCGAGCGCGCCGATCAGCAGGCCCGACCCGACCAGGATGATTAGGGCGTCGGTGAACCTCGCAGCGGAACGGTGCGACGGGCGAGCGGGACGGCGCGGGTTGCGGCCGCCCAGCATCGCCGCCGCGACCATGAGCAGACCCAGCCCGGCGAAGACGGCCAGCGTCAGCAGCATGACTGCGGTGGCCCCGCCGAACAGGGCAGGGAGCAGGCCGAGGAGAACTGCGACATACGTCAGGGGGATGCACCAGCGGTGGGCGAGGGAGCGGGGGCGGGCGTGGCAGCTCATCAGGAAGGTCTCCGGATCCGTAGGGAGGCGGTGAAGGCGGCCGTCTCGGCCGCTGAGGTCGCCCGCCGCGCCCTTGAGGGGCGCGGCGGGGCGGCGGTCAGAACCGCACGTGCACCCGCACCGGCCACTCGCCGGTGACGTCGAAAACCTTCACCTCGTACGCCTCGGCCCGGTACCCGGCGAACTTCCAGTTCGCCGCGTGGCGGGGGGCTTCCTCGGTGAGGAGGGAGCGCCGGACCTCCAGGACCTCGCTGCCCGTCACCTGGCGCCTGGTGTCGACGACGTAGGAGTCCGGGTCCTCCAGGCGGAGTTCGTACGTTCCGTCGAGCGTGATGGCCTCAGGCATGCCGACTCCTCGGTGCGGTGATCGTGGTGGGTCGTCCGGGGCTTCCCGCTCCCGAACAATCACTAATTTACACAACACTGAGCCATGAGTCAAATTAAACGAGTCATATGCGTTGGAGGTTGAGGGTGGTGACGACCGGCACGCCCTGGCGTGCGGTACCGAAGCGGGAGACCGTGATCGGAGCGGGCCGACGGCGCCCCTCGGTGTAGTCGGCGAGAAGCGGTGCCGCGACCACGCTGACCTCCGTGCGGGAGGGTCCGCCCGTCCACCGCACGGTGAACTGGGCCCGCTGGGCGCCCCGGCCGTGCCGCACCCTGAACCGCACTCCCGGGAAGGCCTGCCGCAGCTGGCGGCGCAGGTGGGCGGCGGTAGCCGTCGAGGTCGCCAGGACGGGGCGCGTCTCCAGGATCTCGTCACAGCCGGGCAGCGGGACGACCGCGGCGTACTGGACGTGAACCATCGTCTTCGACGGCCCGTCCTCGCCGATCGCCCTCAGTTCGTAGCGTGACGCAGGCTGGCCGGCCCACGTTGCCGCGAGGCACACCGAGCACGCGCAGGGATGGACCGTCCAGCCGACGGTTCCGTGCGGGTCATCGGCGAGGCGCTCGACCGCTGTCCCGTCAGGCAGGCGCAGCTCGGTGTAGGCCTCAAGGAGCGGGCCGGAGACAGGGAATGCAGAGACCGGGGACATGACGTCATCCTTCATGGCAGTGGGGTGGTGTCCCCGGGTGAGACCTGCGGGTGGGAGTACGCGAACGAGCGCCCAACTGGCGCTCTGCGCTGGCGCCCTCGGGCCACGGAGCGCCCGGGCCATCAGGGCCCTTACGGTGGAGAGACTTCCTGGGAGTGCTTCAGTTCGACTCCCAGTAGCCCCAGTGCTTGACGATGTACGTCGCAGCCGCCCGGCGGCTGCGGAAGCCCTTCACCATCTGGAGGGACTTCTCCGACTTATAGTCCGTGGGGTTCGGGTCGGGACGCAGCGCCTGCATCGCCTCCTCGACAGTGGCGTACTGGGGAGTGTTGTAGGAACACGCGTGCCAGCCGCTCCACTTCTCGTTGTCGGAGGAGTACACGAAGCCCCACGCCTCCTCGCCGACTTTCACGGTGTAGGCCCGGATTCCCTTGGCGGGTTCGTGCAGAGAGTGCCGTGTGAAGCTGATGTCGCGGGCGTCGCCGGGCGCGGCGAGAAGGAACCAGCTGCTCATGAAAATCTCCCCAGTTCGGTACGAGTCGGTGCAGGCTTCGGGCACTCATGGACGGCTCCTGGGCCGTCGAAGGAGCGCCGGGTCGGAGGGCTGGGCTCACCCTCGCGCCGCCCGCGGATGCGGTGGCGCGGCGTGGGCCCGGCCTCTCGCCGGAACCCCTTCTTCAGGCCGAGGCGCCTGCTGCGGCGCCGTGCACGGCTGGACATCACGGCTTCCTCTGCTCGCGCTCCGCGGCGAACCGGCGGAGCACGTGCAGGATGGTGCCGTCGACCTCTCCGGCTGTCTCGCTCCGGCCGGCGTACTTGGCGTCGACCGCCTCGCGCGAATCGGAGCCGTCGACCCCGTAGGAGGTCACGTCCGGCCCGCCCTGCGCGTCGGCGGTCGTCGTCAGGATCTCTTCGATCAGCTCCCGGAACTGCTCCCCGGTGATCGAGGTCGCGAGGTTCCGGATCTCCGCCTGCTGTGCCGTGGCGCGCTGGTCCATGGAAGGCCTCCTCGCTGGTGGGGGGGGAGCAGCCGCGCGCTGCTCACAATCAATAATATACACATTCAGGAGTGAAAGGTCAAATTAACGAGTCAATTAACCTTGATTAAGGTCTGGTCTGGGGCGTCTGATCGATGTCCTGGGTGCCGAGCGCGCTCTGTGCTGCGGGCATGACGGCAGCACAGCGAGGTGCGCCCGCGTCTGCTCTGCGAGCTGTTCGGCCTCGCGCCCGGTGCACCCGGCCTTGAGGCACCCCCCGGTAGTCCAGGTGTCGCGGCCGACGTCAATCGCGGCGGCCTCCCGGGTGCAGACCTCCACAACCGGCCCGATCAGGCGGCCGGCGCGGAAGGACTCCGTCAGCCCTGCGTCGAGGAGAGCCGACCGCGTGCACAGCAGGGAGTACCTGCCCTGGAAGACGCCTTCGGCTGCCTCATCCGGCGTGACGACGACGAGTTTCCCGCCGACGGCCCAGTTCCGTACCAGCGCCGAGCGGTCGGACAGCGTGGTCAGGGCACGCACATGGTCGACCGTCACCCGCTCGGGCGCGCCAGTGCGATCGGCCCTTGCCGTTGTGTACGCGGACATCCTCAGTTTCCTCCTCAACGTTCCGGGTCTGGACGGGTCGGACAACAGGGCCGGACGGTGGCGGGCTCTGCGCCACAGCTGACACGGGCTAGCCCGCGACGCAACCGCGTGACCAGCTCGTCGTTCAGCGGCAGACCGAGGCGGACCATCTCTCCTTGCTGGCACGGCGGTTGGGTCATGCCAGCCACCGCCAGGGAACCGGATGCCCGGGCGGCCGTGTCCCCGGGGGCTTTCACATGTCGTATCCATCGGGCAGCGGGTGGGATTCCTGCTGGTCGACGAGAAGGCGTGGAAGCCGCTCAACCCGGAGCCCGGGGTGGGCGATCGGCAGCAAGACGCCGATGAGTTCGACGATCCGCTTGGACGCCTCTGGGGTGCCGGGAAGCGATCGGAGCAATAATTTACACAGCTGTTCTCGTACATGCAAGTTTGGCGCGTCGAGAGGTGATTGACACTCGTATAACTTGACCACGTACCGGACTATGCGTAAATTATGCATCCGGGGTCGCCGTTCCCGCTCGGCCTGACTTGCTGGCGGTGCTCAACAAGCTCGCTTGCGGGCCTATGTTGCGAACCGCCCTGGTTACTGGTGGCCGCAGCCCTTGCTGACTGCCCGCAAGTACGCCGCCAAGGTGCGGCCCCGGATCAAAGGGAGACACGTGACCCACAGCAAGTGCGAACCCGAAGGCGGTCTGGACGGCGCGGCCCGTCTGGTCGGCGCGGATGCCCAAGAGGAGAACTCCGCGGCAGCCGGCGCTTCCCGGATAGCCGACGAAACCGGTGTCAGCGTCTTCAGCCGGAAGAACCTGCAGGGCTACGCCTTCAGCGCACACGTCCTGGTCTTCAAGGCAGCTGACGCGCTTGAAGAGTTCCGCCTGCGTGATGACGAGGACCGCCTCACACTGGCCGAGAAGCATGCCGAGAAGGCCATGGCCCACTTCGCGCAGCTCACGGGAGAGGACAACTCGGCCGTCTGGACCACCGCGGTCCTCTACATGGTCCAGGTGCGTTCCCAGTTCCACGCCATCGGCAGGTTCACCGCCTTTGACCCGGCCCCCAAGCAGTACCTGTTCACTGCGACGAGCCCCTTCCGGCTGGAGACGATCGCGCGGTCGGCCCACGAGCGCATGATGGCGGCCGCGCGCTGCCTGACGCGCCCGGTGCTGAGCGAGGCGATCGACAGCAGGGCGGAGAAGGCGGTCCACGAGGCCGCGCAGGAGCTCAACTCCGTGCTGCCCGGACTGTCTCTCCGTCTGTGGGAACTCATCTGCCGCTACTGCGCCGAACTGCATGCCGCGAACCTGCACAGGGCCGCCACCGCAGCACGCTGAGGGGCGGCCGATGCAATGCCGCTGTACCCGCTCCGGACGATTCTGTCGCGCGGCGGATCCCGTCCCGCGGCGATGACGCCAGGGGAGGACCGGACGCGGCTGCGCCACCCGTCGGCGGGGTCATCATCGTCGGCAGGCCTCCAACGGGGTGTCACCCCGGGGCGGGCCCGGTGGCGTCGGCTCATCCCGGCCACCCCGGGCCATATGGTCATGGGGCCCGCTGAGACACCTCGGCGGAGCCGGCGGCCCCGTGCTCGTTCGCACGCCGCGCGGGGCCGCTCAATCCCCGGCTGCTGGACAACTGCCCCCTTCGCGACCTGAGGCCGTGTGGGCGGTCCGCACGGACACCTCGCCTCCCTTGCCACGGCCGGGAGCGTCCTCCTCGCGCCGGAGCATGCACACCCGAACCACGTCGAGTACTCCTGCGCGGGCTCACACCGCCGGAGGACCTCGCCTGGCAACACCCCAACACCCCGCTGGTGTCCCCTCACAGCGACAGCTGCCTGCCGCTTGGCGGCCGCCTGGAATCCGAAACCCGGAGGATCCCCACGTGCCTGCGTTCCTGAGGCCGCCCAGTTACGGGCCAGCAGGCCCCGACGGGCAGGGCTGGACCCGCATCACCCCGAACGCCCACTTCGAGCAGCTTCCTCAGTGCGGGTGGCGGCCGATGAATCACACTGCTCTCGCCGAGGCGCTGACCGGCCGCCAGCGCTGGGGCAGCTACGAGAGTTGCCCGGAAGGCGGCCCAGACGTCTGCTCGACCTGCCCTGTCCAGCAGCGCCGTCTTGCCCGCACCGGAGGCCTCGACTGGCCGGCAGACGAGTCCGTGCTCCTGGCCCGCTCCGCGCCCCGGCCGCTCACGGACGGGTTGCTCTTCGCAGACCCCGCATACGGGCGCAGCACAGTGGAGCTGTCCCGATGGAGGGATGGTCAGCCCGTTGCCACGACCGGATGGGAGGAGCTCCTCACTGCCCGCTCGGTACGGATCAGCTGGCGTTGGACTGAGGGCAGGGGCGAGACGTTTTGGGTGGTCCGTGACCGGGTGACGTCCGACGCGATCTCGGTCGACGAGCGCCGCGGCACCATCATGCGGCACGAGCTGTACTCCGGGCCGGATGGCAGGCGCCTGGCCGCCCTGACCTGCCACGGCGCTTGCGCCCACAGCACACGCCATCTCGAACTGTTCGCCGCTGACCTTGTCGCTCCACCGACCTCGCACACGACGCCGCGAACGGCCTTGCCGCTCCCCGAGAGCCTCCCCGGCGTGCCCCTGCTCCGATTCGCGCAGGACGAAGGCCACACCGTGATGCACCGCGATCGGTCGCGGGACTACCCCGCATCCACCGCCCGCGTCCTGTGGGACGTCCCCCCGGACGACAGCGCTGCCGCCGCCGTCGTGGCTCACGCGGTCCGCCTCAGCGCCCTCTGAACCGCACAGGTCGACAGCCCGGCAGCGGCCTCGGCCGGCCATCGGCCCACCAACCGCCCCGTTCACGATTGCAGGAGTGAGGACATGACCCACCCATCCCACGGGCCCGCAACACCCGCATCGTCCGCCAGGACCCCGCCTGGCCCGGCGGCCGGGCCCACGCATCTCCCAGCCCGGCAGAGCCCGGCGCTCCACGAACTCGGGGAGGACCAGGTCTTCGACTACATCGGAGGAACGGCCGTTGTCCGGCTCACCGAGCCCGAGTCCCTACGCCAGCAGATCGCGCGAGCGCTCGCCGAGCAGTACGGAATCGACCCCCGGGACATGGCAGCCGACTACCCCCTCCTGATAGCGAACCCGGCAGGCGGACGGCCGCTGCGCCGCCGCGCGGGCATCGCCGTTTTCGAGCACGGCCGGCCGCACGAACAGGAGTACATACGCCGCGTCGTCGTCACGGCGGTTCGGCCCAGGAAGAGCCGTTCCGCATTCAAGATCCGCCCTCATGCCCAGGCGGCGGAGCACACCGGCGACGTGGCGCAGCTGATGGAGGCAGCCGGCCCCGCCTGCAGTTGCGGCATGTGGACGGACGGCGAAGACCTGTACTTCATCGGCCGTAGCCTCCGCCCCGGCTCCCAAGACGTGTTCCAGCCTCTGACGAGCTGGCCACGGGCCGACGCAATCGCTCCATCCTCCTTCCCGGCGGCCGCACCCGGCTCCATGGCGTCGCCTGCGACCGAGACGATGCTCAGGCTTGCCGTCCGCCGCTGCCGCACCTTCCTCCACGCCAACGAGGGACATTCCAACGACGTGGCCTACTGGCAGCTGCTGTATGTGCTGTTCGCCAAGCTCCACGACGAGCGCCAGGTCCGAGGGGGCAAGGGGCCGACCCGCTTCGGCCCCGACAACGGACGGCCGGCCATGGTGTCCCCAGACCCCGTCGAGGCCTCGACGGTCGCAGCGCGGCTGAGAGACCTCTTCGAGGACGCCAAGCAGGGCCCCGCCTCACACGGACTGTTCGGCCAGGACGACCAACTCGTCCTCAGTGATCGTGCCCTCGCCTTCGTCATCGGTGAACTGGCCTCCTACGACCTCCACGGCACATCTCCGGACACCCTCTGGAGCGTCCACCAGGAGCTGTTCGGTGATCCGCTGCACGGCGACCGCGGCCAGTACTTCACACCCCCCAGTGTGGTCCGGCTCCTGGTAGAGATAACCGATCCCAGCCCTGACGAGACGGTCCTCGATCCCTGCTGTGGAACCGGCGGGTTCCTGCACGAGACCCTCGCCCACCTCGCACGCAACCAGGGACCGCGGCGAGCGTACGAGAGTTCCCGGCTGGCCGGCCTCAGTCTCCGTAAGTACACCGAGACCCGGCTCTTCGGCGCGGACCTCGACTCGGCCCTGACCAGAGCCGCCGGGATCGGCGTGACGATGCTGACCGGCAGCCGGGCCAACACCTTCCACATGGACTCACTCGCCTTCCCCAGCGGAACCCTGCCCGGAGCGGGCGCCGCCCGAAGCCATCTCGAGCGCATCGGACCCGGAACCGTCGATGTCCTGCTCACCAACCCGCCCTTCGGCACCGACATCGCCGTGACCGGACCGATCCTGGAGCCGTTCCGCACCGGCACATCACCGACCTCCGTGCCGAGCGTCGCCTTCAGCTGGAGCCGGGAGAAGGACGGCACCCTCAAGCGCGGCACGCCGGCCTCCTCCGTCGCCCCCGAACGGCTCTTCGTCCAGAAAGCCATCGAATGGGTACGCCCCGGAGGCCGCATCGGCCTGGTGCTGCCCAACGGCCTGCTGTCCAACCCCGGCCCCGACGACGAGGCGCTGCGCCGCTACATCCTCGACGAGTGCTGGCTCATGGCCAGCGTCGAACTGCCCGCCGAGACATTCCTCGTTGGTGCGGGCGTCAACGTCCTCACCAGCGCTCTGGTTCTGCGGAGGAAGACCGAGGGCGAGAAGCACCGCGAGCAGCGGCACGGCCCCGCGGACTATCCGGTGTTCATGGCCGTCGCCGAGAGGATCGGGCACGACCGGCGCGGTAATCCGCTCTACGTGCGGGAGGCTTCGGGCGAGCACCGCCAGGTCGAGCACGAGGAGCGGGACGAGATCAGCGCCGACGGCGTGACAAGCCCTCGCAGGACGCTGCGGCATGTCCTCGTGCCGGAAGATGACCTGGCGTCCCCGCGCGGGCGACGCCAGGGGAGCGACGGCCAGGGCGTCATCAATGCATACCGGGCGTTCGTCGACCGATATGCCGACGAGTTCCCCTGGACGACACGGGAAGAGGCGTGAAGGAGTCGGGCGGAGCGGTCACGCCGCAGACTGAAACATCGAGCAGGTATCGCATAACTTGATACATGATCACAAAGTGTGTAAATTATAGTTAATCGCTTGAGGGTGGCCTCGAGAGTGCGGACGCCGCGTGACGGCGTCACCGGCGAGATCGCCGCGCCCGGCTGGGGTGAGAACCCGGACGGGCTCGCCCCCTGCGAGCGCCCGGGCAAAGAAGCCCTTGACCGCTTCCGCCCGTACACGGACGCCTGAACCACTCCCGGGCGGAAGGTCACTGCCGTCCGCCCCGGCTAACCCGAGTTCCCGCGACCCATCCCCTGTCTGGAGGACCACCCCGTGAACCTGACCCAGCTCAACGGCGGCTACGTCGACCCCGGGTTCCGCCTCGACCTCGACGGCAACGCCCGCTTCGTGCACGAGGGTTACGACGTCGACGTCCACGTCCGCCGGGCCACAGTCGACGACGTGCTGTACTGCGACACTCTCAACCTTCACCGCTACGACGTGGTCATCACCGGCACCGTGCGTCTGGAGGGCGTTGAGGTCGGCGAAGCCAGTGCGGGCGCCAACGAGCGCGACGGCTACATGATGCGCGCCGCACTGGAGGAGGTCCTGCGGGACGTGGTCGCGGACGTCCGCCGTACGGTCAAGGCCCTCGTCGAGCGTGTTGAGAAGATCGACCGCAAGCACCAGGCGACGCTTGCCCAATCCTGACCCGTGCGGCACCCCTCCCCGCGCGACACGAACAGCCGCCAAGCCAGTGCTCGGCGGCTGTTCGTGTCGATCGCCGCAGTCCCCGCGCGGGTTCACGCACACTACTGGGCGGGGATGCGGCGGCGCCGCTAGCGGCCGATGCCCCCTCAGCCCTTCACGGGCGGAACAGCATGGCTGAACTCTCCAGGGCGGGCTGGAAGGTGGCGAAGTTGCCGCCGGCAGCCTTGTGAGCACGCAGCTCGTTGGCGAGAGTTCTACCCCGCTCGGTCAGACGGAAGCGAGCCCACGGCATCAACTGCCATTCGACCGCTCCGCTGGTGAATCCGGGGCGCGGGTGCTCCGCACCCTCAAGGCGGCGACCGTCCGGCTTGAGGTAGTACTGGCCGTCCTCGTCCGTCTGCGGCATCTCGATCGTGACCAGGCCGCTCTCAACCAGGTCCATCAGAGCATCGGCCGCGCAGTGGCCGAAGAGGGTCACAGGCTGATTCGCGACATCTCACAGTCGAACGCCGAATGAGTCGGCGGCGTCCCCGGCAACGCCCAGGGTCCATGGGTTCCGCGCCGCCCAAAGCATCGGCCAGTTCGTTCGTGAGAGCGTGACCCGGTCCCAGTCGATGAGTCCGTGGCAGTCGACCTCGCACGTTTCGACGAAGGCCAGCAGGCCCCAGTGGTCCTTCCCCCAACGGTCCGGCGCGATCTGCTGCCGCCCGGACCGGCTTTGCCACTCGGGCAGGCCGACAACCGGCTTCCTGTGCTGGTCCGACATCGGAGAGCTCCTCTATGCGTAGATCACTGGAGATTGGAACCGGGAGGCCCTTGCGGAGTAAATTTACTCATCCTGTGAAATTTAGGCAAGCTATACGATGCAATACCAGGGGCCTTCAATCGCCCGACTCGGAGGTCGGGCATGGGGCGCTGCACGGCTGCGTCGCGCGGACCGCCCGGAGACCGGGAGTGGGTGACGTCGGCGGGTGGCGCGGCGAATCTCGCATCCAATAGCCATCGGCGGCGGCGAGGCGGGGGTGGGCCCCTGTCGGGTTTGACTCTCGTCAGGCTATGGCGGCTCGCGCCGAGGTGACTTCACCTCAGATGGCCCATTGGCAGTTCGACTCGTAAAATTGACACTGATGGTAATAGTGTGTAAAATAGATATTGGGGATAGTCGTTCCCCGCCTCGCTATCAGGGGAGCCGAACTGTGACCACGCCGACCTCTGTGATCGCCACAGCCCGCACCTCCCTTGCCGCAGCCCGCGCCCGCGACCTCGCCGAGGTCATCCGCAGCCGGGCCGCTTCGAATCCACACAGCAAGACCCTGATGGAGCTCGTCGCTCACCTCCACACGGCGGCCGAGTCTTTCGAGACCGATGCGCCGCCGGTCATCGACGGCGTCACCGTCACGAACACCATCCCCGGCACCGCCGGCCTCGCCTTGATGCAGGCCATGCTCGCCGCCTCGGACACCCCTCAGGCGGGCATCTCGGACTGCCTTTTCCTCTACGTGACCTCCCACATCACCCGCCGAGTACCGGAGTTGCCCGCCCTGATGACGGACAGTCCCCAGATCGACCATCAGGGGAGCGCCCTCCGCGACCGCATCGGCCAGGCCGTCCGCGAACTGGACACCGCCTCCGACCGGCACGGCCGCGTCGCAGCGCTCACGAAGCTGGCCGAACTGCACCTGTGGGTCGTGCCCTACGCGGCCGCCGTATCCGCGGACGAGTACACCGCTCAGCGGTAGCCGCACCGCCCCACGCGCGCCTCACCTATCGACCACGACGCGGAAGGCCTTACTTTGACCGCCACGGCACGCCCCCTCGCCCACCGCTACTACGGCGCAACCGGGGCCGACGCTCGAACCGCCGTCCACGTGGACGGCGCTACCGATCCAGCCGACCACGTGTGGAAGATGTCCCTTGGCTCGCGTCGCTGGCGGGGCCAGGGGACGGGCGACTCGGGTTCCACCGACCACACCCGCAAGTACGAGGCTGCCGAACGGCTCGTCGCCATGGTGGATGTACGCGCCATCGTCGCCGTCGAGACGGAGCGGAACCGTTCACTGATCGGCAAGGCCCCCGGCGGATGGCGCCTGGTGTCCTGGGAGGAGATCGAACGAGAGGGATACCGCGAGGTACGTCCTCCGGCTGGTGCCCTTGACACCTACCCCGGCACGGGAGAGCACTACCCGGCCGGATACGTCCGCACCGTGACGCTGCGAACCGTCACCCGCCTCCACAACGGGCACATGGTGATCACCGGAACCCAGTTCGGGGAACCGGGCCCGTTCGTGATGCTCATGAGCCCTGCCCACATCGCTCTTGGCGCCCTCGTCGCCGAGCGCACTGCCCGACTGGTGGCCAGCGAGACCCCCTACCCGCATGCGCCTCCAGCGGGCCCCTCTACCAGGTGGACACGCACCTGGGCTGCGCCGCATGCACGGCGGCCGAGACCGGCCAGGCACCCGCGTCGCTCCCCGCGCCCACCTCAGATGACAGTGCCGTCGTATGGCGGCCGGGTGACCTGGTGAGTACCGACGTCATCGGAACCGACGGAATCACCGACACCCGCACCGGTCGTGTCACCGAGACGCGGACGCACATCGCGGAACGGCGTCGTGAAGTGAGCGTCCGATTCCCCTACTTCTCCGGGCAGAGGACCTGTGTCCCCACGCAGCTCTACCCTGCCGAGCGCGAACATGTCCGCAGTGCCGAGACCGCCGGAGGATGGGCTGAAGGTGTAGCCGCCTGTCACACCGTCTACGGGGCGACTGGCGCGCCATTCACCCGGACCGGCGTGGTGATCGGCTTCAGCGACGGCCCCAGCGGCGAGCGCATGGCGCGGGTGGAGTTCGCCGGAATCTCCGGGGCCACCCCTTACCCGCCCGGAAGTCTGACCCGCCCCGGGGACCCGGTCTTTCCGCGGTCCAAGAGCCCCGCATAGCCCGCGTCGCCGACCGCTCAGGCCTCGAACACGGTTGGGACGGCGACACCGAAGCCGCACGTTCCACCGCGAGCAGCGTCCGCAGCCACCGGCTGACCTGCTGGTCCTCACCTCGATTTCCCGCCGCTTGGAGTGCCCATGACCGCCACCTTCTACCGCCACAAGCTCGCCTTGGTCGAGGCCCGCCAGGTTCTTGGGAGTCCTGACGCCAAAACGGCCCGCCAGCTCGCCGCGTGGTGCGGAGGCCTGTCGGGCGGCGCCTTCGCCAACCCCTATGTCGACGTCGAGACGCCCACAGGGCGAAAGACCGCCTACTGCAACGACTGGATCGTGCTGGAGGCAGGCCGTTTCGACGTCGTCCCTGCCGAGGTCTTCAGCGATACGTACGAGCCAGCACTCACCACCAACCCACTCCAAGACGCTCTGCAGGTCGTCGCCTCTTGGCACCACGACGTGACCAACGGCCGCGCCCTCGGGCCCGACGACCTCGTCGGCGCCCTGGAGCGCGCCGGCTTCCCGCTGCCCAAGACGGAATCGCCACACCACCCTGAGCAGCCAGCGCCGTTGTCCGGGGCCTCACGCGGGCACAGATGAATGTCAACGGGCAAGCCGTCTTCACGTGCTCCCCGCTGCCTGGCGGAACATACACAGCCGCCGCGACACGCTGCCCGACCGAGCAGGAAGTGCGCATCCGCAACGCCGTGGCGGCCTGTGTCAGCCCATATGGTGGCAGCGAAGTCCGGCCGCCCCGCAGCTGTGCACGACGAACGGTCTGGACGTCAGGAGTCGGTGAGGGGCTGGCCATTGACGTCCACTGCTGGACCCCGTTCAACCAGTTCGACGACCTCACCGGGGATCAACGTGAACCCGTAGTAGTCGGGGTTCTGGCCGGCAGGCGGGACGGTGTGGATCCGCAGAGAGTGACCGACTCGCTGGTACACGGCCTTCCATACGAGACGTTCGGCACCGCGCAGGATCACCCGGTCTCCGGAACGCAGCTTCCGCGCGGCCACGGGCCCGGGCTCGACGTCTGAAGGCGCCGGGATGGTGGGCGACAGGACGGTCGCGGTGTGGCGGATCTTGATCATCCGGTACTCCACACCCGTGGAGATGGAGAGGGCTTCCAGGTCCGCAATGATGTCGGCGGCCTCGTCCTCGTCGCGGATTACGGCGGGTGTGCGCAAGTGCTGCCACTCGCCCTCGCCCTGGCGGTAGACGAGGCCGTACGTGGTGTCGTCGATGAGACGCTCCCCGCCTGAAGCGGGCGGAGCGTCCTCGACGCAGGTGACGGGGATCATGGGGGTACTCCTTCGTCGAGTGGGGCGCGTTCTCGCCCACCTGGGGCGACTGCTGGCGACTGGAGGGGGAGAGGGCGGACGGGTGGCCTGGCGGCCAGGCCTTCGGGGACGCGTTGTCAGTCCTGCGGCAGGGCCAGGCGGCGCACCGCACGGTCGATCTCGTCCGGGCGGGTGGTCTGGTTCGCAGCTGCGACAAGGACTCGTAGGTCAGCGTGAGCCGAGGTGTTCGTTCCTGCGGCGCGGGCCTTGGCGATGGAGGCTTTGATCTGCGGCGTGTCGATGAACACGCCGAAGGTGTTCATCTCCAGCATCTGCCAGTTGCTCGGGGTGTTCGCGACACCGTTGCTCTCGGCAAGGACCATCACGTTCTTGCTGCCAGTAGTCATCAGGGCGCCGGCCTTGTCGTAGGCCTGCTCCTTGGTCAGGTGCTGAACCGCAAGGCCGACCCAGTCCCCGCCGATGGAGACGCGGTGCCACACGGTGTACGTCGTGGCAGGCGGCTCCGTGGATGCTTCGTTCTGCATGGGTGCTGTCTCCCTCATCGGTTCTGGCTTTCACGTCCCACTGCTACTCCAGGCCGGGAAGGAAGGGGTGGCCGAGTGCGGCGGCGTCATGGGACGGGTTGGGGGATGGCTTCATGGGGGCGTCCAAGGACGGGTTGGGGGATGGCTTCATGGGGGCGCGTTCGGGGCGGGCGGGCGGGGTGCCGTCCTTCGGGCAGGGGCAGCGGCACCACCACACGCAGGGTTCGCCGCCGGGGCGCAGGAATAAGGGTGGCGACGTTCCGTCCCAGGTGGTTGTGCACCGTCTCGGCGTTGTCGCAGGCGTCGGGGCGGCCCTTCTGCCGGTGCAGGCACCCGTCGCAGCGCCCCGCGAGGCAGTTCCAGCACGTGCCCCTCTCACAGAGGGACCACCGCCAAAAACCCCAGGCGTAACCGTCATCAATCCGATGCAAGTACGACGGCCACACATGCTCGCGGACCCAGGCGCCCTCTTCCTCGCTCATCGGCGACGGGTTGGGCACCGGGTCGATGAGGCCGAGGTGCAGCATGCGGTGCAGGTGCAACGTCTGCACGCCGGCCACGACGTCGTGTTCGGCGGCGGTGAGTTTGCGCTGCGGGCGTCGGGGGCGCTGGGAGGTGGTCACGGTCTTCCCCTTGTGCGGGCGGGTCAGCGGGCGTCGGTGATGTCCGACTCGGCGATGCCGAGGAAGCCGGCGAGGTCGGCCACGGTGGGGAAGCGGCCCTTGACGAGGGCGATCTGGGCGTCGTACGGGCCGGTGACCTCGAAGCTGTCGGGCCACAGGACGATGTCGAGGTGGCTGTCGCGGATCGCAGCCCGCATCGTGGCGGCGAGGACCTGCTCGCCGGACTGCCCGGAGGACGGGGTGGTGCCGTCGGGGAGGACGGCGCGACCCGGGTTGGTGCCCGTGATCGGGTCCCCGGGCTGCGGGGGCGTGGTGTCCCCGGTGGAGGACGGGAGCTCGCGGGCTACGCGGTCCGAGGTACGCAGGTTGTGGTGCTCGAGCGGGTGGTCGGTATGGCGGCTCACGTGAGGCTCCTGATGGTTCGGTGGCGTGAAGCGGGCGTCCTGGGTGGGGCACGAGCCGCTGGGCGGCTGGGCCGGGGTACGTCCGGTCAGGAACGGGATGGGAGGAAGGACTCGGCGAGCGCCTTCCACATGTCGTCCTCGGTGTCCTGGGCGACGTGCTCCCCGCCGTGCTCGACGACCAGGGCCCGCACCATCTCCGCAGGAACCGTGCAGAACAAGCCGGCCTGCGGGTCGTCGTCGTCGCTGTACGGCGCCCAGTCGGCGGGCACCGTCACTGGGGCGACGACGTACACCTCCAAGGCGGTGTACGGGCCGGGGTAGTCGGCGGGGGCGGTGCCCAGGCCGCCCTCGTGGACCATGCGCGCGCGGGGGCGCGGGCTGCACCAGGCGCCGTCTCCGGCGTGGACGGAGATGACTCCGTCGTCGGTGAGGCGGATTGTGCGGGGGAGCCGGCCGGTGCCGTGGGCGGTGATGTGGTCGATGCGGTCGGTATGGATCATGTGCGGCTCCGTTCGAGGCTGGCGAGGGGGTGACGCGTGGGAGTGCGCACGTCGAGTCCCGCGGGGAGTCGACGGGGGTGAAGTTCCGCCGCCGGTGGGGCTGCCCGCGCGGGGAGGGTGGCGTCAGCAGTCCCGCGTGACCTTCGGCGACGGTGTGGTGTGCACCCCCTTGCTTCGAACGCTAATTTACACACCCTGATGCAATATGGCAAATTATACGCGCCATAAGGGTTGCCTTTAGGGGGGTGGTCAATCGCTGAGTAAGGCGGCGAGCAGACGGCGCAGCATGGGGGTGGTCGTCTCGGCGTTCGCGGCGATGGCGATGCCCTTCCCGCGGAGCCAGCGCATCACGAAGGTGCTCGCAATTTCGGCGAGCTGCCGGCGGAGTAGAGCAAGTGGTCGTTAAGAACTCCCACTCCCGGTCCCGGTGTGCGGCGAACACTCCAGCGAGGGGCTGCCGCCGTGTCGCTGTACCGGTCAGATCTTGGCGAACTTGGGGGACTTGAGGAGGGTCTGGATAGCTCCGGTGTCCGGGTTGCGGTTGGCGGGGTCCTTCACGGTCGCGGTGACGGTGACCATGTCGTCGGTCGAAAGGTCGAACGCAGACGCCGTGCTCGTGAACATGATCACTGCAACGCCCCGGCCGTCATCGACCACGACACCACGCTTGGCCCTGCGGGCCCAGTCGGGGCCGGTGTAATAGGTCCAGGCACGGGTCACGGTGCCGGTCACGGTTACTCTCTCTCCCTTGGCGCCCGCAGGCCGAGCCGCCTTCACCCCGGCGAGCCGAGCGGCGTCGGCGCGTTCGGCCTGCGCCTTGCGCTGTGCTTCGCGAGCGGCGGCTTCACGGGCTGCTTCGAGCTGGCGGTCGGTGGCATCCCGGCCGCGGGCGATCTGGTCGCGCAGGGACAGACCGAAGTCGGAAGCGGCGAGGTTCCCGCCGGTCATCCAGGCGGCGATGTCGGGGTGCGCGGCGTAGAAGGTCTGAAGGTTGTGGGACTGCCGCGCCCACTTGATGGCGTCGCGGTCGGCCTTGGCGCGGTAGTCGCAGTCCATCCGGAATACCGCAGCGACGGCTTCCGGCTCGGTGTAGAAGGCGCCGACGGTGCCCTCACCCGCACAGGCGAAGCAGACGCCACCCTGAACATGCTGGTAGGCGTTGATCGTCCCGTTGCCACCGCACTTCACGCACAACTCGGCGTACTGCCCCCACTTCACAGAGGCCAGCGCGAGTTCGTGGTTTTCCCCCGTTACGTACAGCCGAAGGCCCGCCATCGCCTCCCGGTGGCGGACGGCCGGACTCTTCGGAGCGCGGTCGGCCCCGACCGACGTCACTACCGCCGCACCGACGCCCGCGCGGGTGCTGGCCTCGGCGATCACGTCGCCTGTGAGGGTGTGCGCTTCCCACTTCTTCGCGCTCACCTGAATAGCGCGGTAGGCCGTGCCCATGGCGGCGAAGTGCCACACGTTGCCGATCCGGGACATCGCCGGGCGTGGCGCGGTGAAGCAGTTGGGCAGCGCCTGAAGGAGGGCGGGTGCGGTGGAGGGAGGCTCGGTGGGGGCAGCGTCGAGCGTATCCGCGTCCGAGTGAACACCGCTGAAGAGCTCGGTCAACAGATTGAGGGCATCGCCGGTTTCAGGGATCACGGTCATGTCGTCTGTCTCCTGTCGTCATGCACCGGAGGGGCAGTAGTCGTTGTGGCGCATCGCTGTTTCGGTATTGAGCGAGGGCGCAATTCCGAGTGAGGGCCGGCCCGACCCCAAGAGGGCCGGGCCGGCCGGTCATGCCATGACCGTCAGGAAGCACCACCGGTCGCCGTTGACCGTCAGTTCGCCCCACTCGGAGGTGACTAGGTAACCGGCGTCGAACAAGGCGCGCTCGGCGCCTTCCAGGTCATCCGCCGGGTAGTCGCCGAACGGGCCGGAGACGCCGGCGTGCACATTGCGAACGACGGTGACTTCTCGGTCCCCGGAGGTGTAGGCGGCCTGGAAGGTGTCACCGGCCTGACCGGTAGCTGCGCTCATGTCCATCTCCCTGCTTCGGTGGCGGTTCCTGCACTCCCAGCAACCACTAATTTACACATGGACTCACATACTTGCAAATTTAGCGAGTCATCAAGCGGGGGAATTGCTCACGGGTTCCTGCTGCGGAGCGAGCGTCCTACCCGCGGCAAGGGCCGACAGTGCAGTGGTCGGCACAGCCGGCATTGCGCAGGTGATGAACGCCGCAGCGGTCCAGTTGCGCGAGTTCACGCGCCAGCGGGGCCGGAAGGCTGGATGCGGTACCGACTCGTATAATTGACATCGAAGTGCATGATGTGTAAATTATGAGTCACGAGGGCGGTGATGCTCTCTCCACTCCCCTCTCGCCTTACGTTCTGGAGGAACGATCATGCGGTCTGCGGCCTTCGGCTTCATCGCTCTCACCCTGCTGGTTGCTTCCGGATGGTCCTGGATCGCGGGTCCGTGCGAGGTCTACACGTTCGCGCCCGCGAGCAAGACCCCGGCCCGCTGCCTGATGAACAAGTGACCTTCCGTGACCTGTCTCCCAATGCAGGTCAAGGGCTGTCCGGCAGGGCCAGCCGACCCGTTCCAATCCCGTTCCGTACTTTGGAGGACGCTGTGACGAGTTCCGCCAACATCCCCGCGCTCAACATCCCCGCGCCGACGGCAGCTCAGACGATCAAGGCCGTTCGCGCAACCGACCTGGATGGCGAGGACTACTGGTTCTGCTCGTTCAGCGGCACCCGGATCGAAACCCACTCCAGTCGGCCCGGCCACTTCTGCCCCGGCTGCAACGTAATCGCACCGAGCATCGTGCGGGTTCGCTCCTACCGGTCCTGACTTTCCCGCAGCGGCATCGGCAGTGCCTGTCCTGGTGCCAAGTGACAGCACCCGCCTCATCAAGTCAGCAGTGTCCGGCGGGGCGGAGATCCCTGGACGAGGCTCCAGGCCTGCTGGCCCGCTCCAAGTCCCCTCAACGAACGGAAGGGAGTGCCCGTGGCCTCCGAGACCCATGGCACTGCACTGGCCGACGCGGCTCCGCACTACGTCCCGGGCGACGTGCTCTTCGTCTACGACGGCGGGCCCGGCCTGGTCACTCGCCTGGAAGGGTGGGCGCTGAGCGTGGTGGAGATGTTCGTCGGGGACAGCCCGGAGGAAACCCGCAAGCGCGTGGTCGCGGTGTTCCGCACCGCCGACGGCAGCCTCGACATCTCCTCGCCTCTGTGTGTGGCGCCCGTCGACGCGGCGGCAGCCTCCTGGCACCTGGTCGCCCCGGACGGGCGGATCGTCGGAGGCGGAACCCGCGACCAGAGCAGGAAGCCCTCGCTGAGCCGCCAGGAGCTGGAGGTGCTCCGCGACTCCGGCAAGTACCGCTTCCTCGCGGGTGCCACCACAGTGCCGGGCCTCCCGGCCGGAGCTGGTCGGGCTCCGTCCGCCGACGCCACGGATCCGGTGACCGCACCTACCGAGGGCGTGTTCACCGCGGCACGCGGTGGCCTCTACCGGTGGTGCGAGCTGCCGCGCTGAGAGCGCCTTGCATGGACGGTTCCGTCGGATACTCCAACACCCACCCATCCAGGGGACATCTCATGATCACCAGCAGGCCGAGTGACCCGATCCGGAAGCAGATGCGCCAGTGGGAGCGTGACTTTGCCGTCGCTCTGTTCGAGAGGGCTGGGTCTGTCCGCGGACTCCGATGTCGCATCCCTCCCGGTCAGTCCCTGCCCTCGCTGAGCTGGGAGGGAGACCCGCGGGGTGGGTACTGGGCCAGCGCTGGGCTTGTCCACCGAGGTGAAGGCTCCCACGATCCCTCCGAGGTCGCGGCAAGCCTGCACTACCTGCGTGAACCCGAGGATGGCGAGAGTCCGTTCGAGCGGGATGAGTGGCCGCTGTCCACCCGGGATATCGGGACCCGGGACCCCGGCTGTGTGGCCGCCCTCCTCGTGGCTGCTGCCCAACACCACCGCGCCACCCTCTGAGAGTCCTGTTCTGGCTTGGCCGGCTGCTGCAAGCCAGTGACGCCGGTTCACCTTTACCGATCTGCCGCTTTCCGTCGACCTTCGGAGACCTCGCTGACCATGGCCACGTTGACTGTTGCTGTTCCGACCCTGATCGCGTCCGCCGCAGCCCTGGCGGTTGGATCCCACGCCCTCGGCGCGTCCGGTCTTGTCCCGCGCGCAGTCGGTCGTCTGCGCCGGAAGGTGCGGGCCGGCGTCAGGTCGGGGATCCTCAAGCCTGCCTGGCATCCGGCCCGCTGGAGTGCAGAAGCCGCCTTCTGGAGCGTGACATCGGCCAAGTTCACTCGGGCCTTCGCAGTCCACCCGCGCCGTTCTGTGAGCGTCGTACGGCAGTACAGAGCCATCGCTGCGCGCCGTCAGCCGCGCGAGTTGCGGGAGGCGGTGGCCGAAACTGCGGCGCTGCACCTTCCGGGCTGCCCGGTCACCTTGGTGCGCTTTCCCGTCTACCAGCCGCAGGGCGCCATGGGCCTGGACAACGTGTACTTCCGCCACGGACGCGACCCTGAGAACGTCACTCGTATCACTCTTGGCGGGAATCCCGACTGGATGGGCGGCCTTGCCCCGGGGCAGGCGAGCCGTGAACAGCTCGAAGCCTCCCGCGAGCGTGTCCGTGCCGCGCTTGCTGCCCTGCCGATCGGTCCGGACGTCCGCAGCGTGATGGTGTCCGTCGACCGCCGGGGCGCCTGAAAACCTGTTCCTCAACCACGAAAGTAGGCAGTCACTAAGCAGAAGTCACTGGCCGTCTGGCGGGTGCTGGCCGGGGCTCGTCTGTTGGTCGCCCTGGTAGGTGCCGTTTTGCGCTAGGGGGCCAACGATGCAGAGGTCCTGCACGGGGGTACCTGCTCGTCATCATCGGCGGCTGCGGCGCTTGCGGCGGGTGTGTTCGCCGCTGAGGGTGCGTGCGCGGGTGGTCACGGTGTAGGTCCCGGTGGTGAGGTCGTAGACGACCCGTGGGGCGTTGGCGTGGGAGCTGGTGACGTAGGGCTGGTGCTGCCAGTCGTTGTCGGTTCCGTAGAGGTTGTGGAAGGCGGGGAACCGTCCTACTGAGACAAGGGCGTTGAGCGCGTCGGCGAGGTCCTGCCAGAGGGTGTCGGGGGCGGGGTTCGAGGTGGCGGTCATGGTGTGCTCCGTTTGTGAAGTGCGGTTCCTGAGCGCTAACTGGGCTGGCAGGGCGGAGAGGGGATCAGCACTCTTCTTCGTCCCCGCAGTGGGCGCATGTGCGGATGCGGCAGTCATTGTCGGTGCAGCCGTGGCCGACGCACGGTTCGTACAGGTGGCCGTTCTCCTGGCAGTTGTCGGGCTCGGCCCGGAGGAGGGCGTCGATGCTGTCGTCGAGAGGAGCCAGCGCGGCGTCGAAGGACTGGGGGATGGTTGTGGGCAAGAGGCATCTCCTGTGATGAGGGTGTGGGCGGCGGGCGCATTGCCGGTGGACGGTCTGGAGGCCGCGCACTTGAAGGGCGCCGCCTGGTCGTGTCTCCCTGGCGGCGTGAAGTGCTCCAGGGGCGGTTGGCCGTGTGGGGGTCAGGCCTGGCGGACGGCCTCGACGAAGTGCGCCACGGTGTCCTTGTCGGTGAGCACGCCAGCGGGGACGGTGGTGCCGGTGAGGGCGCAGTAGAGCAGGACGTCGTGCGCGATGCCGTCCGTGACGAAGGGGTAGTAGCGGGCGTTTCCGTCCCACTCGGCCAGCAGACTGGCGCGGGTGCGCGCGATGTGGTCGGCCAGGGTGGTGGCGGGTGTGTGCATGGGGTGCCTTCCTGGGCGGTGTTCGCCATCGGTTCGTGGGTCAGGGGGTGCGCCCGGAGCTTGGGGCGATGAGGCCGACGCGTCCGGATTCATCGAGCCAGCGTTGTGCATCAGCCCGGTCGGGGGCGCCGGCCAGCAGGACGAGGCCGTTCTGCGTGGTCGCGTACACCGACCGCTCCGGGCCGGCCCCGGCTCCGGGCCCCGCCTGCCGGCCCTGGCCGGGCCCGTGTCCGGCCCCGAGGGTTAGGGGTGTTCGGGGGTGGTGTGGGTGGTGAGGGCGTCTTTGATGGGGTTGAGGGCGAGGGGGCCGTGGAAGATCTGCATGTTGATGGGGCCCTTCACGCGGCGGTTGGCGGGGTCGTAGGGGTAGATGCGGACTTCGGCGTTGAAGAGCGCGGCGAGGGTGTGGGTGACGTTCAGCAGGTCGCGTTCGTCGGGGATGTTGTCCCAGCCCGGCTCGGAGGTGAGCAGCAGCCAGCGGCGGCCGTCGCCGAGGGGGTTGCGCCCGCATTCCAGGGTGAACGGGGTGAAACCCCAGGTGTTGTCGAAGTGCTCCCAGTAGTCGTCGACGGCCGCGACGGGGTGGGTGGCGTAGGGCTCGCGGTGGATCTGCGCGTCCGGCTCGTTGAACATCCAGGAGATGCGGTGCGGCTTGTCCCACAGGGAGGAGACATTCAGCAGCCGCTCCTCGGGCGCGGTGACGGTCCAGACCTCCTCCTCGGTCCACACGCCGCCGTCGTGGGCGGGGAGTTCCTTGGGGCCGACTCCCGCGACCACGGCGGTCGCGGTGCCGTCGCCGTTGGAACGCAGCCAGGAGTAGCCGGTGCAGTTCTCGAAGCCCTCACCCGGGTGCCAGGTGGGCGCGTCGGCGAACGCGTCGTCGGGGAAGAGCAGCAGCGCACCGACCATCCCGGCACGCCTCTTGGGGTTCTTGCCCCACGTGCTGTTGACGGCGTGCTCGATGTGGCGGCGAACGCTGCGCTTCACGGGTTCCTCCTGGGTGTGTCCGACCAACTATGCAATAGTTTACACATATTCGTCAGGATGTGCAAACTAAGCGAGTCAATAAAGCGTGAGTGTGTGATGAGGCATGGACGGCGTCGGCATCGCATTGCCTCCGGCCGAGCGCCGGGGTGCTGCCCGTGGCCGTACGCCATGCCTCCCCGTGATGCCCCGGCCGCCATCGCTCGCACGCCTGAGCCGGGGGGTTCGCCGGCGCCGGGTGCCCGCCCGCCGGGAACGGGCTGCCGTAGCGCCCTGGGTCCGCGCTGTGCGCCCGGGGCTCCACCGTCAAATGCCTCGCCTGAACACCGCGACGGCAGGCCCGGGTTGTGGTGTCCCCGCGACCGGTCCGGCGCGCGAGGGGCGTCAAGGGGGCGTTCCGCTGCGGGTCCGCCTGCGCGGGGAGCGCACCGCTGTCGGGGGACTGATCCCGCCCGGGCGGTAGCGGCTCGCCGGGGCCGGCGCGGCTGCGCTCGGCGTTCAGGGCGGCCGCGTTCCGGCCACGGCCTGGAGCGGGCATGGCGCCCAGGCGAACGCGCGCTCGCCCCGCGCCCGACCGGCAGCCACCAGGCCACCCGCACAAGCAGCCTCCTTATGGCACGACTCGTAAAACTTGCGCACAATGAAGGGGTGTAGTAATCTAGAGGTGTTGGCGGGGGAGGTGAAGTTTCCCCAGCGGATCCGCATCCCGCCGCACCGGCTTCCGGGCTCCTGGGGAGGGGTTCGGAAGTGACCCGCTGCCGGGTCGGTGAAGGTGACGTACTGGCCTGCGGGCCAGCCTGATCCGGTCCCCGGCCACGGCAGCGGCTCCGGAAGTCACGTGCTGCCGGGCGGGGAAGGTGACGTACTGGCCCTGAGGGGTCTACCTGATCCGATCCCCACCCGGCATCCACGCCCCCACGCCCCTGTGGAGTAGCTCGGCTTATCTCGCCCCGTTCTCAGTGGGGAGACCGCGGGTTCAAATCCCGCCGGGGGTACGCAACATCAGACCTGCTGCCCGGCCGCTTGCGCGGCGGGCAGCGAAGCGCCGCACCATTCCGTCCCCCTTTCCGGGGGATCGCCGTGTGCGGCACGGCACGGCCGGCTCGCCCCGAAGGGGTTGCTGTCCGGGCTCAGAACACCCTCTGACAGGCCGCTGCGGCCCCGGGACCCGCTTCGCGCGGACGCCCGGCGGCAGGCCTGTGATGGCTCTGGGCCCGGTACTCCCCAAGAGCGCCGCCCGCACGGTCCTTGCCTCCCATGCAGCCCGGAGGCAAGGAACCCGCTGGTCCCACCTTGAGTTGAGGTCCACACCCTCGTGGAGTAGTCCGGCCTATCTCGCCCTGCTTTCAACGGGGAGACCGCGGGTTCAAATCCCGCCGGGGGTACGCAACCGCACGCTGCGCATTTCGGCTTCTGTCGTTCAACGGATAGGACACCGGACTACGGATCCGGAGATCGAGGTTCGAATCCTCGTAGGAGCACCAGCCCGCCCTGGAAATCCCCCTCCGGGGCGGGCCCAGATCACCAGCCCCGTTCCCGGGGCTGCCGTACTCCGAGCCCCACCCCGCCCCCGGGGAGGGGCTCGGGACCGGCTCGTGTTTTCCCACACCACGAGCCGCGTGTGCAGGGTCCGCCCTGCCACCCGAACCGCCCGCGTCGACCTCATCCACCGACTCGGGCGGTTCGGCGTTTCCCGGCACCACGGCCCGGCAGGACAGCACCGCTGCGGGACAACGCGAGGGCGCAGCGGTCGCGTTGGAGCGCACGGCGTGACCACAAGCAGCGGGCTGTTGCCGCCAGGGCGGGTGATCGAGGCCTGAGGCGTCGACTGCAAGGATCGAGGGGCATGAAAAGGTGAAGGAGACTGACGACGATGCCGAAGAAGCGCAAGAAGGACCGCAAGGCCCCCCAGAAGCGAACCCTGGTCCGGACCGCTCCAGCCCAGCCCGCAGACCTGGAGCTGGTGGACTGGGACGACGCCCCGGAGGAGGACATCGACATGCCCGATGCCCTCGCCGAACGGTTCCCCGCTCCTATCGACGCGGTGAAGGCCGTACAGGCCGGCGAGCGCGTGGAGTGGACGGGCAGCATCGACGGATCGACGATGCGCCACCGTGTCCTGATGACCGATGACGGCACCGCCGCCGTCGAACAGGCCGTTTTCGTCGGTGGCCCTCTCGAGGAACTCCTGCTGTGCGCCTGGCACCAGGCGGGGGAGCAGGGCCGGGAGCTGCTTGAGACCGGAGCGCTCGCCGCACTGGATGACCTTCACACGGTGGTCCGGCCGGTCCTTGAGGCTGAGATCCGCGAGGTTCGTCCTGACTACACCGCCGCTGTTCTGCAGTCCTTCCGCGAGGAGCCGGAACCGCACGGGCCGGGCATGCCGGTGTTCGGGTGGCGTCTTCTCCACCCGGTCGGCCCGGACACCACCTGGGAGGACACCCGCGATACCGCCGCATGGAACAGCTCGCAGACCATGTCCGGCTGGCTCCACTACTACGACCGCGTCCCCGAACTCCAGCGGACCGGACTTGCCAGCCTCCTGCGCAAGCACGGTGTCCCGACCGTGCTCTGCGCGGACTGCGGCCAGCCCATCACCGACCGCCACCCGCGGTGGACCGGCGTCTGGGTCACTCCCGACAGTGAGTCCGGCCCCGTGTGCGGCGACCCCTACGCCCGTCGGGTCGCTGCCGAGCCTCTGCTCGGGACGTTCACCGACCAGGACTTCGGCACCCCGCACCGTCCCGCTGCGAACACGTGACGGTGACCTCCGGTCTGACCGGGCGCCATCTGCACTGCCAGCATGGCGCCCCACAACCGCTCGCGTCGCGGGCCCAGCACCAGGGCGGCCAGCGCGGCCAGCGACGAGGAGACAGCGATGACCGTGTGGCCGCGCCCGGCGGCGTTGCCGCGCATGCGGGACACAGCCGCGCCGGCACGGCCGTGGATGCCCGGCGCCCGGCCGCCACCCATGCGCGCCGGGGCCTGTACGCCGTAGCCGCCCGGGCCTGCTGCTCGCCGATTCGGGCGTGCCTCGGTCCGGGCTCTGCGGTGTCCCCAGTTGGTGGCCCGCCGTGCGACGTCATTCGCCGGCCGGGGTGGGGTGGTCAGTCCTGGGCGAGTTCGGCGAGGATGCCGATCGCTTTCCCGGCCGCCGCGCGACGCTCGGCCGCGCTCATCTCCAGGCACGGCGTGAGCACCGCTTCGTAACCGCGGGCGTAGGTGTCTTCGCCGAGGTAGAGCCTGAACATCTCGCTGAGCGGCCCCTCGTCGTCGGCCTCGTCGGGGATGGTCCCGTACGTTTCCATCAGAGCCTCGCCCGCCCACCGGCCGAGGCTGGCCGTGCTGGTCGCGTCCGGCGCGAGACGGTCGAGCCACACGTCCTGACACGGTACGCAGCGCTCCCGGGCCGCGGCATACAGCAGGGCGATCAGTTCGTGGTCGACGTCCTGTTCGGCGGCCGCGGTCCGCATGGGCGGCGGCGGGATCGGGTGCCGTTGGGGATCGGCTGGTGGGTGGCTGTGTCCGGTGATGGTCAATGACGCCTCCGCTTGCGGGCCCGGCCGTTCGCCAGAGCGTCTCGCGGGCCCCGTACCTCGTCCAGGAGGTCATCCCTCGAACGGGTGACACTCTGCCGGTTCCGTGAACTGGCCTCAGGGGCGTTGCTGCGCCCGGCCGTTGTGCGATGGCGCCTGCGTGGCCGTCTGGCCCCGCGGCGCCCGGCCGGCTGGTTCCGGCGGAGGCCGCCCACTACCAGAGGGCATGGGCCCGGAACGCCGGTCACGGAGCGTCCGGCGGCACTACTCTGCCCGCTCATGACGTCCCTGTTCCCGGCAGCTGTCGGCGAGATCCCCCGGACCGTGGGCGTGCGTGCCCGTTCCCGGTCCGCAGCCCCGGCACCGGTTCCCGCTCCCGTGGCGGCAACGGCGCCGCCGAGCGATGCCGTCACCCATGTGCACTGCTGCGATCCAAACCGGTCATTGTGCGGACTCGACTTGACCGGCGTGGGGCCCGCGAAGCCGGGCGAGCAGGAGTGCGTGGTCTGCGCCGACCTCGACGAGACCGACGCGGACTGCCCTCTCTGCCCGGCCGCTTGACCCCCTGCCCGGCCCCGCGGTGGGGCGGCGGACCGTACGCCCTCCCCGGCCCCGGAGTGAGCACGTACAGGCGGTGACCGGGTGCGCCCTCACCGGCCTGGCCGAGCGGCCGGCCGCGGGTGCCGGGCTTCGTCAGCTCGCTCTTCCGGAACTCCTGTACCGGGCCCGGGCCCTGACGGGGATGCGCCGTGCCCCCCGTCCTCCCGAGCCGGATGTCTCCGCCTGAACACCGCCTCAGCGCACCGGAGTTGTGGTGTCCCCCTGACCGGCCCGGGACGGCGGCCTTGTCCGGTGAGCGACCACGCACTGGAGGCGGGCTGTCCGTGCCGGTTGGGGCAGCGGCCGGGGTGATTACACTCGCCCACACATCAACGACTCGTTTAATTTGACTCAAAGTGGCGAGTGTGTGTAAATTATGTCTTGTTGGGCGGGGGTCGGGCAGGCTTCCGGATTCGTTGAGGCGCAGGAGGGTTTCCATGGACCATGACGCGAGGGTGATCGACTGGGCCCGTGGCGCGACGTACGCGTGTCCGCGCTGCAACCACGACACGGTCGGCGTCTTTTCCAGCTGGGTCGTGTCTACCTGCTGCAACTGCGGTTCGCGTTTCGCCCGCTTTCCCCGCCTGCAGCGGTTCCTGCGTCATGTGGGCGTCACGTGTGAGGTGTGCACCGCGCGGCACCCCGTTTCCGTTGACGGCGAGCCCTACGGTTTCGTACGGCGGCGTCACGCGGGTGTCGGCACCGGCGGGTCCTTCCTGTTCGAGGCATGGCTGCATGACACCGACGAGGTCCCGGACCACCGTGACCGCGTCCGCTACGTCAACACCCGTGACAGCCGTGCCGACGCGCTGGCGGACATCGCCCATCAGCGCAGCTTCCTCGGCCGCGACGAAGACGACCTCAGCCCCGTGCTCGCCGTCGTCGCCGATGAGCAGTTCGACAAGATGTACGGGCCGGGCCTCACCGACGCGCAGACGAGTCAGCTCATCAAGGGCTCTCTGGAGGTCTACGGCGTGGGCATTCTGCGCCCCCACCCCAAGCACGGTCGGTTCCACGCCGACGCGGACACCTTCACGTGGGGCTTGATCGCTCCCTCCGGGCTGGAGGGCCTCTACACCCAGGCCCGCCACCTGCCCGAGGCGCTGGTCGCGCACGCCCCGCAGATCTGACAGGCCGACCAGGCCGACCGCGCCCGGGCGCCAGAGTCCGCCCGGGCCAGGAGGGCACGGTGACCTGGCCCCGTCGGCCCGGGATCACTGCCCCGATGCCGACCGCAGTCCGCCGCATCGGCTCTCCCTGTCGACGATGGCCTGCGCCGCCGTCGACGTGCCCGCCCCCTGCTTCTGCCTCTTACCCACCGCGCCGTCGTTCTGCCGCACCCGCCCGGTCGGTCTGCCATCCCGCCGACGGGCTGTACGGCCCCGCCCCCGAGCCGGGACCGCTCGGCGTCTTGGGGAAGCAGGGAAACCCGCGGGCTCCGGCCCATGGCGGGGAGCGCCGGCCTCTCGCCGGCGACTGCCTGCGCACCGCCGACCCGTACCGGGCCTGAGACCGGCCTCTTGGAAGGACTTGCTGTGATGACCGTTTCGACGACCGCCCCCGAGCTGTTCCCGGAGCAGGCCACCGCCCGGACCGGGAGGCGGGAGCGGAGTGTCCCCGGGGCTGCGGCACAGACGCCGGAGACGGCGCCGGAGGGCACCCCGCACAACGCGCGCCGGCTGATCGGCGCGGACGGCACCGGGCGCGCGTACGTGAGCGCGAACGGCGCTCGGATGCGCATCGAATCGGTGGACGGCCGTCTGGCGTACACCCTGCCCACAGTGCCGGACGACGCGCACCAGGGAGCCAGGAACGGCTTTGCCGAACGGGCGCGGGAGCTGGCGGGGGAAGTAGCCAAGCGCGGTGAAGGCACCCCGCAGTGGGACAAGCACCCGCTGGACATGTGGGCGGGCGAGCCGCAGGAGTTCAAGAAATTCGGCCCGGCCGGCTACGCCCCGGGCGCGATGCTGGCATGGACCGTGAACGGAGTGTCGTACACCGGCCAGGTGTGGGCGAACCGCGTGCAGTCCGGGAACTGGAACGGCGGCCGGGGCGAGACCTCGGCGGTCGTGGTGGCCACGGTCGACGGCCGCCGGGCACGGCGTGACGAGGCGGTGTGCCTGCCGCTCCTCCACGGCCGCAAGCACGCGCACGCCTTCGTGGCCACTGCGCACGGGAACGCCGATGCCGAGGTGATCGCCCCGCAGTGCGCGGCGGACGGTCTGTTCGACGTGGTGACCACGGCCGGCGACCCGATCGAGGGATGGGAGGCGGAGGGCGGTTATGCGCCGACCGGCCTTCCGGCAGAGCCTGCCGACACCGACGAGCCTGCCGCGGCCGTGACTTCGGGTCCTGCTGACGCTCCGGCGGAGGTCCCGGCCGGTGAGCACTGCCCGCGCTGCGAGCGCAACGCGCTGTACGGGATCGAGTGCGCGTACTGCGGCCACGTGATCATCACGGCCCTGCTGAGGATGGTCAAGCCGTGTCACCCCCCGGCCTGGTTCGAGGGGTGCTGTCCGGTGTGCTTCACCGCCGATCCGGAGGTGTGGGAGGTGCACGGCCGGTTGCTCTGCACCGTGTGTGCGGAGGGCCGTAGCCGGTGGGGTGACCGGGTGAAGGCTATGCCGGGGTGGCGTGAGCGCGCCCGCCGTGTGCTGGCGTGGGCCGACAACCCGGGCGAGCTGTCGTACGCCACGGCGTACGCGGACGGCACCGAAGAGGGACGGACCGGCTGACGGCAACCGGCCGGCCCGCCGTACGCGAAGCGGGCCCCGGCCCACGGCGGGGAGTTCGCCGAGCGGCGAAGGCCGCTGCGCCGCGCGGTAGGGCCCCGGGTCTGCACTGTGCCCGGTACTCCGGAGTCGGATGCCTCTCCTGAATATGACGTCGGCGCGCCCGAGTTGTGATGTCCCCCTTGCCTCCTCCCGCGATGGCGGCCCGATCTGGCTGTGCGTCGCGGCCCGCCTCCTTGCCGAGGCCGGGCGACGAGAGGTTACCGAGGCGGGCGCGCCCGGGCCCGGCGCGCGAGCCAAGGGCGAGGTCCTGCTCACGGTCCGGACCGGCCGCGGCCCTTGACCCGGCCTCGTCGCCGAGCAGGTCGTGCGCACCCAGCCCCGGCGCGCGTTCGCCGACCGCTACCGGGACCGCCCCGACCATCTGCGGCCGAGCCCGGCAGCGCCGCGCGCTCTGCGGCCGCCGAGACCGCCCGTACGGTGCGGCCGACTTCGTGGTGGCCGCGACGGGATGCTGGTGGTCTCCTCGCCCCGGGCTCAGGCGGGCTGGAGCTCCCGGTTGCGGCGGGCGCGGCCGGACGGTGCGGGCGGACGCGGCCGGGCAGGAGGCTTGACGCCGCGGGCGCCGGGCGGAGGCGGGTCGGTGAGGTGCTTGCACTGGAGCACGTGGAGAGTTCCGTCGTCGCCGACAGCGATTGCGTCGATGCCGGTGTCGGGGGCGGCGCCGTTGCGGCGGGCCTGGGTGCCCAGGAGGTGCGTGAGACCGGCGGCGAGGACGGTGTGCTGGTCGGCGACGGCGAGGCGGTCGAACACGCGGGCGGCGGCCTGGGCCCCGCTGGCCTGCCGCTCGCCGTGCCGACCGTCGGTGTGGGCGTGCGTGCCCTCCGCCGAGTGCAGCGGGATGATCCCGGCGCCGTCGCCCGCCGGGACGGCGGGCGGACTCAGGTAGACCCGGCGGGTCCACCGGGCAGCCCGCCGTTCCTCGGCGGCCGTGGGGCCGAGCTCGGCCCGCGGAAGCGTTCGGGTGCGCGCCCACGCGTCCTGCCAGGGCCCCATACGGCGGGGATGGATCCCGCAGCCGCGCAGGAAGGCCTCGCACTGGGTCCAGTTGGCGGGACCCAGGCCCTCGCGGCGGGTGATGCGCCAGGCGGTGGTCAGCGGCAGCAGCAGCTCACCGTCGGCCTCCTCGGTGCCGGCGCGGTCCTGCAGGACGCGCAGGGGCGGGGCGCCGGCACGTTCGTAGGCGGCGACGAGGGCGGCCCGGAAGTCGGCGTGGGTGCGGATGGCGGACACGGAAGGAGCCTGCAGCGCGGCGAGGATGCCGCGTTCCTCGGCGCGGGCGCCCCGCCACACCTTCAGCACGTCGCGCTCGTCCTCGACGGCGGCGCCGCAGGCCCGGACGAAGGCGGCCACGACGTGCTCCTGGGGCACGGTGCGCGGGTCCACCGCGCGCTTGAGGGTGCTCGCAGAGACGGCGCCGGTGTCCTCGAGTTCGGCGGTACGGGCGGCCAGCTGGGCGAAGGAGAGCCCGCTGCCGTCCTTGAGCGCGGCCAGGAGGGCGATGAGGTGCCTGTGGCGCCGGCCGGTACGGCGTACGGAGCGGCCGGCACGCGGGGACGGAGTCGGTGAAGTCATCGAAGCCACCTCCTACTTGCCGCTGTCGGCGCCGGCGGCCGCGCGGACGGCCGTGGCGGCGAGCGCGGTGAGCAGACGCCGTCCTCCGCCGGCGGCGGCGATGGTGGCCGCCCCGATCGCGCCGCACCCCGCGAGCAGGGTGAGCACATCGCTGACCGGCATACCGGCGAGCGCGAGACCGGCGCCCAGGAGCGGGAAGACCGTGATGCCGCAGATCTGCGCGGTGGTGAGCGGACGAACTACGGCACGCGAGGGCTGGGGCTCGGGCTGGGGCGCGGGCGCGCCGGAGTGGTACGTGGACACGACGGTGGATCCTCCCTGACGGGTGGGCCCCGGGGCGCCGGCCCGCGAACGGAGTCCGGCGGCCGGGTGACGGGGTGCTACTGGCCGCAAAAACCGGTGTGCCGGACGGCAGTTGACGGCTGCCCTCCGCCGGTGCGGAAGAGGATGGCACGTCCCGCCCCCACCCCGCGCGCCCTAAAAGCCCCACAGATCCCAATTGCGTGTTTGCTGGTCCGCGGACGTTTCAGGTACGCCTCCGGCCGACGCCTACGAGCGCCTGGTGTCCCCGCCCACCACCACCAGCACCTTGTCCACCGCGCTCCGCAGGCGCTGGTCCGCGGACGTTCCAGCCTGCCTTGCCCGCAGCCCGCCGGGTGATGATGCTGCGTCACAACCCGGTCGTCGGCGCGGCGTCGGGGCCCGGACCGGATGGTCCGGGCCCCGACGCAGCACCGACCCCCGGGTTCCCTGACCCGCTACTGGCCGCAAACCGACGCGACAGGGATCACTTCCGCACGTCACGGTGACGCGTGCCCGCGGACACGAGGACCGGCTGCCACCACGGAGCCGGTCCTCTCGCACACCACCAGCCGCGCCGCCGTACCGGTCGGGGCACCGCTCCCGCAGCCCTCCCGTCCGGCGGCAGACACTCCCTCGAACGCGCCGCCCGGGCCACAGAGACCAAACAGCATCGCGGGGGAGCCGGCGTCGTCCGCGGGTCCAGCGCCCGCCTTCCACGTGGCGGCCGCGCGCCTGCCCGACCCCGCCTTCCTGGGCGATCCGGCCGGACAATGGAACGAGTTGGCGGCGCCACCCGGGGGAGTGGACGCGGGGTGGTCTGCTGCTGGCCGCGATCGCTCCCCGTACCCCGCGCGCGCCGACGGTCCCGCCTGGCCCGACGCCGACGGCACAGCGCCGCGGGCGCGCGCCGTGCCGTCGGCGGGTGCGAGGGGCGCGCGGGAAGGCCTGCCGTTTCCGCTACGATGCCGACCGGCAGGACGCGCACCGCCTACCGCCGCCGCTGCATCCCCGCCCGCGCCGGGACAGCTCAGACGGCCAAGGTCCCCACCCGGGCCCGCGACACCCACCCGCACGACTGCGGGCAGGCGCGGGGTGCCCGGAGAGAGACGTCATGCCACGCAACCAGTCCCGCGCCGGCCAGCGCGCCCGCGCCGTGCAGAAGACCACCGGCGCCAAGGGCAAGTACACCGAGCTGCTGCGCGAGGAGACCCGCCCGCGGTCCGTCCCCAGGGAGCCCGTCCACGCCGAGCCCGCCCGCCGGCTCGCCGCCCACCTGCGCACCGACCTGGGCGCCGACGGGGAGAAAGCCGCCCGCCTCGTGGACGAGGCCCTGGCCTGGGCGCTGAAGGACAGCGGGCTGAAGCAGACCCTGCGCCGGATGCCCGTCAATTCCGCCGCCCGCGCGCGCCGCGTCGCCGCTCTGCACGAGCACGCCGCCGGCGAGGTCACGCTGCACGACGCCCCCCTCGTCCAGGTCGTGTACTCGGTGCTGGAGACGGCCGCCGAGGAAGAAGTGAGCGCGGACCTGCTGCGCGCGGCCGCGGACGTCCTGGACCGGCTCGTCGGCGCCAGCCACATCTGCAATCCCGCGATCTACGGGGTGCGGGCCGACGGATGGCTCACCGAGCCGAGGATGTGGGATCGGGTGTACACCACGACCGCCCCGGTCGCCGTCGTCGCGGCGGCGGCCCTGCGCACGATGCGGGAAGCCGCCGGCATCCCCGACGAGGACGAACTGACCGACGCCGACTGCATGTTCACCCTTCAGGAGACAGTCCGCTTCGCGCGTACCGCCGCCGACCTCGCCGTCCGCCCGGCGGCCTGACACACGCGGCCGGACGTGCTGCCCCGCGCCACGCCCGGCACGGGGCAGCAGGCCCGGTCACTCTCATCGGTTGGCGTACGGCCTGCCGTCGGCTCCGCACAGTGCCGCGCTCGCATCTTGCCTCGCACCGGACGGCTCGCACCGCCGCCGGTCATCCGCCGCGCCGGATCGGCGAGTGAGGGCCCGGACCGGCGCGTCGGGGGCGCCGTCCGCAGTTGTCCGACGCCGTCCGATTCTGTCCGGCGAAGACTGCCCCCGGCCAGCAGCACCTGTCGGGTCTGCGTCCGGCTGCCTGTGGTGTCCCGCTTCTGACCTGCACGTTCGCGAGCTGGGCGTGACAGGCGGCGGGCCCGCCCGGACGTACCGCAACCCGTCCTCGCGGAGCCCTGCCGAGCTCGTCGGAGCTGTCACCGGTCCGGCCGCGGCCGCGGCCGCCTTCCGTGTCGGCTCCACGACCGCCGGCGGGACCGGGCCGTTCCCAGCACGCGCAGGCCTCGCCCCGCCGCACATCGCCGCTGGTGAGGGGGTTATCCAGAGTTGTTCGGGGGTTGTCCGCCCGCCCGTTGAACACCTTGGCCCGACGCCGCGCACCGCAACGCCCCTCTCAGCACGCCGACGGCATACGGCCCTGGACCGCGGTTCCCGAGCGGGTGTTGCGGGCTGCGCAACACCACGGGCCGTGCGTCGAGTCGGCACCCGCCTGGCAGACCACCCGCCCGTGTACTGCTGCGTGCTGCACCCCGCGCTGAAGGGCCGCTGCTGCTACCCGGTGTACGGGACTTCGTCGTCGCCGGCGCCGGCGAACAGCCGCATGAACAGGTCCACCCGGCCCGCCGCGTTCTTGGCCTCGCCGTACGCCTCCAGCGCCTTGCCGAGGCGGCCCATGACGTCGTCGTCGACCAGGCCGTCGGTGAAGGCCGGCCCGGGCGGGAAGAGCCGGTCGGCGTCCGCGTCTTCCTGGCGCAGCCGGGCGAGGTTGGCGTCGTGGATGCGGGCGGCCGCCGCTTCCCACGCCAGTTCGGCGGCCTCGCGCGCCGGGCTCTGCACGTGCCGGCCGTTGGGGGTGTCCACCCGGCCACGGTAGCGGCCGTCCCGGGGTTGGCTGTCCGATCGGCGTCGCCTTGACTGTGTCGGGCTCGTGTGCACCGCTCACCGACGTCTCGCGGGTGCAGCTGGACGTCCGGCACCAGATGCTCTTGCGCAAGCTGTTTCAGCGGGACGTTTTGCGGGAGTATGCGTCCGCGAGTGGGACCGGCCGGACATAACCGGCGAGCTTGCTCGTGAGGTGCCACACCCGGTCGTCAGCCTCACAGCGGTAGCAGCGATGCTCGCGCCGTCGGCGTCCTCGCTTCGGTGCCGCTTCGTTGAGAACGGCCGATGCCGCGGCCAGGGTCGGGTAACAGCCCTTTCCGCAGCAGCACTTGCTGTCTACGGGCCGGTGGCGAACTCCTGGGGGAAGTGTGCGGTGGACGGCGAAGTGCTCCAAAGCCGCGATGGGGGTGCGTTGCCACTGCCCGGACCCCGGGGCAAACAGCACGTACAGGTTGCCCCTGTTGCGGTCCCTTTTGTGCCTGCGGCGATCCACGGTGATCATCACTGCTGCGCCGGAGGAGTGGAAGGCCTCGAGGCGGCCGCGCAGAGGGTGGCTGAAGATATCCACCCGCCAGCCGGCCCGGCGCAACAGGGGCTCGTATACGGCCACCTGCTCACCCGGCGTCTTACCTGCGGCCACATCAGGTATCGCTGGCACACCGGGCGCTGGAGCGGGCGCAACGCTGTCCCGTGCCGCCTGCTCGTCCGGGGTGAGCTGATTTTCGCGGACAAGGGCACGGGACAGATGGAAGGAGATACCGGGAGGGCGAGGTGTGGGCGGGCGAGGACTGCCAGTCACGCCGATCCCCCTGACCCCAGCTCCGTCGCGAATCTCTTTACTACACCAGTCCGTGCCGCTGTCGGGCCCGCTCCGCCTCTCCCCACCGGCGGGCTGCGCGGTTCCGGCCCGGACGCCGCCCGCCGGGCTCTACGGTGCACCGGTGAGCCATGAGATGCCGCCGGCCGGCGGGGACGAACTGCCCGAGGTCGACGAGGTCCTGGCCGCCGCCCTGACCGCGCAGGGCGCACCGGGCGTGCGGGCGCTGGGGCTGCTGCGGGACGCGCGCCGGATCCTGACCGGCGGCTTCCTCCAGCGGCCGGCCGAAGTCGCGGAGTCGTGCCTGCGGGGCGCCGCGGACGCCCTGCTGAGCCTGCCGGGCGCCCCGGTTGCGGTGGGACTGAAATCGGCGGCCGCCGGACTGCTGGCCGCGGTCGACGACCTCCCCGCCCCCGGCACCGCCGGCGCGTCCGACGCTCCGGCCGCCGCGCCCGCGACAAACGAGTCTGCCGCTGCCCTGGCCTGCCCGGTGCCGGACGGGGAGACGGACGCCGCCGACGGTGCGGGCCCGGACGGCGCCGGCCGCGCGGGGAGAGCGCGGGTGCGGGAGGCGGCCGAGGTGCTGCGCGGGCAGCTGCAGCGGCCGGGCGGCTACCACCGGACCCGGGCGGCGGGGATCGCCGAGCGCCTGATGGGCGTCGTGCTCGGCAGCGCCCAGGAGCGGGCCCTGGACGTGTGGGGCGAGGTGTACGGGAAGACCTCCGGCACCCTTCACGGCAACGCCGCCGACCCCGCCCGCGCCGCCTCGCTGTACGCGGAAGTCCTCGCGGCGGCACGGGAATTGCTGGTGCCGCTGCCCGGCCGCGCCGCACGGGTTCTCGAGCTGGCCGCGCTCACCGACCCGGGTGAGAAGGAGGCGCGGGAGCTGGCCGGCTGGGCGGACCCGCGCGCCGAGGCGTACTTCTTCCGCTCCGGCCCGGCCGCCGCCTGGCTCGAGGTCCTGAACGAGCACGCGCCGCACCTGCTCCTGGCCGACGAGGCGGCCGGCGTCTGGCCGGCTGCCCCGTTCCTCGAGCACCTGGCCGCCGTCGCCCCGCAGGCTGCCCGGCCGTGGCTGGCCGGCCACGCCGTCCAGCTCGTCGCCGCCGGCCCGTATGCCCTCGGTGCGCTGCTGCGCCTGGCCGACGCCGGCGTCCTCGCCCCCGCCGGCGTCCGGCTGCTGCTCCCATACGTCACCGCCTCGTCCCCGGCCCAGGCGCCGGACGAGGAGGCGAGCCTGTCGCGCCGGATGGCGGCCAGCTGGGCGGGCAATCTCCCGATGGCCGCACGGGACGGGGACTGGCTGTTCGTCGTCGAGGAGCTGCTGAAGGACACCGTCGACATCGGCCACGCCGGCTACCTGGCCTTCGAGACCGCGCGCCGGCGCGCACGCGCCAACCACGAGCCGCTCCCCGAGCTGACCGAGGTGCTTCAGCGGGAGTGGGCCGCCCGCCTGCCCGAACACGACATCACGGGCCTGCTGCGGGAACTGGTGGTGACCGTCCACGGCGCCGCCGGCGGGCCGTTCCGCTGGGCCCGCCCGGCCCGGTACGCGCTGGCGGGCCTCCTGCGCCGCGACATCGAGGCGCCCGTCAAGAACCCCTGGCACCCGTACGTCGACCTGGACGAGGTCCGCGTCCTGGACGCCAGAGTCTTTCTGGGCCCGGTCCTCGACATGGGCCCGCTCCTGGCCCGGGCGGTCCTCGACCTCGCCGCAGCGGACGCCGCGGCCGGTGTCCCCCTTGCCGAGCGGATGCGGGCGTGGCCGCGGATCACCGCCGCGGATGCGCACCTGCACGACCGGGTGCTCGCCGCCCACCTGGCCGCACACCCGCCCGCCGCCGACACCGACTCCGCGGGCGCGGGGGAGTGGTGGGAGCGGGCGGTCGAGGCCACCGTGCGGCTGCTGGCCGGCCGCCCGACACCGGAAGGCGCCCGGCTGGCCGCCCTCGTACTGGACACCTGCCCGCCCGAGCGGGCCGGCCTGGACCAGCGGGCACGCGCGGCACTCGGCCCGGCCCCTGCCGCCGACGAGATCGACCAGACCCTGACTGCAGACGCCGACCCCGACCAGTCCAGCGGCCGGATCGAGCCGCTCGCCTCCTGGCTGCGGGTGTGGAACTGGTCGCCGGTCCTGCCCGCGCCGCTGCTCACCGACTTCGCCCCGCTGCTCGCCGCGCTGCACCGGCTGAAGCCGACCGGTCCGCCGGACCCGCGTACCGCCGCCCGCCCGCACTCGCGCCATGACACCGTCGTCGCCTTGGAGGACCTTTTGGAGCTGGCTGCCGCAGCCGGCCCGCTCGCGGCCGCCGCCGCCCTCGCCGGTGCCCCGGACGCGGGCGCCGACGGCTACGCCCGCGTGCTGCAGCGCCTCGTGCGGGCCAACCCGGCCGCCTGGACCGCCGACGTCCCCCAGGTCCTCGCCGCCCTGGCCCTGCCGGAGCTCTGCGCGTTCTACCTCGCCGCCACCGCGACCGCCGCGCGCCACCCTGACGCCTTCCCCACCGGCCCGGCCGAGGCCGTCCTCGCCGCTCTCACCCTCAGCCGCGCCCTGCCCGCCCCCGCCAGCCCTCATGTCCCCGACGCGGCGGAGTTCGCCGGCCGGGCGTGGTCCGGTCTGCTGAGCGTCGTGTGGCGCACCGGTGGCGACCTCGACGGTGACCTGCCGGCTGTCCTGGACCGCTTGCGCGGCCTCGCCGAGCCCCTCACCCGGCCCGCCGCCCCGCCGCCGCCCGCGTCCAGCCCGGCAACGTCCGCTCCCAACACAGCCGGCCCGGCCGACGACAAGGCCGGCGGGGAAGAGGAGGAGCTGCCCGCGGGCCTGCTGGACACCCACCCGGCGGTGCTCGCGCTGGACTGCCTGCTCGACTACGCCGCCGGCCAGGCCATCAAGGACGGCCAGATGCCCGGCGACGTTCTCCGCCTCGTCGCCGACGTCCTGGCCGCCCGCAGTGGCGACGAGGCGGTCGCCTCCGTGATCGGCGCGCACCTGCCACTCCTGCACCGCCGCGCCACCGCCTTCACCGCCGCCCACCCCGAGCTGTACGCCCTCGACCCCCAACGCCCCTCACCGGCCGCCGCGTGGCTGGACCGGGGAAGGTCTGATCCGCTGCTGCTCGCCGCCCTGGACCGCGGCCAACTCCTGGCCGCGGTGCGCGCGAACGTGTACGGCGCGGCTTCCCGCGTCGCATTCGCTCTCCTGCTGGAGGAGCCGGCCAACCTGCTCGGCGACCCCGCGGACACCTGGCGCGAGTTGGCTGCCGGCCCGGACGGCCCCGCGGCCGTCTCCCATCTGTTCCTGCCGCTCGCCTTTCCCTTGCAGGGACGCCCGCGTGCCGGCGACACCGGGCCGGACCCGGCCGCCCCAGCCCCCGAGGACATCGCGCGCGCGTGGTGGACGGCGGCGCTGGAGGCCGACCTTCCGCCCGGAGCGCTCGCTGGTGCCGGCTGGTTCACCCTCTCCGCCCTCACCGACGAGGTATGGCTGCCCCTGGCCCGGCGCAGCGCCGAGCACACCCCCGCCCAGGACAATGCCGACAAGGTCGCCGCACGCGCCGCCGGCCACCCACGCAGCCCCGACGCCCTGCTCCTGGCCGCGCACCTGCTCACCCGCCCCGCCCCCGGCCCCCTGTACGACGCCGACGTCCGCCGGCACGCCCGCACCCTGCTCCAGGCCACCGCAGCACTGCCCGAGGCCGAGCGCCCCGCCGAGACGGAACAACTGCGCCGGGCCCTGGTCGAGGCCGGCGAGGTGGACCTGGCGCAGACGACGGCGGCCGGCTGACCGACCCCGCCCCGCGGCGGGGTCGGGAATGATCGGGGGATGACCGACGACCACCCCGCCGGCCCGGCCCCCGAGCCGGCGCCGCACCCCCACGGCCAGGACGAGCTGCACGCCCTGCGGGCTCCGCGCCGGCTGAGCGTGGACGACCACATGTTCACCGCCCCCGGGCTGCCGGGGACGTTCCGGCTGCAGCTGTTCACCGCTGACGGGGCGCGCCCGGTCGCGGTGGCGACCCAGATCGCCCTCGCAGAGGGCATGAGCCTGATGAACGGGGCGGAGAGGTTCGCGGGCGCGGTGTGGGAGCGGCACTGCCCTGACCAGGACCTGCCGCCGGTGTGGGTGGAGCGGCAGATCTGGGCGGAGCGCTCCCGCCAGGAAACCCGCTTCAGGCGCGTGGTGTTCACCGGCGCCGACCGCTACTGCCCACGGGGCCCGAAGTGGTCGGTGATCACCGATGAGGAGCTGCAGGATCTGATCGGCGCAACCGTCGCCACGGACCGCGGCGCCGGCTACGTGCCGCGCCCCGCCGAGCCGGAACCACGGCTGGTGTTCGCCGAGTTCGCGGTGGCCCGTTTCGCCCGGCCGCGTCCGTTCCGCGAGCCGGCATGCATGCCGGCCGGGGTGCCCTGGTGGCGGCGCTGGATGCGTCAGATCCTGCCGCGCCGCGGGGCCCGTGCCTGCTGCTGGTACCACGGCGGCGACTGGCACACGGTCAACGCGATGGCGCTTGAGGTCCTCCAGCGGGCCCGCGCGCAGTCCGTGGAGGCCGACGACATGGAGGAGTTCGCCACCGCCCACGCGACCGCGGCCGGCGCCACCGGGTGGGAGACCGAGGCGCTGGCCACCCTGTTCAACACGGGGGACGCGATCCAGCCCTCCAGCGGCACCGGCTACATCAACGGCCAGCACCGGGCCCAGGCCATGCTGGAGGCCGGCGTACGGCGCACCGTCGTCCTGCACCACGTCGACGAGCCGTAGCCCGGCCGCCGCCCGGCTTCCCTACCGCCCTCGCGCGGCAGGCGCGCCGGGCACTGGGCGCCGGCGGGTTCGACGCCGCCCGCACCTGCTGCTGGGCCGGTCGAGGACGCAGGGCGGTCAGATGGCGTCCGTGGTGGTCCGGGCCAACTGCGGGTCCACCGCGTAGACGGGGGTTTGGCCGGGCCGCGGGGGGAGGTGCTCGTTGACCCAGGTCCCCTTCACCCGGGTCCGGCGCCGAGTGAACGTCACGCCCTCGATGGCGTCCGGCCCGTAGACCGGGCCGGAGGGCCGGCCACCACCGCGCACTCGTCGGCATTCACGCCCGGCTCGCTGATCCGCAGGGTGCCGCGGCCACCGCCCCCCGAGTGTCCCCAGTCGTTGCCGACCGCCCGGTATCGCAGGCGCTTCACGGCAATCCGCGGCGCGCCGCTCGATTCCGAACGCCATACCTTCAGCACCTGCCGGACCGTGACGTTGCTGCTTTCCACCACGTCAATATTCGACAGCCCTGGTCGAGTTCGGGGCCCGGTCCCCCCTTTCTCTCAGCGAGGCAGCCAGTGCCGCTCGACGACCGGGTCGCCTCCCTGGTACCGGTGCCACACCAGGGGACCGACGCCCGCTCAGGCGGGGATCCCGGGCCGTGACGGCGCGCGCACGGCCGGCTCGTGCGCCCTGTCCGGCCGGCCCGCCCGGCCGTAGCGTCATGACGAGGCCGCGGCTGCTCGCCAGCGGCATCCAGGGGAAGGGGCCGGGTGTGGAGCGACGGAGTGTGCTGGCGGCGGGAGTTGCGCTGGGGGCGGGCGTCTTCGTCGGCCCGGTGCCGGCGTGGGCGACCCCGGCGCCGCGGTTGTCCGCCGACCCCGGCGCCGCGGGCCGCCGGCTGTTCGCCGCCGGCGCCTACGCCCGGCTCGACGAGGTGCTGCCGCAGCTCCTGGTCGGCGCCGCCCACAGCATGGAGCAGGGCCCGGCCGGCGCCGCCCGGGCCGCTGACGTGTGGGTCCTGGCCTCCCAACTCGCCGTCAAGCACGGCCGTACCGAGGCCGCCGGCGTCTACGCGGAACGAGCTGGCGCCGCGGCCCGCCGCTCCGGCAACCCGGTGGTGCTCGCAGCCGCCGCCCGCGCGGCCGCGACCCCGCTGCGCCGGACCGGCCGAACGGCTGGGGCCCTGCAGCTGCTGGAAGAGGCGCGCACCCACCTGACGGCCGGCTCCCGGCCCACGGCCGCCGAGCTCGACGCTGCGGGCATGGTGGAGCTCACCGCCGCCTACACCGCGGCCCAGGCCCAACAGCCCTCCACCGCGCGCGACTTCGCAGACCAGGCCGAACAGACAGCCGCCCGCCTCGCCCGCCACCCGAACACCGCTGCCAGCCGCCCCCGGGAGCTGACCGCCGGCCAGTGCGCCCTGTACCGGATCGGGATCCACCGCCGCCTCGGCGACGTCGACACCGCCCTCGCCCATGCCCGCCGGCTGCGCCCCGCCCAGCTGCCCACCGCCGAACGCCGCGCCCGCGCCGCCACCGACACCGCCCGCGCCCTCCTTGACGCCGGCGATGCAGCCGGCGCCTTCGCCCAGCTGCGCCTCGTCGAACTCGCCGCCCCTCTGGAGGCCCGCCGGCCCTCGGTCCGCACGCTGACCAGACAGGTCGCCGAGCTGCGGCCCGATCTGCCGGGCCTGAGTGACTACGCACACCGCACTGCGGTGTCCCCCCTCTCACCTGCATAAGCGCCACCCGCGAGCCCGACAGGAACCGCCCGGCCGCGCCCGGGCAGGCACCGACCGAAGGCCGTCACGGCACTCGGCCCGTACGGCTTCCGCCCGGCAGCCGGCGACGCGCGCCCACGCGGGGCGCCGAACCCCTCAGCTCCTGGCCGGCCCGCCAGCGACGTCTCACTCCGCACCGTCGGGTGTTGCAGGGGGAGCTGCAACACCCCTACGTCCCTCCGGGCGGCGGGTGTTCGCCAAGCTCGGCGCGGAGGGCGGGACCCGGCGGATACTGCGGTGAGGCGATCCGAGCGGCGCGGAGGAACAGGTGACCCAGGACGAGATCCGCCACCCGGCGCTGACCGGCGGGCCCTGGCCGGTGATCGGCGTATGGGTACGCCGCGAGGACCGGAGCCCGCGGGCGGCGTCCTGGCGGCCGGCCCCGCGCGTCGTGCTGGAAGACGTCCTCCTGCCGTGCACGTGGCCGGAACTGGAGCGCCTCGCCGAGATCGCCACCGGCCTGAACCGGGCCCGGGTGTACGTGCGGGACCTCGGCGGCACCGAGCCGGACCGGCGCCTCGTGCTGTGCCTGCGAGGAGCACCCGAGGCAGTTCGGATAGAAGGCCCCCTGGCCCCCGTCGCCGAGACCCTGGCCGCCCGGACCCGCGCCGCCGCGCTGCGCGTCGCCGCGATACACCGCGAGGCCGGCCACCCGGAAGAAGCGCAAGCGTGGCGCGCCCGGGCCCGCCGGATCCTCAAGGACGGCCGTGCCGCCCGCCGCGGCCGGAGCCTGCGGGCCACCTCAGCCGGGCTGCCCACCCTCGGTAGGCGCCCCTGAGCCGGCCGCCCGTACGCTGCTGATCGGTGGCGGCGGGACCAGCCTGGCCGCCGGGGAAGACGCCAACGTCGCAAGGTCGAGCAGGGTCGGGGGCTGACCGGGTCAAGCCGCGCCGGAGCCGGGCCACCTCGTGCGACTCCACCCGCAACGCCCCCGCCGCCACACCGCCCACCAACCGGCTGCGCCGAACGGCACTCTGCTGCGCCGGGTACGCCGGTGTGGGCACCTGCGAGGTGCTGGGCGTGGCATCCCGGGGCCGGGGTGTCCGTCGCCGTCGCCATAGTGGTGTCCGTGCCACAGCCGGGGCCGACGCCGACCCAACCGGGGACGCCCGGCGCTGGCAGCGGGGGCCGGCCGTTGCACGCGGCGCCGGCGGCCAGGAGGCGGGAGAGGCTGGCCCGCTGGTCCTCGATGCCGCGGTGGCCGCGTTCGACGTCGGCGAGCACGTGGCGCAGAGCGCAAGTGCGGGATCACGGTCTGCCCGTGGTGGCGGTCCGGGCGTGGCGGGACCGCGGCCCGTACCGCTCCGGTGTGGAGATGGTGCGGCGAGTCGGGCAGGGGTGCTCGGTGTGCGCGTCGTGGGTTGGGCTGGTGTCCGGGCGACGGGGCGGCCTGGGTCAGCCGCTGGTGAGTTCGCTGGTGAGGGAGGGGTTGGCGATGGTGATGATGGTGCGGATGTCTGCGGGGTCTGCGGCGGCCCACAGGGTGGTGCGGGCGGTGCGGTACTTGGCCGTGAGCCGGTCGCGTGTGACAGCGGGCAGCAGGGCGGCGCGGTCGGGTCGGCTGTTGTCGGCGTTGTCGGCGATCTTGACGAGGGTGGCGTCGGGGTCGGCGGTGATGCGGCGGATCTTGTCCTGGTAGGAGGTTCCGGGCTGGTTGGTGACGGCCTCGACGATGTCTACGACGCGGTCGGGCACGCCTGCGGCGCGGAGCTGGCCGGCGGTCAGGCTGGTGTCTTCCAGGGTGTCGTGGAGCAGGCCGGCCATCTGCAGTTCGGGGCCAAAGGGCGCCAGCGCGGCGGCTACGGCCCGCACGTGGCCGATGTAGGGGGCGCCGGTCTTGTCGGTCTGATCGGCGTGGGCAGTCTCGACCAGGTGCTCGACCTCGGCGAGTGTGATGGTGGTCATCGGGCTTGTCCTAACGGTGGTGTGTGGTGCGCCGGTTGCGTGGTCGGCGCGGTTACGCCCGCGGCGGCTAGTCCGACACGCGGCGGGCGATGACGACGAGTTCGTCGGGGGAGTGGGCGCTGCGCTCGACACGGACCTCGAGGGGGCCGAGGCCGCGGTAGGACCGGTTCTTGCCGGTGCGGATGTCCGAGGCCCACACGTCGGCGGTGGTGCGCTTGTCCTGCGGGAGTTCTCGCAGGGTCACCCAGGTTCCCGGGGGAGCCGATTGCAGGTTACGGATGCGTGCCTGGCGCACGTCCCGCGCCGAGGGCGGCTGTCCCTCGGGCAGGACCATGTCCAGGGCGAGAACCTGCGAGGCGTCCTCCGGCGGGTTCGGGTCGTCGGCCTGCGGTAGGCGGCCGACCTCGCCGGCCGCCACCAGCTCGCGCGCGGTGTGCTCGTCCAGCGGCACGTACGCCATCGAACTGCCGGGGTCGAGCCAGTCGCTCGACAGGTACCGGTGGTAGCGGAACTCGCCGCGTGCGGGGTCATAGACGTAGATGCGGCCGTGCCGCTCCACCGCCACCCACAGGTCCTGGTCGTCCTCGCGCACCAGCATCAGGTTGTCTCCGACCACAGCTGACCTCCTTCGTCAGTCAACTCACACAATCATCTTAGGCAATCTAAGTTTATCTTAGATGGGTGGTGGGTGCAACGTGTGCCGTCACCGCTGCTTGACCATGACCGGCACGCCGGCCAGCGTCGCCTTCCTGCCGAGTCCCCGCGGGGTCTCCAGCGCCGCCGAACGCTCGTGCATCTGCCTGCGTGCGGCGAGCCGCTCCTCCGTCGGCCGCTTGGGGTCGCGCAGCACCTCGTAGTCGACGTGGTTGAGCGCCTTGACCCGCATCGACTCCTCGGAATGAGCCTGCAGTTCAACCGTCTCCCCGCTGGGATGGCGGGCCAGGAAGTGCACGCCCTTGTACATGGCGCCCTCGGTGTAGGAGTGGTCCGCCTGCGTGACGGTCCACCCGCGTTCCTGCAGCGAACTGGCCAGCTTCTCGGCGTCGCTGAACACCGTGCGCGGCGTGCGGCTGACCATCGTGTACCGCACGACATCGGTCATCTGCGCCAGGTGCTCGGCGGGGGAATGCCAGGGATTGGCCGAGTGCCGGTCCGCGACCTTCCGAGCCAGCGACTGGGGTGACTTCATCCGGTACTCCAGGCCATCGGCCCGCGTCCCCGCAGGAAGCGACTCCAAAACATCCCCGGTGATGGCGGGCTCCGCAGCCCGAACGGCCTTGACGCGCGCGACAACAGGGCCGGCGACCGCACGCCCGTGAGCGTCGTACAACTCACCCGCCGAACTGCCCCCTGCCACGGCATCCGGCCTGCCGGCCACGGACTGGGGCGCGAGGTCGGCCGCCCCCAACTGCTGCAACCTCTTGTGATTCAGACACCGCCGCCCCCCTCGTGCCTTCGACTGACACACGCTGGCGCACCTCCAGTACTTGATGACTGCCGTACGACCACCCGCGCGGAAATCCACCGAAGCCGACGGTGTCCAGTCGCCAGCACCGCAGCGTGATCGTCCTGGCAGCGTCACCCGGACGTCCTGTGGACAGAGATCTGCGGCCCGGGAGACGGGCGAAGCAGGGGCGGCCGGCTCGGCTCGGGGGAGTCCGGCGGCCGGCGCCGGGGTGGGTACAGGGCGGCGCCGCAGTGGCTGATCCTGGCGCCGAGACCTTGGCCGCCTCGGCGCGCTGCAATTGCAGGCGGGCAGGCTACCCACCGTGTCCTGCTGACCAGCGGGAAGCCGCGAGCGGGGACGCAGACGCGTGCCGGGAAGCGGCGGGCCGTCTACGGTCAGGCGCATGCCGGCGAAGGGGATGCGTTGTGGGTGAATGGGCGGAGCCCTCGGAGGAGTTGGCCGCCGGGCCGGCGTTGGGGCAGGACCGGGCCCACTGCGCGCGGATGTACGACTACTACCTCGGCGGGAAGACCAGTTACGCCGTGGACCGTGAGGCGGCCCGCGCCGTGGTCGAGGCGTTTCCCGCGATCGAGGTGGCCGCCCGGACCAACCGCGCCTTCACACACCGCGCGGTGCGGTATCTGGCGCAGCAGGGGGTGCGGCAGTTCATCGACGTGGGCGCAGGACTCCCGCTGGCTCCGCATCTGCACGACGTGGTCCAGGCCGTCGCGCCCGATGCGACGGTCGTCTACGTCGACAACGACCCCATCGTCCTCGTCTACGCCGACGAGCTGCTGTACGGCAGCGCGGAGGGGACCGTCCGCTGCGTGGAGGCCGACGCGCGGCGTGCTGGCCGCGGTCGAGCGGACCGGGAGCGTCGACTTCGGCCGGCCGGTGGCCCTGTGCCTGCACGACCTGCTGCCGTTCATCCCCGAGGACCTGGATCCGTACGCCGTCGTGGGCCGGCTGCTGGAGCGGCTGGTCCCGGACTCGTATCTGAGCCTGACGCGCTGCACCGGTGACTTCGCCCCGCACGCGTGGGAGGCGGTCGCCGGTGCCTACGGGCGGCGGGGCATCGCGCTGCAGCCCCGGTCCAGGGCCGAGGTGCTCCGGTTCTTCCGCGGCCTCGACCTTGCCGGTCCCGGTCTCGTCACGGCGCACCGGTGGTGTCCCCAACCCGCGGCCGGTCCGGGCCTGGTCACCGACCGGCAGGTCTCGCTGTATGCCGGCGTGGCCCGGAAACCGGCCGCGCAGCCGGTTTCCATCGGCCCGCCCGGATGCCGTGGCGCCCGGGTGGGCCGGCGGTGACGGACTGCAGCGTGGCGCCGCGGACCGCCTTGCCCGGCCGCCGGGTTATGCGTCCGGCGTCGCAGCCGCGTCGGAGTGGTGGTCGCTGCTGAGGGCCGTCTCGAGCGCCTCGAACAGGGCGGGGTCGGCGGGCAGGGGGCGGCCGTCGGCCGGCCAGGGGGTGTCGAGCAGGATCCAGGGGGAGGGCGCCGGGCCGGGCCAGTCGAGGTCGCGTTGAGGATCGGTGTCCACGCGCGAGGGCGGAGCGTCGATGTCGATCAGGCGCACTCGCGGGTCGCGGAGGGCCAGGGCCAGGGCCAGGCTGGAGCTCGTGCGGGTCTTGCCCTCGCCGCCGCGTCGGATCGTCTTGCTGTTCAGGACTTCCTCGGAGGTGCGCCGCAGGGCCTCGTAGGCGGCGGCTGCGGCCGTGCCGATGGTGGCGGGCGGGATGGTGAGGGCGCGGGCCTGGGCGCGGGACATGCCGGTGGCCGCGCACAAGGCGTTCACGGTGTCGTCGGGCAGGCCGTCGGCGAGGTCGGCCAGGCGCTGGGTGGCGGAGGCGCCGGGCTCAAGTCCGAGGAGTTCCATGGCCCGGTGGCGGTGGGTGCCGGCAGCGGCCGCGACACGCTGGATGTAGCCGGGCAGCGTCTCCCCGGGCCGGGGCAGGGGAGCGGACGGGATCCGGGCCGGCGTGCCCTGCTGCTGGGAGGCGCGGGCGGTGACGGCCGCGCGGGCCTGCTCCAGGGTGGTGCCGGGGTTCTCGCGCTGGTACTCGCGCACGGCGCGGGCGAACTGCCTGTTGCGGCGATGGGTCATGGCGTCTCACGTCCCTTGTCGGCCTGCTGCCCCACACGCGCCGGCCGGTCCAAGGTGAAGGAGGCCATGGCGAAGATGCTCGCGCGAGTCTCAGACGTCTGCGGTCCCCTCCGACGGTGTGGGCGTCGAGGTTGCGGACCGGGCGCGGCGCGGTTGCCCGATGATGCACCGCCATCGTAACGGCTGCCGCGGACTCCCACGGGGAGAGCGCCGCGCCCCGTTCGGGGTGGCGGCCCGGTGTGGGGATGGTGGCGCGGTCGCCATCCGTCCGGCCGGGCGGCGTACGGCGGTTGGCCCCGCCCTCGTGGCTGTGGGCGGGGATCAGGCGGTGTAGGGGTCGAGGCCGGTGAAGGCGATCTTGCGGGCGTCGCGGCGGCGGTCCTGGGCACGGTCGGGGTGGAGCAGCTGCAGGTGCGCGGCGGGCGGGTTGTCGAGGTAGTCGGCCCAGGGGCAGCCGGACAGGTGGGGGCAGCCGTCGATGGAGGAGTTGCACGGTTGGCAGAGCAGCCCGCGGACCAGTCCGGTGAAGTGGTCGTGGTCGATGTAGTTGCCCCAGGCGTCGCTACAGCCGGCGCAGAGCGGGCCGAGGGTCTCGACGAGCCGGCGCCGCAGCCGGCCCTTGGCGGTGCCCGGGGTGATGGGGGTCGGCCACTGCCCGAAGTCGAGGCGGGCCGGGCAGCGTTCGGCGCGCGGGATGGCGGCGAGGTCGGCGACGGAGTCGTCGCCGAGGGCGGCCTCCCAGCGCCGGTCGCGTATCTCCAGGCCGTCCGCGACCGCCAGGTGCCCGGCGGTGTTGGGGCGGATCGGACCGTGGGGGTCGGGGAAGTAACCGCCGGTCCGCCCGTCGGGATGGACATACAAGTGCTGCACGTGGAGGACGCGGGCACGGCCGGCGTGCGTGTGCAGCACGCCGCACGCCATCCGCTCACCGAGGCGGAGATGGAAGAGGCCGTCGTCGCCGCGGACCGCACGGGCGCCGGTCCAGTTGCCGGGGCGGGGCCGGTGCCCCTCTGTGCAGGGCCGGCGGTGGTCGGGCAGACGCAGGAGGTCTTCGACGTCTTCGTAGGAGTGGGTGAGCGCTCGCCGCCACAGCATCGTCTCCCGCCGTCGCTCGGGCAGTTCGTCCAGCGTGCCCGCGACCGTCGGCTGCCGGATGCCGCCTGCGCCGGCCTCATCCAGTCCGTCCGGCAGCCCCGGGCATTCCGCGGCGGGCGAGGCAGAGGCGGCAGCCGGCCGGTCACGCCGCGCGCCCGGCCGGCGCCACAGGCTTCTCATACGGGTGAACACAGAGGGAGCTCCTCTCGGCGAGCGGCCCGGGTGACCGTTTCCTGAACAGGTGAGGCGGCGCTGGTTCTTGGCGCTCGTGGCTGCCGGTGGGATTCGGGCATGCTCGGCGGCCAGCGCTGTGGAAGTCGGCCGCCCGGTGCGAGCCCGCCCTCCTGCTTTCCTCCGCGGTGCGCTGGGGGTTCAGCCCGGGGCGCGGGGCCGGCCGGACAGCGCTCGGCTCGTCGGCGACCGCGGGCTGGAGACGCAGGGGCGCCGTCCCGGCAAGGCCGTCGTGGGCAGCACCGCCGCCCCGGTCTACGCCCGGCTGGCGAGCGGGGCCGTCGCGGGAGTTCACCCCCGGCCTCTCGGCGCGGGCCCTGCGCGGCGACGGTCACCCGGCCAGGCCGAGCCGGCGGCGGCCGCGCCTCGTGGTGTCCCCTCTGCCGGCGGGGCGCCGTGACGGCCGACAGCCTGGTCTGACCTGTGCTGACAGCTATTGCTCGGCCTGCTGAGGCCGGGCACCGTAGCGGCGCCCGGCGGGTGGGGATTGCGGGTCAGCCGGTCGGCTGGGGGCGGTGGTCGCGCAGGTAGACGGCGAGTCGCTGGCCCCAGGCGGCGCGGCTGATGGCGCCGCGGCTGACCTGCCAGCGGAAGTGGGCGGCCAGATTGGCCTGGCCGGGCCAGGCCGGGCGCCACTGCTCGCTGTCCTGCTCGACGGTTCGGGCGCCCTCGGGGTAGGCGTCGGTGAACTGCGCCCACACGACGGCCTGGCGGGCCTGCTCGGCGGCGTGGCGCAGGAGCTGGGCCGCCTGGGCTGCGGACAGCGTCCATCCGGTGATCTTCTTGCAGCAGCCGCGGCCCACGGTGAGCGCCTGGCCGGTGACGGGGTTGGTCACGTCGTACAGGTGCTTGAGCCGACGCGGGCAGTGATCGCAGCGCTGCCCTTCCTTGCTGCTGCGGATCGCGGTGAGGTGCCAGTCCGTGGTGCCGATACGAGCGCTGATCATGGCTGGAGACTCCGGTAGCGGGGGCGGGGGGTGTGCGAGGTCCTGGTCGATGACGGCGGCCCTGCCGTGTTCGGCCTCGGCACCGCGTTCGTGGGTGGCCATGCCGGTCCTGCCGTAGCCGGGCCGTTGCCGCAGGTGGCCTCGCTGGTACGGCAGTTCAGCGGGGGAGTCCGGTGAATGAGGGCCCGGGCTTCGCCGCCGTCCCGGAGGACACACGAGGCGGCGTGGCGGGGCCGCTCACTGGAGGCTGGAGAGCCATTCGACGAGGACGCCGAGAGTGCACAGGAAGGCGGGAACGGCGAAGAAGGCGAGGATGCCCTTGAGGATGTCGAGGGGGGACTCGTCAAGGTACTGGGACTTCATCCGGGGGCTCCCTGAGGTGAGGCGACATCTATAATTTACACATCAGCTCAAGTTGTGTCAATTTAACGAGCCTTTATCCCGCATGGTTCCCTTAGGCGGTACGCGGGCGCTCTGGCCGGCGGCCCGGGGGATCGAAGTCTCCGCGCCTGGACGCGCGCACCGTGTGCAGGTCGGCCGGCGCCGTCGTCGCCTGGCCGTCGGGCCGCCGACACCGTCCGCGCGCTGGTGGCCCGCAGCCGACGTGCCGCGTGCCCGGCGTTGGAAGGGCTGGCTGCGCGGCGGGGGTCAGAGGTTGTGCCGAGTGCGGTAGATCTTGATGAGTTCGGCGGTGGCGTGCCGGGCCGCTGCGTCTTCGGTCTCGCCGTTGTCGCAAGCCTGCAGGTAGTAGTTCCTGGCCTGGGTCTTCATTCCGGGCATGAGCAGATATGCCAGGACGGTCTGCCAGTCGTGGCCGGGGAGGTTCCGCGCGACGGTGTCGTGGATGGCGGCGACGATGGCGTGGGCCACGGCGTTCTCGCCGGTGATCTCAGGCAGGCTGCCGATGTCGGCGTGGCCGGTGTTGAGAGCGGTGGTGTAGCGGACCACGAGGCCATGCATCGGGCCGCGTGCGGGCAGGGGGTAGCTCTCTTCGGGCCGCTGGTCGATGCGGCCGCTGCCGGGGGTCGGGGTGGTGGTCCCCTGGCCAGGGTGAATCGGGTGTCCCGCCGAGGTCGGGCGCGGGCTCGCTGCGGGCGTCCGGGGACGGCGTCCATGCTGCTGAGAGGCCGAAGTTGCAGCGGAGCGCAGGAGGGCGATGACGTCGCTCTGCGTTCGGTGGGGCTGCTCTTCCCAGTCCCACAGCCCGTGCGGGCTGTCGGTCCCGAGCTCGTCGAGGAGAGCTGCGAGCGCGCCGGTGCTGACCAGTCCGGGGGTGCCCTCGGGAGTCTCCCCGTTGGTGTGGCCGATCACCTCGGCCACGGCCTGCGTGATGCGCAGAGGGCCGTCCGTCACGCGGGGCCAGCCCATACTGCGCGGCGCCCAGCCGACCGAGGCGAGCAGGTCGGCGGCCAGGTGAAGGGCGGCTTGCTGCATGTTCGGCAGGTGGGAGAGGTCGCTGTCGGTGGCACGCGTGAACGGCACTTCGGATCCTCCGGTGGCAGGGGGGCGTCTGGGCCTTGCGAATAGGGAGAAGGCCTGGCAGTCGGCGTCGACCAGCCCGGGGCGGGCTGGTCAGGTCGCGGCGACGCGGGCGGCGTTCGCCATCGTTTCGTCGGTCTGCGGGGTGCCGCCGCCGTTGACGAGCAGATACAGCGCCGCTTCCTCCTCCACGGTCGCGCATTCCTTGGCCTCGGCGATCAGCAGCGAGCAGTAGCGGTCCATGAACCGTTGGCCTGCGTCGGACAGGCCGCGGAACCGGACGTAGGGGCCGTCCTCGGTGTCCTCGGTGGCAGCAACGAGATCGGCATCGAGCCACGAGGCCGGGATGGCGAACTCGTTGTGACGCCACATCAGGGCGGTGGTGAGGCGCTGCTTCCCGTCCACGCACGCCCACAGGGCTTCGCCGGTCTCGTAGACGTCCTCGCCGCCGTGCGCCTTCACCCAGGCGGGGTTGGTGCGATCGGAGAGGATGACGACGCCGGGAGGCAGCCCGCGCAGCCAGGACTGGACGAGGGCCATGCGCTGGTCCTCGGTCCAGACGTCACCCCGCTGGTAGGGCGGGTTCAGGTCGATCATGCGGTCTTCCATCCGGTGCACCAGATCGCCGAGCGTGAAGTACGTCGGGCGGAGGCTGATGTGGTCGAACGGGACGGCCGTCTGGCGTGTCATGGTCTGCCTCTTTCCTTCTTCAGGATGTCCACGACCTCAGCGAAGGCGGGAAGCCCTTGGCGAGGGAAGAGCTGCTGGTCTGAGCCCGGCGGCGCTGTGCCGCCGGGGCTGCCCGCCCGGGGCGGGCAGCTCAGGAGTCCCGCAGGGCCTCCCACGCGCAGGAGCTGCAGCTCCAGACCTCGTCCGAGGGCTCGCCGAGCCCCACGGCGGTGGGGTGCTCGTCCCGCTCGGTCGCCTCGCCCTCGCAGCCGGGGTAGTTGATCTCGCACTCGGCGACGGTCGACAGCATGTCGTTCAGCGTCTTCACGTTGCTCATGAGATCCCCCTGGAGGCGTGTGGTCGGCGGCGGTGCGGTGTGCACCCCCTTGCTGCAATCCATAATTTACACAAGATTCGGAGAATGTGCAAATTAAGCGAGCTGGAATGGTTGGTTATGGAGGGGGTTGCAGTCGAGCGGGGTCGGGGGCTGACCGGGTCGAGCCGCGCCGGAGCCGGGCCGCCTCGCGCGACTCCACCCGCAACGCCCCCGACGGCCTGCGCCAGCGGTACCGCGCGGATCGGGGCGCTGAGGGGTGTCCGACGGGCAGCGGCGGCCGGATGGCCGCCCTCAGCGGTGATCAGAAGCCGCCGAAGAGCGCGGCCCGCCTCCGGTCCTGCTCCTCCTCCCAGGCGTACTGGTCGTTGGTCTCCGCGGCCCGGAGCCAGCCGTTCTCCGCGTCGGCCTCGAGCTTGTACCAGCGGTAGTCGTCCAGTTCCTCGCGGGTGAAGGTGTCGCCGTCCAGCTCGGGGATGAACAGGGACACGGCGACGTCGGTGTCGGGGATGCGGGCGGAGGCGTCGGCCAGGGCGTGCGGGGCGCCCTTCTTCGCGGTGTTCAGGCCGGGCATGGGGTCTGTCTCCTCGGTGGAGCGGGGCCGGGCGCCGGGGCGGGCCCCGGGGCTTCGGGCAGTGGTCGGGCGGGCGGCGGCGTCTCCTCGACGGCCTGGGCGTCGGGAGTGAAGCGTTCGGGGGTGTCCGTGAACGCCGTCTCGTTGGGGGGATGGGGCGGTGTGGCCGGCCTGCGGCACCGTCAGCCGGTGGCGACCGGCGGTCTACGGGCCGGGGCGGTTACCTCGGGTCGGCGTCGTGGGCGCGCAGGTCGCCGACGCGCTCGTCGGTCACAGCAGTCCCTGCGGGTCGGCGAACAGGGCGGCGGTGCGCGCCCACTGGTGGCGGTCGCCGTGGCCGTCGGGGATGAGGACCGCGTTGCGGGAGGCGGCGATCAGCTGGGCGCGGCGGATCCCGTCGAAGCCCAGCTCGGCGACCGCCGTCTGGCGCATCTGGACGGCGTCGTGCGGGGTGACGAGGGAGCCCGTGGGTAGCTCGGACAGGTAGATGGCCTGACCGGCGGGCGTGAGGGTGGTGTCCATCGTGGGCTCCGTTCGGCCGGGTGAGGTATTCGGTTGGCGGGCGCGTCAGGAGGGGCTGACGTTCTCCCGGCGGCGGGTGAGGGCTGCCCGCGCGGGGCGGGCGGCCCGTCAGGAGTACCGTGCGGTCTCCCACAGGCAGGAGCCGCAGCACGGTGGGTTGGTGCCGCGGGCGCGCAGGTCGCTCAGCGCGTCGGACCACCAGGAGCGGACCGGCCCGCGCCGTCTGTCCAGCGACCATGCGGTGTAGCGGTACGGCTCTTCGATGGCGACGACGCCGACAGCCGTGTAGCCGGTGGTCAACGTGGCGGCGCAGATGAGCCGCAGGGTGTCGTCGCCGTCGACCGGGAACGCTTCCAGACTGGCAGTGATCATCGGGGCAGCTCCTCCTGGCGCGGGATACGGGGTGGTTCGGCTGCTGGACGCTGGGGGCTGCCCGCGCAGAGGCGGGCGGCCTCTCAGGAGTCCCGCGCGGCCTCCCACGCGCAGGAGCCGCAGTACCAGACCTCGAGCCAGTCGTTCGGCTCGCCCAGGGCGACGCCGGTGGGGTGGACGTCCCGCTCGATCGCGGTCCCCTCGCAGCCGGAGTAGCCGATCTCGCACTCGGCGACGGTCGACAGCATGTCGTTCAGCGTCTTCACGTTGCTCATGAGATCCCCCTGGAGGCGTGTGGTCGGCGGCGGTGTGATGTGCACCCCCTCACTGATCTATAATTTACACACATTCAGGAGTATTGGCAAATAAAACGAGTCGTCAATGTTTGCGCGGGTGGACCGCGGGTCGATTCCCGCTGGCAGGGGCCTTCTTGGCGGGCCGGAGAGGCCACGGCACCCGGACGGCGGGGCTTGATGGCGCTCACCGTTTCCGCACCGCTGTATCAGGATTGCGTGCGTCGGCGGCCTGGGCCGCGGTGTCGGGTTCGTCGTGTCAGGGGGTTCGCGCGGCTGTGTAGCCGCTGATCCTCTCGGTGTCGTGGTGCATGAGCGCGGACAGGGCCTCACCCGCCCAGAGGGCGAAGGTCAGCGCGATCTCGCGTGCGTCCTGCACCTCGTGGCCGGGGCGGAGGTAGCCGAGGTAGGCAACGGCGAGGCGGGTCAGGTGGTCGGCGGCCGTGGTCTGGGACCGGGCGGCGATGACGGACGTGATCTCCATGGCGGTCGGGCCGGCGGGGTGCGCGTGGCGCTGCTGCGCGCAGACCTGGTCACCGAAGTCGCGCAGCCAGCGCTCGAACCGGTCCTGGTCCTGGCCGAGTTGCTGGAGACGGTAGCCGCACCACTCGGTCGCCAGCCATTCGGTCAGCAGCAGTGAGTCCTCGCGGAGGGTCCCGGCGGTGTGCCAGGCCTGCAGCGCGGCCGTGAGGGCGCGGGACATTTCGAAGTCGGCGGGAGGAGAGCCCTGTTCGTCCTGGGGGCGGTGAGCGGCCTCACCATGGGCGGTCATCTTGATCAGCAAGAACGCGGTGGCGCGCGGTTCGGGACGAGTGGTGGCGTCAGGCACGGGGGACTCCGGTGTGGTGTCAGGGGAGGGACGGCGGTGAGCAGAGAGACGCTTCGCGGACGAAAGCGGTCAGTCTGGTGCGCCTCGTCGGGGGTGAGGCCCGAGCGGGTCGGGCAACGGTCCGTACGTCGGGCGTGAACACCGTGACGACGGGCCCGGGTTGTGGTGTCCCCGCCCACGGCGGGCGGTGCTGAGGGCGCCCGCGCGAAGAAGTGCGGGGGAGGGCCGGCGGCCGGGGCGCAGCGGCCCGGGTCCGGCCGGTACCCGCTCAGTCCCGCGCGTGCCGGCTGGGTCGGGGCGGGTGGTGGCGGCCGCGGCCGCGGGCGCGGCGCTGGAGTTCGTCGCGTACGTACGCGCAGGCCTCGGCGGCGGGCAGCCGCGCGGTGCGCGAGGTGATCGGCTTGTCGTCCGCGGCCAGTGCCCAGGCGTCCGGGTCGCCGAGGTGCATCAGCCGCCTGCCGGCCAGTCCGGTGGCCGCGGCGATGCGCGCGCGGTCTCCGGCCGGGTCTCCGGGGACGATGAGCCGGCCGCGGGTGACGGCACGCAGGCGGGGCAGCACCTTCTCCCACTCCCGCGCCCCCGAACGTGGCCGGTCCGCCGCGGCGCTGGGGTCCTGGCCGGCGACGGCGGCGTCGAGCAGGACGGCGCCGGTGGCGGCGTCGACGACGGCGACCTCCACGAGCACTTCCGCACCCGGCTCCGCCCCGGCTGTGTCCCCGCCCGGGCCGGGCGCCGGAGCGGCCCGGGTGCACAGCACGACCGCGGCGCCGTCTTCGAGCAGCGGCCGCGCCCACCGGGCCCTGGAGCCCCAGCGGGTGCCTCCGATCTGGATGTCGCTGTGGTGGCGGCCGGCCAGCGGGTCGCCGCGCAGCTGCGCGGCGACGTCCTCGGCGGTCGGCCCGCCGTGCTCGTCGTGGCTCCAGTCGAGCTCCCAGGCGCCGGTGAGGTCGTCGAAGTGCGCCCAGACGTCGACCTGGTGGCGGTCGGCGAGGGCGGCGGCGAACTGGTGGACGGTCTCGGCCCGCTCTGGGACGCGGGAGATGAACTCCCGCAGGGGGCTTACCTGTCCGGCCCGTACGGCGCGGACCGCCTCCCAGTCGACGCCGGGCATCTCGCGCAGTGCTTCGACGTCGCGCTGGGTGTAGTACGGCACGTCGATCCACCGGCGCCGCCCGACCTTGACCTGCTCGGTGCTCGTGGGGGTGATCCAGCCGGCCTTCACCACGAGTGTCCAGTCGCTGGGGCGGATCTCAAGCAGGCCGGCCGCCTCGTCGGAGCGCAGCAGCCTGTCGCCGGTGATGCGTTCGCGCAGGTCCTCGTCGGCGGCGAGCGCGTCCAGGCCCTCGACCGGATACCGGCCGCCCAGGCCGGCGGTGATCCGGCCCTCACGGGCGACCTTCTCCAACTCGGCCTGGCTGAAGCCGATCCGCGCGGCCTCGGACGGCGGCAGGCTCACCGCGCACCAGGCCTTCCACTCCTGCTCGCGTCGCGCCTCCGCCTGAAGCCGCTCGCCGATGACGGCGGCCAGCGCCTCACGTCCGGCGGGTGTCAGGCTGCGGGCGTCCTTCACCGAGTACAGGGGGCCGTGGTAGTCGCCGACGACGCGCAGGTGCCCGCGCTCGGCCAGTGGGGCGACGTCGGCGGCGGTGACAGCGAGAGCGGTCACCTTGGTGAGGATCTCCTCGGCGAGCCGGTAGGCGCCCAGGCCCTGGCGGTCGGCGATCGCCTCGCGCAGCTCCTCCACGCGGCCGGCGACCTGGTCGGCCGCCTCACGGCTCCAGCCGCGGGAACTGGTGCACTCGGGGACGATCCCGAGTTCCTGGCCGCGGGTGACCATCCACGGCTCGACACCGAGCTCGGCCGCCAGCTGCCCGCGGTTGACCACCGCCGACCTGCCCGCCTTCGCGGCGGTCCGCGCGCCAGCCGCGCCCGGCACCCTCGCAGCACCGGCCGCCTCCGCCAACGCCCCGCTGCCCGGGGCCTTCTGCTGCTGCGTCACATCCCACCGCCTTCACCGGAGTTGGCGCCCGCAGGGCGCTGATGCCCTGGGACCGTACTCCTCGCACACCGCGCTGCGCAACTTCAACATGGCCTCTGACCAGCTATTTTGTATCTTGCAAGACGCAATCGGGGGAGTGCTGGGGAGAGGATCGGCGGCCGGTCGGGAGTGATGCCGCGAAGCTGCGCCGGCCGTGAAATTCTCACCACTCACGACTCGTAAAGTTTGCGCTCAGTGCTTAATCAGTGGTAAACTATAGCTATCAGCGGGGGCGATCGAACCCGCTGATGCCGGGCAGCAAGGAGCGGCCGATCCGCGTTGCCAGGCAGGTCCGTAGCTCAATCGGTAGAGCGTCCCCTCAGCAAGGGGAAGGTAAGGGGTTCAATTCCCCTCGGATCGCGAAGTGCTGGTGTGCGCCCCTCCAGAGGCGCTGCCCCGTTGAGAGGGCGCACACCGGCACGTGTACGGGCCCGACCGGCTGATCCCCGGTCGGGTTGAAGAGTGGGGGACGCCCTGCTTGGGACGTTGGTGTAAGCGCACTCCCCGTGTGGGGAAGAGCGGGGGTTGCGTCCCGCACGTCCATCACCCACTTCACCGTGGGGGTGTAGCTCAGAGGTTCAGAGCGCCGGTCTCCAAAGCCGGATGCCGCAGGTTCGATTCCTGTCACCCCTGCCACCCACCGGCGCCGTGTGGCGCCGCCCCGGACCGAGATGCCCGCCGTCACGCGTGAGCCCGGTCCGTAGACACCCGCCGAGCCGAGCCGCAGCGAACGCCTGCCTGCGCCGTGCTCTGACCGAGGAGGTCCCCTTGGACATCACCGAGCCCGTCACCGAGCCGACTTCCTCCCTGGCCCCGGTCCACCCACCGCTGGACCGGCAGGCAGTGCTCGACGTGCTGGACCGTTCCGAGGACCCCCTGACGATCCGGGAGCTGATCGTCGCCCTCTACCGGTCCGTCCGGCCCGGCGAGGCGTGGCGGTACAAGGACATCGAGCGCCTGCGCACCGCGGACCGCTACCGCAAGCTGATCCAGTCCATGATCCGCTCCGGCGCGCTTGTGAGGACCGGGTGGGGCTCCCACCACATCGTCAGCCACGCGCAGTTGCGCCGCTGGCGGGGGGAAACGACAGGGGAAACACGGTTCACGGTCGTCGCCCTCAAGCACGACGAAGTCGATGAGTGGATCATCGTCGCCTGTCTGCGGGACGTCGTCATGCGTGACGACCAGTGGACGCCCCTGCCCACGGAAGCGAACTGGTCGCGCTACTGCGGCACGTTCGAGGCCGCCGACGGCGAGGAGGCCGTGGAGGAGGCACTCGCCGCCTGGAGGGCTGAGGAGGACGACGAGGACGACGAGGACGAGTGAAACCGCTTCGGCGGTGTGTCCCCCTCGTACGTCCGCCTGATGAGCCGCTGTCGCGCCGATCCCGGTGCACAGAGGCGATGGCCCCTGCCGGGGCGCGATCGCCCAACCCCTGGCTTCCTCCGGGACGTTCACGTCTCGGAGGAAGCCGGCTGCCGCCAGCCTGGCCGGCACCCCCGGCCCGGACATACCCGAAGGAGCGCCCCGTGGCCCGCTACCGCAACCGGCCGAACGCGATGCTCGCCGCGCCGATCGTCACGCTCCCCACCGCGATCGCCCGCCACGCCTGCGCCGACCTCCTGGACCGATGGGACCCGTACTGGCACCGCCTGGCCCACCTCATCACCCCGCAGCTGTTCCCCGGCAGCGCCCGCCACACCCTGACCCTGGCGCCTACCGACCTCCACGACCTGCTGACTGTCCTGCTGGACATCGTCCTCGACTTCTACGCAGGCGAACTCTCCGCCGAGAAGTGCGGCTTCACCGAGGCCGACATCAAGGAGGCCATCGACCTCCATCACCACCACTACGGGCCGATCTGGGACTACTGACCGGCGCCTTCCGCCCTGCCCGCCCCGCATCACTCGAACTCTTGCCACGTCCGGCCCTGGAGGCAGTCATGGAGTACCTGTATGTCCGCGTGAGCGTGTTCGGTGTCAGCCGAGCCGATCTGCGCACCGAGAACCCTCTTACCGAGGAGGACATCCGCAGCGCCTACGCGGAGCAGCCGGTGTACATCGACAAGGACCCCAAAAGCGTGACCGTGACCTTCGACGACGCGGGGCCGGTCTGCACGTACTTCGCGCAGCGCCCGGCCGACTGGGCCCCACAGAGTGACCACCGTCGCTGAACGCCTGAGGTGCCCGGCAGTTCACCACCCCATAGCCGCTGGAGCCGGCGCTGAACGGGTCCGCCCGCCGTTCGAGGCCAGGCAGCCCGACGACCCGTCAAGGAGCTGAGGATCATGTCCGAATCCGCCCTGCCCGCAGCCACGCTGGAGCAGTGGACGGCCGCCGTCCAGTCCCAGCAGGAGACCGCCCGCGGGTTCGCCCGCGCCGTCGCGGACGCCCTCACCGCACGGGTTCCGTCCGCCGCGTACCTCGTGTTCAGGACGGACTCCGATCTCGACGCTGACCTCGACGACAACCTCTTCCTCGACAGCATCCGCGGCGCCGACGGGCGCGTCCTCACCGACTTCGGTGACCCGGCGGCAACAGCCGTCCTCGCCGGTCTCACCACCATCGTGGGAGGAACGAACGGAGAGGAGGCCTGGGCGCTCCTGCACGCGATGCGCCGACTGAGGGCAGCCGGAGGGGTGTTCGACCTGCTGCCGGACGACCTGATCGACCCCGACCGGGACGAGGAAGGGGGCGCCCCTTGCCTCATCCTGGCGCCGTCCGGATTCCCCCAGCACTGGGACTGGGACTCCGGCGATCCCACCAAGGGATTCGGCATACGGCTGCTGCGCCCGTACTGCGCCCCGCGCTCCGACGACCGCACCACCGCGCCGGCGGAGGCCGTGGGCGACGAGTACGTGACCCTGACGGTCGTGGTGAGGCAGTCAGGCGTGGAGGGAGACCCCTGCGACGTCCTGCTCGGCGAGCATCCGGATGTGCTGTTCGTCGGGCACCAGGACGGCGTCACGCTCACGGCCTGCGCGCTCGGCGCGGAGCCGGGCAGCTGGCCCTGACCGCGGCCGCATCGGCGCCCCGCCCGGGCAACTGCCCCCGTGCACCGTCTACTTCGCAGGCTTCCGCCGTCCCGCGTCCCAGCGCCTCACCCCGCGCGGGCGCCGGTCCTCCACCCCGGAGAAGAACCCCATGGTCACCATCGACGACCTCGATACCCGTGCTGCCGTCTTCGCTGCCGCGGCTGCCAGTGCCTACTGGGTGACGACCAATCTGGGCCATCACACGGAGGTCTGGCACGGCGGCTACGAGTACATGGTCGAACTCGACCATGAATGCCGCTGCCTGGCCCGCATCACCTACCGCTACGGCTGGGGCGGCACCGAGGTCATCACCGGCGCCAACGCGACCCAGGAGCAGCATCGGGGCGTCGTCAAGGCGTTCCGGGCCGCGCCGCCTTCCCACTGACCCGCTACGCCAGGGCACTCGGGCCGGCGACGTTCTGCGCGGCGAGCACCCGGATGAGCTTCGCGGGCACCAGGACGGTGTCACGCTCACGGCCCGCCCGGCGCAGAGCCGGGAAGTCCGCCCTGACCGTCCCACGCCGTCACCGGCGCCGCGCACGAGCAAATGTCAGCCGGCATCCGCGTGCCGGCCCCGGACGCGGGCGAAGCCGGCCGGGCGCCTCGCGCAGGACGAAAATCTGCGCGCCGCGCCCGCAGGTCTCGGCTGCTCTACGGGCCCGGGGTCCCGGCCGGCTCGGCCGTGCACGACCGGCACCGACCACGCACCCCTGTTCCACCTCCACCGGAAGTGAAGGAACCTCCATGCCCGACACCGCCGACCTCCAGATGATCGTCTACGCCGCCTGCGACGAGGACCGCGCCCGGATCCTCGACGTCCTCGGCGAGGGGGAGATGACCTCCGACTGGGGCAGCGGCTCCACGCCCACCTCCCTCGACCTGGGTCACTGCTACGGAAAGCGGGAGGCCGTACTCGGCGCGAACGCCGAGCTCGTCGACAACCTCCGGGCCGCCGCACCGACTGCGGTCTTCGAGGCGTGGCAGGACCCCTACGGCAGCACCGGCGGCGAGTACGTCGCTCACGTGCCCGGGATCGGCACCTACACGGCCGACTGTGACGGCGCGGGCGAGCCGTACATCCACGCAGGCGTGCTCACCCGCACCCTGTCGGAATCCCCGGAAGGGACCACCATCGCCGAGTGGCTGTCCGGCGCGGGGCGGGACGTCCTCGGCACCGTCGTACGCGCAGCGCTGAAGGCCCACAAGGACGCCCTCGCCGTCGTCTGACCCGCGGCACCCGCGGCACGGTGCGGCTCGGCCGCGCTCGACCGTCGAAGGCCTCGCCCGCCCACCCGCGCGCGAGCCCCGCCGTTGACGACCGGCGCCGACCGGCCCTGTTCCGTCCCCCACCGGCAAAGCGAGAGGCAGCTCATGGGAGTCGGCTCCTTCCATACCCGGGCCGAAGGCCCTGCAGGCCGCATTCGAGCGGGCCCGCGACGACGCGGCCCGCGAGCACGGCACCAGCCCGTACGCCAGGACCGTCTACAGCAAGACCGAGGTCGAGCTCTTCGACGAGCCGCCCCGCCCCGAACGCGAAGCCTCGCTGCGCGCCGGCGAGTTGATGAGGCTCCACGGCTACGACACGGCCTCACCGGCCGGCGCGCTCCCGTTGACCACCGGCGGATCCGCGCCCGCCTGGCTGCTGTTCGGCCGCGTCGTCATCTGATCCCCGGCCGTCGGCACGGCCCTTGGGACATCCCGGGACGCCCGTGGTGTCCCCCACCGGGCCTGCGGTGATGCCTCAGAATCACCGTCCCGGCCAGGCCCGTGCTGCGGGCCGTCACGTGCGGGCCCACCCCGATGACGCCGAGCCGGAGGCTTTCCGGTGGCCGCTCTGCCCGCTGAAGCCCTACGGCGAGGAGGGGCCGATCCGCCCAGGCATCCCCGCCGATCGGAACGCCCGCGTCCCGCCGATGGCTTGCCGCGGCGCGCTGGCCGGGGTGCCGCGGTGACCGAGTCCGGTGCCGTGCGCGCGGAGGGGACCGGCGGCAGCGGCGGCCGGGCCCCGGTCCGTGTTCGCCGCGTCAATGACTCGTAAAATGTGACACGACGGCACGAGTAGTGTAAATTACGGGTTACTGGTTGTGGGGCTGTGCGCGACATGAGGGAGGGGCTGGCGTGACCAAGGAGCAGGTGGGCCTGGAAGTTGAGCAGTGGCTCAAGGAGATAAAGGCCAAGCGGGCGATGGACCAGAGCGTACGGGGCCTGATGGAGGACCTCGCCCAGAGGTTCGGCTTTACGGCGCAAGACGAGCGGGACCTGGTCGACGGTGTACGCGCCCAGATGAGGGCAGGCACCCTGGACCCCCTCATCGCGGAAGAGCAGGTCGCCTTCATACGCTCGCTGCGGGTGACGGAGTAGCCGACGGGCGCTTGGGGCGGCTGGCTGGGCTGGTCGCCCCCACCGCGTGGGCACGGTGGTGTCCGTGATCCGGCCTCAGGTCTGCCCTGCCTCCGGCTGCCCGCGCATGTGCCGGTCGAAGCCGCCTTCGCCCCGGTTGTGTCGCGGCTGCGGCGACACCGCTCGGCGGTGCCACACCGTCCTGTTGACTGCCGCCGTAATCCACCACCCCGACGGCTCGGCATCCGACCGCCGCGCCTTTCGTACCGGGCTGTTCCGGCGGCCCCTCCCCATCCCGCAGCCCTGGAGCCGGCGCTCACCGCGTCCGCCCGGTCGTGCGGCTTCACCGCGGCCTCCACCGAGGAAGCCATCGACCTTCACCACCACCAAGCCGGAACCGCCAGGTGAGCCCTCAGACCGGCAGGTCCGCCGCATCCCTCACCCCCGCTGAAAGGAACCCGACGCTATGGTCCCGCACGCGATCACCCCGGGAACGTTCATCGTCCGCGGCGACGGCAGATTGGACCGCGTCACCGGCACCGAGCGCCGCCACGGTGAGCTCGCCCGGCTCGTCGTGGCCGACCGGTCCTGGTGGGCCGCCGACGAGTGCCGTGCCGCCACGCTGCACGATTTCCAGCCCGCCGGACACTGCTACGAGGACCACGGCGCGGCCACCGGACGCAAGGGATTCACCATCGCCTGCTCGTGCACCCAGCTGTGGGGCGGCTCGAACTGGGTCAGGACCCCGTGCTGCCAGAAAGGCCGGCGCGGCGTCGAGGCCGGCGACACGGTCATCTGCCCCGGCTGCGGCTGGTACTGGGCGGTGTACATCGCGCCCGGCGGGACCCGCTGGGTTTCCATGGGCTTCGGCAAGACCATGCAACGGCAGTACACCCGGGGCGCGACCGGCCGCGCCATCGGCACCGCCCAGTACGACGTTCTTCAGTCGCTGGCCTCCCGCAACGGGGGCGAGTGGTGGCCCGGCTGCGGCTGGTACTCGCGCAACACCTCGACGACCGTGCGGCATCTGGAAGGCCTCGCCCGCGCCGGGCTTGTCGAAGACGTCCGCAAGGCCGGGGAAGGCGTGTTCTTCCGCATCACCGACGCCGGGCGCCGCGAGCTCCCGCGCTCCCTGCGCAGCCGCTGACCCGCACCGACCACCACGGAAGGGGGCATCCATGCTGATCAAGAATCCGGAGATTGTGGAGGCCCAGTACGAACTCCAGGCTGCCGAGCGTGAGTTGCCGGTCGGCGATGCTTATGCCTGTAGTGCATTGCTGGCCCTCATTGAGATTGAGCACCTCTGGGTCGAGGCTGACGGTCCCTGCTTTTGCTCGGATGGTTCTGGGAAGCCGCATCAGCACGCCAGAGGGTTCGTTCCCGGTCGGCGTGTAGCGGTGCCCATTCAGCCCTGATCAGACGGATCTCACCGGCCGATGCTCTCCCGGTGACCGCCGACGAACTCATGCCCGCCTGGCTGTTGTTCGGCCGCGTCGTCATCTGACCCCGCCCGCCGGTCACGCGGGTCGCTCCTTGAGGCGCACCGGAAGCCCGTGGTGTCCCCCTTCTGACTTGCAACGACCATCCGCCCGCTGTGCGCCTTTGCCGGACGTGCCCGGCTCACCCTGGAGACATCCGTGATCGCCCTGACCCCTCACGCCCGACTCGTTGCAGACCTCGTCGCGCCCCTGCGGCACACCCACGGTCTTGGAGAGGCCACCGGTAGCGACGTCGTCGGCCTGGTCCCCGAGCTGCCCGGTCTGATCGAGGCGGCCCACCGGCGGGTGCGGGGCATGCGCGCCGCGGTCGTCGAGTTCACCGGTTCCGGTGAAACGGTCCCCTGCGCCGCGCTGCGTTCCGCCCCGGGTCCTGCCGAGACGGCCGACTTCGTGAACCTGTGGGGCCTGGCGCTGGAAGCCGTCGAGGGGAAGCCGAACAGTGTTGCCGAGGCGATCCGGTGGTCGAAGACGCCGACGGACGAGCGGATGCAGCGGGCCTACCCCGGAGTGCGGCTCACCTCCGCGCCGGCCGACGGACAGGGGTACGAGTTCACCCTCCACGCCCGCGGCGAGGATGCCGTGCGCCAGCTCGCCGCGCTGCTGCGGGCGTCGATCGCCGCCTGGCCCGAACCCGACTGGCCGGCCCAGGTGCGGCGGGAGGCGTTCCTGCGCGCGGCATTCGAGGCCCATGCCGAAGGCCGCACCGGTGAACTGCGCCGTCTGATCGACGACTTCGCCGACACCACTGGCACCGACCCAGACACCACCGGCTGACGCGCGCCCATCTGCGTGCCGGCTGCCGCTGTGGACCGGGATGACGCTGTTCCGCACCGCGCAGTCCAGCTCGGCGATCCTCACGCTGGCGCAGACGACTCCGGCCCCCTCCGACAAGTCGGAGGGGGCCGGATGTTCAGTAGCGGGGGCAGGATTTGAACCATGCGACCTCTGGGTTATGAGCCCAGCGAGCTACCGAGCTGCTCCACCCCGCGTCGGTGCGCCCAGCCTACGTCATCGGCCGCAGCCGGGCGCGGATTTACCCCAGCGGAGGTGTAGCGCCCGCGGCGCGGGCCGGTCTGCGGTGCCGGTCCGTTCCGCGCGCCTGCCCGCTCAGGCTCCCTGCGCCGGCGAGAGCGCGGTGTTGCGGCTGCGGCAACACCGCTCTTCCGTGCGCCCCGTCGGCCGTGTCCCGGTCTCCGGCCCCTGCCGGCGGGCCGGAGACCGGTCAGCCCGGACGAACGGCTGTTCGGCAGTGTTCGGCCATGTTCGCTGATATTCGGCGGTGTTCACCGCGATGCCCCGCAGGTCCGCTCCCTTTCGGCGGTGCCAGCCGAGCGGCGGCCGCGTCGCCGGAGCATTGGAGCCGTCCGTCCGCAGTCCCGAACTGCAACTATTGCGGCTCGTATAATTTGACATTAGCGCATGGTTTGGGTAATTTTGCCGGTGTTGGGATGGTTGCGACCGAGGGAGCTTGTGATGACCGAGACTGAGACCGGCGCCGGCACGGTCACCGCTCCGAAGGTGCAGCCGCTGCGGTTCGTGGACGGGGACAGTGTCCGGTCCCCGCAGGGCGCCACCTGGCGGCGAGGCCTGCGTACGCCGGGCCTGTGGGAGCAGTTCCCCCTTGCCCCGGAAACCGGCACGCGGACCGACGACCAGGTGCGAGCGGCCCTGGGGGGCCAGGGCGAGTGGCTGTTCGTGCCCTTCCTGCCGCCGGTGAACACGCAGCTGCCCGGGACCGCGTGCGCCACCCCGGAGCAGATCCGCGACCTGGTGCTGCGCCCGGCGTCTGGCGCGGTCATGTACGCGGTCAGCCTCGGCCGCGCGCAGGCCTTCCTCGGGAACGAGCAGGGCGTCCCCCGGAAGGACGTGCGCCCCGATCCCCTCCGCCTGGCCGACCTGCGCGCCACCCTGCAGGGCGTCCGCACGAGGCGTGCCAGCGCGGGCATCACGTTCCACCGGCTCGGCGGTCGCGCCTACGTCCGTTACGCCACCGGCAGCACCCTGCACACCCACCTCTACCTCCTCACCCGCTGAGCGGGCGCCCGGGCCCGCCCGTACCGGCCCGGTGGGTGACGAGATGAACCGCAACGCCGTCGGATCCGAGGTGGTCTGACGGCTCGGCCCCCACACCCCCGGTCCTGGCCACGGCGACGGCACCGCGGCGGTACGGCCCCGGGCGGGGTTACGCCGGGACGGCCTACCGCGCCCGGCGGACGGGGGAGCGGCTGGGGCCGGCCGACCACGTGCACTCGCTCGGACCGCCCGCCCGTTCCCCAGCATCCGCTGATCTTCCCCGTGGAGGGGGCCCGGCACGAGGCGGTCAACGCCGCGGTGTTGCTGCGCCGGCCGCTGCCGATGTCCAGCGAGGCGTCCGGATCGGCTCCGCGCGGATCGGGTCAACGGCCGTGACCAGGCGCCCGGCCACGGCACCCCCGGACGTGCGTGCGCGACTGGTCGGCGGTGCGCGCAATCGTGCTCGTCCCGTGCATGGCTGGGGCATCATGAGGGACGCATCGCACCTTCCTTGTCTGGAAGGCACCGCGGGCCCCTTGTGCTGAGGAAAACCGGAGGGGACCGCACTGCTCCCGCCCGACTCACAGCCGGGCGGGAGCAGCCAGCATCCGTTCATGGCCTGGCGGAGTCCGGAGCGACGGCTCTCCCGGCCGGCGACGTCGGCGTCGTACGCCCCGACCGGCTTGGGCGGCCGCCGCTCGCTCCCGTCGTGCTTGCGGTATCAGGCACGTCCGGTACGCCACCCGGCAGCACCCTGCACCCGCACATCCACCTCCTCACCAACTGACCGGCCGGGGCGCGCCCCGTTCCGGCCGCGTCATCCCCGGCCCGGGCGCAGGGAGGCGTCGGCCGACGCCTCCCGAGCCTGAAGCGTCGGCCGGCCCGCCGTACGGACAGGTCCTCTCCCGCGCAGGCCCTCGCGGGGAGTTGCGGGCCAGCTGCCGTCACCCGGTCCCGGTCCCTCAGCGTTCCTGCGCACCAGCGCCTGCGCCGCCGGGCGGGTGGTGTCCCCTGCCGTTTCGGCCGCCGGCTGCTCACTTCCAGCGGCGCGTACGGACCGCGAGATCCGGCTGGCTGCCGGCCGCCGAGGGGTACCCGTGCGAAGAGGGTCAGGCGGGCAGCACGTCGAGGTTGCAGACACTGCAGTGGCGCCCGCCCCCACCGGGGCGGAACAGGTTTTCCAGGTCTCCGGGGGTGACGGGCAGATAGTCGCTCGGAGCCGTGGGGCTGTGGCGTGGGCACAGCAGATGGACACGGTTTGGCGAGAGGTAGGCCACGACCTGATCAGGTGCGGACGCCGCAGGGAGCGGGATCCGGTACGAGGGTTCGCGGTCTGGTGCAGGGGTCGCCGGGATGTGGGCGACGGCGTCTGCGATCGCCTTCGCACACGAGGGACAGAGGATGAAGGCGCCGTCAGACGTCACGTCGATCAGGTGCAGCGCCCACTGCTCCACGGTCTTGTAGCAGGCGTTGCAGCGCATGTTGTCGCCCGACTCGATGGCGATGAGGGTGGAGTCGGTCAGGACGACACCGGGGCGGCTCTCCGGCCCGGGGTGCTCGCCGTCACGCACGCGGTTCAGGGCTTCGTGATAGCCGATTCCCTCAGCCTGCTGGAGCTCCCTGGCTCGCTGCTGGGTGGTGTCGCGCCTGGTCACGATCGTCTCCTTGAAGCCGGCCATCGTGCCCACGCCATCGGCCGGTGAAGGAAGAAGAGGATCGGCCTGTTCAGAAGATCTGGATCCCGAAGGACCTTCTCCCGGGACTCACGCGGCGTGGGCGCGCGACAGCGGGATGGGCGTTCAGTTCGCCTAGGGCATCACCGTAGCCGACGGCGCCGACAGCGTGCTGCTTCACCCGCTGCTCCCGGGCGCCTCGTGCAGCGGCCGGTACCGCGGCCCGGCTGCAGCGCTGCTTGCGCACGCCGAGACGGCCCGCCGGGTGTGCAGCGCGGCCGCGGACAGTGTGAAGGGGGTGCAGCGTGCTGCAGGAGTCGGCCAACGGGGCCACAAGGCTCTGGCGTCCGGCGCTTCTGGGCCACGTCCGTGAACGGGCTGCCGGCCCGTGCGGTCTGTCGCCGGCGGGCGATGCCTTCCTCGTCGCGTCGGGCGGGCGGATTCGGCCTGCTGGCGCGGCTCCTCGGCCTGCACACGTACACCGCCGGGAGTTGTCCGGAGTTGTCCAGGAGTTGTCCGGCCGGTCCGGCCGGTCCGGCGACTCAGCCGCGGCCGGCCCGTCCGGCGGCCGGACCCGCCAGGTCTTGGTGCCTCGGCCGCCACTGCCCTTTCCGGGCCCCACCGCCCTCCGCTCCGGCCTCGGGAGAACAGGCCCGGCTGGCCGGCCAGTTGGTGGTGTCCCTGCGTGCAGGGTGTCACGGCCGTCGTCACAACTCCCCGTCACGCCCCCCGTGACACTCACCGGATTTCTGCTCTGACCTGGGCAGATGTGCATCCGTGGGGATGGCGGCCCGAAGGCGTGACAACGTGACACGGCCGGCGCGCGCCGACCCCTTGGGCGCGGCAAGTGGTCGGTGCCGGCCAGCCGTTCCGCTCTCGCCCGCCTCGGACTGAGCGGGCGCGGCAGCGTTCCAGCGGCGATGCCCGGTCTCGGGTACGGCCGCCCCGGGTGGCCGGAGGCCGCGGCCCGGGAGTCGGCGATGGCCGGCGCGCGATCCGAACCGGAGCCGGGGGCGGGCGGTTTCCCGCAGTTCTGTCCCGCTTCCGCCGCGGGCATGACCTCCTGGCCCGGCGCGGCCTACCGTGGGGAAGCGGCTCTCCTGGACTGCGGGTGAAACCAGGGCCGCGGGCACTCCAGCCGCTTAGCGGCCGACTCTTTGCCGAGGGGGAGCGCCCGCGGTCCGGTGCGGACGTCTTGCCGACGGAGGCGGATGGCACGGCCGCGTTCGCCCGGCACTCGCTGCTGCACCTCGTCCTCCCCGGGGTCGTCCCGCCTGCTGCAGCGCTGCTTCCGACCGCCCGGGCCGCTGCACTGGAGGAGGGTGTGCAGCGGCCGCGGCGGGGTGAAGCGGCTGCACGAGCCGGCCGGTCCGCTGCTGCATGCTGCCGCGCTGCCTTCGCGTGCCGCTGCACGGACGTCTGAAGCCCGGCTGCTGCTGCACAAGTTCGTGCGGCAACCCGCTGCTGTCCGCCGGCTGTCGACAGCGCCTGCTGCTCGCCGGTACCGCTGCAGCCTGCTTCCCGGCCGCGTCCGGGTGGCGGCCGCCGACCGGCTCGCCAGGCGGCACGGGCCCAGCCGGCGGATCTGCGGGCGCGTGGGTGCTCGAGGACTGCCGGCCTGCGTACGGCGCTCGCCGTCACGCCGGCCGGGGGCCTGTCGGGGGTGTGGTGCTGTCCCCGCCTCCAGGACCGGTTCCTGTTGTCACGCCCTGCGTCACACTCACCCGTCACGGTGCCTGTCACGCTCGACAGAACTAGCGTCTGACCTGCGCGGATAGATCCTCCCGGCGCGCCGACGGCTCAGGCGTGACAGCGTGACATGCAGGCGAGGGGAAAGCCGTACGCCCGGCAGGCTCAAGCGCCTGCCGCGGCGGAGCGCGCCGGCGAGCCGGACGGTTCGACGGGCGCGGCGGCCACCGCGAGGTACTTACGCCCGGACCCGGTCGTCGAACCCTTCGAGGCCGGCCGCTTGAGGCCGGCTGGCCCGCCCGGGCGAGAACCGCGCAGCGAACCAGGTCCGCGCGGGAGTGATCACCCTCAGATGCAGCGGCGGCTTCTCCCGGGGGCGTGCTGCTGCGGGTGGTGATGCCGTGCTGCCCGCCGATGCTGCATGCGCGTGCTGCTCCGGAACTTCTTCGTCCGCTGCACGCCCTGCTGCCCCCGTGGGCTTCTTCCCCGTGCTGCTGCAGCACGGGGGCACGGTGGGCGGAGGGCGCTGCACAGCCTGCCGGGGATGCCCGCCCGGGCAGCGTGCTGCACCACCTCTTGCTGCACAGCCGCGCTGCACCGGCTTGTCGGCCGGGCCTGTAGCCGGCACCCCCGGTCGCGGAGGACCGTGTCCCGAGGAGCGGGAAGAACAGCTGGTGTTCGAGGAGTTCGCGGTGGCCCGCCTCGCATCAACGGCCGGCACCGGGCCCAGGCACTGCTGGAGGCGATGGTGCGCCGCGCCGTCATTCCGCGAACCGTCCCGCCTGTGTAGTCGTCTCCCGCTCCGGCGAGGCGCCCGCTGCTGCTTACCGCGCCCCGGACCCGCTCCAACCGGCGGCCGGTGCCCGGCACCACGAGCCGTCAGCCCGTGGTGTCCCCCTCCTTGCTGTGAGGGTCCCGGGGCGGCCGCGTACAACCAGCCCTGCGGCACGGCCAGTTCCTGCGGTCCGACCGGACGGAGCAAGACCCCAACCGATTGTGACGCGTAAAACTTGATGATCTCGGAAAGTCGTGTAATGTGGGGTCTGTAGCCCCTGGGTTGCTGTCACTGCGGTGCACGATCTGCAAACAGTCCGCGGGAGTGCTTTCTGTCCTTCATGCGACAGAGGCGATGGCCAGGCATCCGGATGCCTGGCCTTTCCGCTTTTCCGGCGGTCCGCACGATGCTGAATCACAGCACCCTCGTGCCCCACGTCCGCACCCCGAGCGAGGGCCGGCCGACCAGGAGCACGATGCCGACGTCGACTTCAGGTCCTGCACGCAGGCGCGGGCCAGGACCTGGAAGCGGGCGAGGGCCGGCCACGCCGGGCGCCGCCCCTGCTGCCGGGGGCGCCCGGTCAACGGCTGTGGTGCCTACGCGCTGAGGCCTTCGGTGCCGCGGCGCATCTCGGCGAGCACGCCGTCGACGAAGGCGCCGACGAGCGAGACCGCTTCCTCGGCGGTGACGGCGACTGTCCACTGCCGTACCGGCGTGTGAGAGGCACACCGCAGCGCGTACCGGTACACGCCGGGCTCGTCGTCCAGGGCGCGCACCGACGGCTGCTGCCGGCAGCGCCCGTGCCGCTGGCTGCTCTCCACATGCAGGTGCACCACGCCGGCGTGGAACCGGGAGGCAAGGGTCCGCTCTTCGCGGCAGCCGCGGCACTGCAGCAGGTACTCCGCACCTCCCTCGCGCAGGAACCTGTCCGCGAAGCCCACTCCCTCGCTGGTGTTGCAGCTCATGCACAACGGGCCGCGCACGAAGCCGTGTCCTTCTGTGTGGCAGTGGTCCCAGACCGACGCTTGCATGAGTCCGCACAGCCGGCACAGGTAGTCCCGGGGCGACACACGGCGCTGGCGGGGGGAGTCGTACAGCACGCCGTCGAGCTGGCCGGTGTAGGCCGGGAATGCCGCGGCGGAGCACTCGGGGCAGCGGGTGACGTAGCCCGCCGGTGTCGGGGTACGCCACTGGCCCCAGCCCGGGCTCTGCGCGCCGCAGGAGCAGCAGGTCCGGAACGTCGCGGTCATCTCCGCCTCCCGCTCCTGCCAGCGGTCCATCATCTGCACGTAGGAGCGGGGCGCGAGCCAGCTCTGCCCGGACCACCTCAGCATCTGCAGGGGCAGCGTGCCGGCGACGATGGGCTGGTTGCCGACCGCGACGAACATCTCCCATGTCAGGGTGCCGGGCAGGCCGTTCGCACCGATCACCTTCCAGCTGTCCAAACCCCAGTCCTCCTCCGTCTGCTGCTTCCGGGCCAGGTGGTACATCCAGGTCGCCACCTGGTGCCGCCAGTTGAGGATGGTCCCGTTCAGCAGCTCGGGGTAGGCGGGGAAGCGGACTTCGACGACGTCGTCGAAGTCCACCGCCATGTCCGCCAGCAGCTGGCCGACGCGGCGGACGTCGCGGTCGTCGAACCCCCAGCGGTTGTTGTGCTTGTAGCGGCGAAGGGCGAGGTCTCCGAAGAAGACATGGTCGTGCTGCTGGAACCGGGGGGAGCGCCGGAGTTCCGCATGGGCGAGGGGGAGGCCGGCGTTCTCGGTCAGGTCCGCGAAGAGGGCGTGCGCGCCCTGAGTGGTGGTGAACATGGGCGCAGGCTCGGCGTGGTGACCTGTGGACAGGGTCCGCCGCCGGCGGGCGCGAGCATGGTTCTGGCCCGGGGAACCGGTGGCGTGGTGTCCCCTCACCGGTCGGCGCCCCGGAGTGTCACGGCCGCTGTCACGCCGCGCGTCACGCCGCCTGTCACACCCCAGCGAAAACGGCTGTGACCTGCAGAAAAGACGGAATGAGGCAGTGTCGGCGGCGGTGCGTGACAACGTGACGTCGGCCCGTCCGGGGCCTGCGCCGTCCGGCCGTGAGGAGCGACCGCCAGAACCCGGCCCAAGCCGGGCCGGGACGAGGCGGGGGCGCTGAAGGCCTCCGTGTATGGGCGCGCAGACCAGGGCACCGGGTGGGGCGGATCAGCGATCCCGGCTCCAGGGCGTGGGGCGTCATCCGGCTGTACGAGGACGACATGTCCTCGCGCGGGCCGGGCGCGCGGTTACTCCGCGGCCTGCAGCACGCCCAGCAGCCGAGGCAGCAGGTCAGGCCGTGCAAGCGCGCTACGACAGCGCGCTGTTCGGACATGCTGGCCTGTCGTGCTGTTCTGACGCGCAGAGCACTCACGCGATGAGGACGTGCTGGTCATGCGTGATCGAGAGGTGGTCTCTTTCGGTCGGTTGTGGTCGGCGGTGCGGATTCGCTGACCTGCGCTGGGCCGTGCGGCTACCGTCCCGGGGCGTGACGGTGACGAGGAAATCGCGGCTGGTGCCGACCGGAGACTGCTTCTGCGGGTGCGGGGGAGAGGCGGAGATCGGCCGCTGGTTCGTGCGCGGGCACGACATCACGGCGGCCGCGGCGCTGCGGGCCGTCGAAGGCTTGAGCCTGCCGCAGCGGCTGGTGGCGGCGGGCTTCGGGCCGGAGCGCTCGGTCGTCGAGGAGGCGGTAGCGAAGGCGGATTGGGCGCGGTGCGCGGGGTGCGCGTACGCCGGGACGGCGGCAGGGCTGGCCGCTCACCTGCGGGGCGGCGGGTGCGCCGCCGAGCCGGACGGCCTGGGGGAGCCCGCCGGGCGCGAGACTGAGCCCGCGGAGCCGGTCGCCCGCGCGGGGCGTGCCGGCCCTGCGGCGGCCGGCAGCGCGCCGCCGGTGCGGGCGGAGACCGGCGCCGCGCAGGGCGTGCTGCTACCGGGGGCGGACGATCCGGCGTGGGGCGAGGTGCCGCTCGCGTGGCGCCAGAGCCTTCGGATGCCCGCGCACCAGCTGGTGACGCCGGTGCAGGGGGCGCTGGCGAAGCCGGACGGCCGGCGGCTGCTGGGCGCGGTAAGGGCGGCCGCCCGGATGCGGATGACCGGCGCGCACTGGCATCTGTTGCTGATGGCCCGGCGGGAGGACTTCGGCAGCCCGCGCAGCCGGCGGGCCGACGCCGTCTTCGAGGCGCTGCAGCGGCTGGTGGCCGAGCACCTCGCGCCCGCCGCCGAGGAGGGGCCGCCCGGGCCCGGGGACACGGAGCCGGCCGGCTGACCGCTCGCCCTGCCCGCCGGTCCTGCTGCGCCCGGGCAGGCGGTGGCGGGTTCAGGCGCGGGGACTGACGGTGATGGTGAACTCGGTGCCGTCGACGAGCTCGACGCCGGCGGTGGTGGTGCCAGGAACGGTCCGGGCCCGGGCGATACCGGCCTCGCCGGCGAGCCAGGTGCTGATCCGCTCGGCGAGCGCCTGGTGCACCGCGGTGCCGGGGGCGGCAGGGGCCGGGGGGACGTCGTCGGTGGAGATGGTGACGGCGATCAGAGGGCCGCCCGCCAGCCGTACCGCGACGGCGGCGGGGGTGCCGGGGTGGATCACGGCGTCGGCGACGTCGTCCTGGCCGGCGAGCCAGGTGCGCACCTCGCCGGCGGTGGCGGCGCGCAGGGACGCGTCGCGCTCGGCCTCCCGCCGGCGCGCGGCGTCGATCTCGGCCTGGGGGAACAGGGACATGGAGGACCTCCGGGTTGCTGTCGGGGGAGGGCCGCCCCGTGGCTGGACGGGCGCGGCTGTGAGGTTCGGCGGGCGGCCGCCGTCTGATGGCTGGTTAGGCTGCGGTGCTGGTCAGGACGGTGGTCACCGAAGGGCGGGGAACGGGCGTGGGGGAGCGGGAAGAGGACGGTGTGGAGGGTGAGGCCGCAGCGGTGGAGGCCGCGCTCGGGCTGGCCGGGCAGACGGTGCCGTCGCTGCATCTGCCGCCCGCCCGGGCGGTGTTCCCGGCGGGGCTCGTGCGGCTCGCCACGGTTGCGCCGGGCCGGGAGCGGCTGCGCCTGATGTTCGCCGAGCATCCCGGGCTGGTGCTGTGGCTGGAGAACCGTACGGACGGCCAGCGGGTCCTGGCGGCGGTGGAGCTGGAGCACGCCCGGGAGGCGCCGGACGGCCAGGTCGCCGAGGAGGCCGTCCGGCGTGCGGCGGGCCCGGAGCGGGCCGCCTTCCGCCGCCGGTGGGCCGAGAAACGGCGCCGTGACTTCGACGAGCTGCAGGCGTACCTGGCCTCGCCCGCGCACCTCGCGGCCAGCGACCAGGCCCGCGCGGCGATGCTGGACGCCTTCCGCCGCCGGCCCGGCCGGTAGCCGCGCCGCCCGGGATCCGGAGCCGACGGCCCGGCGGCGCGCCCGGGCACCAGGTCAGCGCCAGGGCTCGCGCAGAGCGCCGGACTCGACGCCTTCGACGGCCTGTTCCTCGGCGTCCTGCCAGGTGGCGGCCCGGACGGTGACGCTGAAGCGGCCCTTGGTGTCGGTGAAGGCCCAGGGCCGGTCGTAGAGGTCGACCCGGGTGCTCTCGCCGGCGACGACGCCGGCGACGTCGAGCGAGGTCGTGGCGCCGTGGTGGCCGATGATCCCGAAGACGGTGAACGTCTTCGCGGCGGGCGGCTGTTCGCCGGTGTCCGGCCCGGCCCCGGCGGCCGGGGCCGGGTGGGCGAGGGCGTCGAGCCAGGCCCGGGCGGCGTCCTCCCAGCAGCGGTCGGCGACGAGGCGGGTGAACAGGTCCGGGAAGCCGGCCGGTCCGCCGCGGCCGGGCTCGGCACTCATCTGCCGGGCGAGGCCGGCCGCGTCGTCGGCGGGGACGCAGAGGTGGGGCAGATGCGGGTCGTAGGCGGCGACGTCGAAGCGGGTGCCGGCGGGGGCGCCTATGCCGCGGACACCGTGGTCGAGGACGTAGGCGAACCCCTGGGCCCTCCCCAGCTCGGTGAACGGGCCGACGCGGACGGTGTCGTGGCCGGGCTTGGTGACGATGACGCTGAACGGGCCGCTCGGAGCGGCGGGAGCGGTGGACATGGGGCGGAGCCTTCCGAGTGGAGGGGGCGGGGTGGGGCGGCCTGCGGGGCCGCCCCCGGGGGCGGGTGCTGCTCGTCAGGAGGCGGGGGAGAAGCGCTCGATGTGCGCGAAGACCACGGTGTCGGCGGCGTGGTGGTCGAAGCGGCGCTCGCCGCCGTGGAAGGTGAACTTGTAGGTGCCCGGGGTGACGTCGACGACCGTGTACCTGCCGAGCCGCTTCTGTCCCGGGTGGCCGCCCTTGGCCTTCCAGTCCTCGAAGTCGGCGATCGAGTACGCCCACAGCTCGGTGCTGATCCGTGCCAGGCGCGCCTCGTCGGGCAGGGAGGGGACGTCGTTGTCGTCGCGGACCGGAGCGGCGATGACGTAGCTGTCGGCCCCGTCGCGGTATAGGCCGGGACCGGTGTTGCTCACGATGCCGAAGGCGCATCCGAGGGCCGCCATCGCCTCGATGACCTGCTTCTTACCGAGGGCGGTCCCGTAGTCGGCGCCCGCTTCGAAGTCGACGTTGTAGACGTCGCGCAGGTCGTCGGTGACGATCAGCTTCCCGGAGGGCACGTCGAGGGTGGTCTCAGTGGTGATGCCCATCGGGTAGGGGCACGGGTCCTGGACGTGCACGGTGCCCTCGCGCAGGACGTACGTCGGCATCTGGTCGCAGCTGGCGCAGCTGAAGCGGGCGCCGATCACGATCGGCTCCCCGCTCCTGGCCCCGATGAGGACCTCCACGGTGTCGGCGCGCCGGGGCAGGAGGTCGTGGCCGTTGGTGTCCAGGGGAGTCTGGTCGGTCGGCATAGGTCCGCTCCTCGGTGCTGTGGGATCGCCGGGCTGCTGCCCCGTGCCGCTAATAGATAATTTACACACTATGCGGCTTATGTGCAAATTAAACGTGTCGCGTTGCCTTGGGTCGGCTCATCGGTGCGGGCGGGTTCCTCCGCCGCCTGCCGGGCCGGGCGGAGGCCGCCCGCGTGCCGCCCGTGGTGTCCCCCTGCCGGCCTGCGGCGCTGGCGTCGGACTCACGGGCAGACGCCTCCAGTTGAGCGTTGCCGCGCGGGCCTGGCTACGCCTCGGTGTGGGCGCTGAGACGCTCGGAGGCGTCGGGCTGCCTGAAGAAGGCGCTGATGGCCTCCTCGTGCCGGTCGAGCAGCTCCTCCAGCCCGCTCGGTCGCTGGGCGAGCGTCTGGAGACCTGGGCTCTCGAACTTCGGTGGGGCGTCCGCGCGGACGTCGCAGAAGTCCGCGCTCTCGCATCGGGCCGAGAAGGCGAGCAGTTCCATGAAGTCATGCTCGGACAGCTCTGCCGCTTCCTCCTGGTCCACGTAGTCGGCGGGGGCGAGGTGGCGCAGGACGCCGGTGACGGCTGCGAGCAGGTCCGTGCTGATGAACTGTTGGCCGGCGAAGGCGTCCAGGGCTTCGGCCGGGCGCATCGCGTCGACGTGGCGGAGCAGTTGGTGCTCCGGCCAGTAGGCGGCGTTCCTGCGGGCTTCGACGACCAGCGCGTCGTACAGACGCCGGGCGAGAGTTTCGGCGGTCTGGGTGGTCACGGTGCGGTCCCCGATCGGTCGGTGTCTCCGGCCGTGTGCTGCCGGTCGGGCGGGTGGAGGGTGAGGGAAACGGGACAGGCCCGGCCGCATGGGGTGCGGCCGGGCCTGAGGGGGTTCACCGCTTGGTGCGGCTCTTGAAGGTGCGCGCGTAGTCCTCGAAGCGGGCCTTGGCGATCACCGAGCGGTCCGCCGTGCGCAGCACGATGCCCTCGGGGCGGCCGGTGCCGCCGTCGTCGAGCGCAGCGCGGGTCGCGGGCAGCCGCTCGGCAAGGAAGTCCTGCATCTCCTTGAGGCCGGTGGGCAGTTCGCTGGACGGGAGGCTTCCCAGACGCGGGGTGAGCGCGACCGCGTTCTGCTCGGCGGCGGCGCTGAGCTCCTGCTCGGTGTGGAAGCGCTGGCCGCCGTTCTTACGCCAGGCGGAGATCGCCTCGACCGGCCGCGTCAGCACGTCCGGGGCGATGCTCACCGCGTCGAACAGGCGGTAGCCGACGGCCTGGGAGCCGGTGTACTCGGCGCTGGCCCGGGTGATCTTGCCGCCGCTGTGCATCCCGTAGACCTCCAGGTAGTACACGCGCAGGCCCGCCTCGGGGGCGGTGATCCGGCCGGCGAGGCCGCGCAGGGCGTCGACGATGCCTTCGGCCGGGTTCGCGATGAAGTCGCCCCGCGCATGCAGCAGGTGCTCGCGGTTGCCCAGGACGTAGTCGCCGTTCGGGGCGACGATGATGCGTGCGTTCGTGCCGTCGACCTTCTCGGTCAGGTAGACCTCGCCGCTGAAAGCGACGGTCTTTTCGAGCAGACGCCCGCGGTCGATCTCGTGGTACGTGTCGATCTGCGGGTACTTCGTGGCCGAGTTGAGGGCCTTGAGGTCGAGGGTGCGCAGGTCAGTCAAGGTGCTCCTCCGGAAGGTGATGAGGGCCGGCTGACAGCGCCAGCATGTATGTACTAATTTACTCACCTAGGGATCGTGAGTCAAATTTAACGCGTCAATATGTGGTGATTGGCTCGCGCTGTGTCTGCCTGTGAGCCGGACAGGGGCGGGCTGCCGGCCCCCACCGTTCACACCCCGGCTCACCTGCACCGCCTCGCCGGGCTGGGCATGTCGAGCCCGGCGAGGCCGCTGTCACGCAGCGCGTCACGCTGCCTGTCACACCCCGCGAGAAAGGGCCCTGACCTGCGGAAAAGCAGGATGAGAGAGAGTCGGCGGTGTGGCGTGACAGCGTGACACCGGCCGATGCCCGGGAACGCCGCCGGCCGGCCGCGGAGGTGACCAACGCGCCGTGCGGGGCGGGGCGTTCATACTGGCGGGATGTCTGCCCCTGTGCTACGCCGGGCCACCTCGGCCGATCTGCCGTCCGTGCTCGAACTCCTCGGCCAGGAGTGGCCGGAGGAGAACAACGCCAGCCGGTGGGGCGAGTACCTGCAGGAGCAGGAGGAGAGCGGTGACGCTCACGCGGAGTACGGGGTGTGGGTGCTCGACGAGGGCGGCACGGTGGCGGCGGTGGCCGCCGCGAAGTTCCTGCGCCGCACGCGCTACAGGCAGGCGGCCGGCCGGGCCTGGCCGGTCTACCTGATGTACCTGGCCACCCGGCCCGACGTACGGGGCGCAGGGCATGGGGCGCGGCTGGAGGAGTTCGTACTGCGGGAGCTGGCGCGGCACGGGTACCGCGGCGCCTACCTGCTGGTGGACGCGGGCAAGCCCGGCGGGGACGGCGCGCTGCGCTTCTGGGAGCGCCAGGGATGGACGCGGGGGGATGCGGCCGACTCTCCGAAGACGCGCGTCCTGATGACCAAGCAGACCGCTGCCCCGCGGCCGCCGTCGGCTCCTGAATCGTCCTGAACAAGCCGGCCCTCGCCTGCCGCACCGGGGCCAGCTCGAAAGGCGCTCCGCACGGTTCAACGACCGCGCCGCCGACACGTCATGTCCGGCGACGGGCCGAAGGCCCCACCAGAAGCCCAGCAGCACGCAGGGAAACGGCCGTCAACCCGTTCCCAGCGCAGTCAGCCCGTGGTGTCCCTCTACTGACCTGCGGCGTTCTCCCGGGCGAGACGCTCGGCGTGGGCGATGCCGCGGGCAAGGCCCGCGCGCCAGATCTCCCCAGTGGTGGTGACGCGGGCGGAGAGCCGTTCGTACTCAGCGAGCGGCCCGACGAGCTGCTCCCGGCCGGCCTCGTCCACGCGGACGCGAGGCGGAGTGATCCCGGGGTTGTCATCCCGCCACCGGCGCAGCGCCGCGATCGCCTCGCACGACGTCGCCCAGCATGCCGCGACGGTGCGCTCGACCAGGCCCCCGCCCAGACGGGCAGAAACCCGATCCGGGAAACCGCCGTCCCTCGAGCCCGGCCACCGCCCCTGATCCCACGCGTCCTCCGGCGCCGCCGGCCACTCGCGATCCCAGCCGCGCGCCCGCAGCTCCTCGAGCACCCCGAACTCGACCAGCACGTCCCCGGTATCCAGCAACAGCCCCTCCGCACGCAGCCGCTGATGCTCCCTCCGCCACCGCGCCCGAACCCCCGCCGCCGCGCCCCTCGGCAGCCCGTACGTCCCCCATTGAGGCGCTGACGACAGCACCGCCGCCCGCGACTTCTCAGCCTCCAGCAGCTCCTTCAGCCGGGCCTGCGTCCCGCACTCCGCAGCGATCGTCACCGGATATACCGCCGCTCGACGCATCCCGCCCTCACCCCTCGGTAACTTGCAAGTCTCGACACCGTACGCCCCGCCACGACTTCACGAGCACGCGCCCCAACTGGATCTCTGTCCAACGAGCCTGAAATGACATCACCCGGCCGCACTCACACCGCCTGGCAGGAGTGCGGAGCACTCCAAGATCACCACCCCAACACGGTTACACCACGTGACCAACAAGCAAAGCCACCACACACCCCAACAGCAAACAGCCCTCCATCCCCCAACTCCGGAGCGCAGCGGAGGAGTTGACCACCCACCAACCACGGGAGCGCGGAGCGCCCCCGCACCCACTCCAACTCGGGGGCGCCAGCCCCCGAACACCACTCCCGCAACACCCCAACTCCGCAGCGCAGCGGAGGAGTTGCCACCACACACCACCCAGGGCGCGGAGCGCCTCACCCGGCCACGCCGAGGGCGCCAGCCCTCGGCCCCCACCCCGCCCACCGACCCCGGCGGGCCGGAGGCCCGCAACTCCCGTGCGAAGCACGGGAGTTCGCCGTACGCACCTGCGAAGGGCCGAAGGCGCGAGCCCCCTGGCCGAAGGCCAGGGGGTTACC